>NZ_CP069812.1:0-600416 GCF_016894385.1 Cupriavidus oxalaticus
TGACCGACTTCCTGCTGGAAACGCCCATCGACGCCAAGACCATCTGCGGCAAGATCGTAGACGCCGCCCGCGCCCGCGAAGCCGCCCGCAAGGCCCGCGAAATGACCCGCCGCAAGGGCGTGATGGACGGCATGGGCCTGCCCGGCAAGCTGGCCGACTGCCAGGAAAAAGACCCCGCCCAGTCCGAACTCTTCCTGGTGGAGGGCGACTCCGCAGGCGGCTCCGCCAAGCAGGGCCGCGACCGTAAGTTCCAGGCCATCCTGCCGCTCAAGGGCAAGATCCTGAACGTAGAGCGCGCCCGCTTCGACAAGATGCTGTCCAGCCAGGAAGTGCTGACGCTGATCACCGCGCTGGGCACCGGCATCGGCAAGGACGACTACAACCTGGAAAAGCTGCGCTACCACCGCATCATCATCATGACTGACGCGGACGTGGACGGCTCGCACATCCGCACGCTGCTGCTGACGTTCTTCTATCGTCAGATGCCAGACATCATCGAGCGCGGGTATGTGTATATCGCGCAGCCGCCGCTGTACAAGATCAAGCATGGCAAGGAAGAGCGGTATATCAAGGATGATGTCGAGCTGAATGCTTATCTGTTGAAGCTGGCGATGGAGAAGGCGTCGTTGGTGCGGCCGGATGGGTCGGAAATCAGTGGGGATGCGCTTACCGAGCTGGCGCGGCAGTATCAGCTGACGGAAGGCGTGATTGGTCGCTTGTCGCGGGTTGTGGATACCGACGCGCTGCGGGCGATTGCGGATGGGGTGACGCTGGATCTGGATAGTGCCGCCGCGGCGGAGGCGTCAGCGGTGGCGCTGAAGGCTAAGTTGGCGGAGATGCATGCCAAGACGTTGATTGGGGCTGCCGTGAATGATGACGGCACTGCGGACGTGTACGCGCAGTTCGACGAAAAGACTGACAAGCATCGCCTCATGATCGCTCGCCGCCATCACGGCAATGTGCGGCTGTCGCATTTGGATGCGGATTTTGTTCATGGGGCTGACTATGCTGCGCTGTCTAACGCGGCCAAGACCTTCCAGGGCCTAACGCCGGAGGGCACCAAGGTGCAGCGCGGCGAAGGCGAAAAGCTGCGCGATCAGACTGTCAACGACTTCCACGGGGCCATGCAATGGCTGCTGGCTGAGGCTGAGCGTGGAGTTTCTCGTCAGCGCTATAAGGGTCTTGGCGAGATGAACCCCGAGCAGCTGTTTGAGACGACGCTGGACGTTACGCAGCGGCGACTGCTGAAGGTGCAGA
This sequence comes from Cupriavidus oxalaticus, assembly GCF_016894385.1. Classification (NCBI taxonomy): domain Bacteria; kingdom Pseudomonadati; phylum Pseudomonadota; class Betaproteobacteria; order Burkholderiales; family Burkholderiaceae; genus Cupriavidus; species Cupriavidus oxalaticus. The sequence goes on from NZ_CP069812.1 coordinate 1,258, forward strand.
TTGAGGATGCTATTGCGGCGGATCAGATCTTTACCACCCTTATGGGGGATGAGGTGGAGCCGCGGAGGAACTTTATTGAGTCTAATGCGTTGGTGGCGCGGAATATTGATGTTTGATGCACAGTCACGAACCAAGTTGTCGAGTGACAGAATTCGTGAGACTGTGGACACGATTAGTGAAAGCTGGTGTCACCAAAACTGAAAATTCTCGATGTATGGGCCAAGTGCTATTTCTCTCTGCGCCAGACCCAGTTTGCATAGTTGAGGTCGAGGACTTCCGGGCGTGCGTTCGATGGCCGGGCACTCCACCATTTACCAAAAACCCAACCCTTATCGTGAACTGACCCCAGAAAGTTGGACAGTGATTGGCTAGGCTTTAGAGGGCTGAGTCCTGTACTTCACGGGACTCAGCCCTTTTAGTTTGAGTTTGATGCGATCGTGATTGTAGTAGTGAATGTATTGGACCAGGCCTTGCTGTAGTTCCTCGACGCTGGCGAATTTGTTTAGGTAGAAGAATTTGGACTTTAGGGTGCCGAATCCACCTGGAACCGCAGATGAGCACGGCTCATAGCGGAATCTCCTCAGGTCAGCAGCAGCGACACATTTACAACTCGACACCCAGCATGCGCGTTACCGCGCTCGGACTCGGGCGCGTCCGGTAGTGCGATGCGTCCAATCGTGCGACACATATTCATTCAGCTTGCGCGCTATTTCGGCGATGAAATCGGCGTGCCATGAGGTACCAAAGGCAGTCCTAACTCCTTGAGGAATTCGTTATGCCGCTCGGTAGCCGTCTTGATTTTTTGATCCAACAAAACCAGTTCTGAATGGACCGTCTTGAGATCGATTTCTTCCTCTGCCTCTGCGGTGCTGACATAGCGCGAGATGTTCAGGTTGAAGTCGTGTTCCTTCTCAATGACATCCAGAGACACGCGCCGCGAATAACGCGCCTCTTCCTTGCGGTACTGGTAGGTGTCGATGATCTTGTCGATATGCTCGGGCAGCAACTGGTTCTGCCGCTTGCCTTTCTCGAAGTGCTCGGCGGCGTTGATGAACAACACGTCGTCGGGCTTCTTGCACTTCTTCAGCACCAGAATGCATACCGGAATACCGGTGGAGAAGAACAGGTTGGCCGGCAGGCCAATCACCGTGTCAATGTGGCCATCCTTGAGCAGCTTGGTGCGGATGCGCGCCTCGGCACCGCCACGGAACAGCACGCCGTGCGGCAGGATGATGGCCATCACCCCGTCTTGCTTCAGGAAGTGGAAGCCGTGCAGCAGGAACGCGAAATCCGCCGCGGACTTGGGCGCCAGGCCGTAATTCTTGAAGCGCACATCCTCGCCCAGCGCATCGGTCGGTTCCCAGCGATAGCTGAAGGGCGGATTGGCCACCACGGCGTCGAACTTCGGCATCTTGGCCGGGTTGCTTTCCCGCAGTATGTCCCACTCGTTGAGCAGTGTGTCGCCGTGGAAAATCTCGAACTCCGAATCCTTGACTCCGTGCAGCAGCATGTTCATGCGCGCCAGGTTGTAGGTGGTGATGTTCTTTTCCTGGCCGAAGATCTTGCCGATGCCATGCGGCCCCATGCGGTGGCGCACGTTGAGCAACAGCGACCCTGAGCCGCAGGCAAAATCCAGCACGCTGTCCATGTGTGGGCGCCGGCCCGTTGCCGGCTCCTGCCCGTCCAGCGTGACGATGGCCGAGAGGATGCTGGAAATCGGCTGCGGCGTGTAGAACTCGCCAGCCTTCTTGCCGGAGCCTGCGGCGAACTCGCCGATCAGGTATTCATAGGCATCGCCCAAGGTGTCGCTGTTGGTGGAAAACTGCGTCAGCCCTTTGGCAATCTCGGCGATTATCTTGCACAACCGAGCATTGCGCTCGGGGTAGGTCTTGCCGAGCTTGTCCGAAGCCAGATTGATCTCAGAGAATAGGCCCCGGAAGGTACTGGCGAAGGATTCGTTCTCGATGTAAGCGAAGCCGTTTTGCAGGGCGTGCAGCAGCTCATTGTCCTGGGTGCGGGCTTTTTCCGCAATACTGGTCCATAGGTATTCTGGCCGGATCACATAGTGCACCTTGCGGCGCATTTGCTTTTCAAACTCAGCGGTGTCGTCGGCGTTATGCGCATACCAGTCCGCCAGCGGCGCCCGGCGGTCGCTCTCAGCCAACTTGGGATAGTCCGACCCCAGTTCTTTTTGCGCAGCGGCCTCGTAGTTGTCCGACAGATAGCGCAGGAACAAGAAGGCAAGCATGTAATCGCGGAAGTCGTCCGCGTTCATCGCGCCGCGCAGTTGATCGGCAATCGCCCAGAGGGTCTTGCCCAGTTTTTGCTTTTCGAATTCAGTCATGGTGTGCCTGTTACCTCAACAGCTTGAGGGAATATCTCGGGATTGAAGGGGTAGCGATTCAGGAAGTCATGCAGAATCTTCCTGAAATAGGCCTTGTTCTCATCCAGCATCTGCTGGGGCTCGTAGAGCGAATAATTTCCATGGCTCAGGATGTTGATCAGGCGCGTGTGCAAGATGCCGTCCGGGTCATCGTCTTCCTGTTTGATGCAAACCGAGAAGTTCTTGTGGCCGTGAAAGCTCGCCGTCTTTTCCAGAATGGTGCGAAGCATATTGAAGTGGTGGGTAAACAGGCGATCTTCTTGCGCGGCCTGGTACAGCTCGGCCAAAGCGGCGACGTGGTGGAAAAACGGTGTGTCGCCCGTTTCCTCACGCAAGACGTAGCCGTTTCCTGTTGCGTTCTTGTTGACGAAATACTTGCGGGCCTTGCCCAGCTCGTTGCACAGCACATTGAAGAACAGCGTGTGGTGCGTCGAAAGGACGGTCTTGAGTTTGCTTTCTGGCCGTTTGAGCAGTTGCGCTAAGTGGTTGGCCACGGCAATCGCGTTGTGCTCGTCCAACGACGAAATCGGGTCGTCGATATAGAGGTACTTGACCCAACGGTAAGCCTCGATCTCCGGGTCCATGGCCAGCTCGACGACGGCAAGGAAGAAGCACCAGACAAAGATGTTTTCCTCGCCGCGCGACACCTTGATGTTGTCGACGACCTGCCCGTCCACCGTGCGCGAGAAGCGCACCGCCCATTCCTGCGTGTCGATGCGGAAGTCGAAGTCCGCATAGCGCCGCAACAACGGGCGGATGCGGTTGTCCATCTCCAGCTCGGCCAGGCCGGCGAAAAATCGCGAGGCCGCGTTGAGCGTCAACCTGCGGTCGCTGTCGCCTTCCAGATCGTTGTCCCAATGGAACAGGTCTTCGGTGAAGGCGTTGAAGTAGAGCGTGTCGCGCTTTTCCTCCTCGCCTTGCTTGCCGATGTCCTTGAAGGCCATGGACAGCCGCGTCTTGCCGGTGCCGTTGTAGGCATAGAGCAAGATGGTTTTCTTGTTCTCCAGCTCGTTCCGTAGTTGAGCCGCCAGCGCAGGTAGGTCGGCGAAGGACTGGCCCGGTTTCATGGCTGCACCTCGTCCAGCACCGGGAACAACTGCTGCATCAGGCCCTTCTTGTGGGAGATGAGGGCGTCGATCTTCTGGCTTTGAGCAGCGATCAGATCGTCGAGAGAAGACAAGAGGTCGGCAATTTTCTTCTGTTCATCTACTTCCGGTGGAAGCGGAATGGAGAAAGACCGAACCTGCGCAAAATTTAGGCCCTGCCTATTTCCGCCAGCCTGAAAACTATCAATCTGACATTGACCGTATTGCGAGATCAGGAACTGGTTTAAAAATATCGGACTTAGCTCAACTGTTGTGCGAATTATGCAGACATGCTGATTAACGTTGCCGCCAACGATTCGAGAATCAGCAACTGCGCTACGCCCGATAGATGCGCCGGTAATATTCAGAAGGACGTCGAACTGGCTTATCTCGGTTCCTGCAAAGCTTCGGTGAGTTTCTTCGTCGATGAATGCAACATCATCAAGCAGTAGATGTCCCCATCCAACGTTTTGGCTTCGAACAAAGGGGCGACCGGACTTTTTGTAATTTTTTTCGCCCCCAGCAGGGGTGATTCCACTTCCTACTTTGGTGACCTTGCTGCCGAGATCGTGCTCCTCCCACTCCCCTGCATCCTGGAACTCAGGAAAGCGCAAGCGAGGGACAGTTTCGCCTTCGCGGGGGAAAAGTTGCTGCATCAGGCCACTCTTGTGGGCCTTGATGGTGTCCAGCATTTGGGTTTCCGCCGTGATCAGCTCGTCGAGAGAAGACAGGCAGTCGGCAATTTTTTGTTGTTCCGCTTTCTGGGCAGGCAGCGCAATGGGAAAAGACAGAAAGACTTCAGTCTGAATACGCTTTGCCTTTCGCCCGCCGTCCGCAATTTCTCCATTCTTTTTATAGAAATCCTCGCGCTTCACATATTCAAGAAGAAATACAGGGTCTAACTCTTCCCCAATGTCAAAACAGGGCAAATCAACAGTAGATTCTAAGCCGTCAAGCTCCTCCGGCACGATGCCAAAGGCTTGATTGAGGAAATCAAGCTTGCTGTAAATGAACTGCCCGGCTCGACGCTTGTAATATTTAGTGTTCTCGCTGCCTTTGATTGATTCCTGCTTTGCAAATACGCCTTTACCCCAAAGTTTTACAGTGATTTTCTTTGCAATATCTCCAGCGCTACCTTCGATTCGACTTTCCGTCAGAAACTTTGCAAGTTCTTTCTCTTGCCACTCCCCTGCCTCCCGAAACTGAGGGAAGCGCAACCGTGGCACCAACGCGTTTTTCTCGTTCTTCTGTTCGCTCATCGCGCCCGCATCCTTATTGCTCATACGCACTCAGCCCCGAGATCTCGCGCCCCTGGGCGAGCTTGTGCAGCAGCGGCGTCAGCTCTTCTACCAGCGCTAATTCTTTTTGCGTGCGCGCCTTCCAGCCCAGGCCCAGCGGGGCCATCAACTCGCTCAGCGCCTCGCCGTCGAAGACGCAGCGGCGCAGCACGTCGTCGACAAAGGTTTGCAGCGCGGAAGCGTCGAGTCCGTGCTGAGTGGCGATTAGGTTCAATTCGCGGTTTTTCTTATCCATCTTGAAGCGCTCGTAACCGGCACGGATGGCGGGCTCACTCAGCGCTTCGCCCACGGGTAGGCTTCGGATGTATTCGGCGATGTCCTCGCGCTCGTCGATGAACTTGGCGTCGGACTGGATGAGGCCAATCAACTGCTCGCGGTTCATGGTCAGCTTGCCGGGCTTTTGCTGCGTCATGCGGGCGATCAGCCCCATGATGTAGTCGTAGTCGATCACCGCAGAGGCAAAGAGTACAAACTCGAAGTCGAGCTGCTGCACCTCAGGCGGGGCTTGGTCGCCTTGCGTGTCCTGCTGCTCCTTGAGCTGCTTGGCCGTTTCCAGATACACCCCTTTGAAGCCCTGCAAGCGCTCTGGTGGCGCGATCTGAGTAATCTGCGTCTTCTGCTCCTCGCTCAGGTCCGTGTATTGGTCCAGCTGGGTTTTGAGGCGCTGCACTTCCTTGAACAGATTGACGAACTGACTGCGCGCGGCATCGCCCTTGAGATTGGCCACGTCTTCCGGCGCGTTGGCCAGGCCCTGCGATTGCATGAAGTCGGCCAGCTTCTGCGTGGCCGTTTGTAGGTTGTCGATGACCTTGGGTGCCGGGTCCACCAACCAGATTTCGCGCGGGTTGTCGATTTTCTCACCGGAGAAGAGCGCAATGGCATCTTCCACCGGCTTCTGCTGTTGGCGGAAGTCGAGGATGTTGCCATAGGGCTTGCTGTCGTTCAGCACGCGGTTGGTGCGCGAAAAGGCCTGGATCAAGCCGTGGTGCTTGAGGTTCTTGTCTACATACAGGGTGTTCAGGTACTTGGAGTCGAAGCCGGTGAGCAGCATGTCCACCACGATGGTGATGTCGATCTTCTGCGCGTGCGGCAGATCGGGGTTGGGGTATTGCTGATCTTTGATGCGCTTTTGCACGTCCTGGTAGTAGAGGTCGAACTCGCCGATGCGATGGTTGGTGCCAAAGCGGGCGTTGTAATCGTCAATGATGGCCTTGAGCGCAGCCTTCTTGCCTTCTGGGTCCTTTTGGTTGTCTTCCTTCTCCTGCGGCAGATCTTCCTGAATCTGCTGCACGTCCTTGTTGCCCTCGGCGGGCGGGGAGAACACGCAAGCAAGGTTCAGCGGTAGGAAGGCGTCGTCTTCTTCCTGCTTCTTGGCCTGGAGGGTCTTGAACGCCTCGAAATACTCAATGGCATCGTTGATGCTGGCGGTGGCCAGCACAGAATTGAATTTGCGCCCGTTGGTGGCGGCATCGTGTTTGGCGAGGATGGTCTCGATGACCTTGGCCTTGGCCAAGCCTTCGCCGGGCTTGGGCGGGTTCTTGCCCTCGGGCTTGAAGTAGTCCACATGGAAGCGCAAGACGTTGCGATCTTCAATGGCGTGGGTGATGGTGTACTGGTGCAGACAGCGCTGGAACAGATCGTCGGTGGTGCGGTAACTGGCCTGCTGACCTTCGATCTGCTGATAGCTGGCGTTCTGCTCAAAGATCGGCGTGCCGGTGAAGCCGAACAACTGGGCGTTGGGGAAAAATTCCTTGATGGCCTTGTGGTTCTCGCCGAATTGCGAGCGGTGGCATTCGTCAAAGATGAACACCATGCGTTGGTTGCGCAGGGGTTCCAGACGCTCCTTGTAGTTGCGCTTGTTGGTGCCGTCGAGCGCCAGGCCTAGCTTCTGGATTGTGGTGACGATCACCTTGTCCGCGTAGTCGTCGGACAGCAGGCGCCGCACCAGCGTTTCGGTATTGGTGTTCTCTTCGACACAACCCTCTTGGAAGCGGTTGAATTCCTCGCGGGTCTGGCGGTCCAGATCTTTGCGGTCCACCACGAACAGGCATTTATCGATGTCCGGGTTGTCCTTGAGCAGGGTGGATGCCTTGAACGAGGTGAGCGTCTTGCCGCTGCCGGTGGTGTGCCAGATGTAACCATTGCCGCAGTTCTGGTGGATGCAGTCGACGATGGCCTTAACCGCATAGATTTGGTAGGGCCGCATCATCAGGAGCTTCTGCTCGCTTGCCACCAGCACCATATAGCGGCTGACCATCTGGCCCAAGGTGCACTTGGCGAGGAACTTCTCGGCGAAGTTGTCCAGTTGCGTGATCTTCTTGTTGTCTTCGCTGGCGAACTGGTAGACGGGCAGAAAGCGTTCGTCGGCGTTGAAGCTGAAGTGCCGCGCGTTGTTGTTGGCGAAGTACCAAGTGTCGCTGCGGTTGCTGACGATGAAAAGCTGCAAGAGGCACAGCAGCGTCTTGCCGTAGCCGTTGCCGGGGTCGTTCTTGTAATCGACGATTTGCTGCATGGCCCGGCGTGGGCTGACGGCCAGCGTCTTCAGTTCGATCTGCACCACTGGCACGCCGTTGATCAGCAGCATCACGTCGTAGCGGTGGTGGCCGTAGTCGGTGTTGATGCGCAGCTGATTGACGACCTCGAAGTCGTTCTTGCACCAGTCCCGGATGTTGACAAGGGTGTAGTTCAGCGGCGTGCCGTCGTCGCGCTCGAAGCTGTTGATGTTGCGCAGCGTTTGGGCGGCGTTGTAGACATCGGGCGTAATGATGCTGTCGAGCAGACGCTGGAACTCGCTGTCGGTCAGGTGCACCCGGTTGAGCGCCTCGAACTTCGCGCGAAAGTTGGCTTCGAGAGCGGCTCGATCGCGGATATCGGGGCGGTAGGTGTACTTGAGATCTTCCAGCTTGGAAATCAAATCTCGTTCAATTTGATTTTCAGTTGTCGTCATGAACCGGACCTTAAGATAGAGATTTGGTGACTCCTGGTGTCGCAGAGAAGAAGAGGGTTAGCGCAGCTCATGTCAGTTGCCCTTGGTGGTCGCTGGACGCCAGCGACTTGACGGAGTCATGAGCTGCCCACCGAGTGAGCCGCCAAGCGTGGTTTTGCCCCATGTTCACACTGCCTCCGACTTCTTCCCGTTTATGCTCTCGGCGATCCAACGGTCCAGCTCGGAACGGCGAAAGCGCCATGTTCCACCGAGCTTGAAAGCGGGAATCTCCCCCTTCTGGGCAAGGCGATAGACCGTCCGCTTCCCTGCCTTCAGGCAGGCCTCGCTCGCCGATTACTACCAATGGCTGCCCTTGGTTAGGGCCAACGGCCTCGATGCCCTTCAGTAAGTCATGAGTGGGATACGTGATTTCCAGGAACTGCTTCGCCGCTATTTGCGTCGCGCCAGTGTGCGAGTCGTTGGAAAGCTCAATGGCTGTCCCTTTGAGACGCTTGCCTCGAAACTCCTCTCGCAGAGTCAGTCCAAGCATTGCTTACCCTCAATCTATTGAATTGCCATAACGGCATTGACCCAACGCGTCCGAAATTGATTCTCATTGTCATTCCGCGGTCTAGCAATTTGGCATCCCTTGGAAGCCAGGCGCCGCCAGCCTTGCGTCCCTTTCGGCCGGTAGGAACGCTGAGTGCGGTTTGGGGCGCATTCTGCGGGGTCTAGTGAAGTTGCAATTATGTCAAACTTTGTGACCGAGGCGATGCTGCATATGCCCTAAGCGCGAGGGGCGAACGAATTGGGGCGGATGCATCGAGAAGGTCGATATGTTCGATATGTCTTGGCTACGCCCAGATCAATCGGGCCTTCATTCCGACTAGGGTCGGACGGATTTTTGAGAGTTCGCAGCATTCTTCCGCAACGGGGGCTGTTGGAAACTGACACCGTCACCACGCAAGTGGTCGACCAGGTTTGACAGCCTGACCCACGTACCCCGGACGAGCAGCGAAGCGCTATCCTCTCGTCTTTCGCCTACGTACGCCCTTATGGGCGAGCCGCGGCGGGGGAGCCTTCGGGCTCGCCGGTGGTACGTGCCGGTCTGTCAACCCTGCTTCGTGCTCGCCTACCCGATTGACAGCGGACGACGAGCCTCCTTGATTCACGTACCGGAGGTCGCAATGACTAGCACCACCCCGGCTCCCCAAGAGCCCACCCTCGCCCAAAAACAAGCCCAGCTAGCCGAAAACCTGGCCAAAGTCGACCGCGCCCAGTTCCGCCGCCGCGACAAGGCTGTCCCACCGCAACCGAGCAAAGCCGTCACCCTCGAGGACCACTTCCTCGAAGTCAGCGACGATCTTCTGCGCGTCAGCGCAGGCTTCCAGTCCGTCCTGACCTTGCTGGACCTGCAGGCCGGCGACATCCCTGACAGCATCGGTCTGCACGCTTTGATTTCGCCGCTCAAGCGGCAGATCGACCGGTGCGCTGATCGCCTGCAGGCGCTTGCTTGACGAGGGACAGGCCTGCGCAATGCAGGCCTGACAGCAAAACGGCGCGAGCTGGACTCGCGCCGTTCTAGTTGTGGCCTGGAGGTTGTGCTGCAAGTTGATGTTTCGGTGTCCAGTCAAGCTCAGGCCCCAATCACCGAAACCTACTGAAAGACGCCGCCCGCCTCAAGTCACCGCACTCACAAACGCCTCAAACGCCCTAGCCTCCACCGGCGGACAAAAGAAGTGCCCTTGCCCGTAATCGCACCCGGCCGCCACCAGGATGTCACGCTGCGACCCCGTCTCGACACCCTCAGCAATCACCCGGATGCGCAGCGCATGCGCCATGCCGATGATGGCGCGGCACAAAGCCACGTCGTCCGGCCCCCGTGTCAGCGAGCGGATGAAAGACTGGTCGATCTTGATGTAGTCAATGTCCAGGCGCCGCAGGTACGACAAGGACGAGTAGCCGGTGCCGAAGTCGTCGAGCGCGATCTCGATGCCGGCTGCCTGGAAGCGGGAGAGCTGGTCCATGACATCGGCGTTCTGCTCCATCAGCGAGCCTTCGGTGATCTCGATGACGAGGCTGCCCACCGGCACGTTCCTGCTCTCGATCATGCTGGACCAGGACTCGGGCCCGCTCGCAGGCGCGCAGAACTCCACTGGTGATTTGTTGACCGAGATCTGGAAGCCCTTGCCCAGCAGCACCTGCCAGCGCGCAAGCTGGTCCAGCGCTTGCGCCAGCACCCAGCGGCCGATGTCAATGATGAGGCCGGATTCCTCCGCGACGGCAATGAAATCGGCCGGGTGGATCGGCCCGCGCACCGGATGGTCCCAGCGGATCAGGGCCTCGGCCTTGCAGACCTTGCCCGTGCGCAGATCGACAATGGGCTGGTAGTGCAGCGCGAACTGCCCGGACGCCAACGCCGTGCGCAGGTCCTGGGTGATGCGCAGGCGCTCCCTCTCCACCTGCAGCAGCGCCTGGGTGAAGACCTTCCAGCGATTGCGGCCCTCATCCTTGGCGGCAAACATCGCCTGGTCGGCGCACACCAGCAGGGCCTCGGCGTTGTCAGCGTCCTTGGGCCAGGTGGCCACGCCGATGCTGGCCGACACCACCACCAGCTCGCCGGCCAGGTGGTAAGGCGCGGCAATCCGCTCCAGGATCGCCTGGGCAATGTCCCCGGCAACGCCAGCATCGCCCACCGCGGGCAGGATCACGGTGAACTCGTCGCCGGCCAGCCGCGCCACGGTATCCGACGCGCGCACCGATGCCGCAATGCGCCGCGCCGCCTCCAGCAGCAACTGGTCGCCCTGGTCGTGGCCGAGAGTATCGTTCACCTCCTTGAAGCGATCCAGGTCGATGAACAGCAGCGCCAGCACATCCTGCGTGCCGCGCGAACGCTCGATCTCCTGCTCCAGCCGGTCGAAGAACAGGCGGCGGTTGGGAAGATCCGTGAGCGCATCGAAATTCGCCTGGTGCCGGATGACTTCCTCCGCCTGGCGCTTCTCGGTCATGTCATGGATCAGCGCAACGCGGCAGCGCTCGCCATACGCGTGGGCCAGGTAGGTATCCACGGTCAGGTAGGCGGGAAACTCGCTGCCGTCCTTGCGGCGGATCGAGAATTCGCCGCTCCACCTGCCCTTGGCTGCCACGGTGGCCCGCAGGCGTTCGACCAGCCCTGCCGCATTGCCTGCCCCGCTGACGCTATAGCCCGAGCGGCCCCTGATCTCCTCGGCTGTATAGCCGGTGGCAGCGGCAAAGGCCGGATTCACGTCGATGATGGTGCCATCGAGTGACGTCACCACCATGGCCTCGCTGCTGGACGAATAGACCAGCGAAGCCAGCCGCATTTCCTCCATATGGCGCCGTCGCTCCGCCATGGAGCGGCGCAGGCTGTAGTACAGCAGGGCAAGCAGCAGCGTGGAAGCCATGGCGCCAGCCAGGGCAACGCGGCGATAGACCTCGTAGGGCGCCAGCACCAGGCCGACCGACTCGCCTACCACAAAATTGAGGCCGAACTCCGGCAATCGGTAATAGCCGAAGACCCGCTCCACGCCTTCGGAGCCCGACACCGCCCGATAACTACCAGACTCGGGTGACCCGCTGGCGAGGTACGGCCTGTTGCTGGCCGCCCTGGCCAGCGTGCCCTCCAGGGCCGGCACGCGCGCAATGACCTGGCCGGAAGTCTTGATGACCGACGCCACTTCGCCATCGCGGTTAGTGAACGTGTGCGCAAAGCTGGCGAACTGCTCCGGACTGACCGAGACCACGATGACCCCGTCGAAGCTGCCCGCGCGCAGGATGGGGCGCGTGAACTGGATCGACCATTTGCGCGAGACCTTGCCCTTCACCGGGTCGCTGATGAACAGCATGTCGCGCCCGCCCGCGTTCTGATGGACCCGGAAATGCTCGCGCTCGCTCAGGTCGACCTTCTGGCCGGGCGTGGGCGCGGCGATGGACGAGTAGATGAGCAGGCCATGCTTGTCGATCACCGACACCTGGAACGACAGGTCCACCACGAGGTTCTGCCGCTCACGCACCATCTCGATGAACCCCGGCTGGCCGGCCAGCCAGCTGGCCCGCAAGTCCAGCAGGAACTCGGACAGCCGCAGGATGCTGGATTTCGAGTACGCGCCGAACGCCTGGGCCTGGGTTTGGGTACGCTTCGCGGCGTCGTGCAGCAGGCGGTCCCGCTCGCTCACGAGCTGGAACGCCGCGAACGCCCATGTTGCTATCAGCCACGCCGCCGCCGCCAGGTTCAATGGGGAAAAGACCGCGCGCAGGCGCTGCAGCGCCTTGCCATAGCGGGTGGTCGAGCGTTCTGGCATCAGATGGGTATCGCAGCGCAGCGAAGAGTCGACATCGATAGCAGGCTAGTCGAGGGCAGCGAACCCGACAAGCAGCACGCACTCTAGTCCCGTGCTCACCGCGTGGAGCCGGGCCAATGTGCGCCGAACGCGTCACATCGTGATCATGCCCCGCTCGCGAATGCGAGAGGGCGGGTATCGGCGACCAGGCGAATGTGCAAAGGCTGGCCGGCATGCATGAGGGCAACTATGTGCCATTCCGGCCTGAACGGCACCCCCCGAAAGGGGGCTAAGGCTTTTTCGCGGCAGACATCGCGGCGCCGCATTTTGCCCGCGCAGGCGGACATCAGGCGTCTTTCACGGCAGTGGAATTCGCGCCAGCGGGCAAGGGTTGCTGCCAGGCATGCGTGCAGACCTGTCAACACAGTCGGAATCTAGATGTTGGTGGTTGATGGTTGTGCTGTGTATCGCGCAGTTTGCAGGAACATTCAATCAAGAAATCAGAATCTCCCGATCACCAATCAAAACGACTTACTTCTCAATGGAGGTACGCAATGAGCGCGTCAGCCGTTGCGCCACTCCGAAGGAGAAGACAGCATGCGAATGAGTGCAGAGCAAATCTGCCATGTTGTTGCCCAACTCGATGGACAGCTTTATTGGTGAGTTCATCTACTATGCAAAAGACATGGATCTTGTGGTCATGTATTAAGTGGGCAGCATCCGGGATGCTACTCGGTATGATCGCGATCATCGGGATTGATGCCTGGACGGCATGGCATTCACCTCAGCACTATCCATTTGGCGCAGAGGGCCCAGTGGCAAATCTCTGGGCCTACCAATCGCAGTGGCACTACCTCATTGCATCAGGGCTCGCGCTTTCAGGCTGCTTTTTGGCGATGACCGGAATCTGGTCGCGACATGCGCCGAGATTCATTCGCTGGTCATGCTTTGTGCCACTTCTGGCCATAGCGATGCATACGGTCTATGAATGGCTCATCCATTTCGAGTGAAACCGTTGCGTCCTTGTTTGAGTTTGACGTGCATCCTACATGCGGCATCGCGCTTTCAGGGTAGCGAACGAAGTTGTCCGGTGTGAGTGCCGTCAGTCGTTGGAGCTGCCCCGGCCACTACAGGGCGCGCTAGCGGGAAAACCTGCCCACGATCACCCCCAATCTCCCGCAAGAAACCGAAACTGGTCCTCGTTCCCCCTCTGCCACCACCGTCAGCCTACGGGGGAGTTCAAGACAAGGTCGCCAGCAACTTGATGAAGTTGCGCTTCGCGCGATAGGTCGCGCGAATCTCTTCCAGTTCGTTGGTGAACTTCGTGCGCTCCCCCAGCTTTGCCCTCAGGCGGCCGATGGCGCGCACGATTTCCAATGCCTCGTCATAGCGCGCGTTGCGCGTACCGCTTCCGGCGGCGACCGGCAGCAGCCGATGATAGAGGGCAATCGCGTCATGCGGATGCGTCCTGCCACGAACAGCTGCCATCTGGCGCCACAGCTGCGTCGCGACCGGGCCACCGATGAATGTGTCCCAGGCCTCGTCGTTCTTGTCCTCGGCGAGGAAGATCCTGACCAGTTCGGTGCGCGTAGGCGTTTGCCAGTCATAGCGCTCCGATTTTCCTGCCGACTCCTCCTCGTTGATTAGCGCCCAAATATGCTTGAGTGCCTGCTCGCGGATGTCGTCATGCTTGCCGGTAGCCGTAGCGACCTTCATCAACGCGGGGAACGCGTCGGCCATCGGACGCATCTCGAAACGACGCCATGCGAATGCGTTGGCCTGGTCGAACTCTTCCCGACGCAGATAAGCGTCGACACAGAAGTCGAGCAGCCGCGGGTCGACATGCCTGCTCGGCGCCTTGAGGCCGCGCTCCGCCCAGGCGAGTCCGTCGTCCGGGCGACCGTGCTCCACGCAAAGCTCTGCGATCAGCAGAAAGCGGTATGGACTTGACAGGTCCTGGGCGTAGATGCGGAGCAGTGCATCCGCGTCGCCGTCAAGCTCCGCCAGCGCTCGCATGGCGTTCTCGAGCTTCATGCGCCGCGCGTCGAGTGACGCGTGAAACTCGTTGCTCGGACCGAGCACCGGCAAAATCTCCCAGGCCTCGCTCACCAGCTGGCGATAGCGCTGCAATCCGCTCTTGCCGAGAGGTTCCTCATACATTGGCAAGACATCGTGGAAAGTGTCCCATGCCCCCTCTGTCTGCAGGCGGAACAGTCGCTCCGCGAGCTTCACGGGGTCGGGTCCGGTCTGCTTGCATGCCTCGAGATGGACAGACGCCAATTCCACGATGCCAGGCATCACGCCGCCGTTGGAATCATCAATCTGCTCGAGGCTCTTTTCCGCGCCGGCGATTGCCAGTTCCGACAGCTCGACCACTTGCGCCGCGTGCGGTCCTGCAAGCCTCTCGCGCAACATGTTTGCCAGCGACATCAGGCCGTCGCCGTATGCGTCAGCTTCCCTCCAGTCCAGCGGCCGGGAAATGCGTGTTGCCTGCCGCACGGCGGTTTTCATGCTGGGCAGATCGGATGCCTGTGCCGAGCGTGCGGCGAGCAGCAGCTTGTCGCGCAACGTGAGGTCACGTCCGGCAGCTTCCAGCAACAGTTCCTGAAGCGTGTCCTTGTCCAGCGTTGCTACGTATTCGCGAATCACTTCCCCATAGGTCTTTCGCTTCTTGCGCGGCTTCTCCTGAGTGGCTTCTTCGGCATGGAACACTTCCTGGCCGGAGTTTTCGAGCCAGGAGAGTGCAACGGCTACGGCGTGCTTGCAGAAGATGCCGGCGTCGCCTACCGGGCAGTTGCACGCGTAGGCGAGTTCACCAGTGTCAGCGACGGCGAGCTCGACCTGGTAACGGTGCGTGCCACGTACGCCGGCGCGAACAGCGCCTTCGCGTTCCTCAAGACGGGACACTGCGCCGTCGTGGAAATAGGCCTTGCCACGCGCGAACGTCTTGGTGTCGGTCAGCGACTGGATTTCGGCAAGGGTGAGAATTTCAGCAAGCTTTGAAGGTTCGGACATGGAAAAGGGGGCGTCCCATCGCAGTCATTCCGCAGCGGACGGCGGACCGCCACGATGATACCTGCCCGAACGCGCCTGCCTGCGGGCTTCACGCAGTGCGGTACGCTGCCGCTGGCCAGCTCGCCGCCTGACGCCTGCCCCCATCCTCTACAATAACTGCTCTATCCGCAACCCGATTGGCCCGACCGGGCAATGAAGATCCTCGAATACACCGGCCTCGCGCTTACCACAAGGTTGTCGAGGCGATCGGCCGGGATGATTTCCGGGCAGCGCAGGTCAAAAAGCTGGCGAGCCTGACACATGGCAAGTTCTACCGCGCCCGCATGGATGACGCCAACCGCCTGCTGTTTTCGCTCCTGCGCCACCAGGGCGAGGTCGGCTGGTCGAGGCGCTGCTGGAGCGCGGCGCGGAGCGCGACTACGCGTACAACCGCATGCTCTTCAGGCGCTTTGAGCAAGGGTGGTATCAGTTCAATCCGGCGTTATCGGTGCGACGGCGGATGCAGGGGAAGGAAGTCTGGGTGCCGGTCGGCAAGGCCCGAAGCTGGTACCAGTGGCCCCGCCCCGTCGGGTTTGATCGTCCATTGAGCTTTCTCTGATTCACGGCAGCGTCCGTTGAGATGACGTCGATTCCTGCCACCTAATCGGAGCAATCCGATCCCTGCCGCTGCGGGCGCTGGTTATAAAGGAGCTCACCTGTTACGCGGCGGGAAGTGCTCCATGGAATCTGATCGCATCTACCTGAAAACCGGCGAGGAAATCGGTGGGCGTGCCGGTGCCACCATTGCCCTGACACCTTCGGCCGACAAGCGGCGCGTGACACTGCCGGTGCCGCCTGACAGGGTGATTCCCATCATCTTTCTGCCGGGCATCATGGGCAGCAATTTGCGCATGAGCCGCACGCGCCAGGCGGATACCAGGCGCGCTGACAACATCGGATGGCGCCCCGACGACCTTCGCGACACCCTGTCCCGTCGCAAGGATTCTCCAGCCCAGCGGCAGCGGAACTTCGATCCCGACGAGACCGAAGTGGACCGTTATGAAATCACCGAGGATGCCGGCAGGTTCGACATGACCGGCGCGCAAACGGTGGACTCCGACCAGCGGCACGGCAATGTGCCGGACGGACTGCCCAATATCGGCTTGCTGATGAGCGCACCGTTGCCGCCGGCCGGCGAGGAATGGAAAGCCAGGCGCGGCGATCATGAATCCACGGCCGCGCAGAAGGCGCGCTGGCGCGGATGGAGCGAAGTCATGTTCGACACGTACGGCACCGTGATCAAGCTGCTGGAGGGGCATCTGAACGACATGTTGGTGCCATCGTCCAGAGAGCTCTCGCCAACCTGGAAGCAGGGCAGGAAGGTAAAGGTGCTGGGTGTCGATCCCGCCTGCTGGGGCGGCGCCGGCGATGCGCTGACCGAGGACGATATCCTGCGCGTGTCGGACTGCTGGTACCCGGTCTACGCGATGGGCTACAACTGGCTGCAAAGCAACGGCATGTCGGCGCGGAAGATTGCCAGGCGCATCGACGAGATCATCGGCATGTACAAGGCCAACAAGCGGAAGTGCGAGAAGGTGATCGTGGTCACCCATTCCATGGGCGGACTGGTTGCGCGCGCGCTGCTGCATCCGGAATACGGCAACGCGAAGGACAAGATTCTCGGGATCTACCATGGTGTACAGCCAGCACTCGGGGCCGGAGCGGCCTACAGGCGCGTGCGCGCGGGCTTCGAGGCGCAGACCAGTCTGTCCGGGGAACTGACCCGGGATGTCCTGGGCAGAACGGGCAAGGAAGTGACGGCCGTGTTTGCCAATGCCTCCGGGCCATTGGAGCTCTTGCCGAGCGCCTCCTATCCGCGCGGCTGGTTGCGTCTGCAAACATGGGACTACCGTCAGGTAATGGCTTTGCCGATCGTATCGGACGAACCATTGAAAGCGTACCGGGATGATCTGGAACTGCACCGGACGCTGGGCGTGAGCAAGCCATCGGCACCGGTGGCTGTTGGCGATCCGGTCTATGACATCTATGGGCGCAATCCACAGGCATGGTGGCGGCTGCTGAATCCGGAGTGGATCAATCCTGCCGACAAGAAGTATGAACGTGCGGATCCGTACGCATTGGCGAAACTGCGGATTGCCGATGCACTGGACTTTCACAAGAGCATCAAGGACCTGTATCACCCCACCACTTATGCCAGCTATGGCCATGACAGTGACCAGAAGGCCTACGGCAGTGTGACCTGGCGCGCGGACACTACCGATCTGGCGCCGCACGGCGACCCACTCATGTGGACGCTCGAGAGCGAGGACGCCGAAGGCCGCATCGTGGTGCGCACCAGGAGCGGTCAGCCGTTGACGCTGCGCGTGGATCCTCCGGAGGACGCCGGCGATCAGACGGTGCCGGCCACAGCCTCGGCCGAAGCCGTGCGCGGTACGCTGTTCCGCCAGACTGGCTATGAGCATCAGGACAGCTATAAGAACCACCTGGTATTGGCCAGCACCCTGTATTCGATCATCAGGATCGCCAACACTGCCGAATGGTGGGATCAATGATCCGCCGAGCGCTGACCATAAGCTTGGCCGCGTTGCTGGCCGTGGCCTGCCAATCGCATACCTATCCGGGGAAGAACATGTCGGAACCCGCTGCACTGTCACCGCGTTTGCAAACGCTCTTTGCCAAGACCAAGCAGGTATGCGTTGGACGCTACGTGATGGAAGTCCCGGCCGAAGCCAGGGTGCTGTGGGGCTTCCAGGAGTTTCCGGGAAAAATCGTCGCGCACATTGGAGCCGCTGGCGAACTGAAGGAGATGGCGCAGGCGTATCGCGACAAAGTGCTTGCGGCAAATAAGACTGCAGAGATCTCCTATTTCGGGCCGGGACCTATTCACAACAGCATCGAAGTTCGATCGTTTGAAAGCAAAAATGCCAGGACATATGGAGTTGAAAAGGCGAGGACTTTCGTCTCAAATGGCGCACAGCTGTTTGAATGGTTCTATGGCGGCGAGGAGCTCGCCCCTCTGGTGGCCGGCATCCGCGCACGCGACAACGCCGACATCCCACCCGCCCCAGGCGTCTGCATCGACCACGGCTTCGTCGCGGACGCATCCGGCACATTCCAGGAAATCTTCGGCGCAGGCATCCGTCTGCCAAGCTTTCCGGATGTCAGCTTTTCGGTGGACTCCAACAAGCTGGCGACCGTGGACGACGCCGATGACGTAGGACTGCTGGCCTCGATCGCGCAGCAAAAGAAGGATCTTGGCCACCGCTATCCAAAACTGACGACCTTGCGGGAAGGCAAGCGTACGGTCGGCGTCTGGCAGGGCGAGGAATCTCTGGTCCGCCGTGCGGATGGCACGCACGATTTCGAATGGGAGGCAGTCGGCAAGGAACGCTCCACGCTGCACCCCGCCTGGATCAACGCGAAGATGTACTCGAAGGTGGCCGCCAATCGTATCGGCGCCGCAGGCACGGCATCGCTGAGCGACGAGGAAGCCATTGCCCTCTGGAACCGGCTGCTGGATGGCGTGCGCTTCCGCGTCAACGCGCCGCCGACGCAGACGGGGGCTCCGGTCACGGTGCGCTCGGGCGAGACCACTCCCTTGTCCGGCATGTGGCGCGCCTCGCTTCCGCCCGGGCATCCGCAGGCGGCGTGGGTGGCCAGCAAATCCGGCATCGTCTGGCAGAAAGGGATGCCGATGGTCCGCTTCGGGCTGTCGCCCGCCGACGAAGCGCTGGTGGTGTGGACGTGGATGGGGGTCGCCAGTGAATGAGCCATTGCGCTGCTGCACGACGGGGGCTGGCTGTCTAATACACCCCCGGCACCATCCGCCAGGTCCGCCCGCAGTACGCCGCATACGCATCGCCAAACTGATCCAGCAACAACGCCTCTTCCGCGCGGATCCGCGCGACCAGCACGGGCAACATCGCCAGCGTCAGCAGCACCCCAACTACTGAGCGGAATCCGAGTACCCACCCCAGCGAACTGACCATGAGCCCGAGGTAGCTCGGATGCCGGATCACGCCGTAGATGCCGGTCGTCACCAGCGTGTGCCCGGGCTGGATCGCCACCAGCCCGCTGAACCGGCGCCCGAGCACGAACACCGGCCACAAGCGCAGCACGCCGCCGGCGGCAAACAAGGCCACGCCGATCCAGCGCGCGGTATCGCCGTCCAGCGTCCAGAAGCCGGTGCGGTCGGTATAGGCCGGCAGGTACGCCGCAAGCAGCCCGAGCGCGCCGAACGCGCCCAGCACCCAGCGGTTGCCGCGGTCTTCGCGCATGCCGCTGCTGACGTTGCCGCCGGAAAACAGTGCGGCCACGGCCAGTGCAAACAGCACGATGGCGAGGGCCACGCGCGCGGGATGCGCAAAGAAGGCGCCGATGCCGCCCCAGCCTGCGATCGCGAGGGCCAGGTAGGCAACGGTGCCGGCGAGGGTGGCGAATGCCAGGCCGGGAGTCGGGCGCATGGAGACCTCCGCTGCGACGATCGATGCACCGGTGTAGCGTAAGCCCGGCATGGCGGGCTGTCGAGCGGGCCTGATCGTGCTTAAATTGCGGCTTTCGCCCCGCTGTCGGATGCCTCCGGTGTCGCTGGGGCACCATGAAGCGCCAACGCCATCCCGCCATGCCACTGATCGATATCCAGAACCTCCAGCAAGCCGCCTACGCCTTCGGCGAGGCCCGCAACTGGGGCAAGTACCACAGCCCCAAGAACCTGGCGATGGCGCTGAGCGTGGAGGTGGCCGAGCTGGTCGAGATCTTCCAGTGGCAGACGGAGGATGAGTCGCGCCAGGTCATGTCGACGGACAAGCGCGAGCATGTGGAGCAGGAGCTGGCCGATATCACCATCTACCTGACGCAGCTGGTGACGGCGCTGGGCGTCGACCTCGATGCCGCGATCCGCGCCAAGATGGAGGTGAATGCCCGGAAGTATCCGTTGCCGGAGTGAGTGGGCGGGTTGGATTGGATGACATTGCGCGACGGCGGC
Organism: Cupriavidus oxalaticus; assembly: GCF_016894385.1. Classification (NCBI taxonomy): domain Bacteria; kingdom Pseudomonadati; phylum Pseudomonadota; class Betaproteobacteria; order Burkholderiales; family Burkholderiaceae; genus Cupriavidus; species Cupriavidus oxalaticus. The sequence goes on from NZ_CP069812.1 coordinate 21,250, forward strand.
CTGGCCTCATGAGGCGGGTGCTCCTGTCGCCAGGATGCACAGGAACAGCACGGCATTCAGCATCGACAGCCCCCAGACCGTCAGCGCCATGGCCGATGCGCCGCGCAGGCGCTCGCGCACGCGGTGCGCGCCCGGCAGCCATTCCCCCCGCGTCTTGCGGGACCAGCAGCAAATGCCCGCGCTGCACATGCCCAGCCACGCCAGCGTGCCAAGCGATTCCCATCCGGTTTGCCGCGGTGCCTGCGTGCCAGGCCGCGACGTACGCAGCGGTATGGAAGCCGGGGGCGGACGATCGATCGCGACACGGGGGACGGGGTCTTCAGGCGTTTTCGACTCGGCTACGGGACCAGGCTGCGGCTGTGGCTGCGGCTGCGGCGCGATGACCCGCGGATCGGGCTGCGGCCGGATCGGCCGCGTTGGCTGGGGCACCATCCCTGGTGCCGCTTGCGGCTCGTTCTTCGCAATGTTGCGCACAGGCACCTCGGACCCGTTGGCTTGCGGCGCGGTGGCGCGCGGCGCCGGCTTGCGGTGCCTGTGCGGGCGCCAGCTGGCAAAGACGCTGTCCAGGCATGCCACCGACGTGCAGGCATCCCGGCGCCGTCGCCATGCGCTGACCTCGTCCTGCCCGATTACCCCGGCGCGCAGCAGTCGCTGCTGCTGTGCATGAATGCGTTCGTGATTGCGATAGAGCATCGCGTAGTCGCAGATCAGGGTGGCGGCGCTTGCTTGCCGGTTCTCCCTGCATGGGTTACCGGAGGCGAACAGGTCGTCGCAGCGCGCGGCCGGGTGACGCAGCGCGTTCTTGCAGGCGATATCCGACGCCTGCGCACCGGCGGTGAGCAGAAGGTTGATCGAGATGCAAACGGCCAGATGGCCCGGAAGCCTTGTCATGCTGTCGCCCCGGGGCAAGCCGAGGGAGGCGGCGCAAGCGGGGGCGTCGATGGGCTCCTATTCTGGGGCGCTGTGGCGGATGTTCGGTGCGGTCGCGCACGGAACGGCAGGGGTATCCCGGCCTGGGCGCAAGGCCATGACCGGCGTTACGCCAGGATCCAGAACAGCACGATGCTGTTCACGGCGATCAGTCCCGCCGATACCAGCACGATCCGCGTCGCGGTCCGCGCCCGTGCGCGCCGGCGCGCGGCATCCGGCAGCCATCCAAGCGGCCGCCTCCGGTACCACCGGACCACGCACGCACCGCACAGGGTCAGCCACGCCAGCGCGCCAAGTGGTTCCCATCTCCCTGGCAAGGATCCCTCTATGGGGTAGACGGGAGTCCAACGCGTGGCGGCCCCGGGGGGCGGCTGATTGATCGCTGCCGGGGCAGTGGGGCGCTTGGAGGGTTCTCTCTGGGTCACCGCTTGGGGCGGAAGTTGCGGCGCCGGTGGTGCGATGGTCTCCGGGAGCGACCGGTTCTTCGCGACAGGGGCGACGGGTTGTTGCCGGCTTTCTGCAGGCACCCTGGCCTCAGGCGTCGGTTGCGGCGTGGCTGGGGAAGCGGCCCGCGCCGGGGCAGGCTGCGTGTCCCGCTGCTTCTCCTGCGGCTTCTCCCGCGACACCGCCTTCACGACAGGCGGAGGCTGCCGTACTTCAGCCGTCTGCCTGGCAGCATCCGGCTTGGTCTTCCTGGCATTGCGCGCGGCTTTGTCGGGCTCCGGCGGCGCCTGGGCGGCGGGCGAAACCCGTTTCTGGCTCGTGTAGTCGCGCCAGTTGGCAATTACCCGGTCCAGGCACGACACCGATGTGCAGGCATCACGCAGCCTTCGCCATGCAGCGATATCGTCCGGCCCGATCTCTCCGGTGCGCAAGCGCTGCAACTGCTCGGCGTAGACGCGTTCATACGCGCCGCGGAGCATCGTATAGTCGCAGATCAGGGCGGCGCCACTCGCCGGCCTGTCCGCACGCCTGCACGCGTTCTCTGCGGCCGACTGGCCGTCGCAGCGGGCGGCCTGCGGGGCCAGCGCATGATGGCAGGCAATATCCGAAGCCTGCGCACCGGTGGTGAGCAGAAGGCTGAACGCGATGCAGGCGGCCAGTTGGCCAGGAAGCCTTGCCATGCAATTGCCCCGCGTTAGCGGGTTACCGTGCGCCATGGCGCCGAAGGACTCCTATTCTCGGCCTGCGCAACGGATGCTCCGTGCGTTGGCGCACAGAATACAAGCGTTTCTGGTGGCGGAGTGCGGCCCGAAGGGTGAGCCAGAGGGGAGAAAACCAGCGCTGCCCAGCGCTGCCTAGCGCCGCCTAGCGCGCTGCCTAATCGCGCGCGATGTTGCCGACCGCGGCGCGAACCCAATCGAACCCGATGCGCTCCTGCTCCAGCCTCAGGTTCTTGCGGATGCGGTTGTCCCGCAGGTCGTCATAGAGCGCCTGCTCGGCGGCGCTCAGCCCGGGCAGCTCCCGCAACGTCTGGCTGTCTTCCAGCCCCCATTGCGCCTCGAACGCCATCAACGTTTCGCGGTCCATCAGCAGCGATTCGGCATGCCCGAACACGCCGCGCAACTGGCTGAGGATGGCAAAGCCGTGGGTGTCGATGTCGCCCCAGTAGCAGAGCCGGCAATCCGACAGCCAGCGCGCGCCGGCGAGCAGGCTGAAGCCATAGCCCGCGCCAAAGATCACCAGGCCGGCGGGTACCTCAGGGAAGGCCAGGAAGTTGGTTTCGTTCTCCGTGATGAACACGCGCGAGACGCCGGGTTCCAGCGCGGCGAAGCTGTCGGCATCCAGGGTGACGTCGTGCGTTGGCGCGTTGCCCGGCAGCGTGCGGTTGTTGCGGTCGAGGATGCGGAAGCGAATGCGCAGCGGTTTGTCGAGAAAACCATAGCGCGCGGTGAACTGGTGGATGCCGGAGTGCTGCGGGGCGATGGCGTCTGGCTGCAGCGCCAGGTCCAGCAGTTCGGCCAGCACGCCGCGATGCGCTTCGAGGAACTTGGTATGCACGCCCGGAAGGTCGACCTGGCGCAGGTAGACGCCCGGCCTCGGATGCCGCTGCAGCCAGCCGACGATGGCCAGGAGCCTTTCCCAGGCGTCGTGAAGCTCCAGCGCGCGCAAGGGGCGCTGCGTCAGCCAGGGCAGCAGCAGCGGCTGCATGGCACGCGTGGCCGCTGCCATGGCGGCGAAGCGCTCCACCTCCCGGCGTTTGCCCAACAGTGCGACGGCATCTTGCGGTGTGTCGATCCACGCGGCGCATGGCATCGCATTGGCGCCAAACGTGCGATGGCGGAATTCGCGCATTTCCAGCCGGCAATGCGGCAGTTGCCGCAATTCGCCAATCCAGGTGCGCGCCGCCTCGAAGCGCTCCGTCAGTTCGCCCGACGACGGTGCGCGCAACGTCAGCCGCCTTGGAAACAGCACGTCCTGCGGGTCCGCGCTGACGAGCGCACGCAGGATGTCGCCCTTGTCCCAGAGTCTTTGCACCTGGGCGCGCAAGTCGGCGGGTCGGCTCCAGTTCATGCGGTCAGCCTGGCTTTCTCGGCGCGATACTCGTCGATGGTCAGGTTGCGCACCTTGGAAGCGCGGCCTTCGTCGTTCTGCACGAATGCGACGCTGGACACATACGGCTCGATGATGTGGATCTTCTGCAGCGGCGTCACGATCAGCAGTTGCAGGTTGAGCTTGGCGAACAGCCGCAATCCGTATTGCGCCGACTCGTCCGAGCCGCGCCCGAAGGCTTCGTCGATCACGACAAAGCGGAACGAGCGCGAACGCACCGCGCCCCATTCCAGCCCGAACTGGTAGGCCAGGCTCGCGGCCAGGATGGTGTAGGCGAGCTTTTCCTTCTGGCCGCCTGACTTGCCGCCGGAGTCTGAGTAGTGCTCGTGCTCGGCATCGTCCTCGCGCCAGCGCTCGCTCGCCCCGAAGACGAACCAGTTGCGCACGTCGGTCACCTTGGCGGTCCAGCGCCGGTCCTGGTCGGTCTGGCCGGTGCGGCCGCGGAAGCGTTCGATGATGCGCTTGACCTGCAGGAACTTGGCTTCGGAGTACTGGCTGTCCTCGGAGCCGGTCAGCGCGCCCTCGGTGCAGGCGCGCAGCTCGGACTGGAAATCGCGGATTTCGGCATCGGGTGTGAGCTGTGCCTCCAGCCGGATGTAGCGCCCGGTGTTGTAGTCGATCTGCGTCAGCGATTCATTGATGCGCTCCACGCGTTCGCGGATGGTCTGCTGCTCCTTGCCGAGCTGTGCGTTGAAGTTGGCGATCTCGTTGATGGTGTTGACGTTCAACAGCTCCTTGAAGCGCGCTTCGAAGCGCGGCAGGTCGTCGGCGCGCAGCTTGTCGAGCATGCTGCGGTATTCGAAGCCGGCAGCCACGCTGGCGTCGACCTCGCTGGTTTCCAGCTTGTAGGCTTCCTTGTAGGCCGACATGGCCTTCACGATGCTCTCGCTGAGCCGGCCCAGCCGCTTGCTTTCCGCATCGAGCCGGTCCTGCAGCGCGTTGCGCATGTCGCGCTCGCGGCCATCGCACGCTTCGACGGTCAAGGTGTGCTGGCCCAGTATCTCGGCGCGCAAGGCGTCGATGGTCTCGGCCGGCACGGCCACGGCGGACTCGGCTGACTCATCCAGGGTTGCCTGCGTCTCGGCGCGCAACGCCAGCGTATCGCTCTTGCGGCCCTCCGCCTTGGAGCGCTTGTCGCGGTGATCCTCCAGCTGCTTCTCGGTCTCTTCGAGTGCTGCCTGCACTTCGCCGAGCCGGTCCGTCAGCTGCCGGAGCACGTCGGAGGCTGATTCGAGCTGGCGTTTCTCTTCAGCCAGGCGCGCCGCCTCGCGCGCCGGCGCCTGCCAGTCGAGTTCTTCGTAGTCCGCAAAGATGTCGAGCTGCGACAGGGCCGTGAGCTGCTCCCGCAATGCGTCGCGTTCCTTCGCCAGCCCGCCCATCAGCGCGAACCGTTCCGTCAGCCGGGTTTGCAGCACGCGCGCATCGTTTTCCAGCGCGGCGATCTTGGCGGCGTTGCTCCATCCCAGCACGTAGCGGCTGCGATCGTCCAGGCGGTGGCGGTCGTCCTTCTCATGCCGCTCGCCGGGCATCTTGACCTGGCCGGCGCGCGTGACCGCGCGGGTTTCGCGGCGGAACTGCTCATGCGTCGCGCAGCACGCCACGTCGAAGCGCGCCGCTACCTCGCGCTCGAGCCAGCCGTAGAACGGGGAATCGGGCTTGATGGCGAGCTTGCGCGCGAGCGAATCGCGATGCAGTGCCGCGCCGTCCGTCCTGGCGCCCTCGCGCACGCGGAAATAGACCAGCCGGCCCTTCAGGTGCGTGCGGTCGACCCATGCCGAAATTTCGGGGTAGCGCGCATCGGGCACCAGCAGCGACAGGCCGAAGTTGTGCAGCAGCCGTTCCGCGGCGCCTTCCCAGTCACGCTCGTCGTCGCGGACCTGCAGCAGCTCACCGGCAAACGGCATGTCGTCTTCGGGCAGCGACAGGGCCTCGCACATGGCGCTGCGCATGGCGATCTGGGCGGCCGGGATATTGCTGCGGCGCGCTTTCAGGCTGCGGATTTCCTCGCGCAGCGCATCATGGTCGGCCTTGCCCTGGCGCAGCGTGACGCCGTGCTCGGTCAGGTCGTTCTCCAGCGCGGCTTCGCGCGATTTTGCTGCCTCCGCCAGCGTGGCGAAACGCGCTCTCAGCGCAAGGAAGGCCGGCTCGTCCTGCGGCGGCAGCTCGCCGACTGCGCGCACCAGCTCGCCATAGCGTTCGGCCTTGTGCCGGCGCTTCGCGCTCTCGTCGGCCTGCGCGCGGATTTCCTCGGCGAGCCGGCCGATGCGGTCGCCGCCGTTCTCGGCGATATGGCGGCGCAGTTCGGCTTCGTCGTTGCGCTGGGCCTCGCGGCGCTCCTGCAGGCGGCGCACGTGCGTGTCCTGGCGCTCCCATTCCTCGGTCAGGCCGGCAATGCGCTTGTCGAGCAGGCCCAGCTTGAGCTGCGCGAAGTAAGGGCGCAATGCCTCGCGGCAGGCGCGCAGTTGCTCGGATGCGGCGACCAGTTCGGCGTGGCGCTCGCAATCCGCAACCAGCGGCGTGAGCATCGCTTCCTGGCGCTTGGCCTTGAGCACCGCTTCATGCGCGCGGTCGAGGTCGTCGAAGTGCCCGAGCAGCGCCCCGATGCGCGGCGCCACGTCGAACGGCTCCAGCATGTGGCTGCGCACGAAGTCGGTCAGGTTGCCGACTGACTTCATCGACACGGTCTGGTGGAACAGTTCGAGCGCCTGGTCGTTCTCGATGCCGAAGCGGCGGCGGAACCAGGCGCCGTAGGGGTTGAACCCGTCGAACAGCTCAGCTTTCAGTCCACGCAGCTTCTTGCGCAGCGCGGCGATGTCCGTGCCGAAGTGAGCGAAGTCGCCGGCGATGGACAGGTCCTGCTCCGCGCCGACATAGAAGCGCGCGGGCTGGCCGGTCGCGTCCTTCATCCAGAAGACCTGCGCCAGCGTCACGGTCTGGTCGTAGCCGGCGTTGTGGAACACGCCAAGGATGACGGAGTAGCTGTTGTGGTCGCGCAGCGCCACGGGCCGGGCGGTGCCGGTGACTTCATTGCGCTCCGACTTGTAGTGGCCCAGCACGTAGCTGCGCAAGGTCCGTTCGCGGCTCTCGGCGCCGGCAGCCTTGTTGTAGGCGATGCGCTGGGCGGGGACGAGCAGCGTGGTCACGGCGTCGACCAGCGTCGACTTGCCGGAACCGATGTCGCCGGTCAGCAGCCCGTTGCGGCCTTCGGGGCGGATGACCCAGACACGCTTGTCGAAGGTGCCCCAGTTGAAGACTTCCAGCCGGGACAGCCGGAAGCCGGACAGCGTGTCGTCGTCGGCAAAGTCGAGGCTCAGGTTCTGCGGCTCAGGCATTGGCAGCCCCTCCGTTCGGCCCGGCGGCAGGGGTGGCGGGCTGGCCGCTCAACTGGTACTGGTAGGCGGCCAGCCGCGCATCGAACTCGGACAGCCACTGCGCATCGATAAAGGCCTTCAGGATGCGGCGCACCTCGAACCCGGCCTGCCCGCCGGCGCGGGCGCCGGCCTCCGCTTTCAGCCGGCGCAGGAATCCCAGCTCCACGATCTTGTTCACGTGCAGCTCGATCTGGTCGATCAGCCTGGCCTCGTTGGTGCCGGCCGGCAGGAACACGCGCAGCAGTTCCGCGATCTCGTCCAGCGTCAGCACCAGCCGGGTGTCGCCGCCGGTGGCGTCGAACTCGGCCAGCTTCTTGCGCAACAGCGCCAGCGTCAGGCTGACCGGGAACGACAGCTGGCGCCGTGCGATCAGGCGCGGCGGGCGCGCGGTGCTGTCGTCCTCGCTGTCCGGTTGCGAGCGCAGGAATGCATAGCCCTCGGCGTCGTCGAGCACAAGCTCGAGCCCCAGGACGGCCACATAGTCCCGTACCGTGGGTTGCAGGCCGAGCAACGCATGCCAGAGGGCGGCATCCGCTTCGCGGTAGAGCACGCCCTTCAGCAGGGGCACCACCAGCGCCGACAAGGCGAGGTCGGGCGGTGCGCCGGCGCAGGCGGGCCGCGGCGTGTCATCGGGGTCTTGATCTGGCGTCATGTTCATCGGACAAAAATGACTCTGGGCAGCCGGGCCTGTCGCACCAGCGTGCCGGCATCGGGTGTCTGCACTGTCCAGCTGACCGAGTCGGTCGCGCTTTCGTCGACCACGGTGCTGAACGTATCGCCGGCCAGTTGCAGGTAGGCGACCAGCTCCGCCAGGCCGTGCCGCAACGGCCGCAGGCTGCACAGTTCCTGCAGCGTGACCTGCGCGCGGCCTTGCAGCGCCTGCCGGACATAGCCCGCCAGCTCAGCCTTGTCGACGACGACCTGCGAGAACAAGGCGTCGGCGTCGACCTCGGCATCGCCGGCTTCGAGGTCGGTATCGGCGATGCGCGGCTTGACGGCCGGCACGAACAGCGGGCGCTCCATCGGCAGCTCGATATCGGCAGCAGTGTCTGCCACGGACATCACGATGCCTGGCGGCGGGGTATCGCGTACGGCAAGTGCCCGGGCCTCGATGCCGCGCAGGATATCCATGATGCGGCGGTTTTCCAGCCAGGCCTTGTCATCGAGGAAGCGCCGTAGCTGCTGCGACAGCTGCGCCACGGTGCGCTGCGTGTGCTCGCCTGCCTCCAGCCAGTCATAGTGCACGCGGCGCAGGCGCGTGTCGGGGTTGAGTTCCGAGACGGGCGGGAGCGCCAGCACGTGTTCGAGCAGCGTGGAAAGCTCTTCCTGGCGGCGGCTGCTCATCAGGAAATCCCAGAACGCGCGGAAGCTGCGGCCCTGGTCGGAATCGGAGATGGCGTCGCGCTCGCCCATGATGTCTTCGAGCAGCGCGCCTTTGGAGCCTTCCCATAATGCGATGCGTTCGCGCACGCGGCGATCCAGCGCACGGAAGTTGTCTTCCACCTCGCGGAAATCGGTCAGTAGCTCGCGCGCCAGCGAGACGAATTGCTGGAAACGGTCCTTCAGGGCCGTGTCGTCAAGGAGGGCGAGGTCGCCCCCTGCGACGCGTGCGATCTCCGCGTCCAGTTCGTCGCGCCGCCGGTTCAGTTCCGCCATGCGCGCCTGCGGGTCGGTCTGCGTGCCTTCATGCATCTGCTTGAGCAGGTCGAACAGCGTCAGCAGGCGCGACTCGGTGCCAACGAAGCTGCGCTCTGCCAGCGAACTGAGCCAGGCGATGGCTTTCTCGGTGGCCGGCGTCAGGTCGAACTGCGGTTCGTCCGAGCCCTGCCGGTAGAACTTGCGCAGCCAGCCCTTCTCGTTGGCTGCCCAGTCGTTCAGGTAGTCGAGGGCTGGCCGGGGAAAGGCTTCCTGGCCGAGCCGTTCACGCAAGGCGAACAGTTCGTCTTCGAGGGCTTCGGCCAGGTCGGACTGCCCGATCGAGCGCCGGTTGGGTTCGACGAACGTGCGTTGAAGGAAGGCTGCGACCAGGCTCGCATTGTCGGAGCGCAGCAGTCGCCATGCCGGATGGCTTTGGCGCAGACGTTCCAGGGTGTCGAAATCGAGGCTCACGGAGATAAGCCATGCGCGCCGGCGTGGCGCGGTGGATAGGCGCGAAGGATGTCCGGATTGTACGCCAGGGCGGATCGCCACAAGTGATGTGGCGATCCCCCCGGCCGCTGTGTACGCCGTTACGGTACCTCACCCCAACCTGAACTGACCCACCGCCACTGCCAAGCTCCCCGCCTGCGTCTGCAGCGCCGCCGCCGCCGCCGTCGACTGCTCCACCAGCGCCGCATTCTGCTGCACCATCTCATCGAGCTGGCTGACCGCCTTATTCACCTCTTGAATGCCGCGTGTCTGTTCCATCGATGCGTGAGTGATCTCGTTGATAATTCCCGTCACCTTCGACACATTGCTGACGATCTCGTCCATCGTCTCGCCGGCGCGCCGGACCTGGCCCGAGCCGGAGGTGACACTGCCCACCGTGGACTCGATCAGCGTCTTGATCTCCCTGGCCGCCTGCGCGCTGCGCTGGGCCAGCGCGCGCACTTCGCCGGCCACCACGGCAAAGCCCCGCCCCTGGTCGCCCGCACGCGCGGCTTCCACCGCGGCGTTCAGCGCCAGGATATTGGTCTGGAAGGCAATGCCTTCGATCACGCCGATGATGTCGGAGACCTTCACCGAGGCGGTCTCGATCTGGCCCATGGTGGCGATGACTTCGCCGATCACCATGCCGCCGTCGGCGGCCACGCGCGAGGCGGTGCTGACCGACTGGTTGGCATGCTGCGCCGAGCTGGCCGACTGGCTGACGGTGGCGGTGATCTCTTCCATCGACGCCGCGGTCTGCTCCAGGCTGGCGGCGGCGGATTCGGTGCGGCGCGACAGGTCGATATTGCCGGCGGCGATCTCGTCGGACGCGGCGCGCACGGATTCGCTGGCGTCGCGGATCTGGCGCATGGTGGTGCAGAGCTTGTCGGCAAAGGTGTTGAAGGCGCGCGCGATCTGCGCGACTTCGTCGTTGCCGTGCGCGGGCAGGCGCTGGGTCAGGTCGCCGCCGCCGGAGCCGATGGCGTCCATGGCGTCGCGCACGGTGCCGAGGCCGCGCAGCGACAGGGTCGCCACGACCCACACCACGATGGCGGCAACGCCCGCGATCAGCACCAGCGCGATCACCGAGGCGACCAGCGCCGAGCGCATGCCGGCGGTGGCCTCGGCCTGGTCGAGCGCGACGATGACCAGCCAGTCGGTGCCGGGGATGGCGCGCGCGCCGAGCAGCTTGGCGCTGCCGCCGATGTCGACCTGCAGCGGCGTCTTCGCGCCGGCCAGCGTGCCGAGCTTGTCGGCGGTCAGCGCGGGAACGAGATCGGTGACGGGCTTGAGCGTGAGCTTGTCGTCGGTATGCGCGACGATCTCCCCGGACCTGGCGACCAGCATGCCGAAGCTCGCCGGCGTGGGATGGATCGCCTTGACGTTGGCGACCACGGTGTCCATGGCGACGTCGCCCGAGACCACGGCCTTGACGCCGCCGTCGCGGATCACCGGCACGGCGAAGGCCACCACCAGCTTGCCGGTGCCGGCATCGACATAGGGCGGCGTGACCACCGGCTTGCCGGCCGCTGCGGCCTGCTTGTACCACGGGCGGCCGGTCGGGTCGTAGCCGGGCGGGATGCCTTCCGGCTTGGAAAACTTTGCAGTCTTGTCGGCATAGCCGACATAGACGTTGGTAAAGCCGCCCGCGTCGGCTATCTGTTTTAGCGCAGCATCGGGTTCGGGCTGCAGCACGGCGTCCTGCAGCGAATCGATCATCTGGCTGTGCGACGCCACCCACTCGGCGATGGCGCTGGTGTGGCCGCTCTGCACGGCGGCCAGGCTGCTGTCGATGGCGTCTTCGTTATGGCGGCTGGCGACGAACTGGTTCAGCGCCGTATTGATGGCGAGCGCGGCCACGACAATGGCCACGCACAGGGCCATGATCCGCGCGCGGAGGGTAGTGAACATCTGGGGGAGTTCCTTCGTAGGGAATCGTTTGGGGGCGTTTGTTTGTGGGATTTCCACCCCGCTGTATACGGAGCGTCCGCCGCCGACTTGAGGCAGCGATGCGAGATGTCGTTGGTTTTCTGAGTTGACGGCGCAACCCGTCCACATCGCGCACGATCGGGACATCCGCGACGAAATCAGAGAAACCTCTTTACAACGCTTTACAAAGGCTTACACCGGTTATGCATTTCGCAACATATTCTCGGATCACCCCACAACAACAAGCGGAGAGACACCGTGCTGAACCTTTCACACTCTTCCACGCCGCTGCGCATCCTTGCGCTGAGCGGCGCGCTCGCGCTGGCCGCCTGTGGCGGCGGCGGTGGCGATGATTCCGGTGGCCAGGGAACGCTGAAGGTCTCGATGACCGATGCACCCGCCTGCGGCTATGACAATGTGTTTGTGACCGTCAACAAGGTGCGGGTGCACCGCAGCGCCAACGCCGAGCCCGGCGCCGGTGGCTGGGTCGATATCGACGTGGTGCCAGCGCGCAAGATCGACCTGCTGTCGCTGACCAACGGCGTGCTGACCACGCTGGGCCAGACCGTGCTGCCGGCCGGCGACTATCAGCAGGTACGGCTGGTGCTCGATGCGAACCGCGGGGGCGGTGCGGGCGCGCTGGCCAACTCGGTGGTGCCCACCGGCGGCACCGAGCAGTCGCTGGATACGCCGAGCGCGGTGCAGTCCGGCATCAAGATCAACCGGCCGTTCACGGTGGCATCCGGCACGCTGACCGACCTGGTGCTGGACTTCGATGCCTGCAAGTCGGTGGTGACGCGCGGCAACGGCACCTATGGCCTGAAGCCGGTGGTGACGGCGATCCCGACGGTGGTCAGCGGCGCGGTCACCGGCGTGGTCGCTTCGTCTCCGGGCGCGCGCGTCCATGCCGAGCGCAACGGCGTGGTGGTGAAGGCCACGGTGGCCGATGCCAATGGCCACTTCACGCTGTCGCCGATCGAGCAGAGCAGCACCGCCGGCGCGGTCGACGTGGTGGTGGTGCCGGGCGCAGCCAATGCCCGCGCCACGGGCATCGTGCGCGGCGTGCCGGTGGTGGCGGGCGGCAGCACGGCGATCTCGAATTCGGCCTCGCCGATGACCTTGCCGGCTTCCACGTATCGCCGCGTGTCCGGCACGGTTACGCCGGCCTCGGCCGAAGCGACGCTGCGCGCGCTGCAACTGGTCAACGGCGGCACCTTCGAGATCGCGGCGACCGCCGCGGCCACCGATACCGGTGCCTATAGCCTGTACCTGACCGAGCCCGCGCTGCCGGTGGCGGCGCCGGTGATCGGCAACTACCAGGCCGCGCTGCCGATCCCGCTGCAGCCTGATGGCGCCGCGGGCGGCAAGTACAGCGTGCAGGCCACCAGCAACAGCGGTGCGGTGGTGTCGCAACAGGTCGATGTCAATACCGCCGATGTGATCCAGAACCTGTCGTTCTGATCGGACCCGGTTAACGGGGGACCAGCCGGAAACGGGCGCAAGCCTGCTTCCGGCTTCTTTGTTTCCGGCGCCCTGCCCGATTCGGCATGGCCCCCGCTGGCCGCGGTTTCCCGCTAGACTTGGATTCTCGCGTCCACGGAGATCGCGCCATGGCAGCACGCACCGCGGCCAGGTCCACACCTGCGCCGACAGCAGCGCCGCGCAAGTCCGCCGGCATGTTCCGGGTCGGCATCGGCGGCTGGAATTACGCACCATGGCGCGACAATTTCTATCCGGCCAAACTGCCGCAGGCGCGCGAACTGGCCTACGCCAGCCGGCACCTCAGCGCGATCGAGATCAACAGCACCTACCACGGTACGCAGAAGCGATCGTCATTCATCAAATGGCGCGCTGAAACGCCGGACGATTTCGTGTTCGCGGTGAAGGCGTCGCGCTTTGCCACCAACCGGCGCGTGCTGGCGGAATCGGCCGAATCGATCGAACGCTTTATCGACAGCGGCATTGCCGAGCTGGGTCCCAAGCTGGGTCCGCTGGTATGGCAGTTCGCGCCGACCAAGCAGTTCGATGCGGAGGACTTCGAGGCCTTCCTGCAATTGCTGCCGGCCGCCGTGGAAGGCGTGAAGCTGCGCCACGTGCTCGACGTGCGGCACGACAGCTTCATGTCGCCGGACTACCTGAAACTCGCGCGCAAGTACAAGGCTGCCACGGTATTCACCGATTCGCCCAAATTCCCGTCGATGGCGGACCTGACCGCGGATTTTGTCTATGCGCGCCTGATGGAAAGCAGCGAGAAGCTGAAGACCGGCTACGGTCCGAAGGCGCTCGATGAATGGGCCGAACGCGCGCAGTCGTGGGCGCAGGGCGTGCAGCCGGATGACCTGCCGGTGCTCGACGACCGCCAGCCCGCTGCACGCAAGCGCGAGGTCTTTGTCTTCTTCATCAATGGTGCCAAGGAACGCGCGCCGGCCGCCGCACAGGCGTTGCTGGAGCGGCTGGGCTGGACCCCGCCCGCCGACGCGGATGCCTGACGCCGGATCGCTATAATCCCGCATGAACTCGACCCCTGTCCAAGCACCCCCGCAGCCGCAAGCCGGCCCCGCTTTTTCCACCCTGCCGCTGTCGCCCGCCATGCTCGCCACGCTGGCGCAGCTCGGCTATGACGAGATGACGCCGATCCAGGCGGCCAGCCTGCCGATCACGCTGGCCGGCCAGGACCTGGTCGCGCAGGCCAAGACCGGCAGCGGCAAGACCGCGGCGTTCGCGCTCGCGCTGCTGAACCGGCTCGATCCGCGCCGCTTCGACGTGCAGGCGATGGTGCTGTGCCCCACGCGCGAACTGGCCGACCAGGTCACGCAGGAAATCCGCCGCCTCGCGCGCGCCGAAGAGAACATCAAGGTGCTGGCGCTGTGCGGCGGCTCGCCGATGCGTCCGCAGGTGGACAGTCTTATTCACGGCGCGCATATCGTGGTGGGTACACCGGGCCGCATTCTTGATCACATCGATCGCGGCAGCCTGGACCTGGCGGCGATCAATACGCTGGTGCTCGATGAAGCCGACCGCATGCTCGACATGGGCTTCTTCGACGATATCGCCTACATCGCCAGCCGCTGCCCGAAGGAACGCCAGACGCTGCTGTTCTCGGCGACGTATCCCGAAGGCATCGACAAGCTCGCCCACAAATTCCTGCGCAAGCCGCAGTCGCTGAAGCTGGAAGCCACGCACGACAACGCCACCATCCGCCAGCGCTTCTATGAAGTGGAGGAAGGCGAGCGCCTGGGCGCGGTCGGGCGGCTGCTCGACCATTTCCGCCCGGCCAGCACGCTGGCGTTCTGCAATACCAAGGCGCGCTGCCGCGAGCTGGTGGAACTGCTGCGCGCGCAGGGCTACCAGGCGCTGGCCCTGCATGGCGACCTGGAGCAGCGCGATCGCGACCAGGTGCTGGTGCAGTTTGCCAACCGCAGTTGCTCGGTGCTGGTAGCCACCGACGTGGCCGCGCGCGGGCTGGATATCGCCCAGCTGGAAGCAGTGATCAATGTCGAGATCACGCCCGACCCCGAGGTGCACGTGCACCGCATCGGCCGTACCGGCCGCGCCGACCAGGAGGGCTGGGCGTTCAGCCTGGTCAGCATGGATGAGATGGGGCGCGTGGGTAACCTCGAGCAGCACCACGGCGGCGAGTTCGAATGGCATGCGCTGGCGGAGCTGACGCCCGCGAGCAGCGAGCGGCTGCTGCCGCCGATGGTGACGCTGCAGATGCTGGGCGGCCGCAAGGAAAAGATCCGCCCCGGCGATATCCTGGGCGCGCTGACCGGCGAGGCCGGCTTTGCCAAGGAGCAGGTCGGCAAGATCAACGTGCTGGAGATGTCGACCTATATCGCGGTGGAGCGCAGCATCGGCCGCGAGGCGGTGAAGCGGCTCAACGCGGGCAAGGTGAAGGGCAAGAAGGTGAAGGTGCGCCTGATGACGGAGTAAGCGGCGCGCCGGCAGTAGTGGGTGCGCCACAACAGTGCTTGCAAAGATTCGCGTAAGTCACCCTGTAAGCCTGCGCATTCCTTTGCTACTCTGTGTCCATTGGACGCAAGGCAGGTAGCGCCAGCCGCATGATTTCTCGACGGAAGAGGAGTTGGTGATGAAAACTGCACGCCAGGTTCTGGAATCCAAGCCGACTCAGGCCATCTACAGCATCCCGCCGACGGCGACGGTCTATGCCGCGCTGCAGCTGATGGCCGAGAAAGGGATCGGGGCCCTGCTGGTGATCGAGCACGGTGACATCAAGGGCATCCTGAGCGAGCGCGACTATGCGCGCAAGGTGATCCTGATGCAGCGCACCTCGCGCGAGACGCTGGTGCGCGACATCATGACCACCTCGGTGATCTACGTCGGCGCAGGCCAGAGTACCGACGAATGCATGGCGCTGATGACCAAGCACCGGCTGCGCCACCTGCCGGTGATGGAGAACGATGAGCTGGTCGGCATGCTGTCGATCGGTGACCTGGTGAAGGACATCATCTCCGAGCAGCAGTTCATCATCGAGCAGCTGGAGCATTACATCCATGGGGGCGGGCATTAGGCAATGCGTTGGGCTGGTGGGGAATTGATGCGCCGGCCCTCTCCCCCGGCCCCTCTCCCGCGGGCGGGAGAGGGGAGAAAACCGTAGGGGTTCGAAACGACCCCGAGGTCTCCCCGAGGTCTCCCTGAGCGCGATATGCGCTTACCGCATATAATTATGCGGTTACTGAATTACGGTCACTCCGCTGCGGCTTCGCTGCCGTTCCTGGCGGACCTTCCGGCCGGCAATTCACCCTCCCCATGTTTGCCTCGCGGCACGTTGCCGCGTACCCGTGTCTGCAATGCCGTCGTCCGTACCCGCCGCCCAAGCCATTCCATCGCCCATCCACGACCATCGCGCCATCATGCGCGTCATCGGCGGCATCGTGCTGTGCATCCTGCTGGCGGCGCTGGACCAGACCGTGGTGATCCCGGCGGTGCCGGCCATCGCCAATGACCTGAACGGGTTTGGCCACCTGTCGTGGATCGTGACCGCGTATCTGATCGTGTCGACGGTGACCACGCCGCTGTACGGCAAGCTGTCCGACAGCTTCGGGCGCCGCCGCCTGCTGATGGTGGCGATCACGCTGTTCATCGGCGCCTCGGTGGCGTGCGCGCTGGCGCAGACGCTCGGGCAGCTGATCCTGTTCCGCGCGCTGCAGGGCGTGGGCGGCGGCGGGCTGATGTCGCTGGCGCAGGCGGCCATCGCCGACGTGGTGGCGCCGCGCCAGCGCGGGCGCTACCAGGGCTACCTGGCCACGGTGTGGGCGGTGGCGTCGATCGCGGGGCCGCTGGTGGGCGGCTGGGTGTCGGACCACATGTCGTGGCGCTGGCTGTTCTGGATCAATGTGCCGCTGGGCCTGCTGGCGATGGCGATGTGCTATCGCGGGCTGGCGCTGCTGCCGCCGCGCGGCGGTCGCGCGCGCGTCGACTGGCTGGGCGCGCTGCTGCTGGCGGTGGCCATCGTCGCCTTCCTGCTGGCGATGAGCTGGGGTGGCGATGTCTACGACTGGCTCTCGCCTGAGATGGCCGCACTGCTGCTCGCCGCGGCCGTGGCGGTGGCGCTGCTGGCGTGGCAGGAGCGCCGCGCCGCCGACCCGATGCTGCCGCCGCGGCTGTTCGGCAACCGCGCCTATGTGATGGGCGTGGCGGCATCGGCGCTGTCGGCGCTCAATATCTTCCTGTGCATCTTTGCGCTGCCGCTGCACTTCCAGCTGGTGCGCGGCGCCGATGCCTCGACCTCCGGCCTGCTGGTGATGCCGTTCCTGCTGGCGACGGTGGCGGGCAACTTTATCGTGGCATGGGTGGCGCCGCGCGTGGGCCGCATGCGCGGCATCCTGACGGCGGGCTATGTCGCCGCTGCGCTCGGCTTGATCGCGCTGGCGCTGGTGACGCCGGCAGTGCCGCTGGCTGTTGTGCTGATGGCGATGACGCTGGCCGGCGTGGGCCTGGGCATCACCATGGTGGCCACGCTGATGAGCGTGCAGAACGTGCTGGAGCGCCGCGATACCGGCGCCGGCACCGGCGCGCTGCTGGTGCTGCGCTCGCTCGGCAGCGCGCTCGGCGGTGCGCTGGCGGGCACGCTGCTGACGCTGGAATTCCGCCATGCGCTGGCGGCTTCCGGTGTGACGCAGGCGCTCGACCTGGGCGCGCTGCGCCATGGCAGCGAAGCGCTGGCGCAGCTGTCGCCGGCGGTTCGGCACGTGCTGGCCGGTGGCGTCGAGTCGGGCTTCCACCTGATCTTTGCGGTCGGCGCGGCGGCGTCGGTGCTGGCGCTGCTGGTCGTGCGCAGCATGCCGGACCTGGAGTTGCGCGGCAGCGTCACCGAGCACGCGGCCACGCTGGCGATGGACTGAACGGCGGGCGGCAGCGGGCCCGTCATCGGCGTAGACTACGCGTACCCGATACAGCGAGCCGAACCCTGGAGCCCGTCGCCATGTTCCGTCGTTCCCTGATTACCCATCCCCTCGCCTTCGCTGCCGTGGCGTTTGCCGCGTCGGCACTGCTGCCCTCGCCTGCCCGCGCCGCCGACAAGACCGCAGCGCCGGCCGGCGCTTGCCCCGCATCGCTCAACTTCACCTTCCCGCGCCTGCAGGACGAAGCGCCGCAGAACCTGTGCCAGTACGCCGGCAAGGTGGTGCTGGTGGTCAACACGGCCAGCTATTGCGGCTTCACGCCGCAATACGAAGGGCTCGAGGCGCTGCACGCCAAATACAATGCGCGCGGCCTGGTGGTGCTGGGATTCCCGTCCAACGATTTCTCGCAGGAACCGGGCTCGGAGAAGCAGATTGCCGACTTCTGCTACAACACCTACGGCGTCAAGTTCCCCATGCTGGGCAAGTCGCACGTGCGCGGCAGCGACGCCAATCCGATGTATGCGCTGCTGGCCAAACAGACCGGCACCGCGCCCAGGTGGAACTTCTACAAGTACCTGATCGGCCGCGACGGCAAGGTGGTGGCCAGCTACGACAGCCGCACCAAGCCGCAGGACAAGGAACTGGTGGCGAAGATCGAATCGCTGCTCGGCGCGCAGCGCTGAGCAGCGCCCTGCCCGCGCCACCTCCGCGTCACCTCCGCGCCGGCTCAGTCGCGCACCAGC
Source organism: Cupriavidus oxalaticus (assembly GCF_016894385.1). Taxonomy (NCBI): domain Bacteria; kingdom Pseudomonadati; phylum Pseudomonadota; class Betaproteobacteria; order Burkholderiales; family Burkholderiaceae; genus Cupriavidus; species Cupriavidus oxalaticus. The sequence continues at coordinate 39,268 of NZ_CP069812.1, forward strand.
CCTTCGGCGCGCATCGCATCCTGGACTGCGGGCCGCGCCGCCACGCGCGACAGGTATTGCTGCAGCGACGGGTACGCGCTCAGCGGCATCATCAGCATGCGCGCCCAGCCCAGGATGGTGAAGCAGTAGGCGGAGGGGGATTGCAGATTTGCACAGCGTCTCGCCGTGCGATGGTTGGCTCCCCTCTTCCGCGTGCGGGAGCGGGGAGCCAACAAGCGGTGGCTGGTTTCTGCCTACTCCACTTCGCTGAACAACCGCCCCCACCCCTTCAGCTCGCGCGTATCCACACCGCACAGCCGCAGCGATTTCCACACCACCGTCGAAATGGTGTCGTACAGCGGAATCCCCGTCTCGGCTTCAAGCTCTTCCGCCAGATGTGCCGCACGCAGGTTGGTGCAGAACGTGGTGATCGCCTGCGGTCCGTGCTGCGCGAGGCCGCGCACCATCTCGCGGATGGTGTCCGCCTCGACTTCGGCAAAGCTGTAGTTCACGTGCAGGTCGAGGTGGCTTTCCGCCACGCAGTGAAAGCCGCTGCGTTCGTAGTTGGCGATGATGCGCTGCTGCACGTCGTCCAGGTACGGCGTGGCCAGGCCGAAGTTGCGCGCGCCGGTCTTTTCCAGGATCTCGTTGAGCGCCAGCACCGAGGTGGTGGCCGGGATGCCGGTCGCCTCGGTGATCTGCCTGCACAGCGCTTCGTCCTTGTCGAAGCCGAGCCAGCCGGACGAGGTGCCGTTCCAGGCGATGACGTCGACGCGCGCATCGGCCAGCAGGCTGGCGGCGGCCAGGATCTTGTCGAGGTTGAACTGCCCCAGCGCCTGGTCGCGCAGCGAGATCTCGGTCACGGTAAAGCGCGAGAAATGCGCGCTGACGTTGGGCAGGCCGGCAACCATCGCGCTGGTGATGGGCTCGAGCGCCGTGTTGGAAGACGGCGTGAGCATGCCGAGTCGGATTTGCTTGGTCATGTTGTGGTCTCAGGAGTGGATGCGGGGGCCGGGACGTTGCCGGCCCCTGTTCATCTTGGAATTTGGTGATCGCAGCGATCCGCGAGGATCAGACCGGGATCTTGGTCTCGTAGTCGATCGCGGTCGAGGCCAGCAGCAGCCCCACGCCGGCAGCGGCGAAGAACATCAGCGCCAGGAAGTACGAGCCGGTGAACTGCACGATCATGCCGACGATGATGGGCACGGTGATGCCGCCGATATTGCCGCCCAGGTTCATCACGCCGCCCAGGAAGCCGACCTTGTTGCGCGTGCCGAGCATCGACGGCACGCACCAGAACAGGCCGCACCAGCGCAGGAAGAACAGCGTGGACGACAGCAGCACCACCACGATGACCGGGTCGCTGACATAGGCCACCGAGAAGATCGATGCGGTGGCCACCACCGCGGCGATGCCGAACAGCGTGCGCATCACCACGTTGGGACGGCCGCCCGCCTCTTTCCACTTGTCGGCGATCCAGCCGCCGATCAGTTCGCCGATGAAGCCGCTGAAGAAGATGATGAAGCTGGCGCCGCCCATCTGCTTGATGTCGAAGCCGTGCACCTTGTTCAGGTAGTTGGGCATCCACGTCAGCAGGCCGTAGAACACGGTGTTGAAGCACATCCAGCCGATCGCCATGCACCACACCGAGCGGTACTTGAAGAAATCGAGCGAGCGGCCCGACAGGTTGGCCGGTTCGGCGCGGTGCTCGTTGGCCAGCGCTTCCTCGATGTAGCGCGCTTCCATCTCGTTCACGCCGCGGTGCTCGCGCGGGGAATTGCGCACGTAGTACCAGGCCAGGATGCCGGCCAGCACGGTGCCCACGCCGGCCACGATAAAGGCCAGCCGCCACGAACCCAGCGAGGCGATCAGCCACGTGATGATGATCGCCCCCAGGGCCGCGCCCAGCGGCGCGCCGCCGTCAAGCAGCGTGGCGCCGCGGCCGCGCTCGTTCTGCGTCATCCAGATCGCATTGAGCTTGCCGCCGGCCGGGTAGATCGGCGCTTCGGCGGCGCCCAGGCCGAGCCGGGTCAGCATCAGCGACATGGCATTGGTGGTGAACGCCGCGACGGTCTGGGCGAGCCCCCAGAACACGGTGGCGCAGGCAATCACGATGCGCGGCTTGTACTTGTCGGCCAGCATCCCGCCCGGCACCTGCATCAGCGCGTAGGTCCAGAAGAACGAACTGAGGATCAGGCCCTGCATGGTGGGACTGAGGTCGAACTCCTTCGCGATCAGCGGCATGGCCACCGAAAGCGAGGCGCGATCGATGTAGTTGATCGCGATGAGGAACAGCATCATCAAAAAAATCTTCCAGCGCACAGAGGTCTTGGCCTCCGTCAACACCGTCGCCTGGCTTGTCGTTTGCATGGCGGCGTCTCCTTGTCTCGGTCCTTCGGGTGGGCGGTTTTAATGGGTGTCGCGCAACAGGCCGGAGTATAAGATACGTAATCTGTAATTACAACGTTCGTAAGTTATTGATTTTACGATGTTGCAGATGCCCAATTTTGGGATGTGATAGCCTTCTCATGGTGCATTTCCCCATTCTGGTGACGTCTGTGACACAAACGCTTTCCCCCACCACGCGCCTGCGCACGCTTGGCATGTCCGCGGGCATCGCTGCCCGGCTGCGCACCATGATCGAAGAGGGCGAGTTGCCGCCCGGCGCCCGCATCGACGAACGCGCCTTCTGCGAGGCCTTTGACGTTTCCAAGACACCGCTGCGCGAGGCGCTCAAGGTGCTGGTGTCCGAGGGGCTGGTGCTGCACCGGCAGTACATCGGCTACCGCGTGGCGCCGCTGGACCTGGAGGAGTTGCGCGCCACCTTCGAGACCCTGCACGGGCTGGAGGCGCTGGCCGGCGAACTGGCGGCGCGGCGGCTCGGCGACGCCGCCATGGCGAAGCTGGAGCGGCGCCACCAGGCCATGATCGATGCGCATGCCGCGGGTCGGCGCACCGATTATTTCCGCATCAACCAGGAGATCCACCAGCTGATCATCGACGGCGCCGCCAACCCGGTGCTGGCGGGCGTCTACGCCACGCTGATGAGCAAGGTGCACCGCGCGCGCGGCGCCGCCAATGCCGACACCCTGCGCTGGCAGGAGTCGCATGAGGAACATGAGGAAATCATGGCCGCGCTGCGCGAGCCCGGCAGGCCGCACCTGGCGCAGGTGCTGCGCCGGCATTCCGAGAACACCGCGACCGAGGTGCTGGCCGTGGTGGCGCGCTCGCTGGCCGAAGCCGGGGCGCGCGACGCCGGCCTGAAACAGTCCGCATGAATCATCCCTGACGCAATCCCTCACCCAATCCATTACCCCAATCCCTTAGCCAATCCCTGACGAAAGCAACGACGATGAAACTGGTTCGAGTAGGCAATCCCGGCGCCGAGCGCCCTGGCGTGATCGATGCAGACGGCCGCGTGCGCGACCTGAGCGGCGTATTGGGCGAGATCGGCCCGGACGAGCTGGCGCCCGCGGCGCTGGCGCGGCTGGCGCAGGTAGACGTGGCAGCGCTGCCCGTGGTCGAAGGCACACGCGATGGTGTGCGTTTCGGCGTGCCGTGGACGGGTATCGGCAAGATCGTGGCGATTGGCCTGAACTATGCCGATCACGCCGCCGAGGCCGGCATGCCGCTGCCGGCCGAGCCGATCGTGTTCCTGAAGGCCAACAGCTCGCTGAACGGCCCGGACGACGACGTGATGCTGCCGTTCGGCTCCGAGAAGTCCGACTGGGAGGTCGAGCTCGGCGTGGTCATCGGCACCGTCGCGCGCAATGTCTCGCGCGAGGAGGCGCTGAACCACGTGGCCGGCTACTGCGTGGTCAACGACGTGTCGGAGCGCGAGTTCCAGATCGAGCGCGGCGGCACCTGGGACAAGGGCAAGGGCTGCGACACCTTCTGCCCGGTCGGCCCGTGGCTGGTGACGCGTGATGAAGTGCCCGACCCGCAGGCGCTGGGCCTGTGGCTGGAGGTCAACGGCGAGCGCGTGCAGCGGGGCAGCACCGCGACCATGGTCTTTGACGTGGCGACGGTGGTCAGCTATGTCAGCCGCTTCATGACGCTGCTGCCCGGCGACCTGATCGCCACCGGCACGCCGCCGGGCGTGGGCATGGGCTTCAAGCCGCCGCGCTTCCTGAAGGCGGGCGACACCATGCGCCTGGGCGTGGAAGGGCTCGGTGTGCAGAGCCAGCGCGTGGTCGCCTACGGCGAGCGCTGATCGCGGTCCCGGCGCAAGCCGGGCAGGGCGCGGCGTCACCCGGCAAGGTGACGCTGCCGCGCGTTGCGCGATGCTGCAACGCCGGTAAAAAACGCGCGTTTCGATGGTTCCCCGTCGAAACGCTTTCACACAAAGCGTTGGGTTTCCATACAAAGCGTGCCGTGCGCGCAACGGTTCCGGTGGCGAAAACGCCCGGATCGCATCGATTTACACAAAATCGCACACTTGGCATTTCGCTTGCGTTTTCTGCGTGAAATACTGGTTATACAGGTTTCGCCAGAGAGCAAACGTCATGTCAGAGCACGCCCCCGAGATCGAGTCGTACCTCGGTACCACACTCAAGCGCCGCTACTGCGGGCTGGCCGACACCCTGGACAGCCGCGCCGAGCTCGAGGCGATCCGGCGCAACATCCACCAGAATCCCGAACTTGCCTTTGACGAGGTCCGCACCTCCGGCCTGGTCGCCAGCCTGCTGGAAGCGTGGGGCTTCGCGGTCACGCGTGGCGTGGGCGGGACCGGCGTGGTCGGGACGCTGCAGTGTGGCGAGGGCACGCGCAGCATCGGCATTCGCGCCGACATGGACGCGTTGCCGATCCACGAGCGCACCGGGCTGCCTTACGCGAGCGCCAATGCAGGCCGCATGCACGCCTGCGGCCACGACGGCCACACCGCGATCCTGCTCGGCGCGGCACGGCAGCTGGCGCGTACGCGCAACTTCGATGGGACTGTCCACCTGATCTTCCAGCCGGCCGAGGAAATCGGCGCGGGCGGCGGCGCCGAGCGCATGCTGGCCGACGGGCTGTTCGAACGTTTCCCGTGCGACGCGATCTTCGGCCTGCACAACCATCCTGGCGTGGAGCAGGGCACCTTCCTGTTCCGCCCGGGCCCGTTCATGGCCGCCTGCGACACCGTCACCATCACCATCCGCGGGAAGGGCGGCCACGCGGCGCGCCCGCACCAGTCGGTCGATCCGATCCTGGTGGCCGGAAGCCTGGTGATGGCGCTGCAATCCGTGGTGTCGCGCTTCGTGGATCCGAACGAGGCCGCGGTGGTGAGCATCGGCACGCTGCACGCCGGCCACGCACCCAATGTGATCCCGGACAGCGCGCGCATGGAAATCAGCGTGCGTTCGTTCAACCCCGATGTGCGCGCGTCGCTGGAAAACCGCATCCGCCAGCTGGCGATGTCGCAAGCCGAGGGCTACGGCGCGGTGGCGGAGATCGACTACGTGCGCGGTTATCCGGTGCTGGTGAACAGCGAGCGCGAGACCGAGTTCGCGCGCCAGGTGGCGGAGGAACTGGTCGGCGCCGACAAGGTGGTGTCGCAGGCCGCGCGCATCACGGGCAGCGAGGACTTTGCGTATTACCTGCAGCAGCGTCCGGGCTGCTTCGTGCGGCTGGGCAACGGCGCCAACCAGCCGCTGCTGCATAACGCGGGCTACGACTTCAACGACGAGAACCTGACGGTGGGGGCGGCGTACTGGACGCGGTTGGTGGAGCGGTATCTGGGGCGTTGAGAACCCAGCGGCTGGCAAGCGCCTACCGGAAGAACGCGCTCGGCGGCACGCCGAACTGCCGCCTGAACATCGTCGCGAACGCGCTCGGGCTGTCGTAGCCCAGGTCCAGCGCCACGTCGACCACCTTGCTGCCCGCGGCCAGCTTTTCCAGCGCCGCCAGCAGCCGCGCCTGCTGGCGCCATTGCCCGAAGGTCATGCCGGTCTCGCGTGCGAAGCGGCGCTGGATGGTCTTGGGATCCACCCCCAGCCTTTCGCCCCAGTCCGCCAGGGTCAGCGCGGTGTCGGGCGCATCCACGATCGCGTCGCAGATCTGCCGCAGGCCCGCGTCAGCCGGGCGCGGCAGGTGCAGCGGCAGCGATGGCACCAGCAGGACTTCATCGAGCAGCAGCCGCATCAGGCGCGCATCGCGCGTATCCGGTTCATAGGGCAGCGGGATGTCGATCGCGGCCAGGATCAGCTCGCGCAGCAGCGGCGAGATGCCGAGCACGGTGCAGCGCTGCGGCAGGCCCGGCGCGGCATCCGGGCGGATATAAGCGGTGCGCATCTGCACGTGGCCGACCATGCGGATCCAGTGCATGGTGCCGCCCGGCATCCACATGCCGCGCGTGGGCGGCACGATCCACTGGCCTTCGTCGGTGGCCACCACCATGACGCCGTGCACCGCGTGGATCAGCTGCGCATGCGGGTGCTGGTGCCGCTTCGTCACTTCGCCAGGCAGGTAGTCGGCGGCCATTGCGGCGACCGGCATCGGGCTGCGGTCGTAGCGGACGTAGCGCGGCGGATTGCTGTAGGTGTCGCCCGCTGTGGCGGTGTCGGAAGCACGGGGCGGGCGCGGCATGTCCTTTTCTCCAAGGTTGCGGACCTATTCTCGCAGGACAGGCGCCGGGGCGCCAGCTAGCATCCAGGCTCTCAGTCCTGACTGGCCGGCGCCCCCGCTGGCCGCGTTCCGTTTGTCGAGAGCCGCCAATGAGCACAACCATCGACTCCGCGCCGACCGGCGCCACAGCTTCCAGCATCTCCGCCACGCCCGCGCAGGCCGAACGCACCGGCTTCCGCGTGCTGTCGGCGATCAGCTTCGCTCACTTCCTCAACGACATGATCCAGTCGTTGATCCTGGCGATCTACCCGATGCTCAAGGGTGGCTTCAACCTGAGCTTCACGCAGATCGGACTGCTGACCATGACGTACCAGGTCACCGCCTCGCTGCTGCAGCCGGTGGTGGGCCTGTACACCGACAAGCATCCCAAGCCGCATTCGCTGGCGGTCGCGATGGCCTTCACGCTGGGTGGCCTCCTGCTGCTGTCGGTGGCGCCGACCTACGGTGTGCTGCTGGTGGCGGCGGCGCTGGTGGGCACCGGCTCGTCGATCTTCCATCCCGAGTCGTCGCGCGTGGCGCGCATGGCGTCGGGCGGCCAGCACGGGCTGGCGCAGTCGATCTTCCAGGTCGGCGGTAACGGTGGCAGTGCCATGGGGCCGCTGCTGGCGGCGCTGATCGTGCACCAGCAGGCCAGCCTGGCGTGGTTCTCGCTGGCGGCGCTGGTGGGCATCGTGGTGCTGTGGCGCATCGGCGGCTGGTACGCGCGCCAGCTGGCGCAGGGCGCGCGCAAGCGCAAGGCCACGGGCGCCGCGGCCAGCCCGGTGCCCACGCGCGTGGTGATGCGGGCGATGCTGGTGCTGATGGTGCTGGTGTTCTCCAAGTACTTCTACATGGCCAGCCTGACCTCGTACTACACCTTCTACCTGATGGAGCGCTTCGGGCTGGCGCGGCAGAACGCGCAACTGCACCTGTTCCTGTTCCTGTTCGCGGTGGCGGCGGGCACCATCCTGGGCGGGCCGATCGGCGACCGCATCGGGCGCAAGCGCGTGATCTGGGCATCGATCCTGGGCGTGGCGCCGTTCACGCTGCTGCTGCCGCACGTGGGCCTCGCCTGGACCACGGTGCTGACCTTCATCATCGGCTTTATCCTGGCGTCGGCGTTCTCGGCGATCCTGGTGTTCGCGCAGGAACTGATTCCCGGCAAGGTCGGCATGGTGTCGGGGCTGTTCTTCGGCTTTGCCTTCGGCATGGGCGGCATCGGCGCCGCGGTGCTGGGCGGGATGGCGGACACGCACGGCATCCGCGCGGTGTATGAGTACTGTGCCTATCTGCCGCTGCTGGGCCTGTTGACGGTGTTCTTGCCGGACCTGCGCGAGCGCGCGCACGCCTGACGCGGGAACGACGGTGGCTGACTGAACGGCATTCGCTGCCGGCCGGCATTTTGCGGCATCATGGCGGGCATGAAGTCCGCCGTGCCCACGATGCCCCCGTTGCCCCCGCTGCCTCCGTCTACTCCGGTCACCTCCCAGCCTGTCCCGGCGCCGGCCAGCGCCACGCCGGCCTGCGAGCGCTGCCTGGAACTGGCTGCCGACCCACGCCGGCGCGAGCCGCCTGCCTGCCTGGCGCTGCGCAATACCGCGCCGCTGGTCAGCCAGAGCGCCGCGGGCGTGCCGTTCAGCATGCTGACCTTTGCCTGCCGCGACTGCGGCACGGTCTGGCGCCTCTATGACCGCGCCAACGAGCTCTTTGTCTCCTGGGTGCCGGAGCGCCCGCTGGTGCGCTGAGTGGTTCGTCGAGTGGTGCGCCGAGTGGTTCGCCAGGCACCGTTGAGCGCGCAACCGATCGGCTAAGATAGCGGCTTGCGCGCGCCGGCCGGCAGCCCTGCCCGGCGAGGGCGCGCCCGGACTCTCTCCCCGTATTCCCGACACCATGGCCTTCCCGTTCCGCCCGACCCTGCTGGCAGCCACCGTTGCCGCCGGCCTGCTCGCCGCCGCCGCGCTGCCCGTCGCCGCCGCAGACAACTACCCCAGCCGCCCGATCCACCTGATCGTCGCCTATCCCACCGGCGGCATCAGCGACACCGTGGCGCGCGCGCTCGGCGAGCGCCTGTCGGCGCAGATGGGCACCTCGGTGGTGGTCGAGAACAAGGCCGGCGCCGGCGGCAGCATCGGCATCGATGCCGTCGCCAAGGCAGCGCCGGACGGCTACACGCTCGGCTTCGCCTCGACCAGCCCGCTGACGCTGAACCCGCATGTCGGCCACGTCAACTACGACCCGCAGAAGGACGTGGCGCCGGTGATGAGCGTGATGTACTCGCCGGTGCTGGTGATCGCCACCAACGGCTTCAGCGGCAAGGGCTTTGCCGACGTGGTCGGCCAGGCCCGCGCCAGGCCGGGTTCGGTGCGCTGGGCAACCTCGGGCCTGGGCACGGTCGGCCACGTGGTGCTGGAACAGATCAGGCAGAAGTCGAAGGCCGACATCACGCTGATCCCGTACAAGGGCGCCGGCCAGCAGATGAATGACGCGCTTGGCGGCCAGTTCGAGGTGATGAGCACCAACGCCAGCCCGGCGCTGACCCAGCATATGCAGGCCGGCCGCCTGCGCGCGCTGGCGGTCGGCGCGCCCAGGCGGCTGGAGAGCCTGCCGCAGGTGCCCACGCTGGCCGAGCTCGGCTATCCCAAGGCCAACATGACTTCGACCTTCGGCGTCTTCGCGCCGGGCAAGACCCCCGCGGCGATCATCGACCGCCTGAATGCCGAGCTGAACAAGGCACTGGCCGGACCGGAAGTCCACGAGCGGCTGCTCAAGGGCGGCGAAGTGCCCACCGGCGGCACGGCGGCGCAATTTGCCAGGGCGATCCGCGAGGAATACGCGGAGAACGCGCGCATCGTCAAGGAGGCCGGCATCAAGGCGGAATGACATGGCGAAGGCCGGCTCAGGCGGTATCGAGCCGGCACCCGAGCCCATAGACCGAAGACAGCCGCACGCCGTTGTGCGGCCACAGCGACAGCTTGGTGCGCACGCGCGACAGGTGGCTGTCCAGCGTGCGCGAGGTCGGCTCGATGTGATAGCGCCAGACCTGGTCGATCATGGTCTGGCGCGGCACCACGCTGCCGAGATTGCGGAACAGCAGCACGGCCAGGTCGAACTCCTTCGGCGCCAGCGGCACCGGCCTGCCATGCACCCAGGCGCGCCGCTCCGAAGGGGCAAAGCGGAATGCGCCATGCGCCACGTCGCAGGCTTGCTTGGACGGCCGCGCGCGCCGCAGCAGCGCCTGCACGCGCGCGGCCAGTTCGCCCAGCCGCGGCGGTCCCGGCAGGTAGCTGTCGGCGCCCTGCGCAAAGCAGGCCGCGACAAAGTCCTCTGCATTCGAGCCGCCGGTCAGCATCACCGGCAGGTCATGGCCCAGCGAGCGCCGCACCCACGCCAGCACATCCAGCGCCGGGATTCCCGGCGTTTCGCAATCGAGGATCAGCAGGTCGAACGGCTCGGCGTGCAGCGCGCCCAGCAGCGCGCGTCCGTTGAGGTAGCGCCGGCACTGGTGGCCGTCCAGGCGCAGGGCTTGTTCGATGCGGATGGCGAGGGTCGGATCGGCCTGCAGCGAGGCAATCTTCACGGTCATGGCTCCTGCCGGGGCGGTGCCACCGGCAAAGAATGCGGGCAGGGATGCAAACGGGAACACAAACGCAAACGTGGCTGAGCCACCGGCACCGGCTGTCCGGCGCCGCGGCGACACCATGTTATGGGCACGGTGCCGAGGCAAGAAGTAAAAGATTGTTGAAAGCCTGAATTGAGGTCTTTCCTATTCGTCCCGTCGGTCGCGCGGTCTTAAATGACCCGCTACGGCCGGCAGCCATGGTGCGCTGCGCTGGCCGGCAAACGTCGCCGGAGACCACAGATGGGAAAGAAGATTGCTTCGCTAGAGGACGCGCCCGCCGATGCCGCGCTGATCCGCCGGATCATCGCCAGCGGCGGGCATGAATGCGTGACCTTCACGGAAAGCCGCAAGCTGCTGCTGGCGCTGCGCAATGCGTGCTTCGACCTGCTGCTGCTCGACTGGTCGATGCCGGACCTGTCCGGGCGCGAGGTGCTGGCGTGGGTGCGCACGCATCTCGACCGGCGTGTGCCGGTGATGTTTCTCAGCGGGCGCGATGCCGAACAGGACATCATCGGCGCGCTCGCCGCCGGCGCCGACGACTACATGGTCAAGCCGGTGCGTCCCGCCGAACTGTCGGCCCGCGTGGAATGCCTGCTGCGGCGCGCCTATCCCGCGGTACAGTCGCCGCACGCGCCGCTGCGGCTGGGCGAATACGCTTTCGACTGCGCCATGCGCACAGCCACCTGCAACGGGCATCCCGTCTGCCTGACGCCCAAGGAGTTCGATCTTGCCGTGCTGCTGTTCCGCAACGAGGGCCGCATCGTCACGCGCGACCATATCACCGCCGCGGTCTGGGGGCGCGAGATCTCGTCGCTGTCGCGTACCATCGATACCCATGTGTCGCGCGTGCGCAGCAAGCTCGGCCTGCAGGCGTCGCAGGCGCTGCGGCTGACGCCGGTCTACACGCATGGCTACCGGCTGGAGCGGATCGAGCGCGCTGCCGCATGAGGGAAACATGAGGGCAGGTGCGCGCCCATGAAAAAAGGCACCCGAAGGTGCCTTTCGCCATTGGCTGCTGACCGGGTAACGATCAGAAGATGTGGCGGATACCGACGGCAGCGCCGGTCTGGTTGTTGCGGCCCGGCATTTCGGTGATGGTGCCGCCCGAGACCTTGTTGAAGTCCACGGTGCCATAGACCTGGGTGCGCTTGGACAGCGAGTACTCGGCCAGCAGCACGCCGGTGTAGCGGCGGCCGTTGTTGTCGTTCACGCCGTTCACGTTCTCGACGTAGTCGCCGTAGAACACGCCGGTCAGGGCCAGCGCCGGGGTGGCCTGGTAGGTCATGCCGATGTAGCCGATGGTGTCCTTGCGCGGGTTAGACGCGAAGTCGCCTGCCGGGATCGGGTTCTGCGTCGGACCGCCGGTGAAGTTCAGCGAAGCGTCGACCGAACCGGTGCGGTCCTTGCCGCCGATGTAGCCCAGGAAGACCTTTGCCGGGCCGATCGAGTACTTACCGGCAGCGCCCCACATTTGCTGCTTCTGGCCGGTGGTGTTGCGGACTTCCTGGTACACGCCGCCGATGCCGAACGGACCGTAGGTGTACGCGGCACGTGCGCCCCAGTACTGGTTCTGGCTCATGCTGCCCGGCTGCTCGCCGAAGCCGTAGCTGGCGCCAACGTCCAGGCCGCCGAACTTGCCGCCGTAGCTGACGACGTTGTCGTTACGGAAGTTGGTCAGGAAGAACGGCCAGGCGTTGTTGGTGTAGTTGCCGATGGTCAGCGGATCGAATTCGCCGAAGAAATTAAAGCCTTCGGTGTACTGGCGGCCCAGCTTGATGGTGCCGAAGTCGCCCGACAGGCCCACATAGGCTTGACGGCCGAACAGGCGGCCATTCTGGTTGGCACGGCCGGTGTCCGGGTCGAAGCCGTTTTCCAGCTGGAAGATCGCCTTCAGGTTGTTGCCCAGCGCTTCGCTGCCCTTGATACCCCAGCGGCTGTTGGTCACTGCGCCGTTGGTCAGTTCCCACAGGTTGTCGTTGTTGGCGCTCGAGTTCGTCTGGAAGCGGATGCTCTGGTCAACGATACCGTACAGGGTGACGGACGACTGGGCGAATGCCGAACCTGCCAACAGGCTGCCGGCTGCGAGGACGATGGCCGATTTCTTCATGGTGCTCCTTTTCTGTCTTGTACTGTTCTCCGCCGGATCACGGCAGGGACGAGGTCTACGTTTCGTGTAAACGCCGGCGAAAATTTAACAAAACGTAAGCAGTAAGGACACAAATGTCCGCCAGGCCCGGCTTTCAAGCAGGATTTTGGTGCGAATCCGTTGTCTGGCCGCTACATATTCCAGTTTTGGTGCGTTGCGCAATCGCGCATCGTGGCCCGGGCACCGGGCTGGCGCGGTCAGGGCGGGGCACAAAAGACGACAGGCCAGCACGCAGACACTGCGTGCTGGCCTGTCGCGGCACGGGATGGAGACCGGCCGCGCGGGCCGGCCGGGATCAGCCTTGCGGGATCTCGATCTTGACTTCGAGCACCTCCAGGTTGTCCTGGCGTTCGAGGCTGACGCGCAGGTCCTGGTCGCTGATCTTGACGTACTTGGAAATCACCGCCACCAGTTCGCGCTGCAGCGCGGGCAGGTAGTCGGCGGGGGCGGAATGGCCGGTGCGCTCGTGGGCGAGGATGATCTGCAGCCGCTCCTTGGCGACCGACGCGGACTTTTTCTTCTCCCCCAGCAGGAAGGAAAGGATCGACATTGGGATGAGCCTCCGGACCGTTTATTTGTTGCCGAAGATGCGGGAGAACAGCCCCGGCTTCTGGTAGTCGGTGAAGCGCATCGGCTTGTCCTTGCCGAGGAAGCGGTCCACCACGTCGCCATAGGCGTCGGCCACGTCGCTGCCTTCCAGGTGGATGGCGGGCGTGCCCTGGTTCGATGCGTGCAGCACGGCTTCGGATTCCGGCACCACGCCGATCAGCTTGATGCGCAGGATCTCCTGGATGTCGGTCAGCGACAGCATCTCGCCGCCGTGCACGCGCTTGGGGTTGTAGCGCGTGATCAGCAGGTGCTCCTTGATCGGGTCGCCGCCTTCGCTGGCGCGTTTGGTCTTGGACGACAGGATGCCAAGGATGCGGTCCGAATCGCGCACCGACGACACTTCGGGATTGGTGACGATCAGGGCCTCATCGGCAAAGTACATCGCCATCAGCGCGCCCGACTCGATGCCGGCGGGCGAATCGCACACGATGTACTCGAAGTCCATCTCGATCAGGCCGTTGATGACCTTCTCCACGCCTTCCTTGGTGAGCGCGTCCTTGTCGCGCGTCTGCGAGGCCGGCAGGATGAACAGGTTCTCGCACTTCTTGTCCTTGATCAGCGCCTGGCGCAGGTTGGCTTCGCCCTGCACCACGTTGATCAGGTCATACACCACGCGGCGCTCGCAACCCATGATCAGGTCGAGGTTGCGCAGGCCGACGTCGAAGTCGATCACGGCAGTCTTGTGGCCGCGCAGGGCCAGGCCGGCGGCAAAGCTGGCGCTGGTAGTGGTCTTGCCGACGCCTCCCTTGCCGGAGGTCACAACGATGATTTTTGCCATGGCTCTTTGGTCCAGTAATTAGGTTGAAGCTTGCGCTGCTTGATTGGGGTCCCCGATGCCGGCGCGGTTACTTGAGCCGCAGCGCCTCGAGGATCAGTTTTTCTTCGGCCAGGCGCACCTGGGCCGTCTTGCCGAGCACGTCGGCCGGGAGCGTCTGCTCCGCGGTGCGGTAGATGCCGGCGATGGAAATAAGTTCGGGCTCCATGCACGTGCTGAAGATGCGCGCGCCGGTGTTGCCCTTGACGCCCGCCAGCGCGCGGCCGCGCAGCGGGGCATAGATATGGATGTTGCCTTCGGCGATGACCTCGGCGCCATAGCTGACCACGTCGAGGATCACCACGTCGCCGTGCGCGTAGACCTGCTGGCCCGAGCGCAGCGGCTTGTCGATCACCAGGGTCTGTTGCTGGCGCAGCGCGGCGGCGACCGCGGCGTCGGTGGTGGCCTGCGCGGCGGCGCGGACGGCGTCCTCGCGCGCGGCCTGCTCGGCCGCGGCTTGCGCGGTGGCCTGTGCGGCGGCCTGTTCCGCCTCGGCGGCGGCCCGGGCCTCTGCGGCGCGCTCGGCGCCGGCCCCGCTGCCGCGGCGGCTCTGGCTGTCGAGCAGCGGCAGGCCGAAGCGCTCGGCCCATTCGCGCTGGCCCACGCGGGCCACCACGCCGATGGCGCGCGCCTTGAGCGTGGCCAGGGTCTCGATCACCGTGCCGAGCGCGACTTCGCTATCGTCCTCGAGCGCGCGCAGGTCCAGTGCGATCACGTCGTTGGAGAAGAAATCGGGAGTGGCTTCAAACCGGGAGAGGAGGTCATCCCGCAGCGCTGCCATGTCGGCGGTCTGGAGGGCGAGAAGGAGGGCATCGACGTTGCCACTGCGCAGCTCGAAGCGTGGCGATTTCTTCTGGGACATAGCCGGGTGACCGTGGAAATGCCACATTCTAACGTTCTCTTACTCGCTAACTGTAACAATTGGCGCGATCCGTGCGATCGAGCCGCGACAGGTGCCCTGCGCGTTCCATCTGCCCGCGCGTTGTGCGTCACCCGGCTCGCAACGCGGATGCCGAGTGACCGGTGGCACGCAGCGGCGGCACGCGCCACCGTAGCAATTTGCAAAGCCTTGTTACGATTGCGCCATCTGACAGCGGAGGTTCCATGAGCGCCATCGTCAATTGCGTGGCCTACCGGCAGGGCAAGCGGCTCGGCACGGTCGGCATGGAAGAGATCCCCACGGTGCTGGGCGTGCCCGGCACTTTTGTCTGGCTCGGGCTGCATGAGCCAGACCTGGCACTGCTGCGCCAGGTGCAGTTCGCCTTCGGCCTGCACGACCTCGCAGTGGAAGACGCGCTCGATGCGCACCAGCGGCCCAAGCTCGAGGCCTACGGCGATTCGGTCTTCGTCGTGCTCAACACGGCGCAACTGGTCGAAGACGAAGTGGTGGTCGGCGAGACGCACCTGTTCGTCGGTCCCAACTACGTGGTCTCGGTACGCCACGGCGCGAGCAGCGCCTACACCCCGGTGCGCGAGCGCTGCGAAGGTGATCCGCAGGGCCTGTCCAACGGACCGGGTTATGTGCTGTACGCGCTGATGGATTTCATCGTCGACCACTACATGCCGATCGTCACGCGGCTGGAAGACACGCTGGAGGACCTGGAGCAGGACATCTTCCGCGACGAGTTCGACCGGGGGGCGATCGAGGACCTGTACAAGGTCAAGCGCCAGGTGCTGCGGCTGCGCAATGCGGTCAGCCCGGTGGAAGACATGTGCAGCCAGTTGATCCGGCTGCACGAGGAGCTCGTGCCGAAGGAGCTGCGCGCCTACTTCCGCGATATCGAGGACCACGCCAGCCGGCTGGTGCGCACACTCGACGTGATCCGCGAAATGCTGACCACCGCGGTGCAGGTCAACCTGGCGCTGGTGACGGTGGGCCAGAACGAGGTGGTCAAGCGGCTTGCCGGCTGGGGCGCGATCCTGGCGATCCCCACGGTGGTGTTCAGCCTGTACGGGATGAACTTCAGTTTCATGCCGGAGCTGAAATTCCACTATGCCTATCCGGCGGTGATCGGCGTCACGGCGATGGCGTGCGGACTGCTGTGGCGGCGGCTGCACCGCGCGGGATGGATATGATCTGATCGCTGATTTATTGATGCGACGAATGATCGAGTGTTCTTCGCGTTATGGTTGATTATTCGCGACGATAATCTGGCCGCCTACCGGGGCCCGCCGCTGACTCCTACACTGGAGCAAAGAAGGCGCCGCGCCCGGAGTCCGCCATGTCGAAAGCCCGTTCCCCGCATGCCGCCGTGCTGGCCGGCATCCTTTGCGCATGGCTGTGCCTGCCGCCTGCTGCCGCCGCACCCCAGCCACCCCCTCCCGCGCAGGCGCAGACCCGCGACGCTGTTGCCGCCTATGAGGCGGGCCGCTTCGACGAGGCCTTGCGGGGCTTCTCCCGCGCCGCGCGCCAGGGCAACCGCCTCGCGCAATTCAACTACGCGATGATGCTGCTGCGCGGCGACGGCACTGCTGCGCGGCCGCAGGAGGCCTTGGTGTGGCTGCGCAAGGCGGCCGACAACGGCATGACGCACGCGCAATACACCTGGGGCGATCTTTACGAGCGCGGCGAACTGGTGCCGAAATCGCTGGAAGAGGCGAACCGCTGGTATGAGCGCGCGGCGCAAGGCGGGCACGTGCAGGCGCAGATGGAGCTGGCGACGAATTACTTCACCGGGCGTGGCGTGCCGCGCGACTACGGGCAGGCGTTTGCATGGTACCGGCGCGCGGCGAGTGCGGGGGATGGCGGCGCGCAGTACATCGTCGGCAGCTTCTATGAGCACGGCGAGCCTGGCGTGGTCGACCGGGATATCGAGCAGGCGAAGATCTGGTACGCGCGCTCGGCGGCCCGCGGGGATCCGGGGGCGCTGGCGAAGTTGCGGTCGCTGCTGGAGGAGACGGTGAGGGGAAGGGCGGGGATGTAGGCAAGAACTGCCCAACACAAACTGCCCGACACAAACTGCCCGACACACAAAGAGGAGAGCGGTTCTGGGTGCGCCAACGCCGCCCGGGCTAGCCTAAGCAAGGTGTTCTCCCTCTCCCCTCACTCATGGGGAGAGGGTTGGGGTGAGGGGTGGTCTAGCAAGCGACCACATCAAGCAAGGCCTACGGTTTTAACCTGCGGGCATCAGCTTTTGACCCTCCTGCCCTCACCCCCGGCCCCTCTCCCGCAAGCGGGAGAGGGGAGCAAACCGGCAGTGCTTGTGAGCGTCGGGCCTCAGCCCAGCTTCTTCCTCAGCAGTTCGTTCACCTGCGCCGGATTGGCCTTGCCCCTGGTCGCCTTCATCGCCTGGCCGACCAGTGCGTTGAACGCCTTTTCCTTGCCCGAGCGGAATTCCTCCACCGACTTGGCATTGGCGGCCAGCACGTCGTCGATGATCTTTTCCAGCTCGCCGCTGTCCGACATCTGCTTCAGGCCCTTGGCAGCGATGATGGCGTCGGCATCGCCGTCGTGCTCGCCCGCCCACATGGCCGGGAACACGTCCTTCTTGGCGGTGTTGTTCGACACGGTGCCGTCCGCGATGCGTGCCAGCAGCCTGGCCAGTTGCGCCGGCTTGACGGGTGCGTCGTCGATGGCGATGCCTTCGCGGTTCAGCTGCGAGGCCACGTCGCCCATCAGCCAGTTGGCGGCGGGCTTGGCGCTGGCGGCGCCGGCATCGGCGACCACGGCCTCGTAGTAGGCGGCGAATGCCTTGGTCGCGGTCAGCGTGGTCGCGTCATACGCCGACAGGCCGTATTGCGACACGAAGCGCGCCTGCATCGCGGCCGGCAGCTCGGGCAGCGCCTCGCGCACGCGCTCGATCCAGGCCGGTTCGATCTCCAGCGGCATCAGGTCCGGATCGGGGAAGTAGCGGTAGTCGTGCGCGTCTTCCTTGGTGCGCATCGCGCGGGTCTCGCCCGTGTCCGGATCGAACAGCACGGTGGCCTGCTGGATCTTGCGGCCGTCCTCGATCTCGGCGATCTGCCACTGCACTTCGTATTCGATGGCCTGCTGCAGGAAGCGGAACGAGTTCAGGTTCTTGATCTCGCGGCGGGTGCCGAATTCCTTCTGGCCGTACGGGCGCACCGACACGTTGGCGTCGCAGCGGAAGCTGCCTTCCTGCATGTTGCCGTCGCAGATGCCCAGCCACACCACCAGCGAATGCAGCGCCTTGGCGTAGGCCACCGCTTCGGCGGCGCTGCGCATGTCGGGCTCGGTGACGATCTCGAGCAGCGGCGTGCCGGCACGGTTCAGGTCGATGCCGGTCATGCCGGCAAAGTCCTCGTGCAGCGACTTGCCCGCGTCTTCTTCCAGGTGCGCGCGCGTCAGGTTGACGGTCTTCTCGTAGAACTCGCCCTTCTTGCCTTCGACCTGGATGGTGATGGTGCCGCCCTGGACCACCGGGATCTCGTACTGGCTGATCTGGTAGCCCTTGGGCAGGTCAGGGTAGAAGTAATTCTTGCGTGCGAAGACGCTGCGCGGCGCGATGGTGGCGCCGATTGCCAGGCCGAACTGGATCGCGCGCTCGACCGCGCCCTTGTTGAGCACCGGCAGCACCCCGGGCAGCGCCAGGTCCACCGGCGAGGCCTGCGTGTTGGCCTCGGCCCCGAAGGCGGTGGACGTGCCGGAAAAAATCTTGGAGGCCGTCGAAAGCTGCGCGTGCGTTTCGAGGCCGATCACCACTTCCCATTGCATGGCGGTATTCCTGTTCGGTTCTTTCGTTCTGTCTGTTGCGGCGGGGCGGCGGGCCGCCCCGGGTTCGGTCTGTCTGGCTGCGGGCCCTCGGTGCGCCTCAGGGGTCGGGGCTGGCAAGCCAGGAATCGAGTTGCGCGAGCGCCGCGGCGCGCGCCACCGCGTCGCCGCCGACGGTCACCGCGCGCGCCTTGCGCACGCCGCCGCTGTTGCTGCCAGCAGGCACGTCGCGGCGGACGTGCAGCTCGCTGGTGCCGTCAAAGCCGTGATGGGCGCCGGGGTAGATCTCCAGCCGGAAGCGCGCGTTGGGCTGTCGCGCCAGCACGGCGGACTGCAGCATGGCGCAGCGCGTGGCGGGCGTCCAGTCGTCGGCGCCGCCGATCATCAGCAGCACGGGCGCGCGCAGCCGGTAATCGTGCTGGCGTACCGCGCGCTTGCAGCCTGGGTAGAACGCGACGGCGCGCTCCACCTGCGGCGTGCCGGCTGGCCACGGACGGCTGGCGTCGACGGTGGCCAGCACCGCCTGCGCGCCGTTGGACCAGCCCAGCAGCACGATGCGCGCGGGGTCGACGCCCGGCTGGCTGCCCAGCCAGCGCAATGCGGCCAGCGCATCGGCGCGCCGCGTGCGGTCGTCGACGCCGCGGTTGTCGATCGGCTCGGTGCAGGTGCCGTGAGGCTTGCCGCGGGCGCTGAAGCTGTCCGGCATCAGCACGGCATAGCCGCGCGCGGTCAGCCACTCGGCGTATTCGCGGTAGCGTTGCTGCAGCAGCGCCGAGGCGTCGGTGCCGCCGCCGGTGGCCATGGAATCTTGCGGGGACAGCAGGCCGCCGCAGCCATGCAGCGCCACCACCACCGGCAGCGCGCGCGTGGTGGTGCCTTCGCGCGGCACGAACCAGTAGGCGGTCAGCGCCGGCGTGGCGGCGTCGCCGCGCAGCAGCACGCGCTGCGCGGGCACCGGGGCCGGGCTGGTGGCTGCCGTTGCCGGCGCGCCGCCCTGGCGCGTCACCGTGCCGGGCGCCAGCGCGCCGGCCGGCGACAGCAGCGGCGGCTGCACCAGCGCTGGCGCCGGCTGGCTGGGTGTATGCGCCGCGGCGCCGCCCGACCACGCAACCAGTCCGAGCGCCAGCACCGCGGCCGCAGTGCGGCGCGCGGCGCGGATGGCGCCGGCGGCGCTGCGGGATTGGGGCCGGAAGGCGGGCGGGCGCGGCATGGCAGCAGCGGTATCAGCGCGTGGCGGCGCAGCCGCCGCTGCCGGGCTCGAACATCACGGGCCAGGCCTGTTCATAGATGCCGGGCGTGCAACGCTGCTGGCAGTTGGCATGCGCCAGCGTGACGCGGCGCGGGTCCTGCCAGACCATCAGCTTGCAGCCGCTGCCGTCGTTGGCGCGCAGCTCGATATGCGGCCTCTTCTGGACCTGGCGGAAGTCTGCCAGGTTGAAGGTGCACGAGCCGCGCCGGCCCACCCACAGCTTCCACGACAGCTGCTGCACGGTGTTGTCGGAGACGCGCAGCTGGGCGTCCTCGCGGAAGCCGTCTTCCTCGGTGCGGCGGCAGTCGCCGGCCAGGTCGATGTCGCGGCTGGCGATGGGCGTGGGCTTGCCGATGATCGGCAGCTGGATACAGCCCGCCACCAGCATGGCGAAGACCAGGGCGGCGAGCAGCCGGAGGAAGGACGGGTTCATGGTCAGGCCTTGGCGGGGCGGCGCAGGTGCCAGTCGGTCGCCTGCTGGAAGGCGTGCGCCGCCTGCAGCAGGCGCGCTTCGTCGAAGTAGTTGCCGATCAGCTGCAGGCCCACGGGCATGTTGCCATCGCCGAAGCCGCACGGCACGCTCATGCCGGGCAGGCCGGCCAGGCTGGTCGACAGCGTGAAGATATCGGCCAGGTACATCTGCACGGGGTCCGAGGTCTTCTCGCCCAGCTTCCATGCCACCGTCGGCGCCACCGGGCCCATGATCACGTCGCACTGGGCGAAGGCGCGCTGGAAGTCGTCGGCGATGATGCGGCGGATCTTCTGCGCCTGCAGGTAGTAGGCGTCGTAGTAGCCGTGCGAGAGCACATAGGTGCCCACCAGGATGCGGCGCTTGACCTCCGGGCCGAAGCCTTCGGCGCGGCTCTTCTTGTACATGTCGAGCAGGTCGCGGTACTCGGCGGCGCGGTGGCCGTAGCGCACGCCGTCGAAGCGCGACAGGTTCGACGAGGCCTCGGCCGGCGCGATCACGTAGTACACCGGGATCGACAGCTCGGTCTTGGGCAGCGACACCTCGACCAGCGTGGCGCCGAGCTTTTCATACTCGGCCAGCGCGGCGCGCACGGCCTGCTCGACGTCGGCCGACAGGCCCTTGCCGAAGTACTCCCTGGGCAGGCCGATGCGCAGGCCCGCCAGCGGGCGCTCGGCGCTGGCGCCGGCGCGCGGCTGGCCCAGCAGGCGGGTGTAGTCCTCGTCCACGCCGCCTTGCTCCGGCGGGATGCTGGTCGAGTCCTTCGGGTCGAAGCCGGCCATGGCGTTGAGCAGCAGCGCGCAGTCCTCGGCCGAGTGCGCCATCGGGCCGCCCTGGTCCAGCGACGAGGCGAAGGCGATCATGCCGTAGCGCGACACGCGGCCGTAGGTCGGCTTGATGCCGGTGATGCCCGAGAACGACGCCGGCTGGCGGATCGAGCCGCCGGTGTCGGTGCCGGTGGCGGCCGGCGCCAGGCCGGCGGCAACCGCCGCGGCCGAGCCGCCCGACGAGCCGCCGGGCACGCGGCTCGCGTCCCACGGGTTGCGCACCGGGCCGAAATGCGAGTTCTCGTTGGACGAGCCCATCGCGAATTCGTCCATGTTGGTCTTGCCCAGCGTGACCATGCCGGCGGCGGCCATGCGCTCGACCACGGTGGCGTCGAACGGGCTTTCATAGCTGGCCAGCATCTTCGAGCCGGCGGTGGCGCGCCAGCCGCGGGTGACGAACACGTCCTTGTGCGCGACCGGCACGCCGGTAAGCGGCGCGGCCTCGCCGCGCGCACGGCGCTCGTCGGCGGCGCGCGCCTGCGCCAGGGTGCGCTCGGGGTCGACGTGGATAAAGGCGTTGAGCGCGGCGGCCTGCTCGATGCGGGACAGGTATTCGCGCGCGAGCTCCTCGGCGGAGACGGTGCGCGCGGCCAGGGCGTCGGCGAGCTGGCGCAGGGAGGTCACGGAATCAGCGGAAAAGGGCATGACAGTCGGGTTGGCATTCGGGGTGGCGTACTGGCTGGGGCGGCCGGCGCGGCAAGATTCATCCACATCAACTTCGGCAACGCGCGCGGCCGGCGCTGGTCACTCGATGACCTTGGGCACCAGGTACAGCCCGTTCTCGGTGGCCGGGGCAGGGCGCTGGTAGTCGTCGCGGCGGTCGCTCTCGGTGACGGCGTCGTCGCGCAGGCGCTGCACCATGTCGCGTACGGCCGACAGCGGGTGCGCCAGCGGTTCGATGCCGGTGGTGTCGACCGCCTGCATCTGCTCGACCAGCGAGAAAAAGTTGTTCAGCTGCGCAAGCGTCTGTTCGGCCTCGGCATCGCTGGTTTCGATGCGGGCCAGGTGGGCGATGCGCTTGACGTCGGATAGGTCGAGGGCCATGGCGTGGTGGTTCGGATGCTCGGATGCGGAAGGTGCCGGCAGGGCCGGCGGCCGGCCGTGCGGCGGTGGCGCCGCGCGTTCCGGACAGGGCGGCTCCGGGCGCTGCAACGGCGCAACGGAGACGTCGGAATTACAGGGTTTTTCAGGCCGTAAACGCCCGAAGCTGCAGGAATTATAAGGTATCATTGCGAGTTACCGACCTTTGGCAACGCCTTCGTCACTTTGACGCAAGCCGGTCCCCGGCTGGCCCGCTGTGCTGGCGGCCGAAGGCGCCCGATGGGCAAACCTGGGTCCTCTGATTAGGCCTTTGCCACCGGCCACGACATGTCCGAATGCAGCGGGTCATGGCGCGCCGGTGCCTGCACATTTCCGTGCGCATTTTCGCGAACTTCTTCGCGAGGTCTAATCAAAGGCTCCCGTAAGGCCGGCCTGCCCGGCATGACGGCGGCAGTGCCGAACCCGACTCCAATCCAGCACCCCGGCCCGGGTTCCCCGCGCCGGAGCGTGGGCGGGCCGGGAAGCCGAGAACCATTCCGTATTCAACACCAAGTACTTCGTGGCCGGGCCGCCCGCAGCGCCGGCCGCTTCGCTTACCCGCGAACACCATCACAGACAGGATTCCTGATGTTCGGATTTCTCCGCAGCTACTTCTCCAACGACCTGGCGATCGACCTCGGCACCGCCAACACGCTGATCTACATGCGCGACAAGGGCATCGTGCTGGACGAGCCCTCGGTCGTCGCGATCCGCCAGGAAGGCGGTCCCAACGCCAAGAAGACGATCACGGCGGTGGGCAAGGAAGCCAAGCAGATGCTGGGCAAGGTGCCGGGCAACATCGAAGCGATCCGCCCGATGAAGGACGGCGTGATCGCCGACTTCACCGTCACCGAGCAGATGCTCAAGCAATTCATCAAGATGGTGCACGACAGCAAGCTGCTGCGCCCGAGCCCGCGCATCATCATCTGCGTGCCGTGCGGCTCGACCCAGGTCGAGCGCCGTGCCATCCGTGAATCCGCCCTGGGCGCCGGCGCCAGCCAGGTGTACCTGATCGAGGAGCCGATGTCGGCCGCGATCGGCGCCGGCCTGCCGGTGTCGGAGCCGTCGGGCTCGATGGTGGTGGACATCGGTGGCGGCACCACCGAGGTGGGCATCATCTCGCTGGGCGGCATGGTCTACAAGGGCTCGGTGCGCGTCGGCGGCGACAAGTTCGACGAAGCCATCGTCAACTACATCCGCCGCAACTACGGCATGCTGATCGGCGAGCAGACCGCCGAAGCGATCAAGAAGGAAATCGGCTCTGCCTTCCCGGGCTCCGAAGTCCGCGAGATGGAAGTCAAGGGCCGCAACCTGTCCGAGGGCATCCCGCGCGCCTTTACCGTTTCGTCCAACGAAATCCTGGAAGCCCTGACCGATCCGCTGAACCAGATCGTGTCGGCGGTGAAGATCGCGCTGGAACAGACCCCGCCGGAACTGGGCGCCGACATCGCCGAGCGCGGCATGATGCTGACCGGCGGCGGCGCGCTGCTGCGCGACCTGGATCGCCTGCTGGCCGAGGAGACCGGCCTGCCGGTGCTGGTCGCCGAAGACCCGCTGACCTGCGTGGTGCGCGGCTCCCGCATGGCGCTGGAGCGCATGGACAAGCTGGGCAGCATCTTCTCCTACGAGTAAGCACCAGGAACTGCACGTGGCGATGCGCGGCCTGCCGGATCGTGGGATCAGGGCGGTGTCGCGGCGCCGCATCGGCCGGGGGATCGCCCCGGCAACGCCCGCCGCCCTGCGGCGCCGTGCCCCGCCGGGCGCGGCACCGCGGGCGGCGCGGTGTTTGCGGCATTCGCATGCGTGCACCGGCCAGCGTTCGGGTAAATGAATTACTCTCCTCCGCCGCTCTTCAAGCAAGGCTCCTCGGCTGTCGCCAGGCTGGTGCTCTACGTAGGCATCGCGCTGGCGCTGCTGGTGGTCGACGCCCGTTTCAATGCGCTCAGCGTGGGCCGGCAGGTGGCCGCCACGGTGCTGATGCCGGTCGAGCGCCTGGTGCTGGTGCCGCGCGACGCGCTGCGCACCGCGTTCGACTACGCGCAGTCGTCGGCGATGCTCGCCTCCGAGAACCGCGAACTGCGCCACAACGCCGTGCAGCAGGCCGAGGCCTCGGTGCGCCAGGCGCAGCTGGAGGCCGAGAACAACCAGCTGCGCAAGCTGCTGGGGCTGGCGCAGCAATCGGCCACGCCGGTGACGGCGGCCGAGGTCCTCTATGACGCGCGCGACCCCTACAGCCAGCGCATCGTGATCGACAAGGGCAGCCAGCAGGGCCTGCGCGCCGGCTACCCGGTGATCGACGAGCGCGGTGTGGTGGGCCAGGTCACGCGCGTGTCGCCGTTCCAGTCCGAAGTGACGCTGCTGACCGACAAGGACCAGGCGATTCCCGTGCAGGTGGTGCGCAACGGCCTGCGCAGCGTGGCCTTCGGCGGCGCGCGCGCGGGCCAGCTGGACCTGCGTTTCATGGCCGCCGCCGCCGACCTGCAGCAGGGCGACCTGCTGGTGACGTCGGGGCTGGACGGCATCTATCCGCCGGGGCTGCCGGTGGCGAAGATTGTCCATATCGAGCGCAAGGCCGATACCGCGTTTTCGCGCGTCTACTGCGAGCCGGTGGCCGGCGTGCGCGCGCACCGGCAGCTGCTGGTGGTGCGCCATGACTCCGCCATCCCGCCGCGCGAGTCGGTCGAGGCCAAGCCCGCGGCGCCGGTCAAGGGCGCCAAGTCTGCCGCGGCACGCGCGGCCGCGGCCAGCGCCGCGGCGGCCAAGGCGCCACCCGCCAGGGAGGGAGCACGGTGACCAACCCACAATACCTGCTGCGGCCGGTCAATCCCGCCTTCATCGCGTTCAGCTTCGTGCTGGCGTTCCTGTTCAACCTGATGCCCTGGGGCGACACGCTGTGGATCCCCGACATGGTGGCGCTGGTGCTGGTGTTCTGGAACATCCACCAGCCGCGCAAGGTGGGCATGGGCGTGGCCTTTGCGCTGGGCCTGCTGATGGACGTGCACGATGCGCGCCTGCTGGGCGAGCATGCGCTGGCCTATACGCTGCTGGCCTACTTTGCCATCACCATCCACCGCCGCGTGCTGTGGTTCACGGTCTACACCCAGGCGCTGCATGTGCTGCCGCTGCTGTTTATCGCGCACGCGGTGCCGGTGCTGATCCGGCTGGCGATGGGCGCGCCGCTGCCGGGCTGGCCGCTGCTGCTCGCACCGGGGATCGAGGCGCTGCTGTGGCCGATGGCAACCAGCCTGCTGCTGGCGCCACAGCGCCGCTCGGTCGACATCGACGAGACGCGGCCGATCTGACGCCGGACCTGACGCCAGATTTGACGCCCGCCCATCCCTAACAGGCCACGCGCAGTACCATGACCGAAATCCGCAACGTCGAACTGGAAATCGGCCGCTTCCGCATCCGCGTGGCGGCCGCGGCCCTGTTCGCCGTGATCTGCTTTGGCCTGCTGTTCGCGCGCTTCCTGTGGCTGCAGTGGTACAAGCATGACCAGTACTCGGCCCAGGCCGAGGACAACCGCATCTCGGTGGCACCGATCGAGCCCAACCGCGGCATCATCATGGACCGCAACGGGATCGTGCTGGCGCGCAATTATTCGGCGTACACGCTGGAGATCACGCCGTCCAAGCTGACCGATACGCTGGACAACACCATCGAGGGCCTGTCGGGGCTGGTGGAGATCCAGCCGCGCGACCGGCGCCGCTTCAAGCGGCTGATGGAAGAGTCGCGCAGCTTTGAAAGCCTGCCGATCCGCAGCCAGCTGACCGATGCGGAAGTGGCGCGCTTCTCCGCGCAGCGCTTCCGCTTCCCCGGCGTGGACGTGCGCGCGCGCCTGTTCCGCCAGTACCCGATGGGCGAATCGGCCTCGCACGTGATCGGCTACCTCGGCCGCATCTCGCAGCGCGACCAGGCGCGCATCGAAGCCATGGACGAGGCCAACGACGCCGACAGCGCCAAGTACGATCCGCGCAAGGACGCCGACAACTACAAGGGCACCAACTACATCGGCAAGATCGGCCTGGAGCAGAGCTACGAGACCGAGCTGCACGGCCTGACCGGCTTCGAGGAAGTGGAGGTCAGCGCCGGCGGGCGCCCGATCCGCACGCTGTCGACCGCGCCCGCCACGCCGGGCAACAACCTGATCCTGTCGCTGGACATCCGCCTGCAGCAGCTGGCCGAGGCGCTCTATGGCGACCGCCGCGGCGCGCTGGTGGCGATCGAGCCGACCACCGGCGACATCCTGGCGTTCGTCTCCAAGCCGACCTTCGATCCCAACCTGTTCGTCGAGGGCATCGATACCAATACCTGGAACGAGCTGAACAACTCGCCGGACAAGCCGCTGCTGAACCGGCCGCTCCGGGGCACCTATCCGCCGGGCTCCACCTACAAGCCGTTCATGGCGCTGGCAGCGCTGACCACCGGCAAGCGCACCGCGGCGTGGGGCATGTCGGACCCGGGCTTCTTCACGCTGGGCAACCACACCTTCCGCGACGACAAGCCGGGCGGCCACGGCTGGGTCGACATGCACAGCTCGATCGTGCATTCGTGCGACACGTACTACTACGCGCTGGCGCGCGACATGGGCGTCAACGGCATCCACGACTTCATGAAGCCGCTGGGCTTCGGCCAGATCACCGGTATCGACATCGAGGGCGAAAGCCGCGGCATCCTGCCGTCGACCGACTGGAAGCGCAAGGCCTACCGCAAGCCCGAGCAGCAAAAGTGGTATGAGGGCGAGACCATTTCGCTGGGCATCGGCCAGGGCTACAACAGCTTCACCATCCTGCAGCTGGCGCAGGCCACCTCGGTGATCGTCAACAACGGCAAGGTGATGAAGCCTCACCTGGTCAAGGCGGTCGAGGATGCGGTTACGCGCAAGCGCACGCTGACGGTGCCCAAGGAAAGCTACACGATCCCGTTCAGGCAGGCCGATATCGACGTGATCAAGCGTGCCATGGTGGCGGTGACGCACTCCGGCACCGCGGCGCGCGTGTTCGCCGGCGCGGCGTACGAGTCGGCCGGCAAGACCGGCACGGCGCAGACCTACAGCCTGGCCAAGGGCGAGAAGTACAACCACCATGCGCTGGCCGAGCACAAGCGCGACCACTCGCTGTACACCGCGTTCGCGCCGGTTGACCAGCCGAAGATCGCGATCGCGCTGATCGTCGAGAACGCCGGCTTCGGCGCCGCGGTGGCCGCGCCGATCGCGCGCAAGCTGATGGACTATTACCTGACCGGCAAGTGGCCGGCCGACCTGGAGGCGATCGCGCCGCCGGCCGGCGAGCGCGTGGCCGGCCGTCCGCCGGTGGATACGCCGAGCGTGTTCACCACCGGCCAGACCGCCAGCATCGCCAGTGCCACGGTGATGTCCTCCGGCGCGGCGCCCGCGAGTGGCGCCGCTGCCAGCGCCGTGGCCGCGGCCTCCGGCGCGCAGCCGGCGACGCCGGAAGCCATCGCCGCCGCGCTGAACGCCGGGGCAATCGCGCCGGCCTCGGCCGTCGAGACACTGGACCAGCGCATGCTGCAGGCGCTGGGCCACAGCAAGCCCGCGCCGCAGCCGGCCTCCGCCCCAGAGGTGCAGCCCGCCAGGGCGCCCGCGCCCAAACCACGCGTCAAGCCCGTGTCCGCCAAGGTGGCCAGCGGTGCCGACGCCACCCGCTGAAGGAGACGCGCATGGATCGCCGCCGCGTCATGTCGCTGATCAAGACCGCGCTGACCGGTTTTGACAAACCGCTTTCGCTGATCGTCTTCCTGCTGTTCGCCACCGGCATCGTCGCGCTGTACTCGGCCGCCATCGACATGCCGGGCCGCGTCGAAGACCAGTTGCGCAACATCCTGCTGTCGTATGTCGTGATGTTCGTGATCGCCTACCTGCCCACGCAGACGCTGATGCGGGTGGCGGTGCCGATGTACACGATCGGCGTGGCGCTGCTGATCGCGGTGGCCATGTTCGGCCTGATCCGCAAGGGCGCGCGCCGCTGGCTCTATGTCGGCATGGTGATCCAGCCTTCCGAGATCATGAAGATCTCGATGCCGCTGATGCTGGCGTGGTACTTCCAGAAGCGCGAGGGCGTGATCAAGTGGTTCGACTTCGTGGTCGCGCTGGGGCTGTTGCTGATTCCGGTTGGCCTGATCGCCAAGCAGCCCGACCTTGGCACCGCGCTGCTGGTGATGGCGGCGGGCCTGTACGTGATCTACTTCGCCGGGCTGTCGTGGAAGCTGATCCTGCCGCCGATGGCGCTGGTGGCGGTGGCGATCACGCTGCTGATCACGTTCCAGACCGACATGTGCGCGCCGGGCGTGAACTGGCCGGTGCTGCACGACTACCAGCAGCACCGCGTGTGCACGCTGCTCGACCCGACCAGCGACCCGCTCGGCAAGGGCTTCCACACCATCCAGTCGATCATCGCGATCGGCTCGGGCGGGGTCGAGGGCAAGGGCTTCCTGAAGGGCACGCAGACCCACCTCGAATTCATCCCCGAAAAGCACACCGACTTCATCTTCGCGGTCTACTCCGAGGAATTCGGCCTGATCGGCAATGCGCTGCTGCTGGTGCTGTACCTGCTGCTGATCTTCCGCGGGCTGTTCATTGCCGCCAACGCGCCGACGCTGTTCTCGCGGCTGCTGGCGGGGTCGATCACGCTGATCTTCTTTACCTATGCGTTCGTCAACATGGGCATGGTGAGCGGCATCCTGCCGATCGTGGGCGTACCGCTGCCGCTGATGAGCTATGGCGGGACGGCGCTGGTGACGCTGGGGGCGGGGGTTGGCATCCTGCTGAGCATTTCGCGGCAGAAGCGGCTGATACAGACGTAGCGCAGGCGGCGTAGAACAGGGGGCGACGGCCCCTTTGCTAAACTGCCACCCAATTTTCCTCTACCGGTCCAAGCCCATGAACGCCCAAGACGTTGCCGCCTACCTGCAGAGCCATCCCGAATTCTTCGAAGAGCACGCCGAGCTGCTGGCCGCGGTGCAGTTGACCAGCCCGCACAGCCACCGCGCCGTGTCGCTGCAGGAACGCCAGATGGAAATCCTGCGCGAGAAGAACAAGGGCCTGGAGCTGCGCCTGGCCGACCTGGTGCGCCATGGCCACGAGAACGACCGCACCCAGCAGCGCCTGCACGACTGGCAGCTGCGGTTGCTGGCCGAAGCCGATTCGCACGCGCTGCCGTACGCCGTGCAGGACGGCCTGCAGCAGGTGTTCGACGTGCCGGCGGTGGCGCTCAGGCTGTGGAGCGTGTCGGAACAGTACGCCCATATGGAAGTCGCACAGGGCGCCAGCGAAGATATGCGCCTGTTTGCCGAGGGCCTGCGCGCGCCGTACTGCGGCGCCAACAGCGGCTTCGAGGCGGCAGCGCTGCTGGAGCGAGACGATATCGTGTCGCTGGCGATGGTGGCGCTGCGCGTGCCCGTGCGCGCGGCCGATGCCGGTGCCGATGTGCAGGGCACGGCGTTCGGCCTGCTGGTGCTGGGATCGCCGGACCCGCGCCGCTTCCATGAAGGCATGGGCACCGCCTACCTGGCGCAGATCGGCGAAGTCGCCGGCGCCGCGCTGAACCGCCTGCGCAACTGAGGCCGATGCCGTGAGCGCACGCCGGCCACCGCGCCAGGCCGCTCCCGCGCCGTCGGCGGATCTGCCGGCCGATCTGCCGGCAGATCCGCTGGTCGCACGCTATCTCGACTGGCTGCGCGGCAGCCGCAAGCTGGCCGACCATACGCTCGCCAGCTATGGCCGCGACCTGCGCGTGCTGCAGGCGCATGCCGCGCGCTACGCGCCCGGCGTGGCGCTGCTGGCGCTGCAGACCCACCATGTCCGCAACTTTGCCGCCCGGCTGCATGGCAGCGGGCTGGCCGGCACCAGCATCGCCCGCACGCTGTCGGCGTGGCGCGGCTTCTACCAGTGGGCGGCGCACCATGGCCATGGCGTCGCGGTCAATCCCGTCGACGGCGTGCGCGCACCGCGATCCGGCCATGCGCTGCCCAAGGCGCTGTCGGTCGAGCACGCGGTGGCGCTGGTCGCCCACACCGCCGGCACCGATGCCCAGGCCTTGCGCGACCATGCGGTGTATGAACTGTTCTATTCCAGCGGGCTGCGGCTGTCGGAGCTGGTGCAGCTGGACCTGCGCTATGCCGACGCTGACGGCTACCAGTCCAGCGGCTGGCTCGACCTGGCTGGCGCCGAGGTGACGGTGACCGGCAAGGGCGCGCGCCGGCGCACGGTGCCGGTCGGCAGCAAGGCCGTCGAGGCGCTGCGTGCCTGGATCGCGGTGCGCGACACGCTGCTGCGCCCCGGCGCGGCGCCCGACGACGCGCACGCATTGTTCCTGGGGCCACGCGGGCGGCGGCTGTCGACGCGCACGGTGCAGCTGCGGCTCAAGCAGCAGGCGCTGGGCGCCGGCGTGCCGGCCGACGTGCATCCGCATATGCTGCGGCATTCGTTCGCCACGCACGTGCTGCAGTCGTCGGGCGACCTGCGCGCGGTGCAGGAGATGCTGGGGCATGCCAGCATCTCGACCACGCAGATCTATACCGCGCTGGACTTCCAGCACCTGGCGCGCGTCTACGACAAGGCGCACCCGCGCGCGGGACGGCGCCCGGCGCCGCCGGACGAAGCGGACGCCGACGACGAAGCCGAAGGCTAGCTCACTCCCACTGCGCCAGCACCTCGCGGAAGCGCTCGATCTCCGGCATCAGCCAGCTGCGGAAGGCCTGCACCTTGGGCAGGTTCAGCGAGCCCGGCGCACACACGAAGTACAGCAGCCACGGACACGGGATGCTGACATCGAACAGCCGCACCACGCGTCCCGCCAGCAGGTCGTTGTAGGCCAGCGACGAGCGGATCAGCGCGATGCCCTGGCCTTCCGACGCGGCCTGCAGCAGCAGCGACGAATCCTCCATCAGCAGCCCCTTGCGCGGCTCGGGCCAGTCCAGCCCGGCGGCTTCGAACCATGGCTTCCACGGATCGCCCTCGCCGCGCAGCAGCGGCAGGCCGGCCATCTCCTCCGGCTTCTGCGGCAGCCGGCCGCCGTTGAAGCCGGGGCTGCACATCGGGAAGAAGACATCGTCGAGCAGCTTTTCCACATACAGGCCGGGATAGTCGCCGCTGCCCATGCGCAGCGCGATATCGACTTCCTCATGGGCAAAGCTGACCAGCGTGTTCGACGACAGCAGCTCGACGTCGAGCTCCGGATGCCGCTCGATAAAGCTGCCGATGCGCGGCGTCAGCCAGCGCGCGGCGAACGAGGGCATGGTGCTGATGGTCAGGCGCTTGTCGCGGTTGCCGGCCTGCAGCACGCGCGTGGCATCGGCGATCTGCAGCAGCGCGTCGCGCACGCGTTCCGCGTAGACGCGGCCCGCCGGGGTCAGCGCCACGCGCTTGCCGTGGCGCTCGAACAGCGGCAGGCCGAGCTCGTCTTCCAGCGCGCGGATCTGGTGGCTGACCGCGCCGTGGGTGACGAACAGCTCCGTTGCCGCGCGCGAAAAACTCTCGTGGCGCGCCGCCGCCTCGAATGCACGCAGGGCGGTCAGCGCCGGCAGGCGCGGCAGCTCGCGGTGCCAGCCGCGCGGCAGGTCCTTTTCCCAGGCACTTTTCCAGGCCATGACAGCCTCCGTCGAAATCGGGTGTATGTGAGATTGTCTAACAAGAACGCCCAAAATATATCGTTTTGATAGTGCCCGGACAATCACTAATATTCCTTCACCGGCCCCCCGCTGTCGCGTTTCCCTTTAGGGCAAATTCCACTGGATTTAACTGGCCTGGTCCCCTTGCCGGGCCAGTTTCGGCGGAATCGTTGCCATGGTGCGACAGTCCGGAGCGATTGCCTCCGGGCCGGATGAACGGAGAACCCTGATGAAAACCGTGCTCACAACGACCGTGTTCACCCTGAATCCTGGCGAAGTCACCGCGCTGTCGGTGCACACCGCCCAGCGCCTGCATGTCGAGAAAGCCAACGGCACCGACGTATGGCTGACGCGCGAACGCGATTCGGAGGACTACTGGCTGCGTTGTGGCGGCAGCCTGTTGCTCGGCGCCGGCGACGAGGTGGTGGTCAGCATCGACCCGCGCGCGCAGGAACCGGTACGCCTGGCGCTGATCGCCGAGGCGCGCCGTCCGGCGCTGGCGCTGGCCGATGTGCCGCACGTGGTGTACCGCAGCCTGCGCCGGCTGGTTCGAGGCACGGAATGGACGCCTAACCAGGACCAGGCCGCCGCATCCTGAAGCCGACGTGGAAGCGGACGGGGCTGCGTCTGCGTCACACCGGCGCCGCGCGCATCTGCGCCTGGCCTGGTCGCGTGACGCAAGCGACGACTCCCCGCCGCCGCGCGGCTGACGGGGTCAATGCAGGGCCGGCGCAAGCCGGCCCTTTTCGTTACACTCTCGCCATGCATCCGATTCAGATCATCGAACGCGGCCGCGAGGACTATCAGCCGTGTTTCGACGCGATGCGCGCCTTCACCGCCGCACGCTCCCCCGAGACACCCGACCAGATCTGGCTGGTCGAGCATCCGCCGGTCTACACGCAGGGCCAGGCGGGCGACCCCGCACACCTGCTGTCGCCTGACGACAACATCCCGGTGGTGCAGATCGATCGTGGCGGCCAGATCACCTATCACGGTCCGGGCCAGGTGGTGGCTTACCTGCTGCTCGATTTGCGCCGCCGCCACCTGATGGTGCGCGAGCTGGTCCACGGGATCGAGCAGGCAGTGCTGGACACGCTCGCGGCGTATAATCTCGCAGCCGAACGCAAGCCCGGCGCCCCCGGCATCTACCTGTCCGACGGACCGCACCAGGGCGCCAAGATTGCCGCGCTCGGCCTCAAGATCCGCAATGGCTGCAGCTACCACGGCGTCAGCCTCAACGTGCAGATGGACCTGTCGCCGTTCCTGCGCATCAATCCCTGCGGCTATGCCGGACTGGAAACGGTCGACATGGCTACCGCGGGCGCCACCTGCCCGGTGGCGGATGCCGATGGCGCCCCCATGCCCGTGACCGCGGCACGACAAACCGACATCGCACAGCGCCTGGCGGCTGCATTGTGCGAAGTGCTGGCAGCGCACGAATCCCGCGTGCTGGCGGCAGAAGCCGCCGACGTGAATGCCGACCCGGCCCTGGCCTCCTAGTCAAAAGCGAAATGCACGCTGAGCGCGTGCGGAGAAATGTATGAGCGACGCCCTGATCGCCACTTCCAGCGAAGCCCCGCAGTCCCCCGCGGAGGCGTACGACCCGACCCGCAAGCAGAAGTCGGCCGACAAGACCGCACGCATCCCCATCAAGATCGTGCCGGCCGAAAAGCTCAAGAAGCCGGACTGGATCCGCGTGAAGGCCGCCACCGGCAATTCGCGTTTCTATGAGATCAAGGACATTCTGCGCGCCAACAACCTGGTGACGGTGTGCGAGGAAGCCAGCTGCCCCAATATCGGCGAATGCTTCGGCAAGGGCACGGCCACCTTCATGATCATGGGCGACAAGTGCACGCGCCGCTGCCCGTTCTGCGACGTCGGCCACGGCCGCCCCGATCCGCTGGACGTGAACGAGCCCGGCAACCTGGCACGCACCATCTCCCAGCTCAAGCTGAACTACGTGGTGATCACCAGCGTCGACCGCGACGACCTGCGCGACGGCGGTGCCCAGCATTACGTGGATTGCATCTCGCAGACGCGCGAGCTGTCGCCCAACACCCGCATCGAAGTGCTGGTGCCCGACTTCCGCGGCCGCCTGGACAAGGCGCTGGACATCCTGCAGGCCTGCCCGCCGGACGTGATGAACCACAACATGGAAACCGTGCCGCGCCTGTACAAGCAGGCCCGCCCGGGCGCGGACTACGCGCACTCGCTCAAGCTGCTGCAGGAATTCAAGCGCCGCAACCCCGACGTGCCGACCAAGTCCGGCCTGATGGTCGGCCTGGGCGAGACCGACGAGGAAATCCTGGAAGTCATGCGCGACATGCGCGCGCACGACATCGACATGCTGACCATCGGCCAGTACCTGGCGCCGTCGAACCACCACCTGCCGGTGCTGCGCTACGTGCACCCGGACACGTTCAAGATGTTCGAGGAAGAGGCCTACAAGATGGGCTTCACCCACGCTGCCGTGGGCGCGATGGTGCGCAGCTCGTACCATGCCGACCAGCAGGCGCATCAGGCGGGGTTTGCCTGATCGGGCAGGACTGAGCGGAATCGCAAAACGGCCGGGAAATATCCCGGCCGTTTTGCTTTCCGGCTAGCATTGCCTCATCCGCATGAGGACGGACTAAACTAATGAGACTTAGTTTATCGAGGCCGCCATGCAGACCGTCAACATCCATGAAGCGAAGACCCACCTGTCGCGACTCGTTGAACAGGCCGCCAAGGGCGAGCCATTCGTGATCGCCAAGGCCGGCAAGCCGCTGGTCAAGGTCGTCGCGCTGAATGCTCCGGAGGCGAATGCCGTGAAGCGCTTGGGATTTCTTGCAGGGCAGGTCGCGGTGCCCGACGATTTTGACCGCATGGGCGCCGGCGACATCGAAAAGCTGTTTGGTGACGACGCATGAAGGTGCTGCTCGATACGCACCTTCTGCTATGGGCGGCGGGGCTGCCCGAGCGCTTGTCGCCCAAGGCCCGTTCACTGCTTGAAGCACCCGATGCGCAACTATTCTTCAGCGCCGCCAGCCTTTGGGAGATCGCGATCAAGCATAGCCTGGGCCGGGCGGATTTCCGGGTCGATGCCCGGCTGCTGCGGCGTGGCTTGCTGGATAACGGATACAGCGAATTGCCGGTGGCCAGTGCGCATGCGGTCGTCATTGACTGCCTGCCCGCCATCCACAGGGATCCGTTCGATCGCCTGCTGGTGGCCCAGGCGACGGCTGAAGGCATCACATTGCTGACATCCGATGCCTTGGTCGCGCAGTATCCCGGCCCGGTTCAGCTGGTCTGAGGAAACGGCTCGGTAGCGAGCCGGTAGCGCTTCGCTGTTTTTGCCTGAAAGCCTACACTGGTAAAAAGTGCGCTACCAGGAATCCCATGAGTCCCTGCACCATCCACCGCCTTGCCGAACAAGCGCTGCTCTACAGCGTGGCGCCCCCCGCATCGCTCGACGTCCAGCGCCGCATCTGGGCAATGGCATCCCGGGCGGAAGACTGGCGCGGGGTGGTCGACGTGGTGCCGGGCATGAACAATCTCACCGTGATCTTCGACGGCAGTGCCGATGTCGAGATGCTGGAGCGCAGCCTGAGGCAGGCCTGGGCCTCGGGCGAGGCGCGCAACACTACCGGCAAGGTGGTCGAGATCCCGGTGCGCTACGGCGGCGGGCATGGGCCGGACCTGGCCGATGTGGCCGCGCATACCGGGCTGTCGCCGCGTGAAGTGGCGTGCCGTCATGCCGCCGGCGAGTACGTTGTCTATTTCCTGGGTTTCCAGCCCGGCTTTGCCTATCTGGGCGGGCTGGTGCCGGAACTGGCCACGCCGCGCCGGCGCGAGCCGCGGCTGGCAGTGCCGGCCGGGTCGGTCGGCATCGGTGGCGAGCAGACCGGCATTTATCCGGCGGTGCTGCCGGGTGGCTGGCAGCTGATCGGCCACACCGATATCGCACTCTTCGTCGCGGATCGCGATCCGCCGTCCCTGTTGGCGCCCGGCGATACGGTGCGCTTTGTCGCCGAGGAAATCATCGCGTGATCGAAATCATAAGGCCTGGCGCGCTCGCCTCGGTGCAGGACCTGGGCCGCACCGGCTTTCGCCGTTTCGGCGTGGGCAGTTGCGGGGCGATGGACCGGCTGGCCGTGGCGGTCGGCAACCGGCTGCTGGGCAATGCGCCCGGGTGTGCCGCCATTGAATTCACGCTGGGCCGCGCCGCAGTGCGCTTCCATGCGGACATGCGCGTCGCGCTGGCCGGCGCCGAGTGCGGCGCCACGCTGGACGGCACGCCGGTATGGTCCTGGCATGCCTTCGACGCGCACGCGGGCGAAGTCCTGGTGCTGCCGCCGCCGCGCGGCGGTACGCATGCCTACCTGTGCGTGGCCGGCGGCATCGCCGTCGAGCCGGTGATGGGCTCGCGCAGTACCGACCTGAAGGCCGCCTTTGGCGGGCTGAACGGCCGCGCGCTGCAGGAGGGCGACTGCTTGCCGGTGGGACGCGCGGGGCTGCCGGCCGATGGCGACTGGATCGGCGTCCAGGCACCCGGGTGGGCGTTGCCGGCCGACGTCGACGGCAAGGCCACGCCGGTGCGCATGCTGCCGGGTCCGGAGTATGAGGATTTCGAGGCGGAATCGCAGCAGGCGCTGTGGCAGGCCGACTGGGTCGTTACGCCCAACAGCAACCGCATGGGCCTGCGCCTGAACGGCCCCGCGCTGGCGCGCCGCGCTGACCGAAGCGCCGACCTGCTTTCGCACGGCGTGGTGCCGGGCGTGATGCAGGTGCCGCCGGCGGGACAGCCGATCGCGCTGATGGCCGATGCGCAGACCACCGGCGGCTATCCCAAGATCGGCGTGGTGATCGGCGCCGACCTGTGGCGGCTGGCGCAGGTGCCGCTGGGCGCGGCCGTGCGCTTCGTGCCGGTGACGCTGGCAGAGGCCGCCGCCGCGCAGGCGGAGCTGGACCGCTACCTGCGCCAGATCGACCAGGCGCTGCAATGGCAGGGCGACGGCATGGCCATCGCCGCGCGCCGGCGCACGCTGAGCCGTGCGGCGGCCTGAGCCGGGCGCGCCCGGACCCATCGATAGCAGGCGGTACCGCGGCCTCCTCGCCGCACCGCCCGGGAGAACGGCAATGCAGATCGACCTGAACGCCGACCTCGGCGAAGGCTGCGGCAACGACGAGGCGCTGCTGGCGCTGATCAGTTCCGCCAACATTGCGTGCGGCTGGCACGCGGGCGACGCCGCCACCATGGTGCAGACAGTGAAATGGGCGCTGGCGCATGGGGTCGCCATCGGCGCGCACCCGAGCTATCCGGACCGCGAGAATTTCGGCCGTACCGAGATGCAGCGCGATCCCGAGGATGTCTATGCCGACGTGCTGTACCAGATCGGCGCGCTCGAGGCGATCGTGCGCGCGCAGGGCGGCGAGCTGCACCACGTCAAGCCGCACGGCGCGCTGTACAACCAGGCCGTGCGCGACCCGGCGCTGGCGCGTGCCATCGTGCGCGCGGTGCGGGATTTCGACGCCGACCTGGTGTTCTTCGGCCTGGCCGGCAGCCAGATGATCGATATCGCCAAAGAGGCCGGGCTGCGCGTCAAGCAGGAGGTGTTTGCCGACCGTGGCTACAACCCGGACGGCACGCTGGTCAGGCGCGGCACGCCCGGCGCGCTGCACGAGGACGAGGAAGTCGCGCTGAGCCAGACCCTGACCATGGTGCGCGAAAAACGCGTGCGCGCCATCGACGGCACCTGGGTGCCGATCCAGGCCGAGACCGTCTGCCTGCACGGCGACGGTGCCCATGCGCTGGCCTTTGCGCGCCGCATCCGGGAACGGCTAACCGCCGAGGGCATTGCCATCCGCGCCGGCAACTGACGGCGCCGCCCGCCATCACGCCGTCACGGTTCCTGCGCACCGGCCGCGGCCGACTCGCGCCGTGCCGCGGCTTTCTTCATGGCGTGGCGGCGCAGGCTGACCTGCTCGAAGCGCCAGATCACATAGCAGAACGCCAGGAACGGCCATAGCCACCCCAGCCACTGCGCCAGGCTGTTGAAGTGGATGAAGCGGCCCATGCGCCAGCCCTGTTCGGAAATCCATGCATAGGGATTCGACGGCAGCACGTTGGTCAGCACCACCAGCGCGAACAGCGCCACCATCGCCAGCACCGCGCGCAGCCAGCGCGGCAGGTACAGCAGCAGCACCAGTACCAGCGAGCTGGTCAGCAGCGCGAAACGGCCGCCTTCGGACAGCCAGTTGAAGGCGCTGTCGGCGGGGAACTGCAATTCGGCCGCGGCGGCCTTGATCAGCAGCGCGGCGGCCAGCAGGCCGGCCAGGATGCGCAGCATCGGCGCGTTGCGGCGCATCGCGATCGAGGCGAACAGGCCGGTGCCGATCCAGCTGCTGGCGGTCACCAGCGATTCCAGCAGCTGCTGGCTCTGCATGTCCTCGGGCCGCAGGCCGATGTGGACCTGCCACGCCTCCAGCCGCGGGAACAGCATCTGCAGCACCTGCATCGGCCAGGATTCGGGATCGGTCAGCCATTCGCGCACGATGCCGCCCATGCCGAACAGGTGCTCCTGCGGGAAGATCTGCGCGAACGGCCACAGCACCAGCAGGATGATGGCAAAGCTCGCATGCGGCTCGAACCAGGCGTGGCGCAGCCGCGTCAGCCGGCCGCCGTCGATCAGCGCATGCGTGAACGGCGCCACCACCGCGCCGCCCAGCAGCGCACCCAGCGCATTGGTGATCAGGTCGATGTTGGAAGAGATCCGGTTCGGCAGCCAGGTCTGGAAGGCCTCCATGCAGGCCGACAGCAGCGCGCCGGCGCACAGCGCCACCAGCGTCGCGCGTCCGCCCGACATGCGCGGATGCAGCGACAGCACGACCAGTGCCCCGAAGGGGACATAGCCGATGACATTGGTCAGCAGGTCGAAGTCGGTGATATAGCGCGGCTTCGGCGCGGTGACGAAGGCGAACGGCGAGATGCCGTTGTCGACCCAGCCGGAGAATGGGTAAAGGCTGGCATACACCACCAGCAGCGTGAAGCAAAGCAGCCCCACGCGGGCCAGTGGCGAATATTGCGGGCCGGAGGGTTCGGTCACGGTCAATACCGCCGCCGGTTGCGCGGCTGGCGCTGGGGACGGTGCGGAGGGCGGCGGGGTAGCCGGCTCCATGGCAAATCTCCTTGTCTGTCTTACTTTAGCGGCAGCGTGGCGGTCCAGTCGAGCAGCGCGGCGATGGCGGCGTCGCTGGCCTCGGCCAGCGCCTTGACCCCGCCGGCGCCGTCGGCGCTGGGCGCGGGACGGCGCACCTCGAAGGTCTGCTGGCCGAGCTGGCCGCGGTGGAACACGGTGGCGCGCAGCCGCACCACGCCCTGGCTGGTGGTGGCGCTGTCGAACACCTGCTCGAAGGCCAGCAGGTCGACCTTCAGCCCCGGCACGCTGGTGTCGCCGGACCAGGCCAGCCCGCCGCGCGCCGACACCGACTCGCGCAGGCGCTCGTCGAACAGGCGCGTCGGCGACATCACCCAGCGCTGCGTGGCATAGGGCTGCAGCCGCTGCGCCTGCGCGTAAAGCAGGCGGTAGTAGAGCGCATTGCCTTCGAGCCAGTCGGGCCCGTCGGTCTGCGATACGCGCAGCCTGGGCAGCGGCGCGGGCGCTGCGCTGGCAGCGTTGCCCGCCGTGCCGGCAATCGCGGCGGACGGCCCCAGGTCATACGTGACGGTCGGCGTGCCGCGCGACAGCGCGCAGCCGGACAGCACCAGCACGGCACCGGCCAGCGCCAGCAGCGTGGCGGCGGTGCGGGAGTGGAAGCGACGGCGCGAATTCCCGGTGGCAGGGTACACGGCGGGGCCTCGGCGGTTGTCGTTGTCTGGCATGGCGATGGGGCGTCGATATGTGATCAATGCGTCGTCGTTGCGTCGTCGTTGCATCAGGGCGCGCTGAAGCCTGGTTCCCCCGGCCCCGGCGCGGGCGCCGGCGCGCCGAACAGCACGCTGGTCGGGCTGTCGTTGAACTGGCCGGCGGCACGCTCGAAGCTGCGCGCGGTCTGGCGCGCATCGCGCGCAAGCCCGTTGAGCTGCGGCAGGGTCTCCTGGCTGAAGGTGCCGGCCGCGGTCTGCACCGACGCTGCCGCGCCCTGCAGGTCGCGCCCGACACTGTCGACCGTGCGCAGCACCGTGCCGTCGGGGCGGGCCAGCTCCTGCGTCAGGCGCCGCGTCGATTCCAGCGTGGCGTTGAGGTTCTCGGCCACGCGCGGCAGGCGGTTGGCGGCCGGCACCAGGGAATCCGACAGCTTCGAGAAGTCCTCGGCGGTCTTGCGCACCGAGCGGATCGCGGCCATCAGTTCATTGCGGTTGGCGGTCTGGAACATGTCGTTGAGCGAGGCCATCAGCGTCTCGGCCTGCGTCAGCAGTGAATCGCCGCGCTTTTCCAGCTCTTCGAAGAAGCCCGGGCGCATGGCGATGCGTGCCACCTCCTTGGGCGAGGTGTGCAGCGGCGGCGAGGATTCGGCGCCGGCATGCGCGGCAGTGTCGTCCAGCTGCACGTAGGCGATGCCGGTCACGCCCTGGAAGCCCAGCGTGGCGTAGGTGGTGCGCGTGATCGGCGTGTCCTGGTTGACGCTGATGCGCACGATGATCTGGCCCGGCACCTGCGGATCGAACTTGATCGACTCCACCTTGCCCACCGCCAGGCCGCGGTATTTGACGTCGGCCTGCGGCCCGAGTCCGTTGACGGTGGAGCGCGTGACCAGGTCGTACGGCACGCGCACGGCGTGGTCGCTGCTGAACCAGAACAGCGCGAACAGCACCAGCACGGCCAGGCCGATGGTGAACACGCCGGCAAGGAACGCGTATGACTTGTTTTCCATCATGCTTCTCCGGGGGGCGCCGCGGGCTGAGGGAACCGAGCGGCCTGCGGCAGCGCCAGCAGGGCGCGCTGGGCGCGTTCGCCCAGGAAATATTCGCGGATGAAGGGGTGGTCCACCTTTACCACGTCAGGGATCGGCGCGGCGGCGATGACCTTGTGGTCGGCCAGCACCGCGACGCGGTCGGACAGCGCCACCAGCGTGTCGAGGTCGTGCGTGATCATCACTACCGTGAGCCCCAGCTCGCGCCGAAGTTCCCGGATCAGCGCGACGTAGTCGTCCGAAGCCATCGGGTCGAGCCCGGCGGTGGGCTCGTCGAGGAACAGCAGTTCCGGCTCCAGCGCCAGCGCGCGTGCCAGCGCCACGCGCTTGATCATGCCGCCGGACAGGTCCGACGGCATCTTGTCCGCATCGCGCGCCGACAGGCCCACCAGCTGCAGCTTGAGCAGCGCCGCCCGGCAGATCAGGTTGTCCGGCAGCGCGCGCAGCTCGCGCAGCGGCAGTGCGATATTGTCGATCACCGACAGCGCCGAGAACAGCGCGCCGCGCTGGAACTGCAGCCCCCAGCGGTTGCGCAGCGCCTGCAGCTGCGCCGGGCGCAATTTGGCCGGGTCTTCGCCGAACACCTTGATGCAGCCCGAGGTCGGCCGCTCCAGCCCCACGATCTGGCGCAGCAGCACGGTCTTGCCGCTGCCCGAGCCGCCCACGATCGACAGCACCTCGCCGCGCCACACGTCCAGGTTGAGATGGTCGTGCACCACGGCCTTGCCGAAGCGCTTGACCAGCTCGCGCACCTCGATCACCGCGGTACGCCGCGCCGGCGCGGGCGATGCTGCCGGTTCCCGTTCCGG
Organism: Cupriavidus oxalaticus; assembly: GCF_016894385.1. NCBI lineage: Bacteria > Pseudomonadati > Pseudomonadota > Betaproteobacteria > Burkholderiales > Burkholderiaceae > Cupriavidus > Cupriavidus oxalaticus. The sequence goes on from NZ_CP069812.1 coordinate 80,645, forward strand.
TTCCGTTGGCGCGCTCATATCCCCACGTCCTTGAACAGGATGGCAAACACCGCGTCGGCCAGGATCACGATGGTGATGGAGGTCACCACCGACGCGGTGGTGCCTTCGCCCAGGCTCTGCGTATTGGGTTTGATGCGCAGCCCGAAGTGGCACGCCGTCAGCGCGATCAGGATGCCGAACGCCACGCCCTTGCCCAGCCCCAGCCACAGGTTGGCCACCGGCACCGCGTCGGGCAGCTCGCGCAGGAAGAACGCGGCGCTGATGCCCAGTTGCATGCGCGCTGCCACCATGCCGCCGGCCAGCGCCATCACGTCGGTCCACGCCACCAGCAGCGGCATCGAGATGGCCAGTGCGATCACGCGCGGCATGATCAGCCGGAAGCCGTGCGAGATCCCCATCACGCGCATGGCATCGAGTTCCTCGGTGACGCGCATCACGCCGATCTGCGCGGTGATGGCCGAGCCGGACCGGCCCGCGATCAGGATCGCCGCCAGCACCGGCCCCAGTTCGCGGATCACCGCCATGCCGAGGATATTGACGATAAACGTGCTGGCGCCGAACACGCGCAGCTGGTTCGCCGACAGGTACGACAGCACGATGCCGATCAGGAACCCGACCAGCGCGGTGATGCCGAGCGCCTTGTAGCCGACGTTGTAGATATTGGCCGAGACCTCGCGCCAGGGGCCGCGCTGCGGCATGCGCGCGAAGCGCAGCAGGTCGAACGTCAGCTGGCCCAGCATGGTGATGCCGGTGGCCAGCTGCGCGCCGAACGACAGCACGTTGGCGCCGAACAGCGTAACCGGGTTGAAACGGTCCACCATGTGCTTCTTCCAGCCTTCGTCCTGCACCGCCGCGATGCGCTCGAACACACGACGCTGGCCCTCGCTGGCCTCGATCTGCGGCGGCATCTTGCCGTCCCACGCCTGCCACAGCAGCTGTCCGCCGATATGGTCCAGCCGCTGCACCTCGGCCAGCGACCATTGCGCGTGCTCCGGCGCCTGCGCCAGTTCATGCAGCTGCGCGCGCAGCTGGCGCGCCTGGTGGCAGCCGGCCAGCGCGAGCGCGGTCCAGTCGCCACGCAGCGCTACGCTGACGGTCCCGTCCCCGCGCGTGATATGGAAGTCTGGCGTCGTCTGGCGTTCCAAGGGCTAGCGATGTGATGGCCGAGTCCCGATTCTAAGCCACCCGCCCGGCTGGCGCGACCGCGGCCATTTCCGGGCAAGGGGCGCGCGGTGCAAGCGTCCCGCGCGGCTACAATGCGGCAGTCAGGCAGGCGCCGTGCCCGCCAGCCTTGCACCGCCTTTCTTGCACCGCCGATTGCCACCAGCTTCCCATGCCAGACGCCCCTGACACCTCTCTCACGCCCGCATCGGGCCCGTCCGCCCCCTGGCGCATCGACCCCGCCGCCCTGCGCGCCGCGCTGTCGCCGGCGCTGCGCGACTGGACGCTGGAACTGGTTGAAGAAACCGGCTCGACCAATGCCGACCTGACCGCCGCGTGCCGGCAGGTACCCTGGTCAGACGCCGGCTGGCTGCGCCTGGCCTACCGCCAGACCGCCGGGCGCGGGCGCCTGGGCAGGCCGTGGCAGGGGCAGGCGGGCATGACCTTCTCGGTGGCGCTGCCGTTCGCGCTGGCGCCGGCGCAACTCACCGGCCTGAGTCTGGCGGTGGGACTGGCACTGGCCGAGGCCCTCGGCGATGTCGATGCGCGCCTGGGCGCGCGCGTCGGCCTGAAATGGCCGAACGACCTGCAGATCGACGGGCGCAAGCTGGCCGGCATCCTGATCGAATCGGTGCCGGCCGGCCCCAACCGGATCTGGGCCGTCATCGGCATCGGCCTGAACCTGGTGCGCGATGCGCAGATGGAAGCCGCGCTGGGCCGCGAGCTCGCCGGCGTGGCCGAGGCCATGCCGGGCTTCGATGCCAGCCGCGACGCGGCGCGCCTGCTGGCCGCGGTGGTGGAGCGGCTGGCATCGATGCGCACCGCGTTCCTGGCCCATGGCTTCGGGCCGATGGCGCCGCGCTGGTCCGCCGCCGATGCCTACCGCGACCAGCCGGTGCGGCTGCTGCACGACGGCAAGGTGATCGCCGAAGGCATGGCGCGCGGCGTCGACGAGGCCGGCCAGCTGCTGCTGGAAACGCCGGCGGGGCTGGAGCGGGTCGCCAGCGGCGAGCTGTCGCTGCGCCCCGCGCCGGGGCAGGAGGATGGCGCATGAGCGTGCCGCAGCTGCTGATCGACATCGGCAACACGCGCCTCAAATGGGCGTGGTGCGAAGCCGGCGCGCCGCTGCCGGCGGGGGCGGGCCTGCCCACGCCGTGGCAGCACGGCGGCGCGGTCGCGCATGCCGATGACAATGCGTTGAAGACCCTGGCCGCCGGCCTGCGCGCGCTGCGCGGCAGCGGCCCGATGCCGGCGGTATGGATCACCAACGTCGCCGGCCCGGTGATTGCCGCCGCCGTCGATGCCGCGCTGGCCGACGCCTTCGGCGGCTGCGCGCCGGTGCAGTGGGTGCGCAGCACCGCGGCGCACGGCAACCTGGTCAACGGCTACCGCGAGCCCACGCAGCTGGGTGTCGACCGCTGGGTTGGCGCCATCGGCGCGCACCGCTGGCTGCCGCACGACACGCTGCTGGTGGTGACCGCAGGCACCGCGACCACGCTGGATATCGTGACGGTCGGGGCGGATGGCCGCGCGCGCTTCGAAGGCGGGCTGATCCTGCCCGGGCTGGCGCTGATGCTCGGCACGCTGGCGCGCAATACCGCGCAGCTGCCGGCGCTGGGGGTGGAGGAGGTGAAGGCGGTGAAGGAGGCCGGCACCGTGGCCGGCGCGCACCTGCGTTGGGCCGACAACACCCACGACGCCATCGCCGCCGGCTGCCTGGCGGCGCAGGCGGGCGCGATCGAACGCACCTGGCGCGCGCTGGGCGAACGCGGGCCGACGCGCTGCCTGCTGTCTGGCGGCGCACGCAGCGCGCTGGCCGGCGCGCTCGCGGTGCCCTTCGAGATGCACGATAATCTGGTGCTGCTCGGCCTGCATGCGATGGCGTCGGCCGGGGCCTGGCGGCCATCGCCTTAAACACACGCAACCCCGCACGCAATCCAGCACGCTCCCGCAGCCGTTCCAATGCCCGTCCCACGCGCTCTGCGCATCGCCCTGCTGTTGCTGCTGCTCGCCAACGCCTTGCTGGTGGCCGCGCTCGCCGGCCTGTTCGGCGCCAATCCGCTCGGGGGCTGGTTCGGCACGCCGCGCGAACCGCACCGGCTCGGGCAGCAGGTGCGCGCCGAGCGCCTGCAGTTGCTGCCGCCGGTACCTTCGACCGATGCCGCGCCGCGCGGCACCTTGCCGGTGGCTCGGCGCCAGGGCTGAGCGCGCGGCTCAGCCGGCCTGGCGCACCTTGGTCAGCAGCTTGGTGGTGGAGCGGTCGTGCAGGAAGGGGATGGCATAGGCCTGGCCGCCCCAGCTGCGCACCAGCCGGGTTTCTTCCAGCGTGTCGATGTCGTAGTCGCCGCCCTTGACGTAGATGTCGGGGCGCACCAGCCGGATCAGCTCGACCGGCGTCTGCTCGCGGAACATCGCCACCAGGTCGACTGATGCCAGCGCGGCCAGCAGCGCCATGCGGTCTGATTCATGGTTGAGCGGGCGGTCGTCGCCCTTGCCCAGCATCTTGACCGAGGCGTCGCTGTTGACGCCGACCACCAGGCTGGCGCCCAGCGCGCGCGCCTGCGCCAGGTAGGTGGCATGGCCGCGGTGCAGGATATCGAAGACGCCGTTGGTGAACACCAGCGGGCGCGGCAGCGCGGCGATGCGCGCGGCCAGCTCGGCGGGGTTGTCGGCGGGAGTCAGCTTGGATTCGAAGGCGGGTACGGACATGGGTCAGGGATCGGATGGTGGAGGCCGGCGCTGGCGGCGCCGGCACGCTTGCCGAATGGTACCCCGTCCGGTGAGGTTCGCCGCCGGTTCAGCGTTGCTTGCCCAGCCAGCGCCACCGCCGCGTCGGGCCAGATGTCAGGGAATGGCGGCGGGCGCCAACAAAAAACCTCGCCGCAGCGAGGTTTTTTACCGGGGTGGCAGCAAGCTGCCGGATCAGGCCTGTGCCGGCTGGGCGCCGCCGGAGCCGGGCAGGCGGGCGTTCAGTTCCTTGCGGTAGCGGTTCAGGTCCTGCACGCTTTCAAAGGTGCGCTCGAACAGCAGCGACATATTGTGCAGGATCCGTTCGATGACCTTCTTTTCCCAGCCTTCGTCGAAGCGGATCTGCTCGTCCAGCCATTTTTCCAGCCAGTCCGGGTCGGGCAGGCGCGACTGCACGGTGTCGTTGGGGAACAGCGCCTTGTTGACGTGCAGGTTGGTCGGGTGCAGCGGCTTTTCGGTGCGGCGCGCCGATGCCATCAGCACGCCGATCTTGGCGAACGCGGCGCGCGCGGTGTCGCCGAACTGGGCCAGGTATTTTTTCATGTAGCGCAGGTAGGCGCCGCCGTGGCGGGCTTCGTCCTGCGACAGGGTGCGGTAGATATGCTTGATCACCGGTTCCGAGTGCCATTCGGCGGCACGGCGGTACCAGTGGTTCAGGCGGATCTCGCCGCAAAAATGCAGCATCAGCGTTTCCAGCGGCGGCGCCGGGTCGAATTCGAAGCGCACCGCGTGCAGCTCTTCCTCGGTCGGCACCAGGTCCGGGCGGAAGCGGCGCAGGTACTCCATCAGCACCAGCGAGTGCTTCTGCTCTTCGAAGAACCAGATGCTCATGAACGCCGAAAAGTCGGAATCGTGGCGGTTGTCGCGCAGGAACATCTCGGTGGCGGGCAGGGCCGACCATTCCGTGATGGCGTTCATGCGGATGGTCTTGGCCTGGTCGTCCGTCAGCAGGCTGGCGTCGAAGGTGTCCCAGGGGATGTCCTTGTCCATGTGCCAGCGGACCGCTTCCAACGATTTGAACAGTTCGGGGTAGAGCATGGTAAGCCTTTGAAATTACGGCGAGATTCTACCAGATGCGAATTATTATCTTCCCCTTTTCTTGGGGCGGAGGGGGGCAATTGCAACGACTCTTGCCAGGGTTTGGCGCAGCCGGCTGCATATTGCGGGCGATCAGCGGCACGCCGGGCCGGCCAAGTGCCAGCAGCGTCGCCTGGCGCAAGGGCGCTCAGGGCGAGAGCGCGCCCTCGGGCGTGGCGGCGGGTGCCGTGCCCGGCACCACACCGTACAGGAACGCGGCCAGTTCGGCGGCCTGCGCTTGGGCGTCGCGCTCGCCCAGCGCCATCAGCGCCCGCGTGAACTCGGGCTCGAACAGCAGGTAGCTGGCGAAGGCGGCGCCGCGCGCCTCGGTACCGCCCAGCGGCGCCAGCAGCGCGCGCACGGTGCGCGGCAGCTGCTTCTGGTGCTCGGCGGCGAGCGCCTCGATCGGTTCGCTGGGAGAGATCGTCATCACCTGCACCGGGCGCCAGCCTTCCCGGTCGCCGGCGATCTCGGGCATGCGCGCCAGCAGCCGGTTGATATGCAGCAGCCGCTCCAGGTCGGCATTGAGCCCGTCCAGGAAGATGCTGGCCAGCGCCTGGCCACCCACCTGTGCCAGCGACGGGTAGCCGCCTGCGGGCACGGTGTCGAACCAGCCCGAGCGCTGGCGCGAGGCCGCGCCGATCGCCAGGATGCGCGACGCGCCCAGGTGGATCGCCGGCGACAGCGGCGACATCTGCCGCATGGTGCCGTCGCCGAACCACTCGTGATGGCCGTCGATCTCGAGCGGAACCGACGGGAACAGGAACGGTATCGATGCGGAGGCCAGCAGATGGTCCACCGTGATCGGCGCCGGCACCGCGATGCGCTGGCTGCGGTGCCACGGATGGATGCGGTGGTGCGACTGGTAGAAGGTGACGTGGCGGCCGGTGCTGTAGGACAGCGCGGTGACCGCGAACGCCTGCAGCGCGCCGCTGTCCAGGCTGGCCTGCACCCGCGCGGGATCGAACAGCTCGCCCAGCATGCTGCCCAGCGGCGTGTTGTCGAACAGCGCCCGCGGCGCCCGGCGCTGCGTGGCCCAGCCCAGCGCCAGCGTCGACAGCCAGCGCGCGCCCGACACGCCCACGCGCAGCACGTCGGTGCGGTACACGTCGTCGGCATGGATGCCGTGCCAAAGCGCGCCCAGGCTTTGCGTGGCGGCCTGGAAATCGCCGGCGTGGATGGCCAGCCCGGCACCGTTGATCGCGCCCGCCGAGGTGCCGGCGATGATGCCGAACGGCAGCCCGCCATGCGCCTTGCCGTGGCGCGCAGCGATGCGCGCCAGCCCGCACAGCACGCCGGCCTGGTAGGCGGCGCGCGCGCCGCCGCCCATCATGATCAGCGCGGTGGCGGCGGGATTGGGGCCGTTAGGGGTACCAAGGGCACCAGGGACGCCAGGGACGTTGTACGGGGCAGGCTGGTGTCCTGGCAGGGGATCGCGATGCATGGCGGGGGCGCGGCGTGGCGACAGGTCAGGCGGTGCGGCGATCCGTCATTCGTTGCCGCCGTTGCCGCCGCTGCCGCCGTTGTGGTTCTTGGCTGCGTCGTTGCCGTTGGGCGTGGCATTGGCCGTCTTGCCGGCAGCGGGCTTCCTTGCCGCGGGCGTCTTTGTCGCGGGCTTCTTCGCAGCAGACTTGGCTGCAGATTTGGCCGCCGACGTGGCACCGGACCTGGCCGTACTGGTGGCGCCGCCCTTTGCCGTAGCGCTCGCCCTGGCACCATTGCCGTTGCCAGCGGTCTTGCCTTGCGTGGCCTTGGCGGCGGGCGTGGCACCGGTGTCCGGCGCGGCGCCAGGCTGTGCCGGCATGCCACCGGCGCCGAAGGCGCCCATGTTGAACGGGGCGATGCTGGCCGCGGCGGCGCTGCTGGCGATCTGGTTGAACTGATGCTGCAGCAGGTCCCACCACACCGCGGCGTTGGGTGCGGCCTCGGGTGCGGCCTCGGGTGCGGCCTCGGGGGCCGCCTCGGTAGCCGCATCCCGCGCGGCCTCCGCCGACGGCTCGGGAGCCGGCTCGGGTTCGGCGCCGGCGCGCTGCGGCGGCGCTGCGCTGGGCGCGTTGGCGGCACGCGCCACGTTTTCCATTGCCGCCTGCATGGCGTCGGGCGAGAGCGCGTTGCCAAAGGTCTGCAGCGCCACCAGCGTGGCGCGCTGCACCTCCAGGCCCTGGATCGTGGTGCGCAGCAGGTTGGTGTTCAGCTGCAGCCAGCTCTCCACCGCCTTGAGGTCGGCGATGCGCTTGTCGATGTCATCCAGGTCCATCGGCGGCGTCATCGCCTGCAGCCCGGGCATCAGGCCCCCGGGCATGCCGGCGCCGCCGCCCCACAGCCGGCGCATGAAGTCGAAGCTGTTGGTGAAATCGGGAATCTGTCCGAACATGGTCGCGTGCTCCGTGTGCGGCGCAGCCCGCGCCCGGATGCGGGCCGCGCAGCTGCGTCGTCGTTACCTGAACTGTGGCGGCCGCTTCTGGCGCAGGCTCGCCATGCCTTCGTGCACGTCGGGGCCGGCAAAGCCCATGAATTCGAGCGCCAGCGAGGTATCGAAAGCGGGACCGGCCATGCGCAGCCAGTTGTTGAGGGCGTACTTGGTCCAGCGGATCGCCGTCTGCGACCCCGCCGCCAGCCGGTTGGCAACCTCGAAGGCGCGCGCCACCAGTTCGTCCTCTTCCACTGCCAGCGAGACCAGGCCGATCCGCTCGGCCTCTTCGCCGCTGACCGACTCGCACAGCATCAGATAGTACTTGGCCTTGGCCATTCCGCACAGCAGCGGCCACACGATCGCGGCATGGTCGCCTGCGGCCACGCCCAGCCGGGTGTGGCCGTCGACGATGCGCGCGGTCTTGGCCGCGATCGAGATATCGGCCAGCAGGCCTGCCACCAGCCCGGCACCGACCGCCGGGCCGTGCATCGCCGAGACCACCGGCTTGTCGCAGTTGATGACGTTGTAGACCAGGTCGCGCGCTTCGTGCCACACGCGCGTGCGGGTCTCGAAATCGTTGGCCATGTCTTCCACCAGCGCCAGGTCGCCGCCGGCGGAGAAGCCCTTGCCCTCGCCGCGGATCAGCGCCACGCGGATGTCGGGATCGGCGGAGACGTCGCGCCAGATCTCGGCCAGCTCGCGGTGCATGCTGGCGTCGGCTGTGGCCAGCTTCTGGTTGGCCGACTGCGCCGCGCCCATGATGATCTCGAGGATGGGGCCGTGGCGGCGCAGCGTCAGCGCGCGGTAGCGCGCATAGCGTTCGGAAAGTTCTGTGGAAGACGCGTCGTTGGGGGCAGTCATGGGTGGCCTGTCAGGTGAGTGGCGCGCAGTCGCGCCGGTTGCATCGTAGATTAACCAACCGATCGGTCGGTAAATTATATGCATATCCGGGCCATCACCGGCGGCGCCCCTGCCAACAGGCGCGGCCGGCTCAGGGTGCGGCCACCAGCTGGTCGATCGCCCCGAACACCGAATGCCCCTGCGCGTCGAACATCTCGATCTTGACCGCGTCGCCGAACTTCATGAACTCGGTGGCGGGCTTGCCGTCGTCGACGGTCTCGAGCATGCGCTTCTCGGCGATGCAGCAGTAGCCCTTCTTGCGGTCGACGTTGGAGATCGTGCCCGAACCGACGATGCTGCCGGCGCGCACATTGCGGGTCTTGCAGATATGCGCGATCAGCTGGCCGAAGTCGAACACCATGTCGGTGCCGCAGTCGGGCTGGCCGACCTTCTTGCTGTTCCAGTGTACCGTCATCGGCAGGTGCACCTTGCGCTCGCGCCAGGCCTCGCCCAGTTCGTCCGGCGTGACGGCGACGGGCGAGAAGGCGGTGGCCGGCTTGCTCTGGAAGAAGCCGAAGCCCTTGCCCAGTTCCGCCGGGATCAGGTTGCGCAGCGAGATATCGTTGACAAGCGTCAGCAGGCGGATGGCTTCGCCGGCCTGCTCGGGCGTGGCGCCCATCTTCACGTCGCCGGTGATGACCGCGACCTCGGCCTCGAAGTCGATGCCGAAGGCTTCGCTGGCGCACACGATGTCGTCCTGCGGGCCGAGGAAGTCGTCCGATCCGCCCTGGTACATCAGCGGGTCGGTCCAGAATTCGGGCGGCATTTCGGCGCCGCGCGCCTTGCGCACCAGCTCGACGTGATTGACGTAGGCCGAGCCATCGGCCCACTGGTAGGCGCGCGGCAGCGGCGCCATGCAGTCCCTGGGATTGAACGCGAACGGATGGCGCGCGCGGCCGGCGTTGAGCGCGTCGTACAGGTCCTGCAGCTGCGGCGCGTAGAAATTCCAGTCGTCCAGCACGGTCTGCAGCTTGCCGGCAATGTCGGTGGCGAAGTGGGCTTGCTTCAGGTCGCGCGACACGACCGCCAGCTGGCCGTCGCGCGAACCGTCCTTCAGGGTTGCGAGTTTCATGGGATGCGATGCGGTAGGGTTGCCCGTCGTTCCCGCGCAGGCGGGAACCCAGTGACTTTCAACACGGTGGATTCCCGCCTGCGCGGGAATGACATGCTGATTTGGCCGCTAGTCTACCGTGGCCGCCCTCGCTACCCTTCAGTCGACCGTGATGCCCTTGGCCTTGATCAGCTTGCCCCAGCGCTCGGCTTCGGCGCGCGCGTAGGCAGCGAATTCCTCGGGCGTGCTCGACACCGCCTCGACGCCGACACCCTCCAGCTTCTTCTGCACCTCGGGCGTCTTCAGCGCCTTGACCAGCTCGGCGTTCAGCCGCGTGACCACCGCCTTGGGCGTGCCTGCCGGCGCCACCATGCCTTGCCACGCGTAGGCCTCGAAGTTGCTCACGCCGCCTTCGGCCACGGTCGGCACGTCGGGCAGCACCGCCAGGCGCCTGGGCGTGGCCACGCCCAGCGCGCGCAGCTTGCCGGTGCTCACGTTCTGCTGGCCCGAGGCCAGGTCCAGGAACATCAGGTCGACCTGGCCGGCCAGCAGGTCCTGCACCGCCGGTGCGGCACCCTTGTACGGCACGTGTGTCATCTTGACCCTGGCCTGGTCCATGAACAGCTCCATGGCCAGATGGTGCGGGCTGCCGGCGCCGGGCGAGGCGAAATTGACCTTGCCGGGATTCTTCTGCGCGTACTCGATGGCTTCCTTCAGCGTGCGTGCCGGGAACCTGGGGTTGGCCACCAGCACCAGCGGGAAGCGCGCCAGCTGGCCGATATAGACGAAGTCCTTCTCGGGGTTGTACGGCAGCTTCTTGTACAGCGACGGATTGGCCGCCAGCGTGGCGGTGTCGGCGGTCAGCACGGTGTAGCCGTCGGGCTTGGCGTGGGCGACGGCATCGGCGCCGACGATGGTGGCCGCGCCCGGGCGGTTGTCGATCACCACCTGCTTGCCCAGCCCCGGTGTGATCGCCTGGGCCACGGTGCGCGCCACCACGTCGGTGCCGCCGCCGGCCGGGTAGGGCACGACCCAGCGCAGCGGCTGTGCGGGCCACGCTTCGGCGTGAGCGGGTGCGCTGGCGGTGAACATGGCGCCGGCAGCAGCCAGGGCGGCCAGCATGAGATGGGCATAACGACGCCCAAGGAAGGGACGCAGGGGGCGCATCGGTAGTCTCCGTGTTAAAAAGGGGCCCGGTTCGGCAGGCATCGACACGTGCGCCGCCGGGTCTGTTGCGAAGGAAGTCTACCGACGGCTTAAAAATTGGTAAATCGATTTCGCTATAGTAAATTTACCTACGAACTTGCCCGGATCCCCGGGCGTCGATCCCTGGTCCCAAATCCCCTGCTGCTGGTCCATGTCACGCATTGCTGAAAACGAAGAAGACGACGCCAAGCTGCGCTCCGGCATCCAGTCCATCGAAGTGGGCTTCAAGCTGCTCCAGGCCCTCGCGGCGTCGCCGCGCGCGATGATGCTGCGCGACCTCGCCGCCGCCGCCGGCATGAACCCGGCCAAGGCGCACCGCTACCTGGTCAGCTTCATGCGGCTGGGCGCGGTGGCGCAGGACCCGGTCAGCGGCCGCTACGACCTGGGCCCGTTCGCGCTGCAGCTGGGCCTGGCCGGGCTCAACCGGCTCGATCCGGTGAAGAAGGCGCGGCCGCTCCTGTCGCAGCTGCGCGACGAGATGGACCTGACCGCCGGCATCGCCGTGTGGGGCAACCATGGCCCCACCATCGTGCACTGGGAGGAATCCAGCCACCCCGTCACCGTGAGCCTGCGCCTGGGCGACGTGATGCCGATGCTCAACTCCGCCACTGGCCGGCTCTACGGCGCCTACCTGCCGCGCAAGCAGACCCTGCCGCTGATCGAGCGCGAGCTGGGCGCGCGCGGCAACGGTGCCGTGCCTGACATGCCGGCGTCGCTGGCCGAATACGACGCGATCTGCGTCGAAGTCCGCGAGCATGGCGCCGCGCGCACGCGCGGCGGCGTTCTGCCCGGCATCAATGCGTTCTCGATGCCGGTGTTCGATGCCAACGGCCACCTCGCCATGGGGTTAATCGTACTGGGCGCGCAGAGCCTGTTCGATGCAGAATGGGGCGGTACGATGGATCGTCGCATACGCGATATCGCCCAACAGCTCTCATCGGAACTCGGCTACCTTGGTGCCGCCCCCCCGGCCGGAGAAACCGGCCAGCCCTAGTCCTCGCGCCCGCCCGGGCGCGGATTCCCCCGTCTGGCGCCGCCGGCGCTGGGTGATCGTGGTTGCGCTGGTGGTGCTGGTGCACGTGCTGGCGGTGGTGGGATTCCTGCGCATGCCCGGGCCGCTGATCCCGCTGGACGTCAGCAACACCCCCACGCTGGAGGCGGTCCTGCTGCCGCCGCCCAAGCCACCGGCCCCGCCCAGGCCGCGTCCCGCGCCGCAGCCGCGTCCGAAGCCCGCGGCGCCGGTCCCGGCACCCCAGCCCGAGCCTGAACCGCCGGCCCCGCCTTTGGCGGCCAGCCCGCAAGGCCCGGCCGAGATGGCGACGGGTCCGGGCGGCACCGGAGCGGCGCCGGCACCTGCCGCGCCCGCGCCGGCGCCTTCCGGCGGTCCGCAGGGCGGCGTCGACGGCGTCGTCTACAGCGCGCCGCCGCCCGCCACGTTCCATTACGCAAGCTTTGTCAACGGCGTGCAGAACCCCGATGGCCAGATCCGCTGGGAGCACGACGGCCGCCGCTACCGGCTCGCGGTGGAAACGCGCGTGCTCTGGTTCCGCTTCGCGTTCCAGAGCAGCGGGGCGCTGTCCGAACAGGGACTGTTGCCGGAACGCTACGAAGAGCGCCGGCGCAACAAGGCCGAGTCATCGCGCTTTGACACCGCCGCCGGCACCGCCACGCTGCGCAACGGCGCGCAGTCGCCGTTCCCGCCCGGGGCCCAGGATCGCTTCAGCGTGTTCCTGCAACTGGTTGGCCTGGTGCGTGGCAATCCGCAACGCTATGTCACGCCCGGTGTGACGGAAACGTTCCAAGTGGCGGATACGCGCGATGTGGAACCGATGCAAGTGCAGTATGTTGGAGAGGAGGACGTCGACACGGGCAATGGTGTGGTGCGTGCAAAGCACTTCGTGCGGATGCCGCGCCGCGCCAATGACCGTCGCCGGGTCGAGCTGTGGCTCGCGCAATCGCTGGGCTGGATGCCGGTGCGGCTGCGGCAGACCGAGCCCGACGGCACCCAGATCGAGCTGGTGTACCGCGGCAACGGCGCGCAATAGCCACGGGCCGCCGCCCGGGTCGACCACCGGCAACCGGCCGGGCGAATGTCAACAATCGTTAAAAGACGTCTCGCCCGCGTCAACGCCGCCGCGTTTCGCGCATTCTTACTGACAGGAGCCCAGCCATGACTGTTGCCACGCCACCCGCCGAAACGCACCGCGTCCATGCCGACGGCGCCGAGCTTTACGTGCGCATCGACGGCACCGACGGACCGTGGGTAATCCTGGCCCATGCACTGGCCGCCAGCCATGCGCTGTGGGACCAGACCGCCACCCACCTGGCGTCGCGCTACCGCGTGGTGCGCCCCGACCTGCGCGGGCATGGCGGCAGCGACGCGCCGCTGGGACCCTACACCATGGCGCGGCTGGCCGACGACGTGATCGCGGTGATGGATGCGCTGGAAATCCCCCAGGCCCATTTCTGCGGCATTTCGGTCGGCGGCATGATCGGGCAGACCCTGGGGCTGCGCCATCCGGAGCGGCTGCTGTCGCTGGCGCTGGTCGCCACCAACAGCCAGACCCCGATGGAGGCGCACCCGATGTGGCACAACCGCATCGGCCAGGCCGAGGCGCATGGCATGGCCGGCATGGCCGACGCCACGCTGGAGCGCTGGCTGACGCCAGCCTTCCGCGCCGCCCATCCCGATGTGGTCGCGCGCATCCACGCCATGCTGGTGGCCACACCGGTGCGCGGCTACGTGGGCGTGGCCGAGGCGATCATGGCTTTCGATCTCGCCGGCGCGCTTTCCCGCATCCATTGTCCTACGCTGGTAGTAGCAGGAGAAAACGATCAGGGCGCGACCGTGGCGATGGCGCAGAGCATCGCGGCCGCCATCCGAGGCGCCCGGCTGGAAGTGATGCCGCAGGCGGCGCACCTGGTGCATGTGGAGCAGCCCGAACGCTTCCACGCGGCGCTGGACGCGTTCCTCGGCAATGCGGCGTGCGGCGGCCAGTGCGACGTTCCGTGACAGACAACACACTGATGCGCCAGGCTCAAGAAACTTGTTGCAAAGGACGATGCCCAATCTATGTAGGCAGCAAAGACGTGGCAACGCATTGACCTGCTTAACTCCTTGATTTCGCGCAGGTCACCCCAAGTTTGGAGGTAAAGCCGCGGCGCCCCCCTCACGGCAACATCGACGAGGCAAGAATCACAAGGGCATGCCGCCCAACCATGACGCCCAGGAGGTGTGCCATGCAAATGATCTACAACAGCGACAATTACTGCATCGTCGAGTTCGGTGCGGATGTCGAGCAAGCGCCGCTCGAGTTCGGCGGCTATGAAATCGTCGACAAGAACCTGAAGCGCGAGATTTTCCTCGGCGGGCAGCTGGCTGAAAGCTTCCGCGCGGACGTCAAGCGCCTGATCGAAAGCGAGCCGTCAGTGGAAGAAGTCGATGACTTCCTCGGCAAGTTCGACAACGTGATGACGCATCCGCTGGTGATGCACTGAGCGGCATTGCACGGCTGCCGGTCATGGCCGGCAGCACGCCATCGCGCCCGCCCTGGCGGGCGTTTTTGTTTTTCGTTGCTATCTGGCGGCCAGGTCCGGCATCCTTGTTCAGTACTGCTCCCACGGCAGCCCGTCGTGGCGCCAGCCGTTGAGTGTATTGCGGTGACGCTGCCCGTCCAGGTCGCCTTCGAACCCGTGCAGCACGTTATAGACGTTGGCAAAGCCCGCGCCCTCCAGCGCCCGTGCCGCCGCCGTCGAGCGGTTGCCGCTGCGGCAGATCAGCAGCACCGGCCGCGCCGAGACATGGCCGGCCAGCTTCTTTACCATCTGTACGAAATGCGGGTTGACCTCCCAGTCCGGCCCGTCGTTCCAGGGGACGTTGTGCGCGCCCTTGGGATGGCCCACGAACAGGTATTCCATCTCGCTGCGGCAGTCGATGAACAGCGTGTCGGGCGAATCGGCCAGCAGGGCCTGGGCGTCGGAGGGGGACAGGTGTTGCATGGTCGGCTGTGCGAGAGGCGCCGGAGGACCGGCGTGGTGACGGCTACGCCTCTCAGTGTAGGCGCCGACGGCCCCGGCAGGCAACCGTGGGGCGCCGCAAGGCCTTGATACACCTGATAAAATCGGTCCTCTTTGGCCAGCATCGGCCACAGCAGCGCCCGCCGCCGGTTCAACAATCGCGCGCCGGCCGCCTTTCCAGAGTTCCCCGCCATGAGTGCCCCTGAATCCCGCGCGGCCGCACCGCGCCCCTACACCCGGGCAGCCGAGTTGCCCCGGCTGCTGCAAGAACGCATCCTGATCCTGGATGGCGCCATGGGCACCATGATCCAGCGCTACAAGCTGACCGAGGCCGACTACCGCGGCGAGCGCTTCGCCGAACACACGGTGGACGTGAAGGGCAACAACGAACTGCTGCTGCTGACGCGCCCGCAGGTCATCAGCGAAATCCATGAGCAATACCTGGCCGCCGGCGCCGACCTGATCGAGACCAATACCTTCGGCGCCACGCGCGTGGCGCAGGAAGACTACAAGATGGCCGATCTCGCGTACGAGATGAACGTCGAGGCCGCGCGCCTGGCGCGCGCCGCCTGCGACAAGTACAGCACGCCCGACAAGCCGCGCTTTGTCGCCGGCGCCTTCGGCCCGACGCCCAAGACCGCCAGCATCTCGCCCGACGTGAACGACCCCGGCGCGCGCAACGTCACCTTCGAGGAACTGCGCCAGTCGTACTACGAGCAGGGCAAGGCGCTGCTCGAAGGCGGCGCCGACGTGTTCCTGGTCGAAACCATCTTCGATACGCTCAATGCCAAGGCCGCGCTGTTCGCCATCGACCAGCTGTTCGAGGACACCGGCGAACGTGTGCCGGTGATGATCTCGGGCACCGTGACCGATGCCTCGGGCCGGATCCTGTCGGGCCAGACCGTGGAAGCGTTCTGGAACAGCCTGCGCCACGCCAGGCCGGTCACCTTCGGGCTGAACTGCGCGTTGGGCGCCACGCTGATGCGCCCCTATATCGCCGAGCTGGCCAAGGTGTGCGATGCCGCGGTGTCGTGCTATCCGAACGCGGGTTTGCCGAACCCGATGAGCGACACGGGCTTCGACGAAACGCCGGAAGTCACCTCCGCGCTGGTCGACGAGTTCGCCGCTTCCGGGCTGGTGAACCTGGTGGGCGGCTGCTGCGGCACCACCCCCGAGCATATCGCCGCCATCGCCCAGCGCGTGGCCGACAAGAAACCCCGCACCTGGCCCGGCCAGTACCGCGACGCCGCCTGAGCCGGAGCCCGAGAACATGAGCGAGAACAAACTGCCCCCGCGCCCGATGCGCCTGTCCGGCCTCGAGCCCTTTACCATCGACGACGACACGCTGTTCGTCAACGTCGGCGAGCGCACCAACGTGACCGGCTCCAAGGCCTTCGCGCGGATGATCCTGAACGGCCAGTTCGACGAGGCGCTGGCGGTGGCCCGCCAGCAGGTCGAGAACGGCGCGCAGATCATCGACATCAATATGGACGAGGCCATGCTGGACTCGAAGGCCGCGATGGTTCGCTTCCTGAACCTGATCGCCTCCGAGCCGGACATCGCGCGCGTGCCGATCATGCTCGACTCGTCCAAGTGGGACGTGATCGAGGCCGGCCTGCAGTGCGTGCAGGGCAAGCCGGTGGTGAACTCGATCTCGCTGAAGGAAGGCGAGGAGCAGTTCCGCCATCACGCCGGGCTGATCCGCCGCTACGGCGCGGCCAGCGTGGTGATGGCCTTCGACGAGAAGGGCCAGGCCGATACCTTCGAACGCAAGACCGAGATCTGCAAGCGCAGCTACGACATCCTGGTCAACGAGGTCGGCTTCCCGCCCGAGGACATCATCTTCGACCCGAATATCTTCGCGGTCGCGACCGGCATCGAGGAGCACAACAACTACGCCGTGGACTTCATCGAAGCCACGCGCTGGATCAAGCAGAACCTGCCGTACGCCAAGGTGAGCGGCGGCGTGTCCAACGTGTCGTTCTCGTTCCGCGGCAACGACGTGGTGCGCGAGGCGATCCACACCGTGTTCCTGTACCACGCCATCGGCGCGGGCATGGACATGGGCATCGTCAACGCCGGCCAGCTCGGCGTGTATGACCAGCTCGATCCCGAGCTGCGCGAGCGCGTGGAAGACGTGGTGCTCAATCGCCGCGAGGATTCCACCGACCGCCTGCTGGAAATCGCCGACCGCTTCAAGGGCGGCGGCGCCAAGAAGGAAGAGAACCTGGCCTGGCGCGGCACGCCCGAGCAGCCGGTGCCCGTGGGCGAGCGCCTGGCGCACGCGCTGGTGCATGGCATCACCACCTTCATCGTCGAAGACACCGAGGAAGTCCGGCAGCAGGTCGCCGCGCGCGGCGGCCGTCCGATCGAGGTGATCGAGGGCCCGCTGATGGACGGCATGAACATCGTCGGCGACCTGTTCGGCGCCGGCAAGATGTTCCTGCCGCAGGTGGTCAAGAGCGCGCGCGTGATGAAGCAGGCGGTGGCGCACCTGCTGCCCTTCATCGAGGAAGAAAAGCGCCTGCTGGCCGAGGCCGGCGGCGATGTGCGCGCGCGCGGCAAGATCGTGATCGCCACCGTGAAGGGCGACGTGCACGACATCGGCAAGAACATCGTGTCGGTGGTGCTCCAGTGCAATAATTTCGAGGTCGTCAACATGGGCGTGATGGTCCCGTGCAACGAGATCCTGGCCAAGGCCAAGGTCGAAGGCGCGGACATCGTCGGCCTGTCCGGGCTGATCACGCCGTCGCTGGAAGAAATGGCCTACGTCGCGTCCGAGATGCAGCGCGACGACTATTTCCGCGTGAAGAAGATCCCGCTGCTGATCGGCGGCGCCACCACCTCGCGCGTGCATACCGCGGTCAAGATCGCGCCCAACTACGAAGGGCCGGTGGTGTACGTGCCGGACGCCTCGCGCTCGGTGAGCGTGGCGTCGAGCCTGCTGTCGGATGAAGGCGCGGCCAGGTACCTGGACGATCTGAAGACCGACTACGACCGCATCCGCACCCAGCACGCCAACAAGAAGGCCACGCCGATGGTGACGCTGGCGCAGGCGCGCGCCAACAAGACGCCGATCGACTGGAGCGGCTACGTGCCGCCGAAGCCGAAGTTCATCGGCCGCCGCGTGTTCCGCAACTACGACCTGGCCGAGCTGGCCAACTACATCGACTGGGGTCCGTTCTTCCAGACCTGGGACCTCGCCGGCAAATTCCCCGACATCCTCAACGACGAGATCGTCGGCGAGTCGGCGCGCAAGGTGTTCTCGGATGGCAAGGCGATGCTGTCGCGCCTGATCCAGGGCCGCTGGCTGACCGCCAACGGCGTGATCGCGCTGCTGCCGGCCAACACCGTCAACGACGACGATATCGAGATCTACACCGACGAGACCCGCAGCAAGGTCGCGCTGACCTGGCACAACGTGCGCCAGCAGAGCGAGCGCCCGGTGGTGGACGGCGTGCGCCGGCCTAACCGCTGCCTCGCGGACTTTGTCGCGCCCAAGGACAGCGGCATTGCCGACTACGTGGGCATGTTTGCCGTCACCGCGGGCCTCGGCGTCGACAAGAAGGAAGCCCAGTTCGAGGCCGACCACGACGACTACAGCGCGATCATGCTGAAGGCACTGGCCGACCGCTTCGCCGAAGCCTTTGCCGAATGCCTGCACGAGCGCGTGCGCAAGGACCTGTGGGGCTACGACGCGGCCGAGCAGCTCTCCAACGAGCAGCTGATCGCCGAGTCGTACCGCGGCATCCGCCCGGCGCCCGGCTACCCCGCCTGCCCCGAGCACACCGTCAAGGGCCCGATGTTCCAGTTCCTCGACGCGGCGGAGATCGGCATGGGCATCACCGAGTCGCTGGCGATGACGCCGGCCGCTTCGGTCAGCGGCTTCTACCTCGCGCACCCGGAGTCGACCTACTTCACCATCGGCAAGATCGGCCAGGACCAGTTGGACGACATGGTGGCGCGCCGGCACGAAGAACGCGCCACGCTGGAGCGCGCGCTCGCGCCCAACCTGTAACGGGGTGCGACGGCAGGGCGCCGGCCACCGCCGCGCGACCCTGCCGCCAGCCCGTTGATGTCACAGGGGATTTCCTCGCGCGATGGCTTCCCGGCCCGCTCGTGGCGTTGTATCCGGCGCCTCACAACTCCTTACAGAGCCTTTCAATCCCTCACAGACCGGCGCAGGTGCGCTCCCTAGACTGAGGGCTCGATTCACGCAAACACCAGCGCGTGAACACCGCGACGAATGTTTCGCCGCGGGGCATCCTGAAAGGAGTCTGTCCATGAAGAAACTGCTGCTCTCCCTGTCCGCCCTGTCGATCGCCGCCGCTTCCTCGCTGGCCATGGCCCAAGGTACTACGGGTGTGGGCGCCGGCGCGAAGGCCGACGTCGGCGCATCGGTGACCGCGCCCTCGCCCACTGCCGCCACGCAGGGGGCGTTGAATACGGCGGGCAGCGCCGCCACGGGTGCCACCACCGGCGCCACCAGCGCCGCCGAAAAGGGCCTGTCGACCGCGGGCGCTGCAACCGACAAGGGCGTGTCGGCAGCGGGCAGCGCGGCTGACAAGGGCCTGTCGACTGCCGGCGCGGCGGTCGAGAAGGGCGCGAGCACCTCGGCAGACGCCAAGGCCGAAGCCGGCAGCAAGGCCAAGGGCAAGCACTCCACCAAGTCGGCCAAGAAGTCCAAGACGGACGCGAGCGTCGGCGCGGGCGCCGAGGCGGGTGCCAAGGTGCAGTAAGCTCGCCGCCAGCCGGCACAGGCGCGCAGGCCTCGATGGCCTGACGCGCTGCAGCAAAGCGGGACGGACTCCAGGCCGTCCCGCTTTGCTTTTGTACGTCATGCCTCGCACCCTTGGCCCGCAGGCCGGTCCATGTGCGCTCTACGCGTTGTGGCCGCGCATCATGTCAGCCTGACACCGACAGCCCGCGCGCGCGGCCGGCACTACAATGACAGCAACGCAAGCGGTTCCGCCTGCACCCGACTGCACCGGGCAATGTGCCGGTCCGTTCAACCCCGTGGAGCCCCTCATGATCCGCGTCCTGATCGCCGACGATCACGAGATTGTGCGTGCCGGGCTGCGACAGTTCATTTCCGACGAGCCCGACATCCAGGTGACTGGCGAAGCCGGCAGCGGCGACGAAGTCATGGCGCAGCTGCGCGACGCCGAATTCGATGTGCTGGTCCTGGATATCTCGATGCCGGACCGCAACGGCATCGATGTGCTCAAGCTGATCCGGCAACGCAAGCCCGACCTGCCGGTGCTGATCCTGTCCACCTACCCGGAAGACCAGTACGCCATCAACCTGATCCGTGCCGGCGCTTCAGGCTACCTGACCAAGGAAAGCGCCCCCGACGATCTCGTCAAGGCCATCCGCACGGTGGCACAGGGGCGGCGCTATGTCAGCGCCACGGTGGCCGACCTGCTGATCGGCGGGCTCGACAAGCCGACCGAGCAGCCGGTGCACCAGATGCTGTCCGAGCGCGAGTTCCAGATCTTCTGCAAGCTCTCGCGCGGGCAGTCGGTGTCGGTGATCGCCGACGAATTGTTTCTCAGCGTCAAGACCGTCAGTACCTATCGTTCCCGCATCCTGGAGAAAATGGGCATGAAGACCAACGCTGACCTGACTTACTACGCCATCAAGAACGGCCTGGTCGAGTAGCGGCACGGCGCGGGCCGCATCGCGGCCTGCGCGGGATCGCACCGGACCGGGCCTGCCAACCAGAACATGTCGGAGCAGGCTTCGAACACTTCCTACCGGGCGCTGAGCATACTGCTGATCGAAGACTCGGCGGTCCTGCGGGGCATGCTGCTCGAATACCTGAAGGATTTCCCGTTTATCGAGAACGTGGACTGCGCCGACACGGAAGCCATGGCGCTGCGCCTGCTCGACGCCGGCAAGTACGACGTCGCCATCGTCGACCTGCAGCTGCGCCAGGGCAACGGCATCAATGTGCTGCGCGCCATGCAGCGCAAAGGCACGGACACCGTGCGCATCGTCTACACCAACCACGCCCAGGTGCAGATGTACCGAAGCCAGTGCGCCGCCGCGGGCGCCGATTATTTCTTCGACAAGTCGCTCGAGCTGGAGCAGGTGTTCCGCGTGATCGAGGAGCACGCGGCGACGGCGTCCTGATCCTCCAGCACAACTCCGGCAGCACCATTCACGCAGCACGCAGCACGCAGCACGCAGCACGCATCAGGCGCGCGCAGGCTCCTCGCCTTCCGGCTCCTCCGCCGGCGCCAGCACCGATGCGGTCAGCGGCACCTCGATGCGGATGCGCACGCCCGCGTGCGCCGACGAGTCGATCTGCATGCTGCCGCCGAGCGCGGTGACGCGCTGCTCCATGCCCAGCAGGCCGTGGTGGCCGGCGGTGCTGCCGGCGTCGAAGTCGGGCGGCAGGCCCTTGCCGTCGTCGCGCACGGTCAGCGTCAGCAGTTCGCCGCCGCATGCCAGGCAGACCTCGACGCGCCTGGCTTCCGAGTACTTGCTGGCGTTGGTCAGCGATTCCTGCACGATCCGGTACAGCGCGATCGCGGCTTCGTCGCGCAGTGCCGGCAGGTCCTCGGGCACGCTCACATTGGTTTCCCAGCCGTTGCGCGCGCCGACTTCCTCCACCAGCTGGTACACCGCGGCGCGCAGGCCGAGGTTGAGCAGCACGGTGGGGCGCAGGTCCTCGATCAGGCGGCGCTTGATCTGGATACCCTGGTCGACGTGCAGCATCACCCGCGTCAGGCGCTCGGCGCCTTGCGGATGCGCCTGCTGGATCTGGCGCCGCACCCAGTGCAGGTCGAGCTTGATGGCGGTCAGGATCGCACCCAGCTCGTCGTGCAGCTCGCGCGCCAGCCGGGTCTTCTCGTCTTCGGTGACGCGCTGGAGGTGGGCCGCCAGCGCCGACAGCTGGCGCGTGCGCGCGCGCACCTTGCGGTCCAGCTTGGCGCTTTCCTCTTCCAGCTGCGCGCGCACCGCCTCGGCCATGGACAGGCGCTTGGCGTGGCCCACGCCGACCGCCAGCAGCAGGATGATGTTGATCGCGGTCAGCAGGCCGATGCCATAGCGCGACAGCTGCACATCGTTCTCCGCGCCTTCCAGCCGGTGCGAGACCGAGCCCGCCTCGCGCGCCTGCAGCTGGTCGAGCCCGCGGCGCGCATTGTCCATGGTCTGCTTGCCGTAGTCGGTGCGGACCAGGTCCAGCGCCACTTCCAGGTCGCGCTTGCCGTAGACGAGCGTCAGCGCCATCTCGTTGAGCTTGCTGTGGATCAGCCTGGAGGTGTCGCCGAACATCTTCAGCCCCTCCGGGTCGTTGGCGTAGTCCGCGCGGATCTGCGCCATCAGCTCGGCAATGCGCGGCAGCCCCTTGTAGTAGGGCTCGAGATAGCTTTCCTTGCCGGTCAGCAGGAAGCCGCGCTGGCCGGCCTCCGCATTGACCAGTTCGCCGTTTAGCGCGGCCAGCTCGGTCTGCACGCGCTGCGAGCGGATCACGTCGGTGTAGCTCTCGCGCAGGCGGATATTGCCGGTTTCCGAGGCCACCAGCACCGCCAGCATCAACACGATGCCGCCCGCGAGCAACAGCGTATGAGGAAGAAATGACTGCTTGAACATGGGGGCATCTTTCCTGTAGTTGGGGCGCGCCGCTTGCCCGCGCAGCGCCAGGGAGCGCCCATGGAATCACATCGATCCGCAGGGGTCAACCTTGGTGCTGCGGGCGTGCCGCACCCGTACGGCCGTGTTGTAGGACTCGGCTGACAGCCGAATCGGCTCGCTGTCGGTATTGGCGCGGCGGCAGGCTTCCTACGATGAGGCTATGAGCTTGCACCTTGTGGCGCAAGTCTTCACTTGGGCCCCGGGCCAGTGCCGGCCCGGTCAGCCACCTTCGGGAGCCTAGCCATGCTGCACTATGCACTCGTATTTTTTGTCATCGCCCTGATCGCGGCGATCTTCGGCTTCGGCGGTATTGCTGCCGGCGCCGTGGAAATCGCCAAGATCCTGTTCTTCATCTTCCTGGTCGTGGCGCTGGTGGCCGCGGTGATGGGCCTGGTCCGCAGGCGATAGCGCCGGCCGCGCGCCGGCTCCTGTGCTGATCGCAACCTGAGGAGACCCCATGCTGACCCAGAACCCCAAAGTCCGGAAGGAACTGAACCACTTGTCCGACAGTGCCGATAGCGCCATCCGCCATATCAAGCACGCCGCGCGCGATTCGCGCGAGGCCGCCGCGCCGCTTTCCGGCGAGGTCAAGGGGCTGATCGCCCAGCTGGAGCACACCATCGAAGTGCTGGCGCGGGAAGGCTCGGCCGAAAGCCTGCGTGCCGGCCAGCGGCTGCGCGACCGTGCCAGCGAGATGGCGCACCGGCTGCGCGACCAGACCACCGACGGCATGATGCGCGCCCGCGAGCGGATGGACGGCGCGGTCGAACATTCGCGCCAGCGGGTCGTCGAATCGCCGCTCAAGGCCGTGGCGATCGCCGCAGCCATCGGTGCGGTGCTCGGCCTGCTGCTGGCCAATGGCCGCCACCACGAAGACGAGTAGGCCCGGCGGCAACGGGCCCGGCGCTGCCGGGCCCCTGAAAGCATTCCCCCCTTTCCGGCGCCCTCGTCCGGAAGCCCGGCAACCAGCGCGGTGCCGGGCGTCTTTTTTTGTGTGCGCCGCGCCTGCGGCGGCGCGCCCGGGGCTGCCTTGCCTGCGGGCTACACCCCCCACAGGACGTTGGTCCCTTCCCGCTGCGAGGCGCGCAGCATGTCCAGGAAGGGATAGGCGCGCTGCCCCAGGTGCAGCGGCTCTTCCTCGTCTTCATCGACTCCGGACTTGCCTTCCACGGCCGTGCCGGCGGGATGGTCGCGGCGCGCGTCGGTCACTGCCGCCTCCAGCTTCTGGATCGCGCGTGGCAGTTCTTCGACGGTGATCACCCCTCGTTCCCCGAGATGCTTGCCGATGATGCCCAGCAGCGTGATGGCCAGATCCTTCATCATGATCAGGTCTTGCGCAGCGTGGGATTTGAAGGTGATCAGCATGGTGTGGTTTCCTTTTCCGGACGTGCGGGGGACGGCGTTCCCGGGGACGGGCCGCCGCATGGATTGTGGCCCGGGGCCATCTTCGCGCATGATGTCAGCATAGCACCTGATAAAATTCCGCGTTCCCGATTCCAATGCCTGCTATGCGGCGCGGCGTACCTTTGCCGTCACATGCTGCTTCAGGGCGTTGGCGTCGCGTTCAAGCCGCTCGGACGAGCCGGCTGAACGCGACGCCTGAATACTTGCCCACAGGGCTTCCGACATCCATGCTGCCTGTTCAGACCTCCAATCTCGCCGCTGCGTTCACCGATGCCGTGCGTGCGCTCGCCCCGGCCGATGCCTCCCTGCCCGCCGTCACGTTCGAGCGGCCCAAGGCGGCCGCCCACGGCGACCTCGCCTGCAACGTCGCCATGCAGGTCGCGCGCGCGCTCAAGAGCAATCCGCGCGAGCTGGCGCAGCGCATCGTCGCCGCGGTGCAGGCCGATGCGCGCGCGCAGGGCCTGGTCGAGGCCATGGAGATCGCCGGTCCCGGCTTCATCAACCTGCGCCTGAGCGCGGCCGCCAAGGCCGACGTGCTGCGCGCGGTGCTGAGCGAGGGCGACCACTACGGCGCGCGCGAGCGCGGCGTGCACGGCCAGGTGCTGGTCGAGTTCGTCTCGGCCAACCCGACCGGCCCGCTGCACGTCGGGCACGGGCGCCAGGCGGCGCTGGGCGACGCCCTCGCCAACCTGCTGTCGTGGCAGGGCTTCCATGTCCACCGCGAGTTCTACTACAACGACGCCGGCGTGCAGATCCAGACCCTGGCGCTGTCGGTGCAGGCGCGCGCGCGCGGCCTGAAGCCGGGCGACGCCAGCTGGCCCGAGTCGGCCTACAACGGCGACTACATCGCCGACATCGCCGCCGACTTCCTCGCCGGCAAGACCGTCAGCGCCTCGGACGGCGAGCCGGTGACCGCGTCGGGCAACGTCGAGGACATCGACTCGATCCGCAAGTTCGCCGTGACCTACCTGCGCAACGAGCAGGACATCGACCTGCAGGCCTTCGGCGTCAAGTTCGACCGCTACTACCTGGAGTCGTCGCTGTACAGCGACGGCCGCGTGGAAGCCGCGGTGCAGTCGCTGGTCGCCCGGGGCAAGACCTACGAGAGCGAAGGCGCGCTGTGGCTGCGCACCACCGACGACGGCGACGACAAGGACCGCGTCATGAAGAAGACCGACGGCACCTACACGTATTTCGTGCCGGACGTGGCCTACCACACCACCAAGTGGGAGCGCGGCTTCACCAAGGTCATCAACGTGCAGGGCAGCGACCACCACGGCACCATCGCGCGTGTGCGCGCCGGCCTGCAGGGGCTGGACATGGGGATTCCCAAGGGCTATCCCGACTACGTGCTGCACAAGATGGTCACCGTGATGAAGAACGGCGAGGAGGTCAAGATCTCCAAGCGCGCCGGCTCGTACGTCACGGTGCGCGACCTGATCGAATGGTCCAACGGCGGTGATGAAAGCATTCGCGGCTGCCTGGAGCAGGGCGTGGCCGACTGGCCGGAGCACTTCACCCGCGGCCGCGACGCGGTGCGCTTCTTCCTGCTGTCGCGCAAGGCCGATACCGAGTTCGTGTTCGACGTCGACCTGGCGCTCAAGCAGAACGACGAGAACCCGGTGTACTACGTGCAGTACGCCCACGCCCGCATCTGCTCGATCTTCGAGTCGTGGGGCGGCGCCGAATGGGAAAGCCGCCTGGCCGAGCTGGCCGGCGCCGACCTGTCGGCCGTGACCGGCCCCGAGGCCAGCGCCCAGGCGCAGGCGCTGGGCCGCCGCCTGGCCGAGTTCCCGGACATGCTGTCGGCCGCCGCCTCGGAGCTGGCGCCGCATGCGGTCGCCTTCTACCTGCGCGACCTGGCCGGCGATTTCCACGCCTTCTACAATGCCGACCGCGTGCTGGTCGATGACGAGGCGGTCAAGCGCGCCCGGCTGGCGCTGCTGGCCGCGACGCGCCAGGTGCTGCGCAACGGCCTGGCGGTGATCGGCGTCTCGGCGCCGCGCCGCATGTAACCGATGGGCGCAAAGAAGGGCGCAAAGAAGGGCGTACAGGGCCGCCCGGCGGTGGCCCTATAATCCCGGCATCACCTAAGAGGACTTCATGCAACAGCAACGCAAGCGCGATGCGCGCAAGGCCCGCCGCAGCCAGCAGCGCGGCGGGACGTTCCTGGGCCTTGTGCTCGGGCTGATCGTCGGGCTGGCCATCGCCGTGGTGGTCGCCCTGTACATCACCAAGTCGCCGACGCCGTTCCAGCAGAAGAACGCGCCGCGGCCGAGCGAGCCGGGCAATGTCGCCAGCCAGCTGCCGCCGCCGGCGCAGCGCGCCGACCAGGGCCCGAGCGACCCGAACAAGCCGCTGTGGAGCAAGACGCCGGCCAAGCCGGTGGGCCAGGCGCCCGAGCCGGAGCCCAAGGCGGGCACCCAGCCGAGCCAGCAGAACGGGCACCAGAACGGCCAGCCGCCGGTGGCGGTCACCCGCCCGGCGGAGAAGCCTGTTGAAAAGCCGGTCGAAAAACCCGCCGACAAGCCGGTCGCCACCAAGCCGGCCGAGAAGCCGGTGTCCGACCCGATCGCCGAGATCGCCCAGGCCGACGCCAACAAGGTCGGCTACCTGCTGCAGGTGGGCGCGTTCCGCTCGGCCGACGACGCCGACCGCCAGAAGGCCAACCTGGCGATGCAGGGCTTCGAGGCCCGCATCACCGAGCGCGACGTCAACGGCGTCAAGATGTACCGCGTGCGCATGGGGCCGTACAACCGCATCGAAGACATGAACAAGACGCGCGAGCGGCTGCAGTCGCAGGGCTTCGAGGCGTCCGTGATCCGCTTCACCAAGCAGTAAGCCGGCGTATCCGCCACGAACGCCACCAGAACGGCGATAAATACGCCGTAACCAACGCAACACCCTTGTCACCACCGCGGCCGGCGCCCGGGCTGAACCGGACGCCGCCGCCGCGGTCATACGCTCATCGACCCAACCGCAAGGCCGCACCAAGATGAAGAAACTCGCCGCATTGTTCGCCATGTTCGCCGCCGTGGGCGGCCTGCTGATGTCCGCGCCGTCCCAGGCAGCCCCCACCGAGGGCAAGGAATACCACGTCCTGAAGGCACCGCAGCCGGTCACGCCGGGCAAGATCGAGGTCACCGAGTTCTTCTGGTACGGCTGCCCGCACTGCTTCGAATTCGAGCCCGACCTGGAGGCCTGGGTCAAGAAGCAGGGCGGCAACGTCGTGTTCAAGCGCGTGCCGGTCGCCTTCCGCGACGACCTGCTGCCGCACACCAAGATCTTCTATGCGCTCGAAGCCATCGGCAAGCTCGACGCCATGAACATGAAGGTCTTCAACGCCATCCACGTCGAGCGCAAGCGCCTGCTCGACAGCAACGAGATCGCCGACTTCATGGCCAAGAACGGTGTCGACCGCAAGGCGTTCCTGGACGCGTATAACTCGTTTACGGTGACCACCAACGCGCAGCGCGCCAACAAGATCGCCGACGCCTACAAGATCGACGGCGTGCCGACCGTGGTGGTGCAGGGCAAGTACGTGACCTCGCCGTCGATCACCGGCAACAAGCAGGGCGCGATCCAGACCATGGATTACCTGGTGGAGCAGGTGAAGGCGAAGAAGATGTAAATCCGACTGGCGGCCTTCCCTAAGCCGCCGGTTTTCTCCCCTCTCCCGCTCGCGGGAGAGGGAGCCCGCCAGTGGTATTGTCAGGGGATCCGCAACTTCTCTGCACCCCGACGATGCGTCCCCTCAAAGTCTTCCTCACCGGCGCCTCCAGCGGACTCGGCCAGGCTCTTGCGCGCGAATACGCGTCGCAGGGCGCCATCCTCGGGCTGGTGGCCCGGCGCGAAGATGCGCTGCGCGAATTCGTGGCGACGCTGCCCAACCCGGGCGCGGTGCGCGTCTACGGCGCCGATGTGCGCGATGCCGACGCGATGGCGCGCGCGGCGGAAGACTTTCTCGGCCATTTCGGCTGTCCGGACGTGGTGATCGCCAATGCCGGCGTCTCGGTCGGCACCGTCGCCAGCGAGCGCGAGGACCTCGACGCCTTCCGGCAGGTGATGGACACCAACTGGTTCGGCGTGCTGACCACGTTCCAGCCTTTCCTGCACGCGATGCAGCAGCGCGAGCCCGGCCCCGGCGGCCGGCGCGGCACGCTGGTCGGCATTGCCAGCGTCGCCGGCGTGCGCGGGCTGCCGGGTGCCGGTGCGTACAGCGCGTCGAAGTCCGCGGTGATCAAGCTGCTGGAGAGCCTGCGGCTGGAGCAGCGCCCGCTTGGCATCCGCGTGGTCACGATCGCGCCGGGCTATATCCGCACGCCGATGACCGCGAAGAACCCGTACCGGATGCCGTTCCTGACCGATGCCGACGTATTTGCGCGCAAGGCCGCGCGCGTGATCGCCGCCGGCCGGCGCTTCCGCGTGATCCCGTGGCAGATGGGCGTGGTGGCGGCGCTGATGCACGTGATGCCGCGCTGGCTGTACGACATGGTGGCGACCGGCGCGCCGCGCAAGCCGCGGCGCGGGGAAAGCAA
Source organism: Cupriavidus oxalaticus (assembly GCF_016894385.1). Lineage (NCBI taxonomy): Bacteria > Pseudomonadati > Pseudomonadota > Betaproteobacteria > Burkholderiales > Burkholderiaceae > Cupriavidus > Cupriavidus oxalaticus. Next base: position 108,804 of record NZ_CP069812.1, read on the forward strand.
GGAGCCCTGACCATGTGGACCGATGCCATTGGCCAGCAGCACGCCGCGGCAAGCGGCGAGGTGCGCATTGCCTCGCTGGTGCCATCGGTGACCGAGCTGCTGTTCGCGCTCGGGCTGGCGCCGCAGATGGTGGCGCGCACCGGCTTCTGCATCCACCCGGAACCGGCCGTGCGCGCGGTGCCCAAGGTCGGCGGCACCAAGGACGTCAGGGTGGCGCGGCTGCGCGAGCTGGCGCCCACGCATGTGGTAGTCAATATCGACGAGAACCGGCGCGAGACCGTCGACGAGATCCGCGCCTTCGTGCCCAACGTGATCGTCACGCATCCGTGCGCGCCGGAAGATAACCTGCCGCTGTACCGGCTGCTGGGCGGCATTTTTGGCCGTCATACCGAGGCCGAATCGCTGTGCGCGGCCTTGCAGGCCGAGCTGGATGCCATCCGCGCGCGTGCCTGGCCGGCGCGCCGCGTGCTTTACGCGATCTGGCAGGATCCCTGGATGACGGTGTCGCGCGACACCTATATCAGCCGCATGCTGGCGCTGGCCAACTGGCAGACCTGGCCGGGCGGCGCAGGCGCCGTGCAGGCGTGCGAGGGCGGCGACTGCAGCCGCCCCAACGCGCCCGGCGAGCGCTATCCCACCTTCCGCTGGAGCGATGCGCTGGTGCGCGAGCTCGACCTGGTGCTGCTGTCGACCGAGCCCTATCGCTTCACCGAAGACCACGCCGACGCGCTCGAGCGCCAGCTCGGCAAGCCGGTGCTGCTGGTCGACGGCGAGATGCTGTCGTGGTATGGCAGCCGCGCGGTGGCTGGCGTGCGCTACCTGGCGGCGCTGGCGGCCGCCAACTGACTTGCGCGATCAGGCGGCCCGGAAGCGGTACACGCCGTCGCCGTCCAGCTGCCGCACCAGCTCGCCGCGGTGCCACAGGCAGTGCAGGTGCGCCAGCGACTCGCCCATGGCGAAGGTCATCTGGTGGATGTCGAACTGGCGCTTGAAGATCACGCTGACGGTATCGTGCGCGCAGCACGGCTTCTCGCGGCAGGCCTCCAGCGTTTCGGCGAGACGGTCGGCGTGATGCTCACGCAGCTGCATGATGCGGGTATGCAGGTTGCGGAACGGGCGGCCGTGCGAGGGCAGGATCAGCACGTCCTGCGGCAGCGGCTCGTAGCGGGTGAGCGAATCCAGGTAGAGCTGCAGCGAATTGCCTTCCGGCTCCATGTCGAACACGCTGACATTGGTCGAGATGCGCGGCAGTACCATGTCGCCGGACACCAGCACGTTGGTCGCTTCGTTGTACAGTGCCACGTGCTCGGGCGAATGGCCGAAGCCGGTGATCACGCGCCAGCCCGAGGTGGCCGCATCGGTGCCGATCCGCACCGTGTCGCCTTCCATCAGCCGGCGATACTGCGCCGGCAGGTCGGGCACCAGCGACGGGTAGTAGGTCTTGCGCGCGCGCAGCTTTTCCTGGCTGTCGGGATCGGTCAGGCCATGCCGCGCGAAGTGCGCGGCGGCCGCGTCGCCGCCCGCGCTGGAACCGGCGCCGGTGCCGGTGCCCATCACGCGCGCGCTCATGTAGTCACCCAGGCTCATCCACAGCCGCGCGTCGAAGCGCTTGCACAGCCAGTGCGCCAGGCCGACGTGGTCGGGATGGCTGTGCGTCACCAGCACGCGCACCACCGGCAGCCCTTCCAGCTCGTTGGCGAAGATGGTTTCCCAATGCGCCTTGATGGTGTCGTTGGTGATGCCGCAGTCGATGATGGTCCAGCCGTCGCGCCCGTCCAGGCGGTCGCGCAGCAGCCACAGGTTGATATGGTCGAGCGCGAACGGCAGCGGCATGCGCAGCCAGTAGACGCCGGGGGCGACTTCCTGCCTGGTGCCGGGCTCGGGCATGGTGTCGCCGAACGGGTATTGGAGCTGGTGTTCGAGTGCGTTCATGAGGAGTCTCTGGTTCGAAGCCTTGTGCCGGGCGGGGGCAGGCAGGCTTTCTCGTTGCGGCGCGCGGGCGTAACGTTCCTGTTCGCGCCAGTTGCCAGTCGCCAGGGTTGACGCTAACGTAAACGTCAACTCTGGCGGTTCGTCTCCATCTTAAGCGAAAACTTGACTTCGCAACGAACGACCGTTCACTTTACTGGGCGCACCCATGGCAGTCACGCAATCTCCCGCCTCCGCAACCTACACCATCACCGACCTCGCCCGCGAGTTCGATGTCACGCCCCGCGCCATCCGCTTCTACGAAGACCAGGGCCTGCTGGCCCCCGAGCGCGAAGGCCCGGGCGGCCGCAAGCGGGTCTACAACAGCCGCGAGCGGACCCGGCTGAAGCTGACGCTGCGCGGCAAGCGGTTAGGGCTCACTCTCAATGAGATCCGTGAAATCCTGGATCTTTACGAGTCGCCGCGCGACACCGCCCCGCAACTCGAACGCTTCCTGCACGCGCTTGCCGCCCACCGCGGCGCACTGGAGCGGCAGATGGAAGATTTGCAGGCGCAACTTGCCGAGATCGACCAGCATGAGCGTCACTGCAGGGATCTGTTGGCCGCGCAGACCGGCGGCAAGCCCGTGGCACCGGAGGGCGGCGATGCGCCGGCCCGGAAGCGATCGGCCTGATGCATCACCTGGCACGGCTTCCGTGCCGATTCGGATTGACGTTTACGTAAACGTAAATAGAATACTCCAACACCTCCACACCGGAACCAAGCCATGACGTCTGCCAACGCCAGTGCCCTGCTCGCTGAACGCGCCGTACCCGCCGAACCCGAAGCGCTGTCCGCCGCGCGTGCCGATGCCATCGCCACCAGTTTCTCGCGCCAGGGGCTGATGACCAGCTTCGGCGCCACGCTGCAGCGGGTGGAGCGCGGGGAGGTCGAAATCGCGATGCCGTGGTCCGACGGCGTGACCCAGCAGCATGGTTTCTTCCACGGCGGCGTAGTCGGCGCGCTGGCCGACAGCGCCTGCGGCTATGCCGCGCTGTCGATGGTGGGCGAGGGCGAGGCGGGCCTGACCGCCGAATACAAGATCAACCTGCTGTCCCCCGCGCAAGGCGAACGCCTGGTCGCGGTGGGGCGGGTGCTGAAGCCCGGGCGCACGCTGATCGTGGCGCAGGGCGAGGTCTACGTAGAACAGCAGGGCCGCCGCAAGCAGGTGGCCACCATGCTGATGACGCTGTGCGTGGTCAAGACCCTGGACCACGTCTGAAGCACTGACACATACCGAATCCAACAGGAGACCGACATGACCGAACTGCCAGGCCTGAAATTCGATCTGGGCGAAGACATCGAGATGCTGCGCAACTCCGTGCGCGACTGGGCCCAGGCCGAACTTGCCCCGCGCGCCGGCGAGATCGACCGCACCGACCAGTTCCCGATGGACGCCTGGAAGAAGATGGGCGACCTCGGCGTGCTCGGCATCACGGTGGCCGAGGAATACGGCGGCGCCAACATGGGCTACCTGGCGCACATGATCGCAATGGAAGAGATCAGCCGCGCGTCGGCCTCGGTGGGCCTGTCGTACGGCGCGCACTCCAACCTGTGCGTGAACCAGATCCACCGCAACGGCACGCCGGCGCAGAAGGCGAAGTACCTGCCCAAGCTGGTGTCGGGCGAGTGGATCGGCGCGCTGGCGATGAGCGAGCCCAACGCCGGCTCCGACGTGGTCAGCATGAAGCTGCGCGCTCAGCTGAAGGGCGACCGCTACGTGCTCAACGGCACCAAGATGTGGATCACCAACGGCCCGGACTGCGACGTGCTGGTGGTGTACGCCAAGACCGAGCCCGAGCTGGGCGCGCGCGGCATGACCGCCTTTATCGTCGAGAAGGGCATGAAGGGCTTCTCGGTGGCGCAGAAGCTGGACAAGCTGGGCATGCGCGGCTCGCACACCGGCGAGCTGGTGTTCGAGGACGTGGAAGTGCCGGTGGAGAACATCCTGGGCGCCGAGAACGGCGGCGCCAGGGTGCTGATGAGCGGGCTGGACTACGAGCGCGCGGTGCTGTCGGGCGGCCCGGTCGGCATCATGCAGGCGTGCATGGACGTGGTCACGCCGTACATCCACGACCGCAAGCAGTTCGGCCAGAGCATCGGCGAGTTCCAGCTGATCCAGGGCAAGGTGGCGGACATGTACACCACGCTGCAGGCGGCGCGCAGCTACCTGTACACGGTCGGCAAGAACCTGGACGCGCTCGGCAGCGACCACGTGCGCCAGGTGCGCAAGGACTGCGCCGCGGTGATCCTGTACACGGCGGAAAAGGCCACCTGGATGGCGGGCGAGACCGTGCAGATCCTGGGCGGCAACGGCTATATCAACGAGTACCCGGCCGGGCGCCTGTGGCGCGACGCCAAGCTGTACGAGATCGGCGCCGGCACCTCGGAGATCCGCCGCATGCTGATCGGCCGCGAACTGTTCGCGGAAACGATGTAAGCGGCGTGCCCGGGGGCGCCGGAATCACCTCCGGCGCCCCCGGACATCCGGAGCGCTCCCCGGAACCCATTTACAATCTCACTACCCGTCGCAAGACCGTCACGCAGTCGCCCCCGTCGACCCATGTCCCACTTCCCCAAACTGCTCTCCTCGCAGATTGCCTTCGATGTGGCGAGAACGATGCTCGACGGGTTCGACAAGCATTACCGGCTGTTCCGCGAGGTCAGCCACCAGGCCAAGCTCAAGTTCGAGGCCGGCGACTGGCATGGGCTGCAGCAGATCCAGCGCGACCGCATCGCCTTCTACAACGAACGCGTGCGCGAATCGAGCGTCATCCTCGAAGACGAATATGACGCCGAGAACATCGACGACGAGATCTGGCAACAGATCAAGCTGCACTACATCGGGCTGTTGACCAACCACCACCAGCCCGAACTGGCCGAGACCTTCTTCAATTCGGTCTGCACGCGCATCCTGCACCGCTCGTACTTCAACAACGATTTCATCTTCGTGCGGCCGGCGATCTCGACCGAATACATCGAGAACGAGGAATCGCCGACGCGCCCGACCTTCCGCGCCTACTATCCGGGCAGCCGCGCGGGCATGGCGGCGTGCTTCGAGCGCATCGTGCACAACTTCCAGCTCGAGCACCCGTTCGAAGACCTGCGGCGCGACATCGGCTACGTGGTGCGCGCGATCGGCGAGCATTTCGGCGACTTCCGCACCGCGCCGAATTTCCAGATCCATACGCTGTCGTCGCTGTTCTTCCGCAACAAGTCGGCCTTCATCATCGGCCGGATCCTGAACGGCGACCGCACCTTCCCGCTGGCGATCCCGATCGTGCATGCCGCCTCGGGCAAGCTGATGCTGGATACCGTGCTGCTGAAGAAGGAACAGCTGCTGATCCTGTTCTCGTTCACGCACTCCTATTTCATGGTCGACATGGAGATCCCGTCGGCCTACGTGACCTTCCTGCGCGATATCATGCCGCGCAAGCCGCGCGCGGAGATCTACACGTCGCTGGGCTTGCAGAAGCAGGGCAAGAACCTGTTCTACCGCGATTTCCTGCATCACCTGCAGCATTCGTCGGACCAGTTCATCGTCGCGCCCGGCATCCGCGGCCTGGTGATGCTGGTGTTCACGCTGCCGTCGTACCCGTACGTGTTCAAGGTCATCAAGGACTTTTTCCCGGCGCCCAAGGAAACCACGCGCGAGCTGGTCAAGTCCAAGTACCAGCTGGTCAAGCAGCACGACCGCGTTGGCCGCATGGCCGATACGCTGGAATACTCCGACGTGGCCTTCCCGCTGTCGCGCTTCGACGATGCGCTGGTGCGCGAATTCCAGCAGCACGCGCCGTCGATGATCGAATACCAGCGCGGCAAGCAGGGCGAGGAGGAGATCGTGGTGCGCCACGTCTATATCGAACGCCGCATGACGCCGCTGAACATCTACCTGCAGGAAGGCTCCGACGAGCAGGTCGAGCACGGCGTGCTGGAATACGGCAACGCCATCAAGGAGCTGATGGCCGCCAACATCTTCCCGGGCGACATGCTGTACAAGAATTTCGGCGTCACGCGGCACGGGCGCGTGGTGTTCTACGACTACGACGAGATCGAGTACCTGACCGACTGCAATATCCGCCACGTGCCGCAGCCGCGCAACGAGGAGGAAGAGATGTCGGGCGAGGTCTGGTACACGGTGCGGCCGCACGATATTTTTCCCGAGACGTTCCGCACGTTCCTGCTGGGCGACACGCGCGTGCGCGCTGCGTTCCTGCGGCACCATGCGGATTTTTTCGACCCTGCCATGTGGCAGGGCCACAAGGACCGGCTGCTGGCCGGACATGTCCATGACTTTTTTGCCTATCACCCTACCGAGCGATTCATCAACCGCTACGGCGCTGCCTCCGAACTGTCTGCCGCCGACCCTGCAAGGAGAGTCGCATGAATGACGCCATCGCGCAGCTGTTCCGCAACAACCGCGAGTGGGTGGACCGCGTCAACGCGGAAGACCCGGCCTTCTTCACCCGCCTGGCCAACCAGCAGGCGCCGGAATACCTGTGGATCGGCTGCTCCGATTCGCGCGTGCCGGCCAACCAGATCCTGGGGCTGGCGCCGGGCGAGGTGTTCGTCCACCGCAATATCGCCAACGTGATCGCGCACAGCGACCTGAACGCGCTGTCGGTGATCCAGTTCGCCGTGGAAGTGCTCAAGGTGCGCCATATCACCGTGGTGGGCCACTACGGCTGCGGCGGCGTCAAGGTCGCGCTCAAGCGCGAGCGCATCGGCCTGGCCGACAACTGGCTGCGCCATGTGCGCGACGTGGCCGACAAGCACGAGGCCTACCTGGGCACGATCCTGCGCGAGGAAGATGCCCACACCCGCCTGTGCGAACTGAACGTGATCGAACAGGTCAGCAATATCTGCCAGACCACGGTGATCCAGGACGCCTGGGACCGTGGCCAGGCCGTCACGGTGCACGGCTGGATCTACGGCGTGTCCGACGGCCTGCTGCGCGACCTGGGCATGGCCGCCAGCAACAACGACGAGCTGCACGAGCAGCTGGCCGCGGCCTACCGCCAGTACGGCGATCCGCCGCAGGCATCGATCCGCTGACAGGCTGCCTTTCCGAACCCGCTTTCCCACATCCTCACAGACACCGATCCAGGAGACCCGACATGGAAGAGATCGTCATCGTTTCAGCCGCCCGCACGCCGATGGCTGCGTTCCAGGGCGAATTCGCCAGCGTGACCGCGCCCCAGCTCGGCGCCGTCGCCATCCGTGCGGCGGTAGAGCGCGCCGGCCTGAAGCCGGAGCAGGTGGAAGAAGTGGTGTTCGGCTGCGTGCTGCCCGCCGGCCAGGGCCAGGCGCCGGCGCGCCAGGCCGCGCTGGGCGCGGGCCTGCCGCTGGGCGTGGGCTGCACCACCGTCAACAAGATGTGCGGCTCGGGCATGCGCGCGGCGATGACCGTCTATGACGGCCTGATCGCCGGCTCGTTCGATATCGCGATCGCGGGCGGCATGGAAAGCATGACCAACGCGCCGTACCTGATCCCGAAGGGCCGCGGCGGCTACCGCATCGGCCACGGCATGATCTACGACCACATGATGCTGGACGGCCTGGAAGACGCGTATGACAAGGGCCGCGCCATGGGCACCTTCGGCGAGGACTGCGCCGCCAAGTACGGCTTCACGCGCCAGCAGCAGGACGAGTTCGCGATGGAAAGCGTGCGCCGCGCGCAGCAGGCCACCGAGAAGGGCGACTTCCGCTGGGAGATCGCGCCGGTGACGGTATCGGGCAAGGGCGGCGACACGGTGATCGACACCGACGAAGGCCCGCGCCGCATCAAGCTCGACAAGATCCCGTCGCTCAAGCCGGCCTTTGCCAAGGACGGCACCATCACCGCCGCATCGTCGTCGTCGATCAACGACGGCGCCTCGGCGCTGGTGATGATGCGCGCTTCCACCGCGAAAAAGCTGGGGCTGCAGCCGATCGCGCGCATGCTGGGCCACACCACGCACGCGCAGGCACCGGGCTGGTTCACCACCGCGCCGGTGGAGGCGATGGCCAAGCTGTACCGCAAGCTGGACTGGACCACCGACAGCGTCGACCTGTTCGAGATCAACGAGGCCTTTGCCGTGGTGCCGCTGGCGGCCATGCACGACCTGAAGATCCCGCGCGACAAGGTCAATATCCACGGCGGCGCGTGCGCGCTGGGGCATCCGATCGGGGCCTCGGGCGCGCGCATCATGACCACGCTGATCGGCGCGCTGCGCAAGACCGGCGGCAAGCGTGGCGTGGCGAGCCTGTGCATCGGTGGCGGCGAGGCGACGGCGGTGGGGATCGAGATTCTGTAATCCTTTCCCTCCCGCTTGTTTTCTCCCCTCTCCCGCTTGCGGGAGAGGGGCCGGGGGAGAGGGCCGGCGCAGGCAGACCGAATGCCTCACCTCGGGCCAGCGCCGGCCCTCTCCCCCAACCCCTCTCCCATAAATGGGAGAGGGGAGCAAAACCAGACAAAGGAGCCCAGCCTTGCCAACCGTCCTCATCCTCGGTGCCTCCCGCGGCATCGGCCTTGAATTTGTCCGCCAGTACCGCGCCGACGGCTGGCGCGTCATCGCGGCGGCACGCACGCCGCAAGGCGTGGGCGAATTGCAGGCGCTCGGCGCCGAAGCCCACCAGGTCGACCTCTCGGATCCCGGCGCGGTCGCCGGCCTGGGCTGGAAGCTCGACGGCGAAGCGCTCGACGTGGCGATCTACAACGCCGGCGTGCTGGGCCCGCGCACCGAAGGCGCGCAGCCGGTGACGCCGCAGGAGTTCGACCGGGTGATGCACGTCAACGTGCTCGGCCCGATGATGGCGCTGCCGCTGGTGCTGCCCTACGTCGAAGCCGGGCAGTCCGGCCACGGCGGCGTGCTGGCGGTGCTGTCCTCGCGCATGGGCAGCATCGGCGGCATGGAGCACAACGGCAGCTGGCTGTACCGCGTCAGCAAGGCCGGCGCCAACGCCGCGCTGCGCGCGGTGTCGCTCGACGCGCGCCATGCCACCTGCGTCGCGCTGCACCCCGGTTGGGTCAAGACCGACATGGGCGGCCAGGATGCCGACCTGACCGTGCAGCAGAGCGTCAAGGGCATGCGCCAGGTACTGGCCGGCGTCAAGCGGCGCGACAACGGCACCTTCCACAACTACGACGGCACGCCGATCCCCTGGTGATCGCGGCGCGCACGACCAACCAACCATCGACATGCTGCTGACCCCCGAACAGGAAATGATCCGCGACGCCGTGCGCCAGTTTGCGCAAGAGGTGATCGCACCGCAGGCCGCGCAGTGGGACCGCGACAAGACCTTCCCCAAGGACGTGCATCGCGAGCTGGCGGCACTGGGCGCGTATGGCGTGGCCGTGCCGGAAGAATACGGCGGCGCCGGCCTCGACTACCTGTCGCTCGCGCTGATCCTGGAAGAGATCGCGGCCGGCGACGGCGGCACTTCCACCGTCATCAGCGTCAACAACTGCCCGGTGTGCAGCATGCTGATGTCGTTCGCCAGCGAAGCGCAGAAGCAGCAATGGCTGGTGCCGCTGGCGCGCGGCGAGATGCTCGGCGCGTTCTGCCTGACCGAGCCGCACGTCGGCTCCGATGCCTCGGCGCTGCGCACCACCGCGGTCCGCGACGGCGACGGCTACGTGCTCAACGGCGTCAAGCAGTTCATCACCAGCGGCCAGAACGCCGACGTGGCGATCGTGCTGGCGGTGACCGACAAGGCCGCCGGCAAGCGCGGCATCAGCGCGTTTATCGTGCCGACCTCGACGCCGGGCTACGTGGTGGCGCGGCTGGAGGACAAGCTCGGCCAGCATTCGTCGGATACCGCGCAGATCCTGTTCGAGGACTGCCGCGTGCCGGCCGCCAACCTGCTGGGCGAAGAGGGCGGCGGCTACAAGATGGCGCTGTCCGGGCTGGAAGGCGGGCGCATCGGCATCGCCTCGCAAAGCATCGGCATGGCGCGCGCCGCGTTCGAAGCAGCGCTGGCGTATGCCAAGGAACGCGAGAGTTTCGGCCAGCCCCTGTTCCAGCACCAGGCGGTGCAGTTCCGGCTGGCCGAGATGGCCACGCGCATCGACGTGGCGCGCCAGATGGTGTGGCACGCCGCGGCGCTGCGCGACGCCGGCCGGCCGTGCCTGAAGGAAGCGGCGATGGCCAAGCTCTTTGCCAGCGAGATGGCCGAGCGGGTCTGCTCCGATGCGATCCAGGTGTTCGGCGGCTATGGCTATGTCAGCGATTTCCCGGTCGAGCGCATCTACCGCGACGTGCGCGTGTGCCAGATCTACGAGGGCACCAGCGATATCCAGAAGATCCTGATTGCGCGCGCGCTGGCCTGACCAGGGCCTAAACAGCGTACGATGATGCCATGTGCCGCCGGCGCCCCCGGCAACAGGCGGCACGACCGCCTGGACAACAAGGAAAAGAAGCCCGCATGACCGCAGTAACCCAAGGCCATTCCGGCCGCTTCGATTGCGTGATCTTCGACTGCGACGGCGTGCTCGTCGACAGCGAGCCCATCGTCAACCGCGTGCTCAACCAGATGCTGAACGAGCTCGGCATCGAGATCTCGCTGGAAGACTCCACGCGCCTGTTCCTCGGCCGCGCCGTGCGCGAGGAACTGGACATGATCGAACGCATGCGCGGCGCGCCGCTGCCCGAGAACTGGCTGTCGACGTGGCTGGCGCGCCGCAACGCCGTGCTCGAGGCCGAAGTGGCCGCCGTGGCGCACGTGCGCGACGCCATCGGCCAGATCGCCGCCACCGGCATGCCGGTGTGCGTGGCGTCGGGCGCCGACCGTGTCAAGGTCAAGCTGCAGCTGACCAGGACCGGACTGGTCGAGCTGTTCCAGCAGGATGAGCGCGAGCATATCTTCTCCGCCACCGAAGTGGCGCGCAGCAAGCCCGCCCCCGACGTGTACCTGCTGGCCGCGCGCACCATGGGCGTCGAGCCGGCGCGCTGCGCCGTGGTCGAAGACAGCCCCACCGGCGTCACCGCGGGCGTGGCCGCCGGCATGACGGTGTTCGGCTACGCCGCGCGCAACGACCCCGCGTCGCTGCGCGAAGCCGGTGCGCACACGCTCTTCACCGACATGCGCGAGCTGCCGGAGCTGGTGGGATGACAGCGCGCCGCCCGCCCAAGGCCGGACCGGCGCCGTGCCCGTGCGGTGGCGCGGACTATGCCGCGTGCTGCGGCCGCTTCCATCGCGGCGAGGCGTTGCCGCCCAATGCGGAGGCGCTGATGCGCTCGCGCTACAGCGCCTATGTGCTGAACGACACCGACTGGCTGCGCCAGACGTGGCATCCGTCTACCTGTCCGGCGGATCTTGTGCCGGACACTGCCACGCGCTGGCTCGGGCTGTCGGTGAAGGCGCACGCGCAGCAGGACGACACCCATGCCGAAGTGGAGTTCGTCGCGCGCTACAAGGTCGGCGGGCGCGCCTGGCGGCTGCATGAGCGCAGCCGCTTCGTGCACGAGCCGCGCGCGCCGGGCGAGACCCCGCGCTGGCTCTATGTGGATGGCGACATGATCGGGGAAGCGCCATGAGCATCGCCACATAGCCCGGCCTCCATCCCACGCATGCAGCGCAGGCTGGACGGATTCCCACCAAGACTCTAGCAACGAGACGATACGATGCCCACGCTGGAAACCAAACTGAACGCCCGCTCGGAATCGTTCAAGGCCAACGCCGACGCGATGCGGGAGCTGGTGGCCGACCTCAAGGCGAAGATCGCCAAGCTGGCGGAAGGCGGCGGCGAGGCCGCGCGCGACAAGCACCTGTCGCGCGGCAAGCTGCTGCCGCGCGACCGGGTGCAGATGCTGCTGGATCCGGGCACCCCGTTCCTGGAGCTGTCGCAGCTCGCCGCCTACGACATGTATGACGATGCCGCGCCGGGCGCCGGCATCATCACCGGCATCGGCCGCGTGGCCGGGCAGGAATGCGTGATCGTCTGCAACGACGCCACCGTCAAGGGCGGCACGTATTACCCGTTGACGGTCAAGAAGCATGTGCGCGCGCAGGAGATCGCCGAGCAGAACAACCTGCCGTGCATCTACCTGGTCGATTCCGGCGGCGCCAACCTGCCCAACCAGGACGACGTGTTCCCCGACCGCGACCACTTCGGCCGCATCTTCTACAACCAGGCCAACCTGTCCAAGCAGGGCATCCCGCAGATCGCGGTGGTGATGGGCTCGTGCACCGCGGGCGGCGCGTACGTGCCGGCAATGAGCGACGAGTCGATCATCGTCAAGAACCAGGGCACCATCTTCCTGGGCGGCCCGCCGCTGGTGAAGGCCGCCACCGGCGAGGAAGTCAGCGCCGAGGACCTGGGCGGCGCGGATGTGCATACGCGCCTGTCGGGCGTGGCCGACTACTTCGCGCAGAACGACCACCATGCGCTGAGCCTGGCGCGCAATATCGTGCAGCACCTGAACCGCCGCAAGCCGGACCAGATCCGCCTGCACGAGCCGGTCGAGCCGCTGTATCCGGTGGAAGAGCTGTACGGCGTGATCCCCACCGACACGCGCAAGCCGTATGACGTGCGCGAGGTGATCGCGCGCATCGTCGACGGCTCCGAGTTCGACGAGTTCAAGGCGCGCTACGGCACCACGCTGGTATGCGGCTTCGCGCGCATCTGGGGCTACCCGGTCGGCATCGTTGCCAACAACGGCATCCTGTTCTCCGAGTCGGCGCTCAAGGGCGCGCACTTTATCGAGCTGTGCTGCCAGCGCAAGATCCCGCTGGTGTTCCTGCAGAACATCACCGGCTTCATGGTGGGGCGCAAGTACGAGAACGAGGGCATCGCCCGCAACGGCGCCAAGATGGTGACGGCGGTGGCGACCGCGCAGGTGCCGAAGTTCACGGTGATCATCGGCGGCTCGTTCGGGGCCGGCAACTACGGCATGTGCGGGCGGGCGTATTCGCCGCGCTTCCTGTGGATGTGGCCGAACGCGCGCATCTCGGTGATGGGCGGCGAGCAGGCGGCGAGCGTGCTGGCGACGGTGCGCCGCGATGGGATCGAAGCGAAAGGCGGCAAGTGGAGCGCGGAAGAAGAGGATGCCTTCAAGCAGCCGATCCGCGACCAGTACGAGCACCAGGGCCACCCGTACTACGCCAGCGCGCGCTTGTGGGACGACGGCGTGATCGATCCCGCGCAGACGCGCACGGTGCTGGGGCTGGGCCTGTCGGCCAGCCTGAACGCGCCGATCGAGGACATGAAGTTCGGCGTGTTCCGCATGTAGCGCCGTCACGGCATCGGTTCTATCTTCTTCTTTATCGGTTTGTTTGGTTTCAGCGGCTTTATCGGTTTTCCTGGGCTTCCACTTCCATGCGTTGCGTGACCCGTCTGCTTTCCTGCCTTGCCACGGTGCTCGCCCTGCTGCCGGCCTTGCCGGCGCCGGCGCAGACGGGGGCCGGCACCGGGCAGGCCGCGCCGCGCATGCGCTTCACCGAGCAGGTGGTGATGCTGCCCAAGGCCGCGATCCCGTCGCGCATCGACCTGGAAGCCACGGTGTTCAAGCCGCCGGGAGAAGGGCCGTTCCCGCTGGTGGTGATCAACCACGGCAAGGCGCCGGGCCGCCCCTTCACGCAAGGGCGCGCGCGCTTCCCGGCGCAGAGCGCCGAGTTCCTGCGCCGCGGCTACGTGGTGGTGCTGCCGATGCGTCAGGGCTTCGCGCGCTCGGGCGGTGCCTACGTGGGCGGCAGCTGCGACATCGAGTCCAACGGCATGATGCAGGCCGACGACGTAGTCGCCACGCTCGACTACATGGCCACGCTGCCCTATATCGACATGGAGCGCATCGTGGTGATCGGGCAATCGCAAGGCGGGCTGACCACGATGGCCTTCAGCACCATCAGCTATCCCGGCGTGCGCGGCGTGGTCAACTTTGCCGGCGGGCTGCGCAACCTGAACTGCGCGGACTGGGAAGACCGGCTGGTCGACACCTTCGCCAGCTATGGCAGCGCGGCGCGCTATCCGTCGCTGTGGGTGTACGGCGACAACGACAGCTATTGGCCGGTGCCATTGCCCGGTCGCATGTTCAACGCATACAAGGCACAGGCCAGGGGCGAAGCGGCCAATGCGCGGCTGTTCGACGTGGGCGAGTTCGCCAACGACTCGCACCGGCTGTTCAGCGCGCGCGAAGGCATCCCGCTGTGGGTGCCCGAGGTCGCCGCCTTCTTCCACTCGCTCGGCCTGCCGTTCGAGACCGGCTCCTGAGCCGCAACCGCCAACCATTCAGACATCCGCCAACGGAGCGAACCATGGAATTCACCACCCTCACCGTCAATATCGCCAACCACGTCGCCACCGTGACGCTGAACCGGCCCGACGTGCGCAACGCCTTCAACGAGACCGTGATCGCCGAAGTCACCGGCGCCTTCCGCGCGCTCGGCGACATGGACGAGGTGCGCGCCATCGTGCTGGCCGGCAACGGCCCGGCCTTCTGCGCGGGCGCCGACCTGAACTGGATGAAGAAGATGGCCGGCTACTCCGACGACCAGAACCGCGCCGACGCACTGACGCTGGCGCAGATGCTGCATACGGTCTGGTCGTGCCCGCGCCCGGTGATCGCGCGCATCCAGGGCGACACCTACGCCGGCGGCATGGGCCTGGTCGCCGCGTGCGACATCGCCGTGGCCGCCGAGCACGCGCATTTCTGCCTGTCCGAGGCACGCCTGGGGCTGTTGCCCGCCACCATCAGCCCCTACGTGATCCGCGCCATGGGCGAGCAGGCGGCGCGCCGCTACTTCATCACCGCCGAACGCTTCGACTCGGCCGAGGCGCTGCGGCTGGGCTTCGTCCATGCGGTGGTGCCGGCCGAAGCGCTCGACGCCAAGGTGGCCGAGCTGGCGACCGCGCTGGTCGGCAACAGCCCCAATGCCGTGCGCGAAAGCAAGCGGCTGGTGCAGGATATTGCGGGGCAGGTGATCGATGACGACCTGCTGGCGGACACGGCGGACCGGATCGCGAAGATCCGCGCGTCGGAGGAAGGGAAGGAGGGCGTGCGGTCGTTCCTGGAAAAGCGGTCGCCGTCGTGGCGCCCGGCCTGAGGCTTTAATCCAACCGAGTGTTTGCTCCCCTCTCCCGCCAGGCGGGAGAGGGGAGCCACGTTGCAGCACACCGGAAGCTTGGAGCTCCGAAAAAAAGCTAGCCGGATTTTGCGTGAAGATCGCAGCACGCTAACCGCAAGACGAGTGCTTCATCCCGATAACATCCCCCAATTCCCGTCAAACCACCCCCAAATCAAAAAATCCGGCAACATTGCCAACCCCAAAGGGACATTCCTAACATGACCCTCCCGAACCCGTCCGCCAATATCGCGTCCCCGGCCCAGCCGGCAGCGCCAGGCACCCGGACGGTCAACAAAGGAGGGCTACCTTGGATCACCCGTCCCTTTTTCCCGGCGAGGCGCCGGCGCAGTCGCTAGGCCAGCGCAGCCGCAACGCGGTCTGGCACCCCTGCACCCGCCTGCGCCCCGATGACGACGCCCTGCCGCTGGCGATCGTGCGCGGCGAAGGCCCGTGGCTGTTCGATGCCGACGGCCGCCGCTATTTCGACGCCACCAGCTCCTGGTGGGTCAACCTGTTCGGCCACGCCAACCCGCGCATCAATGCCGCGCTGGCGAGCCAGCTGGAAACGCTCGAGCATGTGATGCTCGCCGGCTGCACGCATGCCCCCGCGGTGGAACTGGCCGAGCGCCTGTCCGCGCTCAGCGGTGGCGCGCTCGGCAATGTGTTCTACGCCTCGGATGGCGCCTCGGCGGTCGAGATCGCGCTGAAGATGAGCTTCCACTACTGGCGCAATACCGGGCTGCCGGCCAAGCGCGAGTTCGTCTGCCTGCGCAACGGCTACCACGGCGAGACCGTGGGCGCGCTGGCGGTGACCGACGTGGAAATCTTCCGCGACGCCTACGACGCGCTGATCCGCCGCGCGCACGTGGTGATGTCGCCCGACGCGCGCCAGGCCTTGCGCGGCGAATCGGCCGCCGACGTGGCCGCGCGCGCGCTGGCGGAGCTGGAAGCGCTGCTGCGCGAGCGCGCCGGCCAGATCGCCGCGCTGATCGTCGAGCCGCTGGTGCAGGGCGCCGCCGGCATGGCGATGCATGACCCGTCCTACCTCGACGGCGCGCGCGCGCTGTGCGATCGCTACCGGGTGCACCTGATCGCCGACGAGATCGCGGTCGGCTGCGGCCGCACCGGCACCTTCTTCGCGTGGGAACAGTCGCGGGGCACTGACGCGGCGCTGCCCGCGCATGCGTGGCCCGATTTCCTGTGCCTGTCCAAGGGCATCAGCGGCGGCTACCTGCCGCTGTCGCTGGTGCTGTCGCGCCCCGAAATCCAGCGCGCCTTCGTTGCCGACGAACTCGCGCGCAGCTTCCTGCATTCGCACTCGTACACCGGCAACCCGCTGGCCTGCCGCGCCGCGCTGGCCACGCTCGACCTGTTCGAGCAGGACAACGTGATCGAACAGAACCGCGAGCGCGCCCGCTGGCTCGCCGACGCGATGGCGCCGCTGGCTGCCGACGAGCGCCTGCAGCACGTGCGCCAGCGCGGCCTGGCCTGGGCCGCCGATGTGCGCGCCGATGTGGCAGGCGCCGATTTCTCCGCGCGCTTCCACCATGCCGCGCGGGCACGCGAACTGCTGGTTCGCCCGATCGGCAATACGTTGTACGTGCTGCCGCCCTATGTCTTCGATGCCGCCCAGGCGCACTGGCTGGGCCAGCAGCTGCTGGCCACGCTCGACGACGTCACCACCACCAGCGCGGAGGTCCGCCATGCTGCTTGAACAACTGAAACAGGCCGCCGCGCAGCGCCAACAGCTGGCCCTGACGCGCCGCCGCCGCATCGCCCACACCGCGTGCGCGCCGCACCAGGCCGTGGGTGCGGCCGATGCGCAGCCGCAGCCGCTGCTGACGTTCTGCAGCAACGATTACCTGGGGCTGGCCAACCATCCGAAGGTGATCGCCGCGCTGGCGGAAGGCGCGCACCGCTACGGCGCCGGCAGCGGCGCGTCGCACCTGGTCAGCGGCCATTCGCTGGCGCATGCGCAGCTTGAAGAAGAACTGGCACGCTGGTTCGCGCCGCATATCCCGCACGCGCAGACGCTGTACTTCTGCACCGGCTACATGGCCAACATGGCGGTGCTGACCGCGCTGGGCACGGCGGGCGCGACGCTGTTCTGCGAATCGCTCAACCACGCCTCGCTGATCGACGGCGCCCGGCTGGCGCGCGCCGACGTGCAGCGCTACCCGCATTGCGACACCGCCGCGCTGGAAGCGCTGCTGGCGGCCAGCACCAGCGAGCGCAAGCTGATCGTCACCGACAGTGTGTTCAGCATGGACGGCGACGTCGCGCCGCTGCGCGAGCTGCTGGCGCTGGCCGAGCGCTACGACGCCTGGATCATCGTCGACGACGCGCACGGCTTCGGCGTGCTCGGTGAGCAGGGCCACGGCGTGCTGGAAGCGCTGGGGCTGTCGTCCGAGCGCTTTATCTATATCGGCACGCTCGGCAAGGCCGCCGGCGTGGCGGGCGCGTTCGTCGCCGCGCATGAGGCCGTGATCGAGCACCTGGTCAACACCGCGCGGCCGTATATCTACACCACGGCCGCGCCGCCGGCGGTGGCGCATGCGTTGCTGGCCAGCCTGACGATCATCGAAGGCGAGGAAGGCCGGCAACGCCGTGCGCAACTGATGCGCTGCATTGCATTGCTGCGTGAAGGCCTGGCACGGCTGGCCGCCAGCGCCGGCTGGTCGCTGGGCGAGAGCCAGACGGCGATCCAGCCGCTGATCGTCGGCGACAACGCGGCGTCGCTGGCGCTGTCGGCGGCGCTGGAGGCCGGCGGCATCCGCGTCGGCGCGATCCGGCCGCCGACCGTGCCGGAAGGCACGGCGCGGCTGCGCATCACGCTGTGCGCCGCGCACGACGAGGCCGACGTGCAGCGGCTGCTCGACGCAATCAGCGGGGCGATCGCGTGCAAGGAGGCCGCATGACGGCGCCGCGCCACTTTGCCTGTTTCGTCACGGGCACCGATACCGGCGTCGGCAAGACCCACGCCAGCGCCACGCTGCTGCATGCGCTCAACGGCGCCGGCTATCGCAGCGCGGGCATGAAGCCCGTTGCCAGCGGCAGCGAATGGCGCGACGGCCACTGGCACAACGACGACGTGGCGCAGCTGCGTGCCGCCAGCTCGGTGACGGTGCCGCTCGGCCATACCTGCCCGTTCCTGCTGCGCACGCCGTGCTCGCCGCACCTGGCCGCGGCGCAGGAAGGGGTGCGCATCACGCGCGCGCCGATCCGCGATGCGTTCGATGCGCTGCGCCGCCAGGCCGACGCCGTGGTGGTGGAGGGCGTGGGCGGTTTCCACGTCCCGCTCGACGCCGGCGCGGTGCGCTGGAGCACCGCCGACCTGGCCGTGATGCTGGGCCTGCCGGTGGTGATGGTGGTCGGCATCCGCCTGGGCTGCCTCAACCACGCCGTGCTGAGCGCCGAAGCGATCCGTGCGCGCGGCCTGGTGCTGGCCGGCTGGATCGCCAACCGGGTCGACCCCGACATGCTCCTCGCCGACGAGAACATCGCCACGCTGCATGCGTCGCTGGACGCGCCCTGCCTGGGCGAACTGCCCTGGCAACTCGATCCCGCCGCGGCTGCCGCCGCGAATTGCCTGGACCTCGCGCCGCTGTTCGCCGCCACCGCCAGATCCCGGGCCGAGGCCGCCGGCCTCGCCGCCTGAACCACAATCCGACTGGAAAGAACATGACCCAAGCCCACACCGTTACCACCATCTCCGCCGAATCGCTGCGCCAGACCGCGCGCCAGCACGCATTGCCGGATGACGCCAAATGGCGCGTCGACGATGTTGCCGCGCTGTTCGCGTTGCCGTTCAACGACCTGCTGTTCCGCGCCCAGCAGGTGCATCGCGAGCACTTCGACGCCAACACCGTGCAGCTGTCGACGCTGCTGTCGATCAAGACCGGCGGCTGCGAGGAGGATTGCGGCTATTGCCCGCAAAGCGCGCACCACGACGCCGGCGTCAAGGCCGAGAAGCTGATGGCGCTGGACGAGGTGCTCGACGCCGCGCGCGCCGCCAAGGCCAACGGCGCCACGCGTTTCTGCATGGGCGCCGCCTGGCGCAGCCCCAAGGACCGCCACCTCGAGCCGGTGATGGACATGGTGCGCGAGGTCAAGGCGATGGGCCTGGAGACCTGCGTCACGCTGGGCATGCTCAAGGCCGAGCAGGCGCAGCAGCTCAAGGACGCCGGGCTGGACTACTACAACCACAACCTGGATACCTCGCCCGAGTTCTACGGCAAGATCATCACCACGCGCACCTACCAGGACCGCCTCGACACCATCGGCCACGTGCGCGACGCCGGCATCAACGTCTGCTGCGGCGGCATCGTCGGCATGGGCGAATCGCGCGAGGCGCGCGCCGGCCTGATCGCCCAGCTGGCCAATATGGACCCGTACCCGGAGTCGGTGCCCATCAACAACCTGGTCCAGGTCGAAGGCACGCCGCTGGCCGGCACCGAGGCGCTGGACCCGTTCGAGTTCGTCCGCACGATTGCGGTGGCCCGCATCACCATGCCCGGGGCCATGGTGCGCCTGTCGGCCGGCCGCGAGGCCATGGATGAAGCCTTGCAGGCGCTGTGCTTCATGGCCGGCGCCAATTCCATCTTCTACGGCGAAAAGCTGCTGACCACCGGCAACCCGCAGGCCGATCGCGATCGCGCGCTGCTGGCCCGCCTGGACATCCGTGCGGAGGGCTACGCGGGGTAGTTGCGAGGGGTACTTGCGTCGGATAACGACACCGGAATTAACCCATTGGACACCTCCCCGCCGTAAGATGCCGATAACGGCATAACAAGGAGGGAGCCATGTTCAGCAAGATCCTGATCGCCAACCGCGGCGAGATCGCCTGCCGTGTCGCCGCCACCTGCCGCCGGCTCGGCATCCGCACCGTCGCGGTGTACTCGGATGCCGATGCCGATGCCCGCCACGTCGCCTTCTGCGACGAAGCCGTCCATATCGGCGGCGCCGCCGCGCGCGACAGCTACCTGCGCGCCGACCACATCATCGAGATGGCCAAGGAGACCGGCGCCCAGGCGATCCACCCGGGCTACGGCTTCCTGTCCGAGAACGAAGCCTTCGCCGAGGCCTGCGCCGCGGCGGGGCTGGTCTTCATCGGCCCGCCGGCTTCGGCCATCCACGCGATGGGCAGCAAGAGCGCGGCCAAGCAGCTGATGGAGCGCGCTGCCGTACCGCTGGTGCCGGGCTACCACGGGGAGGACCAGGACCCGGCGCTGCTGCGCCGCGAGGCCGACCGCATCGGCTACCCGGTGCTGCTCAAGGCCAGCGCGGGCGGCGGCGGCAAGGGCATGCGCGTGGTCGAGTCGGGCGATGGCTTCGAGGCCGCGCTGGCCTCGGTCAAGCGCGAGGCCTCGGCGAGCTTCGGCGACGACAAGGTGCTGGTCGAGAAGTACCTGACCCGCCCGCGCCATATCGAGATCCAGGTGTTTGCCGATACGCACGGCAACTGCGTCTACCTGTTCGAGCGCGACTGCTCGGTGCAGCGCCGCCACCAGAAGGTGCTGGAAGAGGCGCCGGCACCCGGCATGACCGAGGAGCGCCGCCGCGCCATGGGCGAAGCGGCAGTCGCCGCGGCCAAGGCGGTTGGCTACGTTGGTGCCGGCACCGTCGAGTTCATCGCCAACCAGGATGGTTCCTTCTATTTCATGGAGATGAACACGCGCCTGCAGGTCGAGCATCCGGTCACCGAGATGATCACCGGGCAGGACCTGGTCGAATGGCAGCTGCGCGTGGCCGCCGGCGAGCCGCTGCCGCTGACGCAGGACCAGCTGCGCATCGACGGCCACGCGCTGGAAGCGCGCATCTACGCCGAGAACCCCGACAAGCAGTTCCTGCCGTCCACCGGCACGCTGCGCTTCCTGCGCACGCCGCCCGCGGTGCAGTTCATGCGCGGCGATGACGCCCACGGCCCGGCCGGCATCCGTATCGATGCCGGCGTGCGCGAGGGCGACACCATCAGCCCGTACTACGACCCGATGATCGCCAAGCTGATCGTCTGGGGCAAGGACCGTGATGAGGCGCTGGCGCGGATGCGCCAGGCGCTGGCCGCGTATCACGTGGTGGGCCTGTCGACCAACGTGGCCTTCCTGCAGCGGCTGGTGAAGTCGGAAGCGTTCCGCACCGCCGACCTCGATACCGGGCTGATCGAGCGCAACGAGAAGACCCTGTTCCCGCCGCCGGCTCCTGTCGGCATGGAAATCATTGCGCTGGCCGTCGCCGCGCTGCTGGATCGCGAGGCGCGCGAACTGCGCATCGACGCTGCCGATCCCCATTCGCCGTGGACCCACGGCGGCGCGTGGCGGCTCAACGGCGGCGTTTCGCGCCAGCTGCGCTTCGGCTACGGCGAGCAGGTGCTCGACGTGACGCTGAACACCAATGCGCGCGGCAGCACGCTGATCTACGCCGACCAGGCCGCGCCCTTCGCCAGCGCCTGCCAGGCCGACGACCTGCGCGTCAACCTCGGCACCCGCCGTGCGCATGGGCAGGTGCATAGCGATGGCGAGACCCTCCATGTCTTCTACGGCGGCCGGCATGTCGCGCTGGCGTGGCTCGACCCGCTGGCGCATGCCGGCGAAGCCGAAGGCGAGGGCGGCAAGCTGACCGCGCCGATGCCGGGCAAGGTCATCGCGGTGATGGTCGAAGCCGGCAGCACGGTAACGCGCGGCACGCCGCTGCTGGTGATGGAGGCGATGAAGATGGAGCACACCATCAGCGCGCCGGCCGACGGCGTGGTCAGCGAAGTGCTCTACGGGGTGGGCGAGCAGGTGGCCGAAGGGGCGCAACTGCTGGCGTTCGAGGGCAAGCAAGAGGGCAAGTAGGGGGCGCGTACGGTCCGGGTCCGGCCCGAAGGCTGACCCTGATCGCATTCCTCTGCCAAAATAGCCCTTTGGGGCATCCGTCTCACCCGTCGTTCCCGCGCAGGCGGGAACCCAGTGACTTTGTGCCTGAAGCGGGACAAAAAAGACGCTGGATTCCCGCCTGCGCGGGAATGACAGTCAACGCCCGCCCCGCAACATCCCCTGGAGACAAGATGAAGTTGCAGTTATACGTCCCCGACGGCCGCTATGAACCGTGGATCGACGGCTTTGCCGAGGCCCTGCCCGAAGCCGAATGCCTGACCTGGGAGGGCAGCCGCGGCGAGCCGGCCGACTACGCCGTGGTCTGGCGCCCGCCGGTGGAAATGCTGCGCGGCCGCACCGACCTGAAGGCGGTCTTCAACCTCGGCGCCGGCGTCGACGGCATCCTGCGGCTGCGCGACGAAGCGCCCGATGCCTTGCCCGCCGGCGTGCCGATCGTGCGCCTGGACGATGCCGGCATGGCCGCGCAGATGGCCGAGTACGTCACCGCCGCCGTGCTGCGCTATTTCCGCAAGCTCGACGCCTACGAGGCGCAGGAACGCGCCGGCAACTGGAAATTCCTCAAGCCGCATCGCCGCGCCGGCTTCACCATCGGCGTGATGGGCGTGGGCACGCTCGGCACGCATATCGCCCGCACGCTGGCCGGCTTCGGCTTCCCGGTGCGCGGCTGGAGCCGCACCGCGCGCGCGATCGAGGGCGTCAGCGGCTTCTATGGCGATGCGGGCCAGGCGCCGTTCCTGGACGGCCTGCGCGTGCTGGTCAATGTGCTGCCGCTGACACCGCAGACCGAGAACATCCTGAATGCCGGCCTGTTCGCGCGGCTGGCGCAGGGCGCCTATGTGATCAACGTGGCGCGCGGCCAGCACCTGGTCGAGGAAGACCTGCTGGCCGCGGTGCAGTCGGGCCAGCTCGCGGGCGCCACCCTCGACGTGTTCCGCACCGAGCCGCTGCCGGCGGATCATCCCTTCTGGCAGGAGCCGCGCATTACGGTGACGCCGCATATCTCGGCGCTGACGCTGCGCGAGGACAGCATCGCCCAGATCGCCGGCAAGATCCGCGCGCTGCGTTCGGGCCAGCCGATTGCCGGCGTGGTCGACCTGCAGCGCGGCTATTGAGCACGACGCCACGAGCGCCACGGCACCCCACAACGAATAACAGACAGGAGACGGCCATGACCATCCCGAACTACGTGAAGATCGTCGAAGTCGGCCCGCGCGACGGCCTGCAGAATGAAAAGGCCATGGTGCCGACCGACGTCAAGGTCGCGCTGGTCAACCAGCTGACCGACGCCGGCTTCGTCAATATCGAGGCCGCGTCGTTTGTCTCGCCCAAGTGGGTGCCGCAGATGGCCGACGGCGCGGATGTGATGTCCCGCATTCAGCGCCGGCCCGGCACGCTGTATTCGGTGCTGACGCCGAACATGAAAGGCTTCGAGGGCGCCATCGCCGCCGGCGCCGACGAGGTGGTGATCTTCGGCGCCGCCAGCGAGGCGTTTTCGCAGAAGAACATCAACTGCTCGATCGCCGAGTCGATCCAGCGCTTCGAGCCGGTTGCGGCCGCGGCGAAAGAGAAGGGCGTGCGCCTGCGCGGCAGCATCTCGTGCGCGCTGGGCTGCCCCTACCAGGGCGAGGTGCCGGTCAGCGCCGTGGTCGACGTGGTGCGCCGCATGCGCGAGCTGGGCTGCGACGAGATCGATATCGCCGACACCATCGGCGTGGGCACGCCGGTGCGCGTGCAGGAAGTGATGCGCGCCGCCTCGGCGGAGTTTGCGATCGACCGGCTCTCAGGCCATTTCCACGATACCTACGGCCAGGCGCTGTCCAACATCCTGGCCAGCCTGGAAGTCGGCATCGCGATCTTCCACGCTTCGGTCGCCGGTCTGGGCGGTTGCCCGTATGCGAAGGGCGCGACCGGCAACGTGGCCACCGAAGACGTGCTGTACATGCTGCACGGCATGGGCATCCATACCGGCATCGACCTGGAAGCGGTGGTGCGCACCGGCGACTACATCTCGCAGTCGATCGGCCGCGCCAACAGCTCGCGCGTGGGCCGGGCGCTGCTGACCAAATGGGCCGCCGCCAGCGATGCGGCGCCGGCCTGCGCCTGAGCTCAAGAGATTGGGAGAACGCATGACGGCAAGTAACGAAGCGCTGCCCGAATCCGCGCAGCGCGTGGCGGACCTGCTGGCCGGGCTCGGCCACGACCGCCCGGTGGTGATGCTGCCCGCCACCGGCAAGACCTCCGCCGAAGCCGCGGCGGGCCTGGGCTGCAGCGTGGCGGAGATCGCCAAGTCGATCATCTTCCGCCGCCTCGAGGACGATGCGCCGGTGCTGGTGATCGCCAGCGGCAGCAACCGCGTCGACGAGGCCAAGGTGGCCGCGCGCGTGGGCACGCTGGGCAAGGCAGATGCGCGCTTCGTGCGCGAGAAGACCGGCTATGCCATTGGCGGCGTCTGCCCGATCGGCCATGCGGTCGCGCCGGTGATGCTGCTCGACCAGGACCTGTTCCGCTACGACAGCCTGTGGGCTGCCGCCGGGCATCCGCATGCGGTGTTCAACCTGACGCCGCAGCAGCTGCAGCAGATGACCGGCGCGGAGGTCGCCGACGTGGCCGCCGGAGCGCCGGCATGAAGGCTGAACTGCGCCCCGGGCTGACCTTCAGCTGGCAATACACGGTGCCGCCCAAGGCCACCGTGCCGCGCCTGTACGACGATATCCCCGGCTGCCCGGAGATGCCCGACGTGCTGGCCACCGGTTACATGGTCGGCATCATGGAATGCGCCTGCCTGCAGATGCTGCGCGAGCACCTGGACTGGCCGCGCGAGCAGTCGCTCGGCACGCTGGTCAGCTTCTCGCACCTGGCGCCGACGCCGCCCGGCATGACCGTGACGGTCAAGGGCCAGCTGGTCGAGGTGGACGGACGCCGCCTGCGCTTTGAACTAAGCGCCTGGGATGGCGAGGACAAGATTTCCGAGGGCGTGCACGAGCGCCACCTGATCGACGCGGGCCGCTTCAACGAGAAGGTGGCGGCCAAGGCGGCGCGCCAGCACAAACATGCCTGAAGCGCGCGCGGCAGCCACGCTTGCGGCATTGGCCGCGGAGCTTGCCGCGCAGGCCGCCCGGCTGGAAACGCCGGTGCCCTCGCCATGCCGCAACGTCTGCCGCATGGACGCCGCCAGCGGCTATTGCGAGGGCTGCCTGCGCACCATCGAAGAGATCGCCGGCTGGTCGTCGGCCAGCGACGAAGACAAGCGCCGCATCTGGGCGCAACTGCCCCGGCGCGCCGCCTGGCTGGCGGGCGAGGAGACACCCCCTTGAGCGAAGCATCGATGCCTACGTTGCCCGCGTTGCCCGACACCATGCGCGTGTTCGAGCGCGGCTGGCTGTCTGCCAACAACATCCTGTTCGTCGATGGCGACGATACCGCGCTGGTCGACACCGGCTACGTCACGCATGCGCCCCAGACCGTGGCGCTGGTCGCGTCCGCGCTGCAGGACCGGCCGCTGGTGCGCATCCTCAACACCCACCTGCATTCAGACCATTGCGGCGGCAATGCCGCGCTGCAGGCGCGCTGGCAGCCGCGCACCGCGATTCCCGCGGCCGAAGCCGCGGCCGTGGCCGCGTGGGACACCGAGGCGCTCACTTACCGCGCCACCGGGCAGCAGTGCGACCGTTTCGAATTCGATAGCGTGCTGCACGATGGCGACACGGTGACGCTGGGCGGCATCGACTGGCAGGTCGTCGCCGCGCCAGGCCATGATCCGCACGCGGTGATGCTGTTCGCGCCGGTGCCGCGCATCCTGATTTCCGGCGATGCGTTGTGGGAGAACGGCTTCGGCGTGATCTTTCCCGAGCTGGACGGCGAGAGCGGCTTCACCGAGCAGGCGGCGGTGCTGGCGCGCATCGCTGAACTCGATGCACGGCTGGTGATTCCCGGCCACGGGCGCATATTTACCGACGTCGATGCCGCGCTCGAGCGCGCCACCGCGCGGCTGCGCCACCTCAGCGCCGATCCCGCGCGCAATGCCAGCCACGCGGTCAAGGTGCTGGTGAAGTTCAAGCTGCTGGAGCAGCAGCGGATGACGCAGGCGGAGCTGGCGCGGTGGATGGGGGAGGCGCCGTTGATGGTGCGGATACGCGACCGGTTCATGCCGGGGCAGGAGCTGGCTGGGATTTCCGCGCAGACGGTGCGGGCGCTGGTGGGAGCGGGGGCATTGGCGGTGGAGGGGGAATGGGTGGTGAACCGGGATTGATGTACTCACTATCCTGCCGGTTTGCTCCCCTCTCCCGCTTGCGGGAGAGGGGCAGGGGGTGAGGGCAGGCCCTCGCATACCACTAGCCGAACTTCGTCGACACACCCGGCCCTCACCCCAACCCTCTCCCGCAAGCGGGAGAGGGAGCACCCAACTGGCGGGCGCAGGCCAGCCTCAGAACGACGTCCTGAACCCCACCTTCACACTCCGCCCCGCCAGCGGCGCGATATCCCGCAGCATCGACGTCGCATTGCGCGCATCCTGGTTGGTCAGGTTATCCCCGCGCAGGTACACCAGCGTCTGCGTCCCGGCCGCCTTGAACTTGTAGGTCAGCGCCAGGCTCAGCAGCGTATAGGCATCGGTCGGGGTGTCGTTGCTCGGCACGCGCGTCTGTTTGGCCGCATACGTGACATCCACGCGCGCGCCCCACGGCCCCGCGCCATACACCAGCGCGCCGCCCAGCCGCAGCGGTGCCAGTCGTGGCAGCGGCTCGCCGGTGTCGCGGTTCTCGCCGCGCACGTAGTCGGCGCGCGCCTCGAAATCGAGCGTGTCGCTGCTGGTCAGCATCTTCTGCAGCAACCGCGTCTTGCCCTCGGCCTCGAAGCCGTAGAGCGTGGCCGGCACGCCCAGGTACTGGAACTCCGGCAGCGAATCGGGGCTGCCGGCTGCGACGACGTCGCCGGCCTCATCGCGCGCGCGGCCCGTGGCCGACAGCGCCAGGTAGTTGGCAAAGCGGCTGTAGTAGCCCGACACGCCCGCGCTGTGCGCGCCCGACTTGAAGCGCACGCCCAGGTCGATCGAGGTGGCGCGTTCCTTGTTGGCGTTGGGGTCGCCCACCTCCCATGAGCCGGTGGCCACGTGCGGGCCGTTGGCGTACAGCTCGTAGAAGGTCGGCGCGCGTTCCGTGTAGGACAGGTTGCTGGTCAGCGACCACGCCGGGTTGACCTTGTACAGCAGGCCGGCCGAGGCGCTGGTGGCGTTGAAGCTGCGGTTGGCGTCGGCAAAGCGGTCGTTGCCGTTGGCGCTGGCCTTGATGCTGCTGTGGTCGAGCCGGCCGCCGAAGTTGAGCTTGAGATCGCCCGATGCAGTCAGCGGCAACTCTTCGAACAGGAACAGCGCGGCGTTGTCGGTATTGGTGCTCGGCACGAAGGCTTCCTCGCCCAGCGCCGAGAAGTCGGTGTGCCCGAACTGGGTGCCGATCACACCCGCCATGTTGCCGATCCTGGCGTGCCTGGCCTCCAGGCGCGCATCCCAGCCGCGGTTCTTGAAGATCGTGCCGGTCTCACCGTCCTCGATCTCCTTGTGCTCGTAGTCGGTGTAGCTGAACTTGCCCTTGACCGATTCGAACCAGCCGCCGGTGCTGCCCGCCAGGTTGCGCGCCTCGCCTTCGAGCGCGAAGCGGTCCTGCTTCATCTTCAGCCGCACGTCGTCCTCGGCGGGCGTGCCGTAGTCATTGCGGTAGGCGCTGTAGTTGGCGCCGACAAAGCCATCGGCCCAGGTGTAGGAGCCGCCCAGCGAGCCGCCCTGCTGGTCGGCGCTGGTGTTGGGCAGGCGGCCGTAGGCCTCGCTTTCGCCCTCGGGCAGCGGCTCGGCGGCGCGCAGGCGGTCGCTGCGGGCGTAGCCGGGGATGCGCAGGTCGCTGGTCTTGCGCGCGAAGGCGTCGGCATGGACCGCGAACTGGCCGTTGCCGGCCTCGATCAGCGCGCTGGCATTGCGGGCCTGGTCGCCGCCGATGGTGCCGCTGGCATCCACGGCGCCGCCGACGCCTTCGATCGGCTCCTTGGGGATGCGGTTGTCGATCACGTTGACCACGCCGCCGATGGCATTGCCGCCGTACATCAGCGCCGCCGGGCCGCGCACCACCTCGATGCGCTCGGCCACCAGCGGGTCCAGTGCCACCGCGTGGTCATAGGACAGGGTCGAGGCGTCGACGGTGCTGCCGCCGTTCTGCAGCACCTTGATGCGGTCGCCATCCAGGCCGCGGATCACCGGGCGGCTGGCGTTGGGGCCGAAATACGTCGACGAGACGCCGGGCATCTTGTCGAGCGTCTCGCCCAGCGTGCTGGCCTGGCGCACGGCCAGCGCGTCGCCGCCCAGCGTCGAAACCGGCGCGACCATGTCGTTCAGTTCGCTGCCGAGCGGGTTGGCGGTGACGACGACTTCGCGCAGCGTGGCGGAAGCGGTGGCGGAGGTGGTTTCGGCGGTGGCCGCAGGCGTGGCGGTCTGCGCGTGCGCGGGCGCCGCCAGCGCGGCGAGGGACGCAGTCAGGGAAGCGGCAATGGCCGCGAGCGGGGTCAGGCGGAGGGCGCTGTATTTCTGGCAGTTCTGTTTGGACATGGCGCGCGTAACGAAGCAGTGGCAATCAGCCCCGGGCCGGGCACGGCTGCATGGCCCGGCATGGCGCGCGCCGTCCCGTATGGGACGGCCGCGCCAGGCGGGCGGCAGGCGTTCAGCTCAGGAAAATTCGAAAGCCGGGCGCGCGGCGATGGCCGCGTCCCGGATCAGGCGAGGGTGATGGCCGGCGCCGGTGGCGCGCGCGAATGGAAGGGGTGGGCGGCAGGCAGGTCGGGCCAGCGCCAGGCGAGGTTGGCCGGCTTGACCGGCTTGCCGAAGGCGAGCCGCGGCAGCGGCAGTTTGCCGCACAGCGTGTCGGCCACCGTGGCGCCGTCGAAGAGCACGCAGGAGTGGCCGCTGACGTTCTGTGCCAGCGGGTGGGAATCGGTATCGGCGTCGGTGCTGCCGTCGGCCGCAGCCAACGTGGCCGAGGTTGCGCTGGTCGCCGGCAGCCCGCCGTGCACGATGCGGTGGGTCAGCCCGGCATGCTGCGCCAGCAGCAGGCACAGCGCCAGCCACAGCGCGAGCCACAAGCCCGGGCCGTGTGTGCGCAGGCGGGCGAACCAGTCAGTGCGCATGGGGATGGTGCGGCGCGCCGCAGCCGCAATCGTCGCCATGGTCATGATCGTGCTCGTGGTCCTCGTCCAGCTCGTCGACCCACGCCGGGAACGGATCCGCGTAGTCCGCCCACGCCTGCGTGCCTGCCGCCATCTCGGCATCGTCCAGCAGGCAGGCATCGAGCCGCGCCGCCAGCGCGGCCGCGTCCAGGTCCACGCCGATCAGCACCAGTTCCTGGCGGCGGTCGCCAAACGGTGCCGGCGCGCCGTCGACCTGCATGTCGGCCTCGATCCCGGCGCGGTCCGCGTCATCGGTCGGCCATTCGGCCGGATCCAGCGCAGACCACCAGGCGCCGGCGCCGCCGTGGCGGCATACGCCGCCGGCCTGGTTCCAGTCGCCGGCGGTGTCCATGCGGCTGGCCAGCCAGAACAGGCCCTTGGAGCGCAGCACGCTGCCGTGTTCGCGCAGCCATTCGGTATGGATCAGGTCGGCAAAGCGCTGCGGGTGGAACGGGCGGCGGCGCCGGTACACCAGCGTCGACACGCCGCTGTCCGGCTGCGGCGCCATGCCCTGCAGGGCAGCCAGCCAGCCGGGCGCATCCGCGGCGGCGGCGAAGTCGAAGCGGCCGGTGCCGGACACGCGCTGCGGTGGCACGTTGCCGAAGCTGGCCTCGACGATCCCGGCGCGCGGGTTCAGCGCATGCAGCACCGCGCGCAGCCGCGCCAGTTCCTCGGCACTGGCGAGGTCGGTCTTGTTCAGCACGATGACGTCGCAGAACTCGACCTGCGCGGCCAGCACTTCCGCGACGGTGCGGTCGTCTTCCGGCCCCTGCGCCAGGCCGCGGTCGGCCAGGAAATCGGCGTCGTTGAGGTCGGCGAGGAAGGTGGCCGCGTCGACCACCGTCACCAGCGTGTCGGGCTGCAGCGCGGCCCCGGGGCCGGCGCCGTGCTCGGCCTCGAACAGGAAGCCCTCGGCGATGGCGAGCGGGTCGTCCCGGCCGTCGGCCTCGACCAGCAGCGCATCGAAGCGGCCTTGCGCGGCCAGCTTCGCGGCTTCGGCCATCAGCGTGCCGGCATCCGGCAGCACGGTGGCCTCGCAGCCGGGCGGCAGCGAGGCCAGCGTCTGGCCGTCCTGCGCGCCGCAGACCAGCACGGCCACACGCCCGCCGGCGCCTTGCGCGAGCAGGTGGTTCAGCAGCGTGGTCTTGCCGGCGCCGGTAAAGCCGGACAGCACGGTGACGGGCAGGCGATCAGCCATGGCAGGGGAGCGGAGAAGGTGACGAACCAGTGACGAACCGTTGGCGAACCGGTCGCCCATGCGGTGCGCTTCCGGTTATTGCAACAAAGTTGCGAATTTACCAGAAAGGCCACGCCGGTGACAGTCGGACGATTCTCATCATGGTAGGCCGTGGCCGCGCCACGACAAGTGCAGCGGCGCCAGGCGCCCGGCCACCAATGCAAACGGCCCGGATAAACCGGGCCGTCGTGTCGCGTCTGCGCCGGCCAGGCCGGCGTGCCCGGCCTGGTTGCCGAGCTTCAGTCCCCGAACAGCTTCTGGCGCAATTCGCGGCGCTGCTGCGCTTCCAGCGACAGCGTCGCGGTGGGCCGGGCCAGCAGGCGCGGCACGCCGATCGGCTCGCCGGTTTCCTCGCACCAGCCGTAGTCGCCGGACTCGATGCGCTGCAGCGACTGCTCGACCTTCTTCAGCAGCTTGCGCTCGCGGTCGCGCGTGCGCAGTTCCAGCGCATGCTCTTCCTCGATGGTGGCGCGGTCGGCCGGATCCGGCACGATGACCGTTTCGCGCAGGTGTTCCGTGGTCTGGTCAGCGTTCTTCAGGATTTCGTCACGCAGCTGCTCAAGGCGATTCTTGAAGAAGGCGAGCTGCGCCTCGTTCATGTAATCCTTGTCGCTCATCTTCAGGATTTCAGCTTCAGTCAGAAGTTTGTTGCTGCTCATGGTTGCTGCTGATTCTCTTGTTGAGGCGGCCGGCGGTGTCTGGGTCCGCTCGGATTCGCTGTCCGTGCGCTTGCGCGCCACGGTCGTTTCACTCTGGCTGGCTGCAGTCTTGCTGCTTCGCGGGCCTCCCTTCGTTGCGCCCGCTTCGGCGTTCGCCGTACTGCCGCGGGGAGCGGGCGCGGCCTTCACAGGCTGCGCCTTGAGCGTCTCTGCCGCTGCACTACCTGTCTTGCTGCGGCTTTCTTTCGTCTTCGTTGCGGCTGTCATGGGACACCTCTCTCTCGCGTCAGTCAGTGACGGCGCGTGCCGAGGCACCCCAAGCGGAAAGGCGGTCTCCGCACGAAGCACTGCGACCGCACCTGCCCGGCGGCCTGCCTCGTGATGACGACGACCGCCGCCCTGCGGCCCGCCTGTTCAGCGGACCATACCGGCGGCGGGAAAAAGGTGCGCCACCGGTATCAAATCCGGCCTATTGTACTTGAACAAATTTTTCGGAGATACGGGGGAAAGCCAGCCTGCACTTCGGTATTTCCCCGGTACCCCGAACGGGGGTGGCCGCGCGGCGGTGTCCGGAGGTAGGACCGCCCGTGCGGCGGCCCGTGCACTCAGGCCAGGCAGTTCTCCAGGCCCTTGAGGATGGCATCCCGGGGCAGGTCCACGCCGATAAACACCATCTTGGTGCCTGGCGTCTCGTCTTCCCACTTGGCGCCGATATCGCTGCCCATCAGCTGGTGGACGCCCTGGAACACCACTTTCCGGTCCACGCCCTCCATATATAGTACGCCCTTGTAGCGCAGCAGTTTTTCCCCGTACACCGCCAGGATCCCCGACAGGAATTCCTCCAGCTTGCCGTAGTGAAAGGGCTTGTCGCTGCGGAAGACGAACGACGCGATGCGGTCGGTGTGGTGGTGATGATGGTGGTGGTCGTGCCCGTGGCCATGGTGGTGGCCGTGATCGTGATCGTGGCCGCAGTCGGCGCCGCACTGCTCGCCGTGTTCGTGGTCATGATCGTGGTCGTGATCATGCTCGTCGGCGCGCAGGAATTCGGGATCGAGTTCCAGCTTCTCGTTCAGGTTGAAGCCGCGCAGGTCGAAGATGGTGTCGATCGGCGTCTCGCCGAAATTGGCCGCGCGGATCGGCGCGCGCGGGTTCATGTGCAGCAGGCGGTGACGCAGCTCGGCCACGTCGTCCTTGCTCACCAGGTCGGTCTTGGTGATGAAGATGGCGTCGGCAAAGCCCACCTGGCGCTGCGCCTCTTCCTGCTTGTCCAGCTGCGTGTGCGCGTGCTTGGCGTCGACCAGCGTGATCACCGCGTCGAGCAGGTAGCGCGAGGCGATTTCCTCGTCCATGAAGAAGGTCTGTGCCACCGGGCCCGGGTTGGCCACGCCGGTGGTCTCGATCACCACGCGGTCGAAGTCGATCTCGCCGGCGTCGCGGCGCGTCAGCAGCCCGGACAATGCCTGCACCAGGTCGCCGCGGATGGTGCAGCAGATGCAGCCGTTGCTCATCTGCACGATCTGCTCGCGGCCGTCCTGCACCAGGATCTCGTTGTCGATGTTTTCCTCGCCGAACTCATTCTCGATGACGGCGATCTTCATGCCGTGCGGCTCGTTCAGGATGCGCTTCAGCAAAGTGGTCTTGCCGCTGCCGAGGAAGCCGGTCAGGATCGTGACCGGGGTCAGTTTGGACATTGGTTGTTCTCCGGGAATTTGAGATAGCCGTTCAGCGCGCGGCGCCGCCCTGGCCATCCTGGCCGGCGGGCGTACGCTTGCCGCACTCGGCGCAGACGCCGTTCACGGTCAGTTCGACATGTTCGATGGCAAAGCCGCTGGGCACGCGTGGCGCGGCCGGCTGGGCCGGGGCGCTGGCATCGTCCAGGCAGAAGGTGCGGTCGCAGCGGGTGCAGTGGAAATGGCTGTGCTGGCGGTGTTCCTGCGCGCGCGCGGCCTCGTGCTCGACCAGGCTGAAGCGGAACACGCGGTCGTTGCCGGCCCGCTTCTGCGCCACGCCTTGCTCCACCAGCCAGTCCAGCACGCGGTACACGGTGACGCGGTCGATGGTCTCGCCCTGCTCGGGCAGGCGGTCGATCACGGCCTGGTGGGTCAGCGCTTCGTCGCTGCCGATCAGGCAGGCCAGGATGCACAGCCGCGGCTGCGTCACGCGCGCGCCCAGCTGGCGCAGGCGCTCGTGGGCGGCTTCGAGGATGGCGGGCGCCGGTGCCGCGGCCGGCCCGTCCGGGCTAATGCGGGTCATGGGCCGATTTAACCATAGGCCCACGGTTGATGCAATTCAGTTGCAATGGTCCATGGGCGCGCCCGGTCGTCGCGCGCGGCGCCGAAGGTGGGGGTTTGCGCCTATGATCGACAAGCGACCCAGAAGCGGAGACAAGCCATGCTGAACGACGCCAGCGCACTGCTGTTCCCCAATTTCGAACCCTTCCGGCACCGCATCGGCGAGGTCGAGATCGCTGGCGTACAGGGCGGCTCAGGCCCGCCGCTGCTGCTGTTGCACGGCCATCCGCAGAGTCACCTGATCTGGCACCGGGTGGCGCCGGCGCTGGCCGACCACTTCACCGTGATCGCCACCGACCTGCGCGGCTACGGCAGCAGTTCGGCGCCGCCGGGCAACGCCGGGCATGAGCGCTACAGCAAGCGCGCCATGGCGCAGGACCAGGTCGGGCTGATGGCGAAGTTCGGCTTCACGCGCTTTGCGCTGTGCGGCCACGATCGCGGTGCGCGCGTGGCGCACCGGCTCTGCGCCGACCACCCCGAAACCGTGAGCCGCGCCATGCTGCTCGACATCGCGCCCACGCTGGCCATGTACGAGCGCACCAGCATGGCCTTTGCCGCGGCCTACTGGCACTGGTTCTTCCTGATCCAGCCCGCGCCGTTCCCCGAGACGCTGATCAACGCCGAGCCCGAGTTCTACCTGCAGAAGCTGGTCGGCCTGCGCCAGGCCGGCCCGAGCCCGTTCGCCCCGGACGCGATGGCGGCCTACGTGGCGGCCATGCGCGACCCGGCGCGGGTGCATGCCATGTGCGAGGACTACCGCGCCGCCGCCACCATCGACCTGGAGCACGATCGCGCCGACCGCGAGGCCGGGCGCCGGCTGGCGCTGCCGCTGCGCGTGCTGTGGGGGGAACATGGCGTGGTGGCGCGCTGCTTCGAGCCGCTGGCGCTGTGGCAGGAGGTTGCCGCCGATGTCAGTGGTGTGGCCCTGCCGTGCGGGCATTACATCCCGGAGGAGGCCCAGGAACCGTTACTGGAGGAAATGCTCGGTTTTTTCCGGTAGACGCGCCCCGCGTTGGTGCGGGCCATGCGTGTTTGCGGCATCTCTGCCATATCTCCCTTGTATTGCGCCATATGCCGGACATTGCAGGCGGGTTAGCCCCTATACCTGCGCATTGTCTGCCGTTGCTAACATCATCCCCCTCCCATGCCGCCCCGTGCGGTGTGGGCTGCGGTGCCTGCCGGCATGGTCAGAGCGCGGCCACAGAGCTGCGCCAAGCGCGCCCCCGCATAGCGGTGGCCGGGCCGGCAGCAATGCAATAGCAGACGGGTATCAAAGGGAACCAGGAGAAGAGAGCATGAAACGAGTGGCAAAGATGGTTGCGGCCGCGCTGGCAGTCAGCGCAGTGGGTGTGGCGTCGGGCGCGTACGCCCAGGAGTTCCCGGGCAGCAAGCCGGTGTCGGCGGTGGTGCCGTTCGCCGCGGGCGGCCCGACCGACAAGGTCTCGCGCGAGCTGACCATGATCATGTCCAAGCACCTGGGCGCGACCATCGTCATCGAGAACCTCGGCGGCGCCGGCGGCACCATCGGTGCCAAGAAGGTGGCCCAGGCCAAGAACGACGGCCACACCGTGCTGATCCACCATATCGGCATGGCTACGGCCCCAGCGCTGTACCGCAACCTGGGCTTCGATCCGCTGAAGGACTTCGAGATGGTCGGTGAAATCGCCGACGTGCCGATGATCCTCGTGGGCAACAAATCGCTGCCGCCGAACAACTTCAAGGACCTTGTGCCGTACATCAAGGCCAACGCCAGCAAGCTGTCGATGGCCAACGCCGGACTCGGCTCGGCCTCGCACCTGTGCGGCCTGCTGTTCCAGAGCGCGATCCAGACCGAGCTGACCACCGTGCCGTACAAGGGCACGGCGCCGGCGCTGACCGACATCCTGGGCGGCCAGGTCAACCTGATGTGCGACCAGACCACCAATATCGCCGGCCAGCTCAAGGCGGGCGCGCTCAAGCCGTACGCGGCCATGCAGGCGCGCCGCGTGGAAGCGTTCAAGGACATCCCGACCGCGGGCGAGCAGGGCCTGCCGGGCGTGGAAGTCA
Source organism: Cupriavidus oxalaticus (assembly GCF_016894385.1). Classification (NCBI taxonomy): domain Bacteria; kingdom Pseudomonadati; phylum Pseudomonadota; class Betaproteobacteria; order Burkholderiales; family Burkholderiaceae; genus Cupriavidus; species Cupriavidus oxalaticus. Next base: position 144,124 of record NZ_CP069812.1, read on the forward strand.
AGATCTGGCACGCCATGTACGCCCCCAAGGGCACGCCCAAGCCGGTGATCGACAAGCTGTCTGCTGCGCTGCAGAAGGCCGTGGCCGACCCGGCCTTCCGCGCCAAGATGGCGGAACTGGGTGCCGAGGCCGTGCCGGCCCAGCGCGCCACGCCGGATTCGCTGCGCACCTTCCTGGGCGCCGAGATCAACAAGTGGACCCCGGTGATCAAGAAGGCCGGCGTCTATGCGGACTGACTCTGCGTGATGTGCGAGGCGCGCCGGCCCGGCCGGCGCGCGGCAAACCAGGGCCATGCGGCGACGCATGGCCTTTTGCTTTTGGCGGCCCGCCTGCCACGCCGCCCGGCTGGCATCCTATATTGGTCAGACCGCACGCGGCCCGGCCGACCTGCGTGGTCCGGCGCACGCAGGGCCTTGAAACCGGCCGGGGGCGTCGCCAACTACGGTCCTGACATATTCACGGAAGCCACCATGGAACAGTATCACGGCACCACCATCGTCAGCGTCCGCCGCGGCAACCAGGTCGCGCTCGGCGGTGATGGCCAGGTCACGCTCGGCAATATCGTGATGAAGGGCACCGCGCGCAAGGTGCGCCGCATCTACAACGGCAAGGTGCTGGTCGGGTTTGCCGGCAGCACGGCCGACGCATTCTCGCTGCTCGACCGCTTCGAGGCCAAGCTGGAAAAGTACCAGGGCAACCTGACCCGCGCCGCGGTCGACCTGGCCAAGGACTGGCGCTCGGACCGCGCGCTGCGCCGGCTCGAGGCCATGCTGATCACGGCCGACCGCGACACCACGCTGGTCATCACCGGCAACGGCGACGTGCTCGACCCCGAGGGCGGCATCGCCGCGATCGGCTCGGGCGGCGCGTATGCGCAGTCGGCCGCAAAGGCGCTGATGGAGAACACCGAGCTGGCGCCGAAGGACGTGGTCGAGAAAGCGCTGACCATTGCCGGCGAGCTCTGCATCTACACCAATACCAACTTCGTCATCGAGACGCTGGAATAAGCGAAGGCGGCAACGCGCGCGCCCTACTGAACGGATACCATGTCGCACACCATGACCCCGTCGGAAATCGTTTCCGAACTCGACAAGCACATCATCGGCCAGGACAAGGCCAAGAAGGCCGTGGCGGTGGCGCTGCGCAACCGCTGGCGCCGCCAGCAGGTGGCCGAGCCGCTGCGCCAGGAAATCACGCCCAAGAACATCCTGATGATCGGCCCGACCGGCGTCGGCAAGACCGAGATCGCGCGCCGCCTGGCCAAGCTGGCCGACGCGCCGTTCATCAAGATCGAAGCCACCAAGTTTACCGAGGTGGGCTATGTCGGCCGCGACGTCGACACCATCGTGCGCGACCTCGCCGAGATGGCGATCAAGCAGACGCGCGAGTCCGAGATGAAGAAGGTGCGCACCAAGGCCGAGGACGCGGCCGAGGACCGCCTGCTCGACGTGCTGCTGCCGCCGCCGCGCGATATCGGCTTCTCGCAGCCGGAAGAGAAGGATTCCAACACGCGCCAGGTGTTCCGCAAGAAGCTGCGCGAAGGCCAGCTCGACGACAAGGAAATCGAGCTGGAACTTGCCGCCGGCGTGCCGAGCATGGACATCATGGGGCCGCCGGGCATGGAAGACATGACCGAGCAGATCCGCTCGATGTTCGCCGGCCTGGGCCAGGGCAAGAAGGCGCGCCGCAAGATGAAGGTGAAGGAAGCCTTCAAGCTGCTGGTCGACGAAGAGGCCGCCAAGCTGGTCAATGACGAGGAGCTCAAGCACAAGGCCATCGCCAATGTGGAGCAGAACGGCATCGTGTTCCTGGACGAGATCGACAAGATCGCCAGCCGCAGCGATATCGGTGGCGGCGAGGTGTCGCGCCAGGGCGTGCAGCGCGACCTGCTGCCGCTGGTCGAGGGCACCACGGTGAACACCAAGTACGGCATGATCAAGACCGACCATATCCTGTTCATTGCGTCGGGCGCGTTCCACCTGTCCAAGCCGAGCGACCTGATCCCCGAGCTGCAGGGCCGCTTCCCGATCCGCGTGGAACTGGAGTCTCTGTCGGTGCAGGACTTCGAGGCCATCCTGACGCAGACCGATGCCAGCCTGACCAAGCAGTACCAGGCGCTGCTGAACACCGAGGAGGTCAACCTGGTGTTCGCGCCGGACGGCATCCGCCGCCTTGCCGAGATCGCGTTCTCGGTCAACGAGAAGGTCGAGAACATCGGTGCGCGCCGCCTGTACACGGTGATGGAGCGGCTGCTGGAAGACCTGTCCTTCCACGCCACCAAATCGTCGGGCGAGACCGTGACGATCGACGCGGCCTATGTCGACCAGCGCCTTGGCGACCTGGCCGGCAACGAAGACTTGTCGCGCTACGTGCTGTAAGCGGGCACGCAGGCCAGAGGAAAAGGGCGCACTTCGGTGCGCCCTTTTTCGTCCTATCGCGGCCGCAATGCGTTGTCAGTACGTATCCGCCTGCCACATCGCGGTAAGCATCGTAAGCATTGGTAAGCACGCTGGCCGCTCGAGCCGGGCAATGAGACCCTTGCGCACCTTGACGGTCGATTGACCGGTGCGGGAGCCACCGCATCCCACTCAACCCACTGGCAGGAGAAATCAATGGTCAACTACAAGACCCGCCGCGTGGTGCTCGCCACCGGAGGCGTGCTGGCCGCACTGGCCGCGGCCACGGCATTCCTTTGCATCCGTCCCGCTGTGCCATCCGTGCAGGCAGCCGAGGCCACGCAGGCCAAGGCGCGCGGCGCCGCCAGGGCCGCCGCCGCAACGCTGGCGCTCGATGCCGGGGCGCTGTTCTCGCTGTCGGACCGGCATGCGGGCGATGCCCTGCGCATCGTCGCGCAGGGCGACACGGCCGAGGCCAGCGAAGGGCTGGACTGGGAACACGTGCAATTGCGCCTGTAAGCCGCAACGGCAACGAACCCGAACCTACCGCGACACCGGCCGCTTCCCCAGCTTGCGCTGCAAGGTGCGCCGGTGCATGTTCAGCGCCCGCGCCGTGGCGGAGATATTGCCGCCATGCTCGGCCAGCACGCGCTGGATATGCTCCCACTCGAGCCGCGCCACCGACAGCGGCACCGGCTCTTCCAGCGCGGCCTGCGCCGCGTCTTCCGACACCCCCGCCATCAGCGCCGTCAGGATCGAATCGACATTGGCCGGCTTGGCCAGGTACTCGTCCGCGCCTTGCTTGACCGCCGCCACCGCGGTGGCGATGCTGGCATAGCCGGTCAGGATCAGGATGCGCGCCTCCGGCAGCGCCTGGCGCAGCGGCGCGACCAGCTGCAGGCCGGACTCGGCCGGCGCGGTGCTGCCGGCTTCGGGTGGCGGCTCCAGGTGCAGGTCGAGCGTGACGTAGGCAAAGTCGGTGCGGCCCGCCAGCGCGAGCGCGGTGCGGCCGTCATGGGCCACTTGCACGGCGTAGCCGCGGCGCATGAGCGCGCGTGCCAGCGTGCCGGCAAAGACTTCGTCGTCGTCGATGACGAGGAACGGCGTGCCCGCCGGTGCGGTGGCTTCGGGAACCGGTTGGAAGGTGTCGTCGGTCATGGTCTGGAGTGGCCGCGTGGGTTCAGGATGCGCTGCGCGCAGGCGGCGCCGACAGCGTTGACAGCGCGGGCAGCCGCAGCTCGGCCACGGTGCCGCCGCCCGACCGGTTGCGCCAGGCCAGTTCGCCGCCCATCTGGCGCGCGCCGCTCTGCGCCAGGTACAGGCCGATGCCCTGGCCGCCGTGCTGGCTGGCCACCGGCATTTCGCCGAGATGGCCGCGCAGTGCCTCGGGAATGCCGTCGCCATGGTCGGCGACGCGGAACGACAGCCACGGCGCCACGTGTCCCGGCTCCATGGCGATTTCCAGCTGCAGCGGCCGGCTGGAGCGGCCGGCATTCTGCTGGGCGCGCGCGGCGTTGTCGAGCAGGATGGTCAGGATCTGTCCGACGCGCGCGGTCTCCACCGGCTGCGCGCCGGCGCCCGGCGTGGCGCTTGCCTGCAGGCTGGCGTTGGGATGGCGCAGCTGCCAGCGCTCGGCAAAGGCCGGCAGCCAGGCGTCCAGGCGCTGCGGCGCGAGCGTGGCCGAGTCCTCGCGCAGCCGCGCCAGGGTGGTGCGGCACAGCGCCAGCTGCTGCTCGACGGTCTGCAGGTCGGGCAGGTAGCTGCGGATCGGCGTGGTGCCCAGCGCCGCGTCGGAGGCATCGGCGCGCAGCTCGCCGGCGATCACCGCCAGCGTCGCCAGCGGCGTGCCGATCTCATGCGCCACCGCGGCGGCCTGGCCGTTGAGGTCTTCCACGCGCGCCTCGCGCAGCAGCTGCTCGCGCGCCAGGTTCAGCTGCGCCTCGCGCTGGCGCAGCACGCCCGACAGGCGCGCGACGAACATCGCGATCATCACCGCGCTGACGACAAAGTTCAGCCACATGCCCGCCAGGTGGTAGTTCACCGCGTTGTCCGGGTTGTGCAGGTCCAGCGGCACGTATTCGAACAGCAGCACCGTGTAGCAGGCGAGCGCGTACACCGCCAGCGCGATCACCTGCCGCCACGGCAGGATGGCCGCGGCGATGGCCAGCCCGGGCAGGTAGAACGACACAAAGGGGTTGGTCGCACCGCCGGTGTAGAACAGGATCGCCGACAGCGCGGTCAGGTCCACCAGCAGCTGGCCCATCAGTTCGGCTTCGCCGGGTGCGCTGTTGCGCCGCCTGTGCTGGCGCAGGCGCAGGGCGGTGATCAGGTTGAACAGGGTCTGCAGCCCGAGCACCACCATCAGTGGCCCATACGGCAGGCGGATGCCGGCGATCGGGTCGCATGCCAGCAGCGTCAGCGCCTGTCCCGACAGCAGCGCCCAGCGCAGCCAGAACAGGCGGCGCAGCGTCACCTGGCCATGGCGCGGCGAACTGGCGGCCGGCAAGGGCGACAGGAAGGGCAGGTCAGGCAAGCGGGACGAGGAAGACACGGCTGCGGCGGTGATCATGGCGCGAGTGTATCAATGCGGCCGGAAGGTGCCGGGGCGTGCGACACCTTGCCGCATTGGCGGCGCGGTCCCGCGGCTGCCAGACTAGCCGGCTTTGGCCGCCGTCCGCATGCCCTGGCAGGCCTGCACGCGGCGCGCGGCGCCATGTTCTAATGTCTGCTTTCAGGAGAGACAACGATGCAAGCCAAATTCCGCGCGGCCACGCTGGCCGCATCGATTGCCGCACTCGCCTCGGCGCTGGCGTCCGGGGCCGCGCTGGCCCAGGTCGACGTCAGCAACGCCTGGGTGCGCGGCACGGTGCCGACGCAGGCCGCTTCGGGCGCGTTCATGGTGCTGCATGCGCACGAGAACGCGAAGCTGGTGGGCGTCTCGTCGCCGGTGGGCGACGCCGAGATTCACGAGATGAAGATGGAAAACAACGTGATGCGCATGCGGCAGATCAAGTCGCTGGACCTGCCCAGGATGCAGAACGTCGAGCTGAAGCCCGGCGGCTACCACGTGATGCTGATGGGCCTGAAGAGCCAGCTCAAGAAGGGCGATACCGTGCCCCTCACGCTGAAGATCGAGCAGGGCGGCAAGGTGACCGAGCAGAAGGTCAACGCCGAAGTGCGCGACATGGTGCCGGGCGGCAGCCACGCCGGCCATGCCAGCCACGGCGAACACAAGCACTGATCAGACGAGGTGGCCAGGCGCAGCCCTGGCCAACAGCCATCATGGCCAACAAGCAGCACGGCACGCGCCAGAAACTGGTGTTCCGCGGGGGCACGCCGTCCGCACCACCTACAAGGCGCCGTGACGCCCGACCACGGCCGCCGGTGCCCGGTGCCGCCAAGCCCGCGCGGCGGCGTCAGCCGCGCAAGCTGATCGGCTCTTCCGATTCCTGACTGGCCGCCGCCGCCAGCACGCGCTCGCGCAGCCAGGCGTGGGCCGGATCGGCCTCGGTGCGCTCGTGCCAGATCATGCTGAAGGTGAAGTCCTCCAGCGCGAACGGCGGATCGAAGATGGCGTAGCGCGAGTCTGCCTCCAGCGCCGACAGGCTGCGCCGCGCCGTGGTCAGCACCAGGTTGGTCCCGGCGATCAGCGCCGGTGCCACGCTCCAGTGCGGTACCACGCAGGCGATCTTGCGGCGCCCGCCGAGCCTGGCGACCGCAGCATCGATCGCGTCCATGCGTTCGCTGTGCGTGGCCACCAGCACATGCGAACGCGCCAGGTAGGCCACCTGGTCGAGCCGGCCCGTGTCCCGCACCGTGGCCGCATCCACCGCGCAGGCATAGCTTTCCCGGAACAACTCCGCCGACTGCACGCCTTCGGGCTGGTAGCTGAACACGCCCAGCGCCATGTCGATCTCGCCATCGGCCACCTGTGCGGTCATGCCCTCGCGGCTGGCCTGCGACACCACCAGGTCGATATTGGGTGCGGCCTTGCGCAGCGCGCGCAGCAGCCGCGGCAGCACCACCAGCGCACCGTAGTCGGACATGGCGAGGCGGAAGCTCCGGCGCGCGGTGGCGGGCTGGAAGCCGCTCGGCCCCAGCAGGATGCGCACCTGCGACAGCGCTTCGGCCAGCGGGCCGGACAGTTCATGGGCGCGGGCGCTCAGCACCAGGCCGCCCTTGCCGCGCACCAGGATGGGATCGTCGAGCAGCTGCCGCAGCCGTCCCAGCGCATGGCTGACCGCCGGCTGGCTCAGGTGCAGGCGCAGCGCGGCGCGTGAGATGTGGCGCTCGGCGAGCAGTGCTTCAAGCACCACCAGCAGGTTGAGGTCGATTCCGCGTAGGCTATTCATTCGGTGAATATTAAACGTATGAAAGCAGAATTGGGAATTCGCTTTGCGATATTTCAAACTGTCAGGCATCGCAGTTTGCCCTACGGAGCGTGACATGTCAGGCATCCAGTTGCCGAATTCCTTCCCGATTTCCTTGCTGTTGCCCCTTGCGACCGCCGTGCTGGCGGGCGCCGTGATCCCGTTCCAGGCAGGCGCCAACGCCACGCTGGGGCGTACGCTGGGACATCCGCTGGCGGCGACGCTGGTGTCGCTGCTGGTCAGCCTGGCGGCGCTGCTGCCTCTGCTGTGGCTGCTGCGCGTGCCGCTGCCCGCGGCATCGGTGCTGGCGCGCGCGCCGGCGTGGACCTGGATCGGCGGGGTGCTGGGCGTGTTCTATATCTCGGCCGCCCTGGTGATGGCGCCGAGGCTGGGCGCGGCCGGCTTTATCGCCGCGGTGGTGGCGGGGCAGGTGCTGGCCGCGCTGGCGGTCGACCAGTTCGGCCTGGCCGGATTTGCGGTGCGGGCCATGACGCCGGCGCGGCTGGCGGGCGCCGCGCTGATCGTGGCGGGGATGCTGGTGATGCAGTGGGGCAGCGCCGGCGCGTCGTCCGGCCCTGTGCCGGCGGTTCAGCCTTCGGCGGGCTCCGGCGCCTGACCGCCGCGCTGGCGCGCCGCCAGGCAGCCGGGACAGAGGCAGTGCTGGCCGGGCACGATGCGCCGCGCCGGCAGCAGCGGCTGGCTGGCGCACCAGCACTCGCGCAGCCCCGCCACGTAGCCGCACACGAAGCCGGCGCCGCATTGGCTGCAATGCTCGACGGGGCGAAGCTGGCCGGTCAGGACGGTGGCGGGATCGGTCATGGTGCGGGGGAACTGGTACGGCGCAGAGCAAGACAAACGGCAAAGGCCGCGGAAGAACGCTGCGCTGTTGCGCGAACGGAACGCCGGCGGGCCGCCGTGGTGCCCCGTGCGGCGCTTGCCGGGCGGATGGTCGGGCCTGCCCGGGCCGCGGGACTCGCGCCCCGCGCGGTTTCTTGTAAAATCGGCGCCTGCCATAGCCGGATGGCGCACTTTCGGGCGATCCCTGTTGCGCGCCCTGTTGCGTTTTCCCCCGGCTACGCGGCTGTTAGCCATCATACCTGTTGAATCTCACGGATGTCCCCCATGAACGCCGACAACCCCGGGCCTGCCGCGACTGCGGTGGCCGCCATTGCTCCCGCACTGAAAGCCGAGATCCTCGCCGAGGCGCTGCCGTATATCCGCAAGTTCCACGGCAAGACCATCGTGGTGAAGTACGGCGGCAATGCCATGACCGAAGAAAAGCTCAAGCACGGCTTCGCGCGCGACGTGATCCTGCTGAAGCTGGTCGGCATGAACCCGGTGGTGGTGCACGGCGGCGGCCCGCAGATCGATGAAGCGCTGAAGAAGGTCGGCAAGGTCGGCACCTTCGTGCAGGGCATGCGCGTCACCGACGAAGAGACCATGGAAGTGGTCGAGTGGGTGCTGGGCGGCGAAGTCCAGCAGGACATCGTGATGCTGATCAACCAGTACGGCGGCCAGGCCGTGGGCCTGACCGGCAAGGACGGCGGCCTGATCCGCGCCAAGCGCCTGCAGATGCCCGACCGCGAGAACCCGGGTGCCTTCATCGACATCGGCTACGTGGGCGACATCGAGGCGATCAACCCGGCGGTGGTCAAGGCGCTGCAGGACGATGCCTTCATCCCGGTGATCTCGCCGATCGGCTTCTCCGACGACGGCCAGGCCTACAACATCAACGCCGACGTGGTCGCCGGCAAGATGGCCGAGATCCTGAAGGCCGAGAAGCTGGTGATGATGACCAACATCCCCGGCGTGATGGACAAGAAGGGCAACCTGCTGACCGACCTGACCGCGCGCGAGATCGAAGAGCTGTTCGCCGACGGCACCATCTCGGGCGGCATGCTGCCGAAGATCTCGTCGGCGCTGGACGCGGCCAAGAGCGGCGTGCATTCGGTGCACATCGTCGACGGCCGCATCGAGCATTCGCTGCTGCTGGAAATCCTGACCGAGCAGGCGTTCGGCACCATGATCCGCTCGCACTGAGCGGCCCCGCCGGGGGGCGGGCCACGACCGGCCGCCCCGGCATCCCCATCATCTCCAGAGTCGCCCGGCGTGCCTGCCAGTCTTCCTCCTCCGCGCCGTGTCCGCGCTCGCCTGCGCCGCCGTCCCGCCGGGGACAACTCGGGGCGCATGGTCTGGCTGTTCGACCTCGACAACACGCTGCACGATGCCTCGCACGCGATCTTCCCGGCGATCAACCGGCTGATGACCGCCTACGTGGCGCGCGTGCTGGGCTGCGACGAGGCCACCGCCAGCCGCGTGCGGGTGGACTACTGGCAGCGCTACGGCGCGACGCTGCTCGGCATGATCCGGCACCATGGCGTCGATCCCGCCGACTTCCTGCGCGCGGCGCATGAATTCCCGGCGCTGGCCGGGATGGTGCGCGTGCAGCGCGGCCTGGCGGCACACCTGCGGCGCCTGCCGGGGCGCAAGCTCCTGGTTACCAATGCGCCGCAGGACTATGCGCGCGCGGTGCTGGACATCGCCGGCATCGGGCACTGCTTCGAGCGCGTGGTGGCGATCGAGCAGATGTGGGTGCATGGCCACCTGCGGCCCAAGCCGGACCGCCGCATGCTGCGGCGCCTGCTGGTGCAGGCGCGGGTCGCGCCGCATCGCGCGGTGCTGGTGGAAGATACCGTGTCGCATCTCAAGCGCTATGCCGGCACCGGCATCCGCACCGCCTGGGTGACCGGCTACCTGCGCACCATGGCGCCGTCGCGCCCGCATGACGTGCCTGGCGCGCCCACTTCGGCGCAAGACGACAGCAGCCGGCGCGATGCGGCGGTCCGCTCGACGCTCGAGGCGGAAGAAGACCGCCGCGCCGGCCACGCCGCGCAGGAGCACTCGGTCACGCTGGTGGCCGCGGAATCACAGGTTCCGCAGGCGCAGTCCGGCAACGTGCCGCGCGTGCGGGCCCGCGTGCCGAACCGGCCGGCCTATGTGGACATAAAAGTACAATCGATGCATCAACTCCAACGACGAATGCGGAGAAACGGGTCATGACGCAAAGCAACGGCGACCAGCCGGAGGCAGTCATTACAGGCGGGGCCGACGAGATGCACACACCCGCGGATACACCCGCGGACATTGCCGCGGCGCCTGCCGCGCCGGCGCGCAAGCGCCCGCGGCCGGGCGAGCGCCGCATCCAGATCCTGCAGACGCTGGCGACCATGCTCGAGCATCCGCGCGGGGAAAAGATCACCACCGCCGCGCTGGCCGCGCGCCTGAGCGTGTCCGAGGCGGCGCTGTACCGCCATTTCGCCAGCAAGGCGCAGATGTACGAGGGCCTGATCGGCTTTATCGAGCAGACCGTGTTCGGCCTGATCAACCAGATTGCGGACAAGGAAGAGCACGGCCTGCGCCAGGCGCAGGCGATCGTGCGCATGTTGCTGTCGTTTGCCGAGAAGAACCCGGGCATGACGCGCGTGCTGACCGGCGAGGCGCTGGTGGGCGAGCACGAGCGGCTGCAGGAACGCATCAACCAGGTGGTGGACCGCATCGAGGCCTCGCTGCGCCAGTGCCTGAAGGTGGCAGTGACGCAGGCCGAATTCCCCGCGGATGCCGATATTCCGGCGCGGGCGGCGCTGATCATGGCGACGGTGCAGGGCCAGTGGCACCGCTATGCCAAGAGCGGTTTCCGCAAGTCGCCATCGGACCATGCCGAGGCGCATCTGCGCGTGCTGCTGGGCTGAAACCGACACGCCGGGCCGATTGCTCTATAATTGCCCGGTCGCGCCGATTTGATGACTGGCTTGCGGGCGCGCGGCAGCCAAGGGACAGGGAACCACGGTCCTGGGCTGCCACTATAAATGCGGCTAAAGAGGTTGGGTCGGCGCCCCACGTCACTACGACGATGAACGCCGGCACGCGGAATCCCGCAAGGAATCCAGTGAATCCCGACTTGGCTGCGATGCTTCACACGCAAATGCCGGTCGGGTTTTTTTATGCCCGTTCGCCGCGGGCCCGGATTCCATGACTGATGTCGCCCTGCCGTCCGCCGCGCCCAGTGCGCCCAACGCGCTCTCCCTGCCGCCCGATTCGGTCGGCGTGGTCACGCCGCAGCGCATGCACTTTGCCGAGCCGCTGAAGCTGCGCAACGGCACGTCCCTCGCCGGCTACGACCTGATGGTCGAGACCTACGGCACGCTCAACGCGGCGCGCTCCAACGCGGTGCTGGTGTGCCACGCGCTCAATGCCTCGCACCATGTCGCCGGCGTCTACGCCGACAACCCGCGCGACCTGGGCTGGTGGGACAACATGGTGGGCCCGGGCAAGCCGCTCGACACCAACCGCTTCTTCGTCATCGGCGTGAACAACCTGGGCTCGTGCTTCGGCTCGACCGGGCCGATGAGCGTGAATCCCGCGACCGGCCAGCCTTATGGCGCGGCGTTCCCGGTGGTGACGGTGGAAGACTGGGTCAACGCGCAGGCGCGCGTGGCCGACGCGTTCGGCATCACGCAGTTCGCCGCGGTCATGGGTGGCAGCCTCGGCGGCATGCAGGCGCTGGCCTGGAGCCTGATGTATCCGGACCGCTTGCGCCACTGCATCGTGGTCGCGTCCACGCCCAAGCTGTCGGCGCAGAACATCGCCTTCAACGAGGTCGCACGCAGCGCCATCCTGTCGGACCCCGACTTCCACGGCGGCAACTACTACGCGCATGGCGTCAAGCCCAAGCGCGGCCTGCGCGTGGCGCGCATGATCGGCCATATCACCTACCTGTCGGACGAGGACATGGCGGAGAAGTTTGGCCGCGAGCTGAAGGCGGAGGACATCCGCTTCTCGTTCGATGTCGAGTTCCAGGTGGAGAGCTACCTGCGCTACCAGGGCGACAAGTTCGCCGAGTACTTCGACGCCAACACCTACCTGCTGATCACGCGCGCGCTGGACTACTTCGACCCGGCGCTGGCCCACGGCGGCGACCTGACCCGCGCCGTCGCGCAGACGCAGGCGAGCTTCCTGGTGGCCAGCTTCAGCACCGACTGGCGCTTCGCGCCGAACCGCAGCCGCGAGCTGGTCAAGGCGCTGCTGGACAACAAGCGCCCGGTCTCGTACGCCGAGATCGACGCGCCGCACGGCCACGATGCCTTCCTGCTCGACGACCCGCGCTACCACAACCTGATGCGCGCCTACTACGACCGCATCGCAGAGGAGATCGGCGCATGAACGCCCTGGCCAATCCCAATATCCTGGCGCTGCGCCCCGACTTCCGCGCGATCGCGCGCTGGATCGAACCCAACTCCACCGTGCTCGACCTGGGCTGCGGCGACGGCAGCCTGCTGCGCGTGCTGCAGGACGAGCTCGACGTGCAGGCCTACGGCATTGAGATCCGCGACGAGGGCGTGCTGGCGTGCGCGCAGAAGGGCGTGCATGTCATCCAGCAGAACCTGGAGGGCGGGCTCGCGCTGTTCGAGGACAAGAGCTTCGACACCGTGATCCTGTCGCAGACGCTGCAGACCATCCATAACACCGCGCAGGTGTTGCGCGACACGCTGCGGGTGGGGCGCGAGTGCATCGTGTCGTTCCCGAACTTCGGCTACTGGCCGCACCGGCTGTCGGTGTTCCGCGGGCGCATGCCGGTGTCGGAATCGTTGCCTTACCAGTGGTACAACACGCCCAACGTGCGCGTGCTGACCATCAGCGATTTCGAGGAGCTGGCGCCCACGGTTGGCCTGCGCGTGATTGACCGCGTGGTGATGCACGAGGGCATCACCGTGAACTGGGGCGTCAACTGGCGCGGCAGCCTGGCGGTGTACCGGGTCTGCGCGGCCTGACCTCGCACGGCGGGCGGCGGCTGGCCGCCTGACTTATTGCGGCAGGGCGCCGGCCTCATACTGCGCCGCATACTCACCCGACGGCGGAATCGGCTTGATCACGTCGATCAGCACGCCGTTGGGATCGGCGGTGATGAAATGCCGCTGGCCGAAGGCCTCGTCGCGCAGCGGCAGCAGGATCGGCAGCCCCGCTGCCTGCAGCCGGTCATGGACCGCATCCGGGTCTTCCACTTCAAAGTTCAACAGCAGCCCCTGGGCGCGCTGGCCGCGTGCCGGTGCGGGGATGGTTTCGTGGCTGCCGTCCAGCACGGCGAGGTTGACCGAGGGATCGTCGGCCAGTTGCAGGTGCACGTACCAGTCGCTGGTGAACAGGGGCACGAAGCCGAAGTGGCGCTGGTAGAACGCGGCGGTGCCGGCGACATCGCCGCTCATGATGACGGGGTAGTAGCTGGTGACTTTCACGGTACGGCTCCTCCTTGTTAAATACATACAGCCTGTATGTAAATTGATATTAAGATACAGGCTGCATGTATGCAAGGAGAAAACCGCGTGGCCCGATCCAATCGCGAACGTACCGAAGCTACCCGGCAGGCGTTGCTCGACGCGGCGCGTAGCCTGTTCGTCGAACGCGGCTACGGCGAGACCTCGACCCCCGACGTCTGCGCCGCGGCCGGCATCACGCGCGGGGCCCTGTACCACCACTTCGCCGACAAGCGCGACCTGTTCCGCCAGGTGCTCGCCGATGAAGCCGCTGCAGTCGCCGCCGATATCGAGGCAGCCACGCCCGCCGGCCTGGATCCCGCCGAAGCGCTGATGGCCGGCGCGCAGGCCTACCTGGACGCAATGACGGTGCCGGGCCGCACCCGGCTGCTGCTGGTCGAGGGGCCGGCCGCGCTGGGCCTGCGCGACACGCTCGCAATGGACGAGGCCAATGCCGCGCGCACGCTGCGCGAAGGGCTCGATGCCGCCGCTGTTGGCCGGCAGGGCGGGCAGGGCGAGGTGGCGCTGCCCGCGCTGGCGCCGCTGCTGTCGGCGGCATTCGATCGTGCCGCGCTGGAGATCGAGGCGGGTGCCGATCCCGTGCGAGTCCGCGAAGCCATGCTCTGGCTGCTGCGGCGGGCGTTGGGCAGGAACTGATCAGGCAGGCTGGTCGTGGGCGGTGGCGGCAAGGTGGTCGACAAAGGCACGCACCTTGGGCGGCACGTGCCGCGTCGGCGTGTACACCGCGTAGGCCGTGCCGATATAGGGCTCCAGGATGTCCCACTCCGGCAGCACCGTGACGACGCGGCCCTCATCCAGCGCGCTGCCCAGCGAGAAATCCGGCACCAGCCCGATGCCCGCGTCGCCTTCCACCATCGTCATGATTGCCAGGCTGTTGTTCAGCGTCAGCCGCGGCGGGATGCGCACCACCACGGCCTCGCCGCCGGCGTGGTGGCGCAGCGTCCAGCGCTCGCCGAAGTTGCCGTAGCCCAGGTACAGGCAGCGCGCCGCCGGCAGGTCGGCCGGCGCAGCGGGGGTGCCGTGCCGCGCCAGGTAGCGCGGCGAGGCCACCAGCCGGTAGCGCACCTCGCGCAACGGACGCGCCGCCAGGCCCGGCGACAGTTCGCGCGCGATGCGCACGGCCACGTCCAGGCCTTCCTCGACCAGGTCGACCATGCGGTCGGCCAGGGTCAGCTGCAGGTCCAGCCCCGGGTATTTCTGCAGCAGCGCCGGCAGGCGCGGCGCCAGCCAGGCCTGCCCGAACGAGACCGGCGCACTGACGCGCAGCACGCCATGGGGCGTGCCGCCGTGCTCGCCGGCCAGCGCGGTAACCTCGCGCGCGGCGGCGGTCATGCGCGCGCAGGCGGCGTAGACCGACTGGCCCAGCTCGGTCAGCGCGAAGGCGCGCGTGGTCCGCTGCAGCAGGCTGGCGCCAAGCGTCGCTTCCAGCCGCGACACGTGCCGGCTGACGCCCGATGGCGTCATGCCGAGATCCTGCGCCGCGGCGGAGAAGCTGCCGCATTCGACCACGCGGGCGAAGACGGCCATCGCATTGAGTGGTGTATCCGACATGCCCGGTCTCCAATCCTTGATCGCAGCTCAAATACTAATTGAGCTTCAGCGGGATTGTTGAGTGGATGGCATGGTGGAACAATGCCGCCATTGCATCCCCGGAGTGCTCCTCATGCCTTCCCCCCAATCCATGCCAGGCGGTGCCTGGCGCATGGTCGCGGCCATGGTGCTGTCAGGCACCATCGGCTGGTTTGTCGTCACCAGCGGGCAGCCGCCGCTTGACGTGGTGTTCTTCCGCTGCATCTTCGGCGGCGCCGCGCTGCTGGGCACGCTGACGCTGCAGCGCGGCTGGGTGCGCATGAGCCGCGTGCAGCTGGGCTGGCTGGCGCTGGGCGGCCTCACGCTGGTGCTCAACTGGCTGGCCCTGTTCTCGGCCTATGCCTACAGCGGCATCGCGATTGCCACGGTGGTCTATCACACCCAGCCATTCTTCCTGCTGCTGCTGACGTCGGCGATGCAGCGCGAGCCGTTCCCGTTTGCCAGGCTGCCGTGGCTGGTGCTGGCCTTTGCCGGCGTGATGCTGATCACCGGGCTTGAGCACGGTGCCACCGGCGCCGCGATGCTGGCCGGGATCGGCCTGGCGCTGCTGGCGGCACTGCTGTATGCGGTCACGACCATGGCCACGCGCCGGCTGCAGGCGATTCCGCCCGGGCAGATCGCGGGCCTGCAGATGGTGCTTGGTGTAGTGATGCTGGCACCGCTGGCGCATCCCGCTGTCGGCAGCTTCAACACCGGCACCTGGGCCGCGCTGCTGGCGCTGGGCCTGATCCATACCGGTGTCATGTACACCCTGCTGTACGGCGCTTTCCAGCGGCTGAGCGTGGTGTCGATCGCCACGCTGTCGTTCGTCTATCCGCTGGTGGCGATCACTATCGACGTAATGGTGTTCGGCGTCGTGCTCGGGCCGCTGCAGGTCGCGGGCATGCTGCTGGTGCTGCTGGGCGTGGTCGCCAACCAGCTTGGCTGGAGCCTGCCGTGGCGGCGCCGGGCCCAAGGCTGATGCGCCTTCTGGACCGCTTGCATGCGGGACCGGTTGACCAAACGCCTGACTACGGTTAGTGTAGGCAGCTATCGAACGACCGTTCTATTCGCGCCCTCGCCATGACTGCTACCGCTGCTGCCCTGTCCGCCACCGCTCCCGTCGCGCTGCATGCATTCGACGATGCCATCGCCCTGCAGGCCAGCGGCGAAAATCGTTTCCTGGGCCGCACCACGCCGGCCTACTGGAACATGATCGGCCCGTTCGGCGGCATCACCGCCGCCACGCTGCTGCAGGCGGCGCTGCTGCACCCGCAGCGGCTGGGCGATCCGATTGCGCTGTCGGTCAACTTTGCCGGCCCGATCGCCGAAGGCCCGTTCGAGATCGAGGCGCTGCCCGTGCGGACCAACCGCTCGACCCAGCACTGGAACCTGACGCTGCGCCAGGGCGATGCCGTGGCCACCACCGCCACCGCCGTGTTCGCGGTGCGGCGCGAGACCTGGGCCTGCGGCGAGGCGGTGATGCCCGAGGTGCCGGCCGCCGACACGCTGCCGGCGATGGGCGGCTTCGCGCCGGTGCGCTGGCTCAAGTCCTATGACATGCGCCCGGTGCGCGGCGCCAAGCCGACCGCCGAGGCCGGCACCGAGCACCCCGACAGCCTGACGCAGTTCTGGCTGCGCGACGCGCCGGCGCGCACGCCGGACTTTGCCGCGGTGGCGTCATGGGCGGACAGCTTCTACCCGCGCATCTTCCTCAAGCGCGCCGGCTTCGTGCCGGCCGGCACGGTGTCGATGACCACGTATTTCCACGCCGATGCGCCCACGCTGGCGGCGCTGGGCGACAGCCACGTGCTGGCCAGCGCGCAGGCGCAGGTGTTCCAGCAGGGGTACTTCGACCAGCGCGCGCAGCTGTGGAGCCCGGCTGGCCAGCTGCTGGCCAGCTCGCACCAGATCGTCTACTACAAGGAATAAGCTAGGAACAAGCAGGGCCGGGCTCAGGCGATCGCTTCACGCGCCTGGGCCTCGTAGCGGTGCACGGTGTTGCGCATCGCCCAGAGCAGCATCACGCCGGGCAGCGCCACCACCACGGTGCCGAGGTAGAACGGCGCCCAGCCCCAGGCCTCCACCATGTAGCCGGAGGTCGGCCCGACATAGACCCGCCCCACCGACGCCAGCGCCGACAGCAGCGCGTACTGCGTGGCCGAGAACGAGCGGTTGCACAGCGTCATCAGCAGCGCCACGAAGGCCGCGGTGCCCATGCCGCCGCACAGGTTTTCCACCGCGATGGTCGCGCCCATGGTCCACAGGTGCGGCGGCGTCACGGCGAGGATCCAGTAGCCCAGGTTCGATACCGCCTGCAGCACGCCGAACACCATCAGCGAACGGTACAGCCCCAGCCGCACCATCAGCGTGCCGCCGAACAGCGCGCCGACGATGGTGGCGGCCAGCCCCAGCGTCTTGTTGACGATGCCGACTTCGCCCGCCGAGAAACCCACGCCGCGGATCAGGAAGGTGGTCGACAGGCTGCCGGCAAAGGCGTCGCCCAGCTTGTACAGCACGATCAGCAGCAGCAGCCACCATGCGCCGGGCCGCGCGAAGAAATCGCGCAGCGGGCCGAGCACGGCTTCTTCCAGCGAGCGCGGCGCGCGCGCGGGCATGTCGGGCTCGGGCGCCCACAGCAGCGTGAGGATGCCCACGCTCATCAGCGCCGCCATCAGCAGGTAGGTCTGCTGCCAGCCGAGCACGCGGTCGGCCAGCCACAGCGCCAGGCCGCCGGAGACCAGCATCGCCAGCCGGTAGCCCAGCACCTTGACCGCCGCGCCGGCGCCGCGCTCGGGCGGGCGCAGCACGTCGGTGCTGTAGGCGTCGAAGACAATGTCCTGCGAGGCCGACAGGAAGGCCACCAGCGTGGCCAGTGCCGCCAGCGTCCACAAGGCCTCGCGCGGCGGGCAGAACGCCATCGCGGCGATGCCTGCAACCAGACCCAGCTGCGTCACCAGCAGCCAGCCGCGGCGCCGGCCCAGCAGCGGCGGCGTGTAGCGGTCCATCAGCGGCGCCCACAGGAACTTGAAGATATAGGCCTGGCCCACCAGCGAGAAGAAGCCGATGGTCTTGATATCGAGGCCCTCGACCGTCATCCAGGCCTGCAGCGTGCCGGAGGTCAGCGCCAGCGGCAGCCCGGAGGCAAAGCCCAGGGTCAGCATGGCGCCGATGCGGCGGTTGCGGAAGATATCGAGATAGGCCTGGAAAGTCATGGATACGCGGGGATGGAGCGCCGCGCGGCTGCGCGGGCGCCGTGTATTATTGCATCACCCGTTTGCCGCCCCGCCACTTCGATCCCTTACTGCGCCCGAGGAACCGCAAATGCTCCGCCCCCAGCAACGTGTCCAGCGTCCGATTCGTGTCCGGCTTGCCCGCGCGCTCGCGCTGGCGGCGGCGTTGCTGGCCGCGCCTGCCTTGCCTGCCCACGCCCAGGGGCAGGGCAGCGAGCCCGGCGGCATCAACATCCAGCGCGGCGGCTCGGCGGTGCGCAATATCGTGCCGGCCGAGGCGATCGAGCAGCAGGCCGCGCAGGAGTACGAGCAGCTCAAGCAGGAAGCCATCGCCAAGCGCGCGCTGGCGGGCGACGACAACCCGCAGCTCAGGCGGCTGCGCGCGATCGGCAAGCGGCTGCTGCCGCAGACCGTGCGCTGGAACGAGCGCGCGCGCAACTGGCCGTGGGAGATCAACCTGATCGGCTCGAAGCAGGTCAATGCGTTCTGCATGCCGGGCGGCAAGATTGCGATCTACACCGGCCTGCTCGACCAGCTCAAGCTGACCGACGACGAGGTCGCAATGGTGATGGGGCATGAGATCGCGCACGCGCTGCAGGAGCATGCGCGCGAGCGCGCCGCCAAGTCCGAGATCACCAACCTCGGCGCCAATGTGATTTCGCAGCTGTTCGGCTTCGGCAACCTGGGCAACATGGCGCTCGGCACCGGGGCGCACCTGCTGACGCTGCGCTTCTCGCGGGCCGACGAGACCGAGGCCGACCTGATCGGCATGGATGTCGCCGCGCGCGCCGGCTTCGATCCGCGCGCCGCGGTGTCGCTGTGGCAGAAGATGGGCAAGGTGTCGCAGTCGGGCACTGAATTCCTGTCGACGCACCCGTCCGGGCGCAGCCGCATTGCCGACCTGGAAAAGCACATGCCCGAGGTGCTGCCGCTCTACGCACGCGCGATCAATACCCCGCTCGACAGGCTGTCGCCGTACCGCGCCAATATGGCGGGACTGGGCGATGCGCCGGTCGACGCGGGCGACGAGGACAGAAGCAAGCCGCTGAAGCGCTAGGCGCTGCTTCCGGTGCCTGGTGCCGGTAATCAGGGCGGCTTGCCACCGGATCGAAGGACAATGCGACAACCGGAGGGGGACCCGCATGAGCCTGAACCGCATGAGTCCGTCGGAGCAACGGGCCGCCTATATGCTGATCTTCGCGGGCTGCGAGGCCGAGCCCGAGCGCTTCACCAGCGACCTGCCAATCAGCTCCGAAGTCTGGCTGCTGTATGCGTCGGGAGAATCGTTCGAGGTGCCGCGCGGGCTGTTGCTGACCCCGCACCACGCCGCGGGCATTGCTGCCCTGCGCACGGCGGTGCTGCGGCGCCTGCCGGCGCTGGCGGAGCCGGCATCGGCGGCGGCCGGCCAGCGCTTCCTGGCGGCCAATGAATCGCACCTGCTCGCGCAGATCGATTTCTTCGACATGCTCAGGCTGCTGCCGCTGACGGCATGGTGGCACCGGGAGGTACGGCTGCCGATGGCCGGCGTCAGCTGGTCAACTGCCGCGCGCCACGCGCTCGAGCGCAGCCTGACCGGCGATGCCTTCGTGCGCTGGCTGGGCGAGTCGGTGCTGGCCCATGTGTCCAGCGAGACAGCCATTGCGAGGTTCAATGACATCGGCTACACCGCTTCCCGGACGCGTTTCGGCGGCATCGCGGCGCCGGCCGGCCAGGCGCTGGGACGGCTGGTCAATGTCGCCGCGCAGTATGTTGCCCTGACCTTGCTGGGGCTGGATGACGACAGCTTCCCGCCCGGCGGCCTGACCCGGCGCATCGGGCAGGCGAGCCGGCAGGTGCTTGAAACGCTGTGGGCCTGCCTGCAGGACGACCATGCGGCGCCGCCGGATGCCGGCGCCGCGCGGGCAGCAGGCGCGGCCGAGGCCGCGGATGCGGCAAAGGTGGCGGCCGTGGCGCCGCTGTGGCGCATCTCGGTCAACCGGCCGGCAGAGCACGCGGTGTTTGCGTCGCGCAAGACCGTGAAGGCGGATGCGGCCATCCGCGTGTTCGATACCGGTGGGCAGGGCGTGCGCTGGGCGGTGATCGATTCCGGCATCGATGCGCGCCATCCGGCGTTCTTCGATCCCGCCAGGCTGGAGGGGCCGCTGCCGGTCCGCGATGGCCTGATCGCGCCGCGCCTGTCGCGCGTGGTCAGGACGCTGGATTTCACCCGCCTGTCGGCGATCACCAGCGGCCGCCTGCCGCCCATGCCCAAGGGCAAGCGCGGCCCCGGCGAGGCCGAGCTCAGGGAGCGCATCGCGGCGATCGCCGACGACCTCGCCAACGGCCGCATCATCGACTGGTCCGTGATCGAGCCGCTGCTGGAGATCAGCCAGGAAGACCCGGCGCAGTACGTGCCGCCGGGCGGCAGCCACGGCACGCATGTGGCCGGCATCATCGGCGCCGGCTGGCCATCGTCAGCGTACCTGGCGCGCCCGGAGCCCATGCCGCTGCCCCCCGAGCTTGCCCAAAGCGGCGATGTCAGCGGCATCTGCCCGCGCATCGAGCTGCTGGACCTGCGCATCTTCGATGCGCAGGGCAGGGGCGACGAGTTCGGCATCCTGGGCGCGCTGCAATATGTACGCTGGCTCAACCAGAGCCGCGACCGGCAATACGTGCACGGCGTCAATCTCAGCGTGGCGCTGCACCACGACGTGCGCAACTACGCCTGCGGCAGCACGCCGGTGTGCGTCGAGTGCGACCGCCTGGTGGCCAACGGCGTGATCGTGGTGGCGGCGGCTGGCAACTACGGCTACGACGAGCAATATGCGGCCGCCCACATGGGGGCGGGCTTTCGCGGCCAGACCATCACCGATCCTGGCAATGCGCGCGCCGTGATCACGGTGGGCGCGACCCATCGCACCGATCCCTACCGGTATGGCATCTCTTATTTCTCCAGCCACGGCCCCACCGGCGATGGCCGCATCAAGCCCGACCTCGTGGCACCCGGGGAGAAGATCACCTCCACCGTGCCCGGCGGCACGCTGGCGTCGATGGACGGCACCAGCATGGCGGCGCCGCATGTGTCCGGCGTGGCCGCGCTGCTGCTGTCGCGCAACAATGAGCTGATGGGCCAGCCCGAGACCGTCAAGGCCATCCTGTGCGACGCGGCCACCGATCTCGGGCGCGAGCGCGCCTTCCAGGGGGCCGGGCTGGTGGATGCGTTGCGGGCGCTGCAGCGCGTGTAGGCCGCGCCGGTTTCCGGCCAGCAAAAAAGCCGGCAGTGCCGGCTTTTTTGTTGTGTCCAGGAAGCAGCCGTATCAGGCCTGCAGCCCGGTGGCCTCGTCGGCGCCGACATGCACATTCATGCACTGCACCGCCGCGCCGGCCGCACCCTTGCCCAGGTTGTCCAGGCGCGCGACCAGGTTCAGGCGCTCGGGGCTGCCGAACACGAACAGGTCGACACGGTTGGTGTCGTTGTTGGCCTGCACGTCGAAGAAACCGTCGTCGAGGTTGTCGTTGCTGTTGTAGGGCAGCACGCGCACGAACTGCTCGCCTTCATAGTGCTTGCGGTAGATGTCGACGATCTGCTCCGGGCTCACCTTGCGCGCCAGGCGGTCCGCGAACACCGGCACCGTCACCGCCAGGCCCTTCAGGAAGTTGCCCACGATCGGGTTGAAGATCGGGTCCGACGACAGGCCGCCCTGCACGCGCATCTCGGGCAGGTGCTTGTGCTGCAGCCCCAGCGCGTACGGGCGCGGGCTGTGCAGCTTCGGGTTACCGCCGGCTTCGAAGTCGGCAATCATCTTCTTGCCGCCGCCGCTGTAGCCGGTCAGCGAGAACGCCGACACCGGGTAGTCGCGCGGCAGCACGCCGGCATCGACCAGCGGGCGCACCGCCAGCACGAAGGCGCTGGCGTGGCAGCCCGGCACCGCGATGCGCTTGCTCGCGCGGATCTTCTCGCGCTGGCCGCGCACCAGTTCCGGCAGGCCATAGGCCCAGTTGTCGGCGGTGCGGAACGCCGTGCTGGCGTCGATCACGCAGGTGTCCGGGTTGGTCACCAGCGATACCGCCTCGCGCGAGGCCACGTCGGGCAGGCACAGGAAGGCGACGTCGGCGGCATTCAGAAAGCGTGCTCGCTCGGCCGGATCCTTGCGCTTGTCATCGGCAATGCGCAGCAGTTCCACGTCGGAACGACCGGAAAGATAGTCAAGCAGCCGGAGACCGGTCGTGCCTTCCTGACCATCGACGAACACTTTGAAAACCATGGCGGACTCGCTCTGTGAAATGCGGGGGGCGCGTGAATGCGAAACATCTCCTGCCGGGCGCAGGAGCGAACCTGCATTGTAGCGGGGATGGGGGCCGGTCGCAGGGGTTTGTACCGATTGGATTCTTGCGGTTTGGCACAGTTCGCGGCTTGCGGGATTTAACCAAGTAGGTTAATTTTCATGGAGAAGGGGACGGCGCATTACCCGCTGTGGCGGGTGCGGGAGTTGATTGCTGGCGGGTTGGTCAACTTGACTACATCGGCCTTTGAGGGTGCGAGAAACATGTCACTTACTCGCGCCGACGTGCTCGACGTAGTGGCTGGACTGCAACCGGCTGACTTCTACAAGAGCATGACGACCTACACCGACCATACCGTTTGGCAGGATGTATATCGGCCGAGTACGCCGTATGGGTCAATTTATCTCAAGCTGACGGTTGTTGAAAAAGTCCTGATCGTGTCCTTCAAGGCCCGCTAGAGCCCCCTTTCCCGGAGAAGTGATCTATGCAATGCCCAGTCTGCGGTGGCGCCAAGCTCGAGAGGCGCCGTAAGGATTTCGTATACACATACCGGGGTGAGTCCACAGTTTTCGAAGCCGTGCTTGCCGATTGGTGCCCGAAGTGCGGGGAAGGAGTCCTGGATGCGGAAGAAGAAGAGCGGATCGGGCCACTTGCGCTTGCGTTCAACAAACAGGTCAATGCGTCGCTGATAGACCCGGCGTACATTACCGGGGTACGCAAGAAACTTCGCCTGGACCAGCGCGAGGCGGCCGAGATCTTTGGCGGCGGCGTCAATGCATTCTCGCGCTACGAGACGGGCAAAACCAAACCCCCGCTCGCGCTGGTCAAGCTGTTGAAACTGCTCGACCGCCACCCGGAACTGCTCGAAGAAGTCCGGGCGGCCTGACTACATAGCTCAGAGCGGATAGTCGTAATCGATCGACAGCGGCGCGTGGTCGCTGAACTTCTCGTCCTTGTAGATCGAGCAAAGCCGCGCCGTGTCGCCGATCTTCGGCGTTGCCAGGTGGTAATCGATGCGCCACCCCACATTCTTGGCGTAAGCCTGCCCGCGGTTGCTCCACCACGTGTACTGGTCCGGGCGAGGATCGAGCTTGCGGAACACATCGACGTAGCCATGGACGTCGAACAGCTCGCCGATCCAGGCTCGTTCTTCCGGCAGGAAGCCCGAGTTCTTCAGGTTGCCCTTCCAGTTCTTGATGTCGATTTCCTTGTGCGCA
Source organism: Cupriavidus oxalaticus (assembly GCF_016894385.1). Taxonomy (NCBI): domain Bacteria; kingdom Pseudomonadati; phylum Pseudomonadota; class Betaproteobacteria; order Burkholderiales; family Burkholderiaceae; genus Cupriavidus; species Cupriavidus oxalaticus. The sequence goes on from NZ_CP069812.1 coordinate 167,501, forward strand.
ATGTTGACGTCGCCGCACAGCACGATCTCGCGCCCGCTGGCCTTCAGTTGCAGCAGGTGGGGCAGGAAGGCCTCCATGAAGCGGAACTTGGCCAGCTGGCGTTCCTCGCCGCTGGAACCGGAAGGCACGTACACCGAGATCACCGCCAGGTGCGGATACTGCACCTCCACATAACGGCCTTCGCCGTCGAACTCGGCGTTGCCGAAACCGGTGATGACCCGCTCAGGCTTGTGCCGAGTGTACAGGCCCACGCCGCTGTAGCCCTTCTTCTCTGCATAGTGGAAGAAGCCATGGTAGCCATGTGGCGCCAGGAACGCTTCGGTCATGTCTGCGGCCTGTGCCTTCAGTTCCTGCACGCAGACCATGTCCGCGTCTTGCTTGCCCATCCAGTCGAAAAAGCCCTTCTTGGACGCGGAGCGGATGCCGTTGAGGTTGGCGCTGATAATCCGTAACATTCGGGGAAATTTTGAATTCAGAGAGAAATGATGACGCAGCAGAACACGCCGGCCGCAGGGCCCCAGGGCACCGACCTGAGCCAGACCTTCATCCGCTTTGCGCTCGATGCCGGCGTCCTGTCGTTCGGCGAATTCGTCACCAAGGCCGGCCGCAAGTCGCCGTATTTCTTCAACGCGGGCCTGTTCAACCAGGGCGCGATGCTCGGCGAAGTGGCGCAATTCTATGCCAAAACCCTGCTGGCCTCCGGCGTGCAGTTCGACGTGCTGTTCGGGCCGGCCTACAAGGGCATCACGCTGGCTTCCGCCACCGCGGTCGCACTGGCGGGCATGGGGCGTGACGTCGGCTTCGCCTATAACCGCAAGGAAGCCAAGGACCACGGCGAAGGCGGTACGCTGGTCGGCGCCAAACTGCAGGGCAAGGTCGTCATCGTCGACGACGTCATTTCCGCCGGCACCTCGGTGCGCGAGTCGGTCAACCTGATCCGCGCCGCCGGCGCCGAGCCGGCCGCCGTGCTGATCGCGCTGGACCGCATGGAAAAGAGCGGCACCGCCGAGCAGGTCGGCACGCATTCGGCCGTGCAGGACGTACAGCGCGAATTTGGCATCCCCGTGATTGCGATCGCCAGCCTGAAGGACCTGCTGGCCTACCTCGACGCGTCGCAGGACCAGTCGCTGGCGGCTTCGCGCGAGGCCGTGTCGGCGTACCGGCAGCGTTACGGCGTCTGACGGCGTCTTGCGCCCGGGCGCGTGTGCGCCGGGCGCTGCAGCGATCCAGGGCAGGCAGGCGGACCATCCAATCGGCAGGGGGCGTGGCGTGGCGGCGAAAGAGCGGCAGGAACGGGCAGGGCGGCAACCGGCATCGGCGGCAGCGAAGGAAACGGCAAGGGAAACGGCAAGGGAAGCAGACAAGGCCGACGGCAACGGCGATTCACTGGCCGAACGCGGCGCGCAGGTGCGTCCGCGCAAGCCGGTGCGCCAGGACGCCAAGGCGCCGGACCGGCCCGCGCATGAAGCCTATGCCGTGCGCGCGCTGGTGTTGCAGGGCGGCGGCGCGCTTGGCGCCTATCAGGCCGGCGTGTACCAGGGCCTGGCCGAAGGCGGCATCTACCCGAACTGGGTCGCGGGCATTTCCATCGGCGCGCTCAATGCCGCGGTGATTGCCGGCAATCCGCCCGAGCGCCGCATCGAACAGCTGCGCGCGTTCTGGGAATACATCTGCGCGCAGCCATGGCTGCCCAGCCTGTCGCCCACCTGGCTGACCGACGGCGCCGAGAGCTGGCCCGAGCCGCTGCGCATCTGGTTCGATGCCCTGCATGCCACGCGCGCCATGGTCGAAGGCCAGCGCGGCTTCTTCCAGCCGCGCAGCTGGCCGGAGCTGCTGATGCGCTATGCCGATCCCGGCCGCGCCAGCTTCTACGACACCTCGCCGCTGAAGGCCACGCTGGAGCGCTTTGCCGACTTCGACCTGATCAACCATCGCCCTGACCTGATGCGGGTGTCGGTGGGCGCGGTCAATGTGCGCACGGGCAATTTTGCCTATTTCGACAACACCCGCGACAAGCTCTGCCCCGAGCATTTCATGGCCTCGGGCGCGCTGCCGCCGGGCTTTCCGGCGGTGGAGATCGATGGCGAGTACTACTGGGATGGCGGCCTGGTGTCCAACACCCCGCTGGCCGAGGTGCTGACCGCGCAGCCGCGGCGCGACGCGCTGATCTTCCAGGTTGACCTCTGGAGCGCGCGCGGCAAGCTGCCGCACGATCTGGTCGACGTCGCCGAGCGCGAGAAGGAAATCCGCTATTCCAGCCGCACCCGCGCCATTACGGACTACATGCGCGAGCAGCAGAACATGCGCCGCATGCTCAACGAGGTGATGGCGCTGGTGCCGCAATCCAGGCGCAACAGCGAATGGTACCGCCGCGCCGCCGAGCAGGCCTGCGACGCGCGCCGTAACGTGATCCAGCTGATCTATCGCGACAAATCGTTCGAAAACATGGCCAAGGACTACCAGTTCGGCCTGCTGACCATGAACGAGCACTGGACCAGCGGCCTGGACGATATCCGCCAGACGCTGCGCCATCCGCAATGGCTGGCGATGCCCAGCCGCGAGCAGCCGTTCGTCACGCACGACGTGCATCGCGGGAATGGTGGCTGAGGCGGCTGAGCGGGGCGCTCAGCCGTGTGCAGGGCGCTATTCGACCTTGACCTTCGCCAGTTCCGGCTTGGGCGGCGGGTAGGCGGGCTTCAGGTCCTCGAACACCCGCGTCAGGATCTCCGCCACCATCAGGTTGCGGTGCGTCTTGGAATCGGCCGGCACCACGTACCACGGGCATTCCGGCGTGCTGGTCGCCATGATCGCGGCCTCGTACGCGTCCATGTAGGCCTTCCAGTACTTGCGCTCGGCGAGGTCGGTGGTGTCGAACTTCCAGTGTTTTTCCGGGTCCGCCAGCCGCGCCTCCAGTCGCGCCTTCTGCTCGTCGCGCGAAATATGCAGGAAGCACTTGACGATGGTGGTGCCGGTCTCGGTCAGCATTGCCTCGAAGTCGCGGATCTGGCGGAAACGCCGTTCGGCTTCGGCATTGTCGATCCAGCCGTGCACGCGCGTGACCAGCACGTCTTCATAGTGGCTGCGGTTGAATACCACGATCTCGCCGGCCCTGGGCACCTGCAGGTGAATGCGCCACAGGTAGTCGCGCGCCAGTTCATTGGGCGTGGGCGCCTTGAAGCCGACCACGCGGATGCCGAGCGGATCGAAGCTGCGGAACACGCCGCGCACGGTACCGTCCTTGCCGCTGGTGTCCATGCCCTGCAGCACGACCAGCAGCTTGCGGCGGTGCTCGGCGTAGAAAATGTCCTGCTCTGCGTCCAGGCCCTCGCCCAGTTCGGCGATGAGGGCCAGGTCCTCGGCCTTGCTGCCGCGCGACAGCGGCTTGCTGCCGGGGGGGAAGTCGGCAAGGCGGAATCGCTTGCCCGTTGTGATGCGGAAATCGTCCAGCGGCATGGGCGCTCCATCGGTATGACCTGCAAGATCAGGGAATGGGCGCCCCGCCTGGGCCGGAACGGATGCGGGCGGTGTCGTGGGGCGCGCTGCCCCTATGGTCAGGCCGGCAGGGTCGCCAGGTCAATGGTGCCTTCGAACACCGTGGTCGCCGGGCCGGTCATGCGCACCGGTTCGGCGCCGCCGTCCCAGGCAATGCTCAGGCCGCCGCCGTGGGTATGCACCTTGACCGGCGAATCCAGCAGGCCGCGCCGGATGCCGGCGACCACCGCCGCGCAGGCGCCAGTGCCGCAGGCCAGCGTCTCGCCGGCGCCGCGCTCGTAGACGCGCAGGCGGATGGTATTGCGGTCCTGCACCTGCATGAAGCCGGCATTGACGCGGTTGGGGAAGGTGGCATGCCGCTCGATCACCGGGCCGTCCTGCAGCACGGGGAAGTTCTCGACGTCCTCGACCACCTGCACCGCGTGAGGGTTGCCCATCGACACGGCCGAGATCCATGCGGTGCGGCCGTTGACCTCCAGGCCGTAGGTTGTATCCACGCCTTCAGCCCGGGTCGGCAGGCCCTCGGCACGGAACGGCACCTGGGCCGGTTCCAGCTCGGGCGCGCCCATGTCGACGGTGACCTGGCCGTCGTCCTGCAGCGTCAGCGTGATCACGCCCTTCATCACCTCCACGCGCACCGAGCGCTTGTCGGTCATGCCCTTGTCGCTGACAAAACGCACGAAGCAGCGCGCGCCGTTGCCGCAGTGCTCGACCTCGCTGCCGTCGGCATTGAAGATGCGGTAGCGGAAGTCGACATCGCTGCGCGACGGTTTCTCGACCACCAGCATCTGATCGGCGCCCACGCCGAAATGCCGGCTGGCGAGCGCGCGCCATTGCGCCGGTGTCAGGTCGATCTGCTGGTGGATGCCGTCGAGCACGACAAAGTCGTTGCCGGCGCCATGCATCTTGGTGAACTGGAGTTTCATGGTGGGGATTGTAGCCGCGGCTCGCGCAAGTTGCTGCCGCCCTCGGCGGACGCTCAATAGATCTCGGGTTCGCCCGGCAGGCGGTGCTTGAAGCGCTTGTGCACCCAGTAGTACTCAGGCACGCGCGGGCGGATGCAGTCCTCGAAGAAGGCGTTCATGCGGCGCGTGTCGTCGGTGACGCTTTCGCCGGGGTAGTTGTCCCAGGCAGGCAGGATGCGCAGCACGTAGCCCTGGTAGTCGGGCAGCATCTCGGTGTAGATCGGCACCACCTTGGCGCCGGTCAGGCGCGCCAGCCGCGACACCGAGGTCAGCGTCAGCGCCTGCACGCCGAAGAACGGCACGAATTCCGAGTCGCGTTCGCCGAAGTCCATGTCGGCGATCAGCTGCAGCGCTTCGCCCTTCTTCAGGCAGCGCAGGATGTCGCGCGCACTGTCGTTGCGCGAAATCATGTTGGCGCCGAAGCGGCCGCGCGCGTGCTTGAGGAAGCCATCGAACAGGTCGTTCTTCTGCTTCGTGTACAGCGAGGCGCCGGAACGTCCCACGTGCTCGCGCAGGTGGATGGTCAGCCGGATCGCGCCGGCCTCGACGCCCGACAGGTGCAGCGTGACCAGGATATGCGGCGTGCCATCGAGCGACACCAGGTCGGCCTGGTCGTCGATCTGCACCCAGCGGCGCATCTGCGCTTCGCTGCCGGTCCAGAAGATGCCGCGCTCGGCAAAGCTGCGGAACACGGTGCGGAAGCTCTGGCGCGACAGCGCGTCGATCTCGGCCTCGGTCTTGTCCGGGAAGCACAGGCGCAGGTTGGCCTGCACCACGCGGCGGCGTTCGCTGGGGATCAGGTAGAGCAGGCTGCCCAGCCCTTCGCCGAAGCGGGCAACGAACGGATATGGCAATTTGCCCAGCACCGTCAGCAGGCCGATGCCGAGCCAGGTGAACACGCGGCTCATGAAATCGATTGGTCAGTGGTCGGCTCGGTGCTGCGGCTGGCGGCGGCGGGCCCCTTGTAGCGGCTGTACCCCCACAGGTACTGGGTGGGACACTGCCTCACCAGGATCTCGACGGCCTGGTTGATCACCGCGGCCGCTTCGGCCGGGTCGTCCGGCAGCATGCCGCCCTCATTGAGCACATGCAGGTGGGCGCGATAGCCCGCGCCCTTCGGCAGCCGCTCCGCAAAGACCGCGACCACCGGCGCGCCGGTCAGCTGCTGCAGCCGGTGCACCAGCGCCATGGTGTAGGCCGGCTTGCCGAAGAACGGCGCCCAGTTGCCCTCGCCGCCGCTGGGTACCTGGTCCGGCAGGATACCCACCGCCTGGCCGCGCTTGAGCGCCTTGACCAGCATGCGCACGCCGCGCGGCGTGGCGGGCGCCATGTGCATATTGGGCCGGGTGCGCATCTTTTCGATCCAGTCGCGCAGCCAGGGCTGGTGTGGCGGCTTGAACAGCGCCGTGACCGGGCGCACCAGCGCGTGGGACTGCGGCAGCACTTCAAAGCAGCCCAGATGCGGCGTCAGGATGATGAGGCCCTTGCCGCGGGCCTGCAGCTTTTCCAGTTCCGGCCACATGTAGTCGTCGAAGCCATGCAGCCGCGCGCCGATGGTCTTGCGGCTCCAGAAATAAGGCATCTCGATCATCATGCGCCCGGCGGAGCGGGCGGCTTCATCGATCATCGCCTGCGTAGCGTCGGGGAACGCCAGGCGGAAATTTTCGCTCAGGCGCTGGCCGTAGCGGCCGGGCAGCCGTGCCGCCAGCAGTCCGAGCGCGCCGCCGGCGGCCTGCAGCAAGCGCAGCGGGAAACGGGAGATCAGCCAGAAAAGAAAGGTCATCGGGCGTGGGATTGCAGTCCGGGCTGCAACAGGTCAAAACCGGCGTTTTCCCGGCGCGGCATTCAGTTCCGCACCGGCTTGCCGTAATCCGGGCAAACGGCATGCCGTGGCGGCAGCGTGTTGCGTCGGCGCCCTTGGCGCGCTGCAACGAGCCCGGCAGGCGCGTATAATAGCGTGTATCGCCGAGTTAACTGACAACTTGCGGGGCGATGCGGCTCTAACCGGGCCGTCTTAAATACCGCTAAAGCGTCGCCGCCATGAACCCGACCGGGTGGCACGCAATAGCCAACCTGGAGAATAAGTTCGTGGCAAACGACTTCCTTTTTACTTCGGAATCGGTTTCCGAAGGCCATCCCGACAAGGTCGCCGACCAGATTTCCGACGCGGTCCTGGACGCCATCCTGGCGCAGGACAAGTACGCGCGTGTGGCTGCCGAGACGCTTTGCAACACCGGCCTGGTGGTGCTGGCAGGGGAAATCACCACGACCGCCAACGTCGACTACATCCAGATCGCGCGCGACACGATCAAGCGCATCGGCTACGACAACACCGATTACGGCATCGATTACAAGGGCTGCGCCGTGCTGGTCGCCTATGACAAGCAGTCGCCGGACATCGCCCAGGGCGTGGACCGTGCCTCGGATGATTACCTGAACCAGGGTGCCGGCGACCAGGGCCTGATGTTCGGCTACGCCTGCGACGAGACGCCGGAGCTGATGCCGTTCCCGATTTACTACGCGCACCGCCTGGTTGAACGCCAGTCGCTGCTGCGCCGCGACGGCCGCCTGCCGTGGTTGCGTCCGGACGCCAAGTCGCAGGTGACGGTGCGTTACGTTGACGGCAAGCCGCACAGCGTGGATACCGTGGTGCTGTCGACGCAGCATTCGCCGGATATCACCCAGGCGCAGATCCGTGAAGCGGTGATCGAAGAGATCATCAAGCCGGTGCTGCCGGCCGAGATGCTGAAGGAAACCAAGTATCTGGTGAACCCGACCGGGCGTTTCGTGATCGGCGGCCCGCAGGGCGACTGCGGCCTGACCGGGCGGAAGATCATTGTTGATACCTATGGTGGCGCTTCGCCGCATGGTGGTGGGGCGTTTTCGGGCAAGGATCCGTCCAAGGTTGATCGTTCGGCTGCGTATGCGGCGCGCTATGTGGCCAAGAACGTGGTGGCTTCGGGGCTGGCGCGGCAATGCCAGGTGCAGGTGAGCTATGCCATCGGCGTGGCGCGTCCGATCAACGTGACGGTCTACACGGAAGGTACCGGCAAGATTCCGGACGCCAAGATTGCGGAGCTGGTGCAGGAGCATTTTGACCTGCGGCCAAAGGGTATTGTGCAGATGCTGGATCTGCTGCGGCCGATTTATGAGAAGACTGCGGCCTACGGTCACTTCGGGCGTGAAGAGCCGGAGTTTTCGTGGGAGGCTACGGATAAGGCGGCTGCGTTGCGGGCTGCTGCTGGACTGTAAGTGGTATTTCGGGGGCCGGACCTCTGGACTCCGGCACTTCTGGCTTCGGCAAGCCCCGCTGGCCCGCAAGGGTTGGTGGGGTTTTTTGTTTTCTGGTGGTCGGTTGTTGTCGGCTGTTTTGGCGCCCGCTGTCGCTGTTGGTGACATGCTGTCGGCCGTTGAACCGCCTGGTTCCGCCCTCGGCTGGCTATCAATTCATCGGCGTGGGTGGTTCGGGCGGTGGTGATTTCCGTTCGATGTGGGTGGTGGTTCGGACCTGCTACGCCAGGTGAGTTTGGGATGGTGGCTGCGTTAATCCACTATTGGACGATCCCCATGCAGGGCGTAGGCCGCCTGCTGCCGGCGTCCCCGCGTTGACGCCGTCAGCAGGGGCCACGCCCAGCTCTGGGCTCGTTCAACAATCGCGTCAGCAGCAACAGCAACGCTCCCGAACACGAACCGCAGAGGGGTAAGCGCCCAAGAGCGCCTCAATCTCCACCTCCAACACAGAGAGTAAAATCCACACGAACCATATATACCTTCCCGGGGCACCGCCCAAGAGGACAGCCATGCCTGAAGCAACCGCCCTTACTCCCGCCACCGCGCCGACCCGCTCCGCGTCGGGAGGCAACCTCGACCTGATCCGCCCACAGCCCTACACCACGTGGGCCCCCCAGGTCACCCCCGAGGAACGCGCGACCCTGCGTCGCGAGCTGGAGCAGGGTGCGGTACTGTATTTCCCCAACCTGAAGTTCCACTTCGAACCCGGCGAGGAACGCTTCCTCGACGCCCGTTATTCCGACGGCAAATCCAAGAACATCAACCTCCGTGCCAACGACACCGCCGTGCGCGGCGCGCAGGGCACCCAGCAGGACCTGTCCGACCTGTACAAGCTGATCCGCCGCTACGCCGAGAGCAGCGAGTCGCTGATCCGCACGCTGTTCCCGGAATACATCCCCCACATGACCCGCGCCGGCACCTCGCTGCGTCCCAGCGAGATCGCCGGCCGCCCGGTCAGCTGGCGCAAGGACGACACCCGCCTGCACGTCGATTCCTTCCCCTCCAACCCGATGCTGGGCAAGCGCCTGCTGCGCGTGTTCCACAACATCGACCCCGCCGCGCCGCGCGTATGGCGCGTGGGCGAGCCGTTCGGCGATTTCGCGCAGAAATTTGTCCCGAAGACCCACGGCATGTGGCCAGGCCAGGCGGCGCTGATGAAGCTGCTGCACATCACCAAGCGCAAACGCTCGGAATACGACCACCGCATGCTGCAGCTGCACGACCTGGCCAAGGCCGACCTGGACTACCAGCGCGACGTGCCGCAGCAGGAATTCCACTTCCCGCCCGGTTCGACCTGGATCGTGTTCAGCGACCAGTTGCTGCACGCCGCCATGCGCGGGCGCGCGATGATGGAGCAGACCATCTACCTCGCGCCGCAGGCGATTTCCGACCACACGCACTCGCCCGAGGCGGTGCTGGCGCGCATGCTCGGACGGCCGATGCTGGTGTCCTGAGCGGCTGACCTCAGCGCAACAGCAGCTTCAGCATCGACGCAAAAGTCTTGCCGTAAGGCGGCTTGAGCAGGCCGGCGCCGTTCAGGCCGGCCTGGTGGAACACCGGCTTGAGCTTGGAGAAGGTCTCGAAGCCGGCCTTGCCGTGGTAGACGCCCATGCCGCTGGCGCCGACGCCCCCGAACGGCAGGTTGTCCTGTGCGATGTGGAACAGCGTGTCGTTGACCGTGACGCCCCCGGCGACGGTCTGGCGCATCACATGGCCGATGGTGTGGCGGTCGCGCTCGAACAAATACAGCGCCAGCGGCCGTGGCCGGGCGTTGATGAAGTCGAGCGCCTGGTCGATCGTCTGGTACGTCACCACCGGCAGCACCGGCCCGAAGATTTCCTCGCGCATCGCCGTGGCGCTTTCCGGCACGTCCAGCAGCAGCGTCGGCGTCATGCGCCGTGCGGCCGCGTCGGGGCCGGCATCCGATAGCGGCACCACGCGCGCGCCTTGCGCCGCGGCATCGTCGACCAGCCCTTGCAAGCGCGTGAAGTGGCGCGGGCTGATGATGCTGGTGTAGTCGGGATTGCGCGCCAGGTCGGGGTAGAGGCGGTCCACGCACGCGCGCATTGCCTGCACCAGCGGCTCGCGCAGGTCATCGGGCACCAGCACGTAGTCCGGCGCGATGCAGGTCTGCCCCGCGTTCATCAGCTTCCCGACCAGGATGCGCTCCACGGCGCGCGTCAGATCCGCGCCCGGCCCGACGATGGCGGGCGACTTGCCGCCCAGTTCCAGCGTGACCGGCGTGAGGTTGGCCGCGGCAGCGCGCATCACATGATGACCGACCGCGGTCGAGCCCGTGAACAGGAGGTGATCGAACGGCAGCGCGGTAAAGGCGCTGGCCACTTCGGCGTCGCCGTTGACGATCACGATCTCGTCCGGCGCAAATTCCGCCTGCACCAGTTCGGCGAGCAGCGCGGCAAAGCGCGGCGTGTATTCCGACAGCTTGACCATGGCACGGTTGCCCGCGGCCAGCGCGCCGGCGAGCGGGCCCACCGTCAGGTACAGCGGGTAGTTCCACGGCACCACGATGCCGACCACGCCCAGCGGCTGCGGCAGCAACCGCGAGCGCCCGGGGCGGAACCAGAAACCGGTGGCAACGCGGCGCTCGCGCATCCAGCGCTTGCCGTGGCGCAGGCCGTCGTCGATCGCGGCCAGGCTCGGGAACATTTCCAGCAGCGCGGTTTCCTGGCGCGGCCGGTTGCCGAAGTCGTCGTGGATGGCCTGGGCGATGCGTTCGTGGTTCTGGGCCAGCAGGCGGCGCAGGCGCTCCAGCCGGTCGGCCCGCATCGTCCATGGCGGCAACTGGTCACGCCGCGAGGCGGCGTGCATGGCGCCAAACACGGACGAGATATCGGGGACTTCACGCATCGGTGGCGCTCCTGGGCGGTTGGGCGGGCAAGCTGGCTTGCCGATGGATCCGGCGCGGATGCGGGCGGTTGCCCCGCGATCGCGTCGCATTTGTTGCGCATTCCGGCGCGTTCAAGTGCATTCTCCCGCGCAAGATAAGCCAGCATGCTGGCCGAGGCAATGGAGGGATCCTCCCAGGCCGGCATTTCAAGCGCCCGCCGCACCGCCGCACGAGAGCGCGCCGCCCTTCACCTCCGTTCCGCCTAGCGCCTACACTGAATCTCACAGCTTGCCATCCGCCGGACGGACAGGGCACGCGCGGCCGGCGCGGCGCCCGGCTCACGCGCGCCGCCTGCGGACACGCGGGGAGACAGATGGAAACCACCTACGATTACGTCATCGTCGGCGCGGGATCGGCGGGCTGTGCGCTGGCCGGACGGCTGGCCGACAGCGGGGACGACACCATTGCCCTGGTCGAGGCCGGCCAGCACGACCACCATGTGCTGGTACGCACACCCGCCGCGTGCGCCGCCATGCTGCCGCGCGCCGGCGCACGCAACTACGCCTACCAAACCGTGCCGCAGCCGGGACTGAACGGCCGCCGTGGCTACCAGCCGCGCGGACGCGGCCTGGGCGGCAGCTCGTCGATCAACGCAATGATCTACACGCGCGGGCGGCCTGCCGACTACGACGACTGGGCCGCCGCCGGCTGTGACGGCTGGTCATGGGACGACGTGCTGCCGTATTTCCGCCGCGCGGAATGCAATGAACGCCTGGCCGGCAGCGACGACGACCCGCTGCACGGCGGCAATGGCCCGCTCCATGTGTCGGACCTGCGCACGCCCAATCCCTTCGCCGAGCGCTTTATCGAGGCGGCGCAGCAGGCGGGCTACCTGCGCAACGACGACTTCAACGGCGAAGAGCAGGAGGGCGTGGGCTGGTACCAGGTCACGCAGCATGCCGGCGAGCGCTGGAACGCGGCGCGCGCCTACCTGCATGGCGGCAATACGCGCGACAAGGCCTGCAACGGCGGGCGCGCGCGCCTGCAGGTGCTGACCGGCACGCAGGCGCTGCGCATCGTCTTCGAGGGCCGCCATGCGGCCGGCGTGCTGGTCGCGCGCGACGGCCGCCAGCAATTGCTGCGCGCGCGCCGCGACGTGATCGTCTGCGCCGGCACCTTCGGCTCGCCGCAATTGCTGCTGGTCTCCGGCGTGGGTCCGGCGGCGCAGCTGCGCGAGCTGGGCATCGACGTGGTTCACGACCTGCCCGGCGTGGGCGCCAACCTGCAGGACCATCTCGACGTCATCCTGCACAAGCGCGTGGCGGCGCCCGAGTTGTTCGGCGTGTCGTTCAGCGGATTGATGACCTTGCTGTCGGAAATCCTGCGCTACCGGCGCGAGCGCACCGGCATGCTGTCGAGCAACTTCGCCGAGGCCGGTGGCTTTCTCCGCAGCCGCCCTGAGCTGGCCGAGCCCGACCTGCAGCTGCATTTTGTCGTCGGCATGGCCGACAACCACATGCGCCGGCTCAACTTCGGCCACGGCTATTCGTGCCACGTGTGCGTGCTGCGCCCGCGCAGCCGCGGCGAGGTGCGGCTGGCGTCGGCCGATATCCGCGAGGCGCCGCTGATCGACCCGCGCTACCTCAGCGATGTGCGCGACCTCGACGACATGGTCGCCGGCGTGCGCATCGTGCGCCGGATCTTCGCGCAGCCGCAGCTGGCCAGCTTCGGCGGGCGCGAGCTGTACTCCGCGCACCTGCGTGCCGACGGCAGCGACGATGCCGACGTGCGCGAGATGATCCGCGCGCGTGCCGACACCATCTATCACCCCGTGGGCACCTGCCGCATGGGCATGGACGCGCTGGCGGTAGTTGACCCGCAGTTGCGCGTGCGCGGCGTGGAAGGGCTGCGCGTGGTCGATGCCTCGGTGATGCCGACGCTGGTCGGTGGCAACATCAACGCGCCCGCGATCATGATCGGCGAGCGCGCGCATGACCTGATCCGCTACGCGCCGCGGGTGATGCTGCGCGTGCTGGAGTCGATGGAGGCGTGACGCGAGCGTTGCGTACGTGCGCGGCTAGCCTTCGAAGCCGCGCGACGCCACGCGCTTCAGCAGTTCGGCCTCCGCATCCAGCGTGCCGAACACGCGCCCGTGCTGGCGCCCGAGCCGGCTGGCGACAAACAGCTCCGCATTCTCCGCATCGGCATGCGCCAGCATCAGCGCCGCCTGCGCGGTCAGCACCAGCCCCTGCGCAAAGCGGCGCGCATTGGCTTCCAGGTGCTCCGGCGCCTCGCGCAGCAGCGCCTGCAGCGACGCCAGTTCCGCGCGCACCGCGGGATGGCCGCCGGCGCGGCGCTGCAGGTCCTGCAGCAGGCGCGCACCGTCGTCGGGGTTGCGCTGGATCGCGCGCAGCACGTCCAGGCACATGATGTTGCCCGAGCCTTCCCAGATCGAGTTGACCGGCGCTTCGCGGTACAGCCGCGCCATCGGGCTTTCTTCCACGTAGCCGTTGCCGCCCCAGACTTCCATCGCCTCGCCGGTGGCCTCGATGGCGCGCTTGCAGATCCAGAACTTGGCCGCGGGCGTGACCACGCGCTTCCACGCGGCGGCGAGCGGGTCGGGGTTGTCGCCCTCGGCATGCTCGAAGGCGTGGCCCAGTTCCATCATCAGCAGCGAGGCCGCCTCGGATTCCAGCGCCAGGTCCGCCAGCACATTGCGCATCAGCGGCTGGTCGGCCAGCAGGCGGCCGAAGGCGCTGCGATGGCGCGTATGGTGCAGCGCCTGCACGAAGGCCGCGCGCAGGATGGCCGAGCTGCCGATCACGCAGTCGAGCCGCGTATTGGTCGCCATCTCGATGATGGTGGGGATGCCGCGCCCTTCCTCGCCGATCAGGATGCCGGTGGCGTCGCGGAACTCGACCTCGCTGCTGGAGTTGGAGCGGTTGCCGAGCTTGTCCTTCAGGCGCTGGATCTGGATCGGGTTCTTGCTGCCGTCGTCGCGCAAGCGCGGCACGAAGAAGCACGACAGCGGGCCGTCTTCGGCGCCCATGCGCGCCACCACCAGGTGCGCGTCGCACATCGGCGCCGAGAAAAACCACTTGTGCCCGGTCAGCGCGTACTCCGCGCCGCGCCCTTCGCCACGTACGGCGCGCGCCACGGTGGTGTTGGCGCGCACGTCCGAGCCGCCCTGTTTCTCCGTCATGCCCATGCCGATCATGATCGCGGTCTTGTCGCGCCAGGGCAGGTCGCGCGCATCATGCTCGCTCGCATACAGGCGCGGCTCCAGCTCGGCGAACAGCGCGGCTTCCTTGCGCAGCACCGGAATGCTGGCGAAGGTCATCGTGGTCGGGCACAGCGAGCCCGACTCAACCTGCGCCTGCAGGAAATAGCCCGCGGTGCGCGCGCTCCACGCGCCCGCGCGCGGCTGCGCGAAGGGGAGGGCCTGCAGTTGCTGGCTGCGCAGCAGCGACAGCAGTGCGTGCCAGCTCGGGTGGAACTCCACGAAATCGATGCGCTCGCCGGTGCGGCTGTGCGTGTGCAGCTCGGGCGTATGGCGGTTGGCGTCGGCGGCCCATTGCTGCACTTCCGGCTCGCCCAGCCGCGCGCCGAACTGCCCCAGCGCCTCGGCATGCCAGCCGCCGCCAAGCCGCTCCAGCGCGGCGCTGACGATGGGATCGCAGCCGAAGAGGTTGTAGTGCGCAAGGTCCGGCACCTGGTTGAAGACACGGTGCGTGGCGGCGTCGGTCATTTTGGGATGTCTCCTGGATCGGTTCGATGCTTGCCGTTTGCTTTGCATGGTAGAGCACCTGACACGCGTTTGAGTGCATGCTCGGCCGCTTGATGCCTGTTTTTGCGCTGCACCATGCGCGATTCGATACCTATGCGCACAGGTGTGGCACCACAAACGACGGGGAACTGGCACTGGCGCCCACCGGTGCTCTGTGCTTAAATTCACCCCGTTGGATGAAACAGGGGTGCCGTACGGATGGGCCGTGCGAGCTGAGAGAGTCCCTTCGAACCCGATCCGGTTAGTACCGGCGTGGGAAGTTTCTAGCAAGACCAAACGCTCTTGTCCCTCCGGGACTCGCCTCCAGGCCCCAGGCCACGGCGGCGCTCACAGGGCTCCTGGTTTCGTCCACCCCGCAAGAGAGAGGACGACACCCATGGCCCGTACTGCCCCCGCTGCTTCCTTCGAATCGCTCGAGAGCGATCTCGACCAGAAATTCGCCTACCCGGCTTCCAGCAAGACCTACATTAACGGCAGCCGTCCGGACATCCGTGTGCCGATGCGCACGATCCTGCAGACGTCCACGCGTACCGAGAAGGGCGATATGCCCAATCCGCCGATCCCGGTGTACGACACCTCGGGCCCGTACAGCGACCCGGACGTGCATATCGACCTGAAGGCCGGCCTGCCGGCGCTGCGCGCGAAGTGGATCGATGAGCGCGGCGATACCGAAGTACTGCCTGGCCTGTCGTCGGAATACGGCCGCGACCGCGCCAACGACCCGGCCACCGCGCACCTGCGCTTCGCCCAGCTGACCAATCCGCGCCGCGCCAAGGCCGGTGCCAACGTGTCGCAGATGCACTATGCGCGCCGCGGCATCATCACGCCTGAAATGGAATACGTGGCGCTGCGCGAGTCGCTGAACCTGCAGGCGCTGTACGACAAGCCGGAATACAAGGCGCTGCTGCGCCAGCACCCGGGCAACGCGCTGGGCGCGGGCCTGCCGCTGCGTCCGGAAGACATCACGCCGGAATTCGTGCGCCAGGAAATCGCCTCGGGCCGCGCGATCATTCCCGCCAACATCAACCACACCGAGCTGGAGCCGATGGCGATCGGGCGCAATTTCCGCGTCAAGATCAACGGCAACCTGGGCAACTCCGCCGTGACCTCGTCGCTGGCCGAGGAAGTGGAAAAGATGGTGTGGTCGATCCGCTGGGGCGCCGACACCATCATGGACCTGTCGACCGGCAAGCACATCCACGAAACCCGTGAATGGATCCTGCGCAACTCGCCGGTGCCCATCGGCACGGTGCCGATCTACCAGGCGCTGGACAAGACCGGCGGCATCGCCGAGGACCTGACCTGGGAGATGTTCCGCGACACGCTGATCGAGCAGGCGGAGCAGGGCGTGGACTACTTCACCATCCACGCCGGCGTGCTGCTGCGCTACGTGCCGCTGACCGCCGACCGCGTTACCGGTATCGTCTCGCGTGGCGGCTCGATCATGGCCAAGTGGTGCCTGGCGCATCACAAGGAAAACTTCCTGTACACGCACTTCGACGAGATCTGCGAGATCATGAAGGCGTACGACGTGTCGTTCAGCCTCGGCGACGGCCTGCGTCCGGGTTGCATCGCCGACTCGAACGACGACGCCCAGTTCGGCGAGCTGCGCACGCTCGGCGAGCTGACCGCCAAGGCATGGAAGCACGACGTGCAGGTCATGATCGAAGGCCCGGGCCACGTGCCGCTGCAGCGCATCCAGGCCAATATGGATGAAGAGCTGAAGCACTGCTACGAGGCGCCGTTCTATACGCTGGGGCCGCTGGTGACGGACATCGCCCCCGGCTACGACCACATCACCAGCGGCATCGGCGCGGCCAATATCGGCTGGATGGGTACGGCCATGCTGTGCTACGTCACGCCCAAGGAGCACCTGGGCCTGCCGGACAAGGAAGACGTGCGCGAAGGCATCATCACCTACAAGATCGCCGCCCACGCCGCGGATCTTGCCAAGGGCTGGCCGGGCGCGCAGCTGCGCGACAACGCGCTGTCCAAGGCTCGCTTCGAGTTCCGCTGGGAAGACCAGTTCAACCTGGGCCTCGACCCGGAACGCGCGCGTTCGTACCACGACGCCACGCTGCCGGCCGAAGGCGCCAAGATCGCCCACTTCTGCTCGATGTGCGGGCCGAAGTTCTGCTCGATGAAGATCACGCAGGAAGTGCGCGACTACGCGGCATCGCTGCCCAAGGAGGCGCAGCAGGGCATGGAAGAAAAGTCGATCGAGTTCCTGAAGAAGGGCAGCAAGATCTACTCGTAAGGCAACGGCAGTACGGGCATGGCGTCGCAGACCGTGCCCGCGTTTGTTCCGCCGCCCGCGCAGCGCCCCGCGCGGCGGCCCTGACAACAAGGAGGCCGGTGCATAAGCATGCCCCGCATGCATAGGCCCGGCACAACATCCCTCATGACAGCAGTACAGTCGTTTGACGTCGCCATCCTCGGGGCCGGACTCGCCGGCCGCCTGGCCGCCTGGCAACTGGTGCGCAGCGGCGCCCGCGTGGCGCTGGTGGAGCGCGCCGGGCCGGACGGCGCGGGTTCGGCCGCCTACGTGGCCGCGGCCATGCTGGCGCCGCTGGCGGAGTCGGCCATCGCCGAGCGCCGCATCGTCGATCTGGGCATTGCCAGCGTCGACCTGTGGCGGGCGTGGCTGGCCGAACTGCCGGAGCCGGTCTTCTTCCAGGAGGATGGCACGCTGGTGGTCTGGCATGCGCGCGACCGCGGCGAGATGTCGTTGTTCACCAGCCGCATGCGCGCGGTGGCGCCGCCCGAGCTGGTGTCGCAGCGGCTGCGGGCGCTGGACGGCAAGGGCGTGGGCGAAGTCGAGCCGGCGCTGGCGGGCCGCTTTCCGCAGGGGCTGCTGCTGGCCGGAGAGGGCCAGCTCGACAACCGCGGTGCGCTGCGCGCGCTGCTGTCGTGCGCGGTCAGCGAGGGCGTGCATTGCGTCTGGGAAGCCGGCGAGGTGGAAGCCGGCACGCTGCCCACGCTGGGCATCCGCGCCGACGTGGTGCTGGATTGCCGCGGCCTGGGTGCGCGCACGGCGTGGCCGGCGCAGCCCGGCGGCACCACGCCCGGCCTGCGGGGCTTGCGTGGCGAAGTAGTGCGCGTGCATGCGCCCGACGTGAAGCTGCACCGGCCGGTGCGGCTGCTGCATCCGCGCTACCCGATCTATATTGCTCCCAAGCCCAACGACCTGTACGTGATCGGCGCGACCGAACTGGAAAGCGAGGACGATTCGCCGATGAGCGTGCGTTCCGCGCTGGAGCTGCTGTCGGCGGCGCATTCGCTGCATCCCGCTTTCGGCGAGGCGCGCGTGCTGGAGCTGAACGTGCAGCGCCGCCCCACGCGGCCCGACCACCTGCCGGCGATCCGCGTCGACCAGCAGGCGCGCGTGGTCCGCGTCAACGGCCTGTACCGCCACGGCTTCCTGATCGCCCCGGCAGTGACCGAGGCCGCGTGCGCGGTGGTGGGCGCGTTGCTCAAGGGCGATCCTGCCGCCCACGCCGTGCCTGCCGCGCTGCGCTGGCCCGGCATGATCGAGGCAGTGACGGAAGCGCCGGCGGCCGCGCTGCACGCGCGCACCGGGCTGCTGCACTAACGCAAGACTGACATGGAAATCCTGCTCAACGGCCGACCCCTCGCCCTTGCCGAATCCGCCACGCTGGCGGATGCGGTGACCGTGGCGAAGATCGCGCCCCCCTTTGCCGCGGCGGTCAACGGCCAGTTCGTGCCGCGCGCCGCGCATGCCAACACCCCCCTTGCGGCCGGCGACCGCATCGACCTCGTGCAACCCGTGACGGGAGGCTGACCCCATGACATTCGAACCTTCCGAAACCCTGCGCGACCCATTCGTGCTGTATGGCGAGTCGTTCGGCTCGCGCCTGCTGCTGGGCACCGCGCGCTATCCGTCGCCGGCCACGCTTGAAGCGGCCGTGCAGGCCTCCACGCCAGCGATGATCACCGTCGCGCTGCGCCGCCAGGGCGCGGTGGGCGACGGCGAGGGCGGCCAGGCGTTCTGGCAGATGCTCAAGGCGCTGAACGTGCCGGTGCTGCCCAACACCGCCGGCTGCTTCACCGCGCAGGAGGTCATCACCACCGCGATGATGGCGCGCGAGGTGTTCGAGACGCCGTGGATCAAGCTGGAGCTGATCGGCGACGACTACACGCTGCAGCCCGACACGCTCAACCTGCCCGCGGTGGCCGAGACCCTGATCCAGGAAGGTTTCAAGGTGCTGCCGTACTGCACCGAGGACCTGGTGCTGTGCCGCCGGCTGCTCGACGTCGGCTGCCAGGCGCTGATGCCTTGGGCCGCGCCGATCGGCACCGGCCGTGGCGCGGTCAATCCGCACGCGATGCGCGTGCTGCGCGAGCGCCTGCCGGATACGCCGCTGATCGTCGATGCCGGCCTGGGCCTGCCGTCGCACGCAGCGCAGGTGCTGGAGTGGGGCTACGACGGCGTGCTGCTCAACACCGCGGTGGCGCAGGCCGCCTACCCGGTCAACATGGCGCGCGCGTTCGCGCAGGCAGTCGAAGCCGGCCGCACCGCGTACCTCGCCGGCCCGATGCCCGAGCGCGAGGTGGCGCAGGCCAGCACGCCGGTGGTCGGCATGCCGTTCTGGCATGCGGAGGCGGAACAGCGGGAGCAGCGCGCATGACCCGCCGCCCCGTCCACGTTCCCAGCGACGGTCCGCTGCGCGCGGCGGTGCTCGAGCATTATGGCGAGACCTTCGGCATCGACGACAAGCCGTGGCAGGCCTGGCGCCTGGAAGACGCGCCTGAGCATCCCGGCGCGCACGATGTGCTGCTGTCCGACGGCGAAGCCACCGAAGAAACCATTGCGCGCGTTGCCGCCAGCGGCGCCACGCTGATCGAGACCGACCGCGAAGGCGGCCAGTGGATCGACACGGTGCGCTCGCCGATGGGCACCTGGGTGTTCTCGGTTGCCGCGGACAGCGACCAGCCGCATTCGGCCGCGTTCGTCGCGGTGCTGCTGGCGAGCCTCTCGCTGCATTTCCCCGCGCATGACGCATTGGCGCTGGCGCGCGCCTGGGCGCCGGGCTCGGCCGACTGGCCAGCGGATTTCGCGCGTTTCCCGCGCGTGCGCCATGCCGCGCTGGTGGCGCCGGAACAGGCCGTCGAGCCGTTCGCGCCATGCCCCGCGCTGGGACTGTACGTGGTGGTGCCGAGCGTCGAATGGATCGAGCGCCTGGCCCCGCTGAACGTGCCCACGGTGCAGCTGCGCTTCAAGTCCGACGATCCCGCCGCGGTGCGCGCCGAGATCGCGCGCGCGGCCAGGGCCATGCAGGGCTCGTCGTCGCGCCTGTTCATCAACGACCACTGGCAGGCGGCGATCGACTATCACGTTGCCAACGGCGCGCAGAGCGGTATCTACGGCATCCACCTCGGCCAGGAAGACCTCGACGACGCCGACCTCGACGCGATCCGCGCGTCCGGGCTGCGGCTGGGCGTATCCACGCACGGTTACGCCGAGATGCTGCGCGTCGCGGCGATCCGCCCGAGCTATCTGGCGCTCGGCGCGATCTTCCCGACCACGACCAAGGTAATGCCGACCCAGCCGCAAGGCATGGGCCGCTTCCGCGCGTATGCGAAGCTGATGCAGCCGGTGATCCCGTCGCTGGTCGGCATCGGTGGCGTCAACGCCACGAATATGCGCGAAGTGCTGGCCGTGGGCGTGGGCAGCGCCGCCGTGGTGCGCGCCGTCACCGAGGCCGACGACGTGCCGGCAGCCGTCGCCCACCTCGTCAGCCTGTTTCCGGCCGAGGCTCTCTGAGCCAGTGGTTTTTCTCCCCTCGCCCTTTGGGAAAGGGCCGGGGGAGAGCGGAGCGAACCACACCTGGTGAGGGCATCGCGTCACCAAGATTTGTGCGACATTCGCCCAGCCGCGGGAACCGGACCGGACCCCGCCGCTATGATGTTGGGCAGCATTCCCCGCCAACCATCCCGCATCGCGCACCATGTCGACCCAGCTCCCCGAAATCATCCCCGCCGCCCCCGGCACGCCCGAGAAGCCCTACTTCGGCATCGATGTCCCGCTGATGCGCTATTTCGGCCTGCAGCCGGAGGTGATCGAGGAGGGCTACTGCCGCACGCGCCTGCCGGCGCACCCGCAGCTGGTGAACAGCCGCGGCGACGTGCACGGCGGCACGCTGATGGCGACGCTGGACTTCACGCTGAGCGGTGCGGCACGCTCGCATGCGCCCACGGAAACGGGCGTGATCACCATCGACATGTCGACCCATTTCCTGGCCGCCGCGCGCGGCGAGCTGACGCTGGAAGCGCGCTGCCTGCGCCGCGGCGCGCGCATCGCCTTCTGCGAAGGCGAAGTGAAGGATGCGGCCGGCACCGTGGTGTGCGTGGCGCGGGCCGCGTTCAAGCTGGTGCCGCTGTCCAGCGGCGGCAACTGATTCCTGCCTGAAAAACCCGCCGCTCAGCCCAGCGCGCGCGGCGCGAAGGCGTGGTTCAGCGGGCCGTTGCCGCTGCCCAGCCGCAGTCCCGCGCCGGCCGCGATGGCCTGCGCCACATAGTCCAGTGCCTTGCCCGCCGCATCTTCCAGCGCATCGCCACGCGCCAGCTGCGACGCGATCGCCGCCGCCAGCGTGCAGCCGGTGCCGTGCAGGTTGCGGGTATCGACGCGCGGGTGCGTGAACACGCGCACGGTCCCGTCTTTCAGCATCAGCATGTCATCCAGCCCGCCGGCGATGCCGGCCGCGCCATCGTCTTCCAGGTGGCCGCCCTTGAGCAGCACGGCCGGGCAGCCCATTGCGATCAGGTCGGCGGCGGCCTGTTCCATGTCGGCGCGGCGCGCGATCCTGCGGCCCAGCAGGTAGGAGGCCTCGGGCAGGTTGGGCGTGACCAGCAGCGCGCGCGGGAACAGCAGCCGCACCATGGCCTGCGTGGTGGCGTCGTCGGACAGCGTCGCGCCCGAAGTCGAGATCATTACCGGATCCACCACCAGCTTGCGGATGCCATGCCGGTCCGCCGCCGCGGCCACGGCCTCGACGATGGCGGCGGTGCCCAGCATGCCGGTCTTGGCCGCGTCCACGCCGATATCGCCGGCCACCGCGTCGATCTGCGCGGCCACCATGTCGGCAGGAATAGCATGCACGCCGGTCACGCCCAGCGTGTTCTGCGCGGTGATCGCAGTGATCGCGCTCATGCCGAAGCAGCCCAGCGCGGAAAAGGTCTTCAGGTCGGCCTGGATGCCGGCGCCGCCGCCGGAGTCGGAGCCGGCGATGGTCAGGGTGCGGGGTGGCGTTGGGATCATCTGTGCGGAAATCAAGGAGGGGCCGGTGCGCAAGGCAGCCGGGCACGCTACAATACCGCCACTCCGAGGAGCGTTGCAACGGATGCGGTAGGCAAAAAGTGCTACCCCATGCATCCGCCAGGCTCGGACTGTCTTCAACGGCGCTCGCTGATCCGTGGTTCGCACGGAGGCGAGTCGACCTATCCGCCCGCTGCGCATGTGCCGCTGCCATGCCGCCGCCCGATTCCCCGATCTCGTCACCTGCGTGCCACTCTTCACCGGAGTGAAACATGAACGCCGTGACCGACCTGAAGCAAGACTACCTCGTCGCCGACATCAAGCTGGCCAGCTGGGGCCGCAAGGAAATCGCCATCGCCGAAACCGAGATGCCCGGCCTGATGGCGATCCGCGATGAATTCGCTGCCGCGCAGCCGCTCAAGGGCGCGCGCATCGCCGGCTCGCTGCACATGACGATCCAGACCGCCGTGCTGATCGAAACGCTCCAGGCGCTGGGCGCCGACGTGCGCTGGGCCTCGTGCAATATCTTCTCGACGCAGGACCACGCCGCCGCCGCCATCGCCGCGGGCGGCACGCCGGTGTTCGCCTTCAAGGGTGAATCGCTGAAGGAGTACTGGGACTTCACGCACCGCATCTTCGACTGGGCCGACGGCGGCACCCCCAACATGATCCTGGACGACGGCGGCGACGCCACGCTGCTGCTGCACCTGGGCGCCAAGGCCGAGAAGGATGCTTCGCTGATCGCCAACCCGGGCAGCGAGGAAGAAACCTACCTGTTCGCCGCGATCAAGGAAAAGCTGGCCAGGGATCCGAGCTGGTACAGCCGCAACCTGGCAGCTATCCGCGGCGTGACCGAGGAAACCACCACCGGCGTGCACCGCCTGTACCAGATGGCCCAGAAGGGCGAGCTGCGCTTCCCGGCGATCAATGTCAACGACTCCGTCACCAAGAGCAAGTTCGACAACCTGTACGGCTGCCGCGAATCGCTGGTGGACGGCATCAAGCGCGCCACCGACGTGATGATCGCCGGCAAGATCGCCATCGTGGCCGGCTACGGCGACGTGGGCAAGGGCAGCGCGCAGGCGCTGCGCGCGCTGTCGGCGCAGGTGTGGGTCACCGAGATCGACCCGATCTGCGCGCTGCAGGCCGCGATGGAAGGCTACCGCGTGGTGACCATGGACTACGCCGCCGAGCACGGCGATATCTTCGTCACCTGCACCGGCAATTACCACGTCATCACCCATGAGCACATGGCCAAGATGAAGGACCAGGCCATCGTCTGCAACATCGGCCACTTCGACAACGAGATCGACATCGCCTCGATCGAGAAGTACGAGTGGGACGAGATCAAGCCGCAGGTCGACCACGTGAAGTTCCCGGACGGGAAGAAGCTGATCATCCTGGCCAAGGGCCGCCTGGTGAACCTGGGCTGCGCCACCGGCCACCCGTCGTACGTGATGAGCAGCTCGTTCGCCAACCAGACCATCGCCCAGATCGAGCTCTGGCAGGAACGCGACAGCGGCAAGTACCCGGTCGGCGTCTACACGCTGCCCAAGCACCTGGACGAGAAGGTTGCGCGCCTGCAGCTGCGCAAGCTGAACGCGCAGCTGACCGAGCTGACCGAGCAGCAGGCCGCTTATATCGGCGTGAAGAAGGAAGGCCCGTACAAGGCGGATCACTACCGTTATTGATGCGCGCAGGAAGGTAGGAACTCCCCTCTCCCGCTTGCGGGAGAGGGGCCGGGGGTGAGGGGAGAAACCACCAACCAAGGAGCCGTCATGAGACTACTGGTCGTCTGGGTCATCAACGCTGTCGCGCTGTTCGTGCTGCCGTACATCATCCCGTCGATCCACATCAAGAGCTTCGGCTCGGCGATGCTGGCGGCACTGGTGCTGGGCCTGGTCAATACGCTGATCCGGCCGATCCTGGTGATCCTGACGCTGCCGGTCACGCTGCTGACGCTGGGGCTGTTTATCTTCGTCATCAACGCGCTGCTGTTCCTGTTTGTCGGCAACCTGCTGTCGGGCTTCACGGTCGGCGGCTTCTGGGCGGCCTTGCTGGGCTCCATCCTGTACAGCGTGATCTCGTGGCTGCTCGCCAGCCTGCTGCTGGGCAACCGCGACGACTGACCTCATTTCGCGCGCCGCGGCAACGCGGCGCGCCACCATCATGCAAGACCGCTACTTCAGCTTTGAATTCTTCCCGCCCAAGACGGCGGAGGGCACGGAGAAACTGCGCAACACGCGCGCGCAGCTGGCCCCGCTCAAGCCCAAGTACATCTCGGTGACGTTCGGCGCCGGCGGCACCACGCAGCAAGGCACGCTCGACGCCGTGCTGGAAATCCAGCGCGAAGGCATCGAGGCCGCGCCGCACCTGTCGTGCGTGGGCTCATCGCGCGAGAGCATCCGCGCGATCCTGCAGCAGTACCGCGACGGCGGCATCCGCCATATCGTCGCGCTGCGCGGCGACATGCCGTCGGGCATGGGCGAGATCGGCGAGTTCCGCTACGCCAACGAGCTGGTGGAGTTCATCCGTGCGGAGACCGGCGACTGGTTCAATATCGAAGTCGCGGCGTACCCGGAGTACCACCCGCAGGCGAAGTCGCCGCGCCATGACCTCGACAACTTCGTGCGCAAGGTCAGGGCCGGTGCCGACTCGGCGATCACGCAGTACTTCTACAACGCCGACGCGTACTTCCGCTTTGTCGACGATGTGCGCGCGCAGGGCGTGGAGGTGCCGATCGTGCCGGGCATCATGCCGATCACCAACTACTCGCAGCTGATGCGCTTCTCCGAGATGTGCGGTGCCGAAGTGCCGCGCTGGGTGGCCAAGCGGCTGGAGAGCTTCGGCGACGACCGCGAATCGATCCGCGCCTTCGGGCTGGACGTGGTCACCGCGCTGTGCGAGCGGCTGCTGGCCGCGGGCGTGCCGGGGCTGCATTTCTACACGCTCAACGCGGCCGGCGCGACCAAGGCGATCTGGCAGCGGCTGAAGCTGTAAGGAACCCGCTGAAAAGAGAGCGGTTTTGGGTGCTCCAAAGCGACTCGAGCTTGCCCAAGCAAGGTGTTCTCCCTCTCCCCTCACGGGCCTCACGGGGAGAGGGGTGCCTGCTGCAGGCGCATAGGTGCTCCCACGCCCCCAAATCGGTGCCATACTCGCCCCATGGTCACCGCCACCTTCCGCTTCTACGAGGAACTGAACGACTTCCTCCCACCGGACCAGCGCCGGCGTGACCTGCCCTGCGCGTGCGCGCGCGCCGCGACCGTCAAGCACATGATCGAGGCACTCGGTGTGCCGCACACCGAGGTCGAGCTGATCCTGGTCAACGGCGAGTCTTCCGTCTTCGAGCGCCAGCTGCAGGATGGCGACCGGGTCTCGGTCTATCCCAAGTTCGAACGCCTCGACGTCACGCCGCTGCTGCGCGTGCGCGAGCACCCGCTGCGCGTGATGCATTTCGTTGCCGACGCGCATCTGGGCGGGCTGGCGCACCTGCTGCGCATGACCGGCTTCGACACCCTCTACGACAACCACTTCGAAGACAGCGAGATCGAGCGCATTGCTGTTGACGAATGCCGCGTCGTGCTGACGCGCGACCGCGAACTGCTCAAGCGCCGCGGCATCACGCACGGCTGCTATGTGCGCGCGCTCAAGCCGCGCCAGCAGGTGCGCGAGATCTTCGCGCGGCTCGACCTGGCGCGCAGCGCGCGGCCGTTTTCGTTATGCCTGGACTGCAATGTGCCGCTGCACGCGCTGGATGCGGCCGAAGCGGCGGGGCGGGTGCCGGACGGCGTGCTCGAGCGCCACCGCAGCTTCGTCACCTGCGACCAGTGCCGGCGGGTGTTCTGGGAAGGCTCGCACTGGCGCTGCATGCGCGCGCTGGTCGATGAGCTCGTGCAGGCCGGCTGAACTCAAGCTTTGCCCGCGCGCTCCCGTCACCCTTTTGGGCTAGAACGCCCCGGCCTCGGTAACGATCCAGTCCATCGCCACATCATGCGGCTGCGCGGGCAGCGCGATGCGGCACGCTTCATAGCCGATGCCGATCGCCACCGGCCGGTGCGCCATCGCCGCCAGCGTGCGGTCGTAGAAGCCGCCGCCGTAGCCCAGGCGGAACTTGTCGGGGCTGAAACCGACACAGGGAATGACCAGGGCGTCGGGCGTCACGGCCTCGGTGCCGTCTGGGACCGGGATGCCATAGTGGCCCTTGGTCATTGGCGTGTCCGGGTCCCACCGGTGGAAGTCCAGCGGCGCGCCGGGCCGGCTTACCGCCGGCAGCGCAGCCTGGCGCCCGGGCACCGCCGCGAGCCATTGCGCGACCGCGCCGCGCGCGTCGAACTCCTGCTGGATCGGCCAGTAGAAGCCGAGGCAGCGCACGGCCAGGCCCGCCAGCAGCTCGGACAACGCGGCGCCGATGCGCGCATCGGCATCGTTGCGCGCGGGCAGGCCGGCACGCAATGCCAGCAGGCGCGCACGCTGCGCGCGGCGGTCTTCGGCGGGATCGGGGAGCGAGGCGGGCGAGGTGGCGGCCGAAGTGGCGGATCTTGAAGACATGGCGTGGGATAATGCCCGCGTCCGAACCAACACGGACGGCGGAAGCTGCTGCGGCCCTTGCCATGCATGGCGGGCACCGGCGCCGCCGTCATCGACAAGGAAGCAAAGAATGCTGAAGGGAGTATATCTGCAGCGTGCAGGGCGGGCCGCCTGGATCGCCATGGCATGTGCACTGCTTGTCACGCCGGTCCACGCGCAGAAGCGCCCGCAGGCGCCGGTGCGCCAGCAGCAGCCGGCGGTGATCCCGAGCGATCCGGACGAGGCCTTCGCCGCGCTGCGCGAAGCGGCGCGCAAGAATGACGTGGAGCGCGCCTACGCGATCTCGGCCACCCTGGTCGACTACCCGATCCCGTCGTACATCGAGTACTTCCGCATCAAGCCGCAGATGTTCGACGCCAGCGGCCTGGCGCGCATCGACGCGCCCGACGACCAGGTGCGCGCCTTCCTGCAGCGCTACAAGGGCCAGGCCATTGCCGACCGCATGCGCAACGACTGGCTGCTGGTGCTGGGCAAGAAGCGCGACTGGGCCAACTTCGATGCCGAGTACCCGCAGTTCGCGCTCAAGGACGATACCCAGGTCGAATGCTATGCGCTGCTGTCGCGCGCGCTCAAGGGCCAGAACGTCGCCGCCGAGTCGCGCCACGCGCTGAGCGATCCGCGCTATTTCGGCGAAGGCTGCGTCGACCTGATCGGCTACCTGGTGCAAAGCCAGCAGATCCAGCGCAGCGATGTCGCCTACCAGGCGCGGCTGGCGCTGGAGCAGAACTACCTGACGCTGGCCGGCAAGATCGCCGCGCTGCTGCCCGATGCGCGCGTCGACGCCGACACGCTCGCCACCCTCGTCAAGATGGCGCGCACCGACCCCAACCAGGCCGTCGCCTACCTGGGCACCGTCCAGGGCACGTTGTCGCGCGACGAGCAAGGCGCGGCGTGGGGCGTGATCGGCCAGTTCGCGGCCAAGAAGCTGCTGCCCGAAGCGGCCACCTACTACCGCCGCCAGATGGACCTGGGCGGCAACCAGTGGCTGTCCGACGACACCCAGGAATGGCGCGTGCGCGCCGCGCTGCGCCAGGGCGACTGGAAGCAGGTGCGCCAGGCGGTCGAGCTGATGCGTCCCGAGCTGCGCGCCAAGGACGCGGCGTGGCTCTACTGGTACGGCCGCGCGCTCAAGGCCGAAGGCCGCGATACCGAGGCGCAGCAGAACTTCCAGCAGATCGCCGGCCAGTTCAACTTCTATGGGCAGCTCGCCAGCGAAGAACTGGGCAACCGCATCACGCTGCCCGCGCGCACCACTGTCGGCGATGCCGAAGCCAATGCCATGCGCTCGCGCGCCGGCTTCCAGCGCGCGCAGAAGTTCTATGCGATGAACATGCGCTTCGAGGGCAACCGCGAATGGAACTGGGAGCTGCGCGGCATGAACGACCGCGAGCTGCTCGCCGCGGCGGAGTACGCGCGCCGTCTCGAACTGCTCGACCGCACCGTCAACACCGCCGACCGCACCCGCAACGAGCATGACTTCGGGCTGCGCTTCCTGATGCCGTACCGCGACATCATGCAGCGCGCCACCGACGATGTCGGCCTCGACATGGCGTGGGTCTACGGCCTGATCCGGCAGGAATCGCGCTTCATCATGAACGCGCGCTCGTCCGCCGGTGCGCATGGCCTGATGCAGGTGATGCCGGCGACGGCCAGGTACGTGGCGCGCAAGATCGGCATGAACGATTTCTCGCCGCAGATGATGGGCGATCCCAACATCAACATCCTGCTCGGCACCAATTACCTGAACATGGTGCTGACCGACCTGGACAGTTCCTGGACGCTGGCGTCGGCCGCGTACAACGCCGGTCCGGGCCGGCCCAAGGCCTGGCGCAGCACGCTGGCGCAGCCGGTGGAAGGCGCGATCTTTGCAGAGACCATCCCGTTCACGGAAACGCGCGGCTATGTGAAGAATGTGCTTTCGAACGCTACGTACTATGCTGCATTGATGAGTGGCCGTCCGCAGTCGCTGAAATCGCGCCTGGGCACGGTCGCGCCGTCGCCGGTGACCACCACCAGCCTGCCCTGACGGGCACCCGACGGGACGGGCCGCTGGTGTGCAGTGCCGGGCGCGTTGCGGCGGCCCGGCTGGCGCAACGCGCCGCGACGTGCAGTCCACTTGGCACGGAGGCATCATGCAGACCAGCAACGTCCTCGTCATCGGTGGCGCCGGCTTTATCGGCAGCCACCTTGTCTCGCGCCTGGCAGGCGCCGCCTCTGCCTCGGGTGCGCCGCTGGAACCGGGCAGCAATCCCGATTCGCCCATTGCCCCCGACCGCATCGTGGTCGGCACCCGCAACGTCGAGCACGCGCAGCACCTGTTGCTGCTGCCGCGCGTCGAGGTGGTGGAACTGGGGCTGGCCGACAATGCCGCGCTCGATGACGCCATCGGCTCGCTCGGGGTCGACGGCATCGTCGTCAACCTGGTCGGCGTGCTGCACGGCGAGCGTGCCGATCCCTACGGCGAGGCCTTTGCCAGCGCCCACGTGGAAATGGTGCGCCAGATCGCGGCTTCGTGCCTGTCCACCGGCGTGCGCCGGCTGTTGCATATGAGCGCGCTCGGCGCCGACAGCCAGGGGCCGTCGATGTACCTGCGCAGCAAGGGCGACGGCGAGCGCATCGTGCGCGCCAGCGGGCTGGACTGGACCATCTTCCGCCCGTCGGTGGTGTTCGGGCCAGACGACCATTTCCTCAACCTGTTCGCGCAGATGCAGCAGATGGCGCCGGTAGTGCCGCTGGCCTGCGCGCAGGCGCGCTTCCAGCCGGTGTTCGTGCAGGACGTGGTGCAGGCCTTCCTCAACGCCATGGTCAACCCGGCAACCATCGGCCGCGGCTATGAACTGGGCGGCCCGCAGGTCTATACGCTCGAAGAACTGGTGCGCTTCGCCGGCCGCGCTTCGGGCCATCCGCGCCCGGTGATCGCGCTGCCGGACGCGCTGGCGCGGGTGCAGGCGACCATCATGGAACACATGCCGGGCGATCCGCTGCTGTCGCGCGACAACCTCGACTCGATGCAGCTGGACAATGTGCTCGAACATCCGGTCGCGCCGGAGCTGGACCTGCATCCGGCCAGCCTGGAATCGGTGATGACCGATGCGCTGGCCGGGCGCAACCGCGATGCCACGCTGACCTCGATGCGCGCCAGCGTGCACCGCTGACGGGGGCGGGTGGGGCGGACGGGCCCGTCAGCGGGGTGGCCTATGTGACCCATTTTCGGATCGCTTGCGAGAGCAATTCATTTTGAGGCAGGCTGGTGCGCTGGCAAAATGACCGGTCCGGCGCACCGCCGCCTCCTGTCGCCTCCTCCCCCAAGGACCTACGATGAAGCTCGTCATCGGCAACAAGAATTACTCCTCCTGGTCGCTGCGCCCCTGGCTGCTGCTGCGCCAGGCCGGCATCGAATTCGAAGAGGTGCAGGTGCGCCTGTTCACCGGCAGCTTCGCCGCCGAGATCGCGCGCTATTCGCCGGCGGGCAAGGTGCCGGCGCTGGTCGATGGCGACGTCACCGTGTGGGATTCGCTGGCGATCGCCGAATACGTGGCCGAGCGTTTCCCGGAAAAGACGCTGTGGCCGGGCGATCGCGCCGAGCGTGCGGTGGCGCGCGCCATCTGCGCCGAGATGCATTCCGGCTTCACCAACCTGCGCAGCCAGTTGCCGATGAACGTGACCGCGGTGCTGCCCGGGCGCGGCTGGAACGTGGCGGTGCAGCGCGACGTCGACCGTATCGCCGCGATCTGGGGTGGGCTGCGCCAGCAGCACGGCGCGCGCGGGCCGTTCCTGTTCGGCGAATTCACGATTGCCGATGCCTTCTTCGCGCCGGTGGTGAGCCGCTTTGCCACCTACGGCATCCACCTGCCGGAGGACGCCAAGGCCTATGCCGACTTCATGCTGGCGCTGCCGGCGATGCAGGAGTGGATCGCCGCCGCGCGCGAGGAGCGCGATTTCCTGGCCGACGACGAGCCGTACCGCGTGTCGCCCGAGCGGCCCGACGCGATCATCGTCAATCACTGAGCACCAGAAGAGGCCACAACGATGCAGGTGTATGCCGTCGGCGGCACGATCCGCGACGAACTGCTGGGCAAGCCCAGCCAGGACCGCGACTACGTAGTCGTCGGCGCGACCCCGCATGAGATGGAAGCCGCGGGCTATCGTCCCGTCGGCAAGGATTTCCCGGTCTTCCTGCATCCGCGCACCCATGAGGAATACGCGCTGGCGCGCACCGAGCGCAAGACCGCGATGGGCTACAAGGGCTTTGCCTTCTACTGCGAGCCCGATGTCACGCTGGAAGACGACCTGGTCCGGCGCGACCTGACCATCAATGCGATGGCGCGCGAGGTCGATGCCGACGGCAACCTGGCCGGCCCGGTGATCGACCCGCACGGCGGCCAGCGCGACCTGCAGGCCCGCCTGTTCCGCCATGTTTCCGATGCCTTCGCCGAAGACCCGGTGCGCATCCTGCGGCTGGCACGCTTCGCCGCGCGCTTCCACGATTTCACTGTCGCCGCCGAGACCCAGCGCCTGATGCGCGAGATGGTGACGGCCGGTGAGGTCGACGCGCTGGTGCCGGAGCGCGTCTGGCAGGAACTGGCGCGCGGCCTGATGGAAGCGCATCCGTCACGGATGTTCGAGGTGCTGCGCGATTGCGGCGCGCTGGCGCGGCTGCTGCCGGAGCTCGATCGCCTGTGGGGCGTGCCGCAGCGTGCCGACTTCCATCCCGAGGTCGATACCGGCGTGCACGTGATGATGGTGATCGATACCGCCGCCGCGATGGGCGCGCCGCTGCCGGTGCGCTTTGCCGCGCTGGTGCACGACCTGGGCAAGGGCACCACGCCCGAAGACGTGCTGCCGCGCCATATCGGCCATGAGATGCGCAGCGTCAAGCTGCTGGAAGAGGTCTGCGTGCGGCTGCGCGTGCCCAACGACTGCCGCGACCTGGCGGTGGTGGTGGCGCGCGAGCACGGCAATATCCATCGTTCGCTGGAATTCAGCGCCGCCGCGGTGGTGCGGCTGCTGGAACGCTGCGACGCGCTGCGCAAGCCCGACCGCTTCGCGCTGGCGCTGCAGGCGTGCGAGGCCGACAAGCGCGGCCGCAAGGGCTTCGAGCACAGCGACTATCCGCAGGCGACACGGCTGCTGGCGGCGCGCGAAGCCGCCGCCGGCGTCGATGCCGGCGCGATCGCGCGCGCCTGCGCGGACGACGTGGGGCAGATCAAGGACCGTGTCCATGCGGCCCGCGTCGCGGCCGTGGCGCAGCGGCTCGGCGAGCACGCGGCGGATTGAAAGTCCGCGGCTGTTCCTACAACAGCTTGCCGATCACCAGCGCCACCAGCGACAGCAGGATCGTCGAGGCAAACGGCAGCACGAACTCCCGCCCGAACAAGCGGAAGCGCACGTCCCCTGGCAACCGTCCCAGCCCGATCTTCTGCAGCCAGGGCAACGCCGAGGACAGGATGATCACGCTCAGGAAGATGGTGAGGGTCCAGCGCAGCATGGGCGTTCGCCGCGGCTTACAGGGTATGGCAGCGGTCGCCGCGGGCGAAGCCGGCCAGCGGCTCGCTCGCGTCCGTGCCGTCGTCGAGGCCCCGCGTCAGCGCGATGACCTTGAACAGCTCGCCCATTTCCGCTTCCGACAGCAGCTTCTGCACGGCGTTGGCCTGCGGCAGGAAGGCGCGCGCATCGGACGGGTCCAGCGCCATCAGCAGCTCGGTGATGCCGGCGTTCATCAGGAAGCGCGCCTGCGAGGCAAAGCCCGATACCGTTAGCCCGGTTTCCACCGCGGCCGCGGCGACGCCGCTGAAATTGACGTGCGCGGTGATGTCCTGCAGGCCCGGGTAGAGGAACGGGTCCGGATGCGCATGATGCCGGTAGTGGCACATCAGCGTGCCGCCGGTGCGCTGCGGGTGGTAGTACTCGGCGGCGGGGAAGCCGTAGTCGATGAAAAAGGCGGCGCCGCGCGCGAGCATCGCGCCGACGGCACGGATGAAGCCCTCGGCTTCGGCGTGAGTCTCGGTGACGAGATCGTGGTCGCCGGGGATGTCGCGCTGCATTGCCGGCACGTCGGCATCGGCGAGCACGCGGTCCTCGAAGTGGAATGCGGCGGCCGCGCCGGGCTCGGTGCGCGCCACGCCGCGCTCGTGCCAGCGGCCGTCAATGCGTGCGTAGAGCTGCACCGGCATCGCATCGAGCACTTCGTTGCCGACGATGAGGCCCTCGAAGCTGTCCGGTAAGGCATCCAGCCAGCGCACGCGCGCGGCCAGGTGCGGGGCGCGCTGCGCCAGCGTTTCCTGCTGGCGCGCGCGCAGCTCGCCGGACAGTTCGACGATCGCGTATTCCTGCGGCAACCGGCCTTCCTGCTCAAGCCCGAGCAGCAGGTCCGCGGCCAGGCGGCCGGTGCCTGCGCCGAATTCCATCATCCGCGGCAGCCCCTGGGCGATCAGCGGCGCGAACTGGCGTGCCAGCGTGCGGGCGAAGAACGGGCTCAGTTCCGGTGCGGTGATGAAGTCGCTGCCGTCGCGGGCATCGCGCCCGAACTTGGCCGAGCCGCCGCTGTAGTAGCCCAGGCCGGGCGCATACAGCGCCAGCGCCATATAGCGGTCGAAGCCGATCCAGCCGCCGGCCGCGTCGATCGATTCGCCAATACGGGCCGCAAGGGTATCGGACGCGGCCTGCGCATCGGCGGGGGGAAGGGGTAGACTAGCGGCTTTCTGCATCCCGCGATTGTAGCAATGCCCGCATCCGATACCTCGGCACCTGCTGCCGCACCCGATACCGCTCCCGATACCGCTCCCGATACTGCCGGCCACGCCGCCGCCCAGGCCTCTGCCCGCGGCGTCGCGCTCGTCACCGGCGGCGCGCGCCGCCTGGGCCGCGCCATTGCGCTGGAACTGGCCGCGCAAGGCTGGGACGTCGCCGTGCATTGCCACCGCTCGGTGGACGAGGCCGAGGCGCTGGCGACCAGAATCCGCGCGCTCGGCCGCCGTGCCGCGGTGCTGCGCGCCGACCTTGCCGACGAGGCCGCCACCGGCCGCCTGATCGCGGACTGCATTGCCGCGCTGGGCCTGCCGACCTGCCTGGTCAACAACGCTTCGCTGTTCCAGTACGACGTGGCGACCAGCTTCTCTTATGCGTCGCTCGATACGCATATGCGCACCAATGTGGCGGCGCCGCTGCTGCTGGCGCGCGAGCTGCACAAGGCGCTGGCCGCCGCGGCCCCGGGCGGCGAGAAGGACAAGGACAAGGCCGCCGGACCGAGCGGCGTGGTGATCAACCTGCTCGACCAGAAGCTGGATAACCTGAATCCCGATTTCCTGTCGTACACGCTGTCCAAGGCCGCGCTGCAGACCGCCACGGTGCAGCTGGCGCAGGCGCTGGCGCCGCGCATCCGCGTGGTCGGCGTGGCGCCGGGCATCACGCTGGTGTCGGGCGAGCAGTCGGAACAGAGCTTCCGCCGCGCGCATCGCGTGACGCCGCTGGGCCAGTCGTCCACGCCCGAGGATATCGCCCAGGCCGTGGCCTATATGGCGCAGGCGCGCGCCGTCACCGGCACCACGCTGTACGTGGACGGCGGCCAGCACCTGATGCCGCTGGCGCGCGACGTGATGTTCCTGACCGAGTAAGCTGGCGCCTGTACGCCAGGTACGCCGGCAATCCATACCCCGATGTGCCGCGTCCCCCGGGGCGCGGCGTTCCCTTTTTTAGCCTTTCCCCCCAGCCATGACCATGCTCGCCGCTCTTTCCCACCCCAGCCTGCAGGACTGCCGACGCATGTTCCTGCGCAACTATGAAGTGCAGATCAATATCGGCGTGCATGAGTTCGAAAAGAAGGGCGAGCAGCGCGTGCTGATCAATATCGACCTGTTCGTGCCGCTGCAGGAATCCACCCCGCACGCCGACAAGCTCGACGAAGTGGTCGACTACGACTTCATGCGCAACACCGTGGCCGAGCGCATGGCGCAGGGCCATGTCCACCTGCAGGAAACGCTGTGCGACGACGTCGCGCGCGCCATGCTCAGGCATCCCAAGGTGCGCGCCGTGCGCGTGTCGACCGAGAAGCCCGACGTGTACCCGGACTGCGATTCCGTCGGCGTCGAGGTGTTCCACATCAAGCAGGGCGCCTGAGTCCGCATTTGCCTGGCGCGTGCAGCGAGCAGGCGGCTAAAGTAAAATGTTGCCCCTTCGCGCGCTGCCGGCCATTCCATCCGGCAGGCGCCATGCAACAGGATGCTCCATGAGCCACTCGAACAATTTCTACCGCCTCGAGACGAGGCTGCAATCGCAAACCGGCAAGGCCATTGGCGACTTCGGCATGATCGAGGACGGCGACACCGTGCTGGTCTGCATGAGTGGCGGCAAGGACTCGTACACCATGCTGTCGGTCCTGATGGCGCTGCAGAAGCGCGCGCCCATCAAGTTCAGGCTGATCGCGATGAACCTGGACCAGAAGCAGCCGGGCTTCCCCGAGCACGTGCTGCCCGAATACCTGAAGTCGCTGGGCGTGGAATACCTGATCGTCGAGGCCGACACCTACTCGATCGTCAAGGAGAAGGTGCCCGAGGGCAAGACCACCTGCTCGCTGTGCTCGCGCCTGCGCCGCGGCGTGATCTACCGCACCGCCAAGGAACTGGGCGCCAACAAGATCGCGCTGGGCCACCACCGCGACGACATCGTCAACACCTTCTTCCTGAACATGTTCTTCGGCGGCAAGATGAAGGCCATGCCGCCCAAGCTGGCCACCGACGATGGCGCGCATATCGTGATCCGCCCGCTGGCGTACTGCTCGGAGAAGGACATTGCATCGTACGCACGCGCGATGGAATTCCCGATCATCCCGTGCAACCTGTGCGGCTCGCAGGAAAACCTGCAGCGCAAGAAGGTCAGCGAGATGCTGCAGGAGTGGGAGCGGCAGAACCCGGGCCGCATCGACAATATCTTCTCGGCATTGCGCAACGTGGTGCCGTCGCACCTGGCCGATACCGAGCTGTTCCCGTTCACGGGGCTGGCTACCGGGCTGGCCAAGGTGGACGAGGCTTCGCTGTTCGGTGAGACCACCTTCCAGCAGCAGCCGCTGGTGTTCGCGGGCAGCATGGAAGAGAACCGGATGGAGTTCGTGCGCTTCGAGCGCCCGCCGGCGTCCGCGCCCGGGGCGGAGCAGGCCGGCGCGCCGCAGTAACGCCGCCGACCGCCACCACATGGCAACAATGCCCGCGTGAGCGGTAATGCCGTTCGGTTAAGGTATCAAGCCCCACCGTCATTCCCGCGAAGGCGGGAATCCAGCGTCTTTTGAAGTCACTGGGTTCCCGCCTGCGCGGGAACGACGGTGGTTAACTGAACGGTATTACCGCGTGAGCGGGCATTTTGCATTGAGGGCTGGCCGAAACTCAGTTCGCCGCCGCCGACTGCACCGGGGCGTGCGCCTTCTCCCGCATCAGCACGTTGGTATCGTCGATCCACTTCTGGAACCGGTCCTGCGCATGCGCCTTCTGCTTCGGCGTGGTCATGTTGGCGATCGCCACGGTCAGCGCAATGCCGGCGCTGTTGCTGGCATCGTGGCTCACGGCATGCCTGGCTGGCGGGTTCTGCCAGTATTCGCGGAAACGCCGCAGCAGGTCCATCACCTGCGGCCTGGACGGCTGCGTGGCCTGCACGTAGCGCACCATCTTGAGCCATTCCTGCTGCCGCGCCACCCGCTCGGCGTAGCGCGACTCGGCGTTCTCGACCACGGGCAGCAGCGCCGCGCGGATCTGCTTTTCCTGCTCACCGGAGAAGTCGCCGTAGACCAGCCGCGCGTAGTCCATCACCTTGTCGAAGCGGGCGTCGACCCGCTCGGCCGGGTTGGGGTTCAGGAATTTCTTGCGGTACTTGGCGTTGCCGTCGGCGAATTTCTTCTCCATGCGGGCGATCTGGTCGGGCGTCAGCGTCAGCAGCAGGTCTGCCATGTCGGGCATGGCCCGCTCGTAGGAGCGGCGCGCCAGCTGCTGCGAGGCGTCCTGGAAGTGCTCGACCATGGCCGGTGTTACCGGCTGGCGCACTTCGGCCTTGGCCTGCTGCAGCAGGCCCGCGATCTCGGGCAGCTGCGACTTGCGGTGCCAGGCAAAGAAGCGCGCGATGGCCTCCCGCGTGAGCGGCTCCTGGGCGGAAGTGACGTCGACATAATTGTCGATCCACCAGTACGCCAGCCGGTCGCCTTGCTGGTACCCGAGTTTCATCGCATTGCACGCGCACAGCGCCGCCGCACTGAAAATCACCAAAATCCGCCGCGCCCACCGATTGTGAAATTCGGAAACAGCGCGGCCTTGCGCAGAAAACGCCATGTTAAAATCGGCGCGCGTTGCAACAGGGCCGCTCCGATCGCCGCCAGCCCAAGACTGGCAAGGGTTTGCGGGATTCCGCACCGACCGGGCACGGGCCTGCAGCCAAGCTGGGCGGTGAAGTCCGCGAAGCACCCGGCTGGCGTTTTCCAGAATATTTTCGGACACACTCACTTAGGGGTCTCCTTGTGAATATCGTCATTCTCGCCGCGGGCATGGGCAAGCGAATGGTTTCCGATTTGCCCAAGGTACTGCACCCGGTTGCCGGGCGGCCCATGCTGGCGCACGTCCTGGATACGGCACGCGCGCTGTCGCCGTCGCGGCTGGTCGTGGTGGTCGGCCACGGCGCCGCGCACGTGCGCGACGCCGTGGCCGCCGACGATGTTGCCTTTGCCGAACAGGCCCGGCAGCTAGGCACGGGCCATGCGGTGATGCAGGCACTTCCATTGTTGGACGACAGCCAGCCAACATTGGTTCTGTACGGTGACGTGCCACTCACAACCGCTGCCACGCTCCAGGCATTGGTGGCCGAGGCAGGCACCGGGCGCTTCGGCGTGCTCACGGTGGAAATGCCCGATCCCACCGGCTATGGCCGTATCGTACGCGACGCCGCGGGCAGCATCGTCCGCATCGTCGAGCAAAAGGATGCCAGCGAGGCCGTCAAGGCCATCCGCGAGATCAATACCGGCATCATCGTGTGCCCGACGGGACACCTGCGGCGCTGGCTGTCGACGCTTGGCAACGACAATGCCCAGGGCGAGTACTACCTGACCGACACGGTCGAGCGCGCCGCCACGGAAGGCGTCGAGATCGTCTCGGCGCAGCCGGCGGCGATCTGGGAGACGCTTGGGGTCAACAGCAAGCTGCAGCTGGCTGAAGTCGAGCGCATCCACCAGGGCAACCAGGCCCGCCGCCTGCTGGAAGCCGGCGTGACGCTGCTGGATCCGGCGCGCATCGACGTGCGTGGCGAGCTGACTTGCGGGCGCGATGTCACCATCGATGTCGGCTGCGTGTTCGAAGGCCGCGTGCACCTGGAAGACGGCGCCAGCATCGGCGCCCATTGCGTGATCCGCAACAGCACCGTGGGTGCCGGCGCGCAATTGCACCCGTTCTGCCATGTCGACAGTGCCAGAATCGGTCCTGCCGGCCGCATCGGGCCGTACGCGCGGCTGCGCCCGGGCACCGAACTGGGCGAAGATGTCCATATCGGCAATTTCGTCGAGGTCAAGAATGCCCAGGTGGCTGCGCACAGCAAGGCCAATCACCTCGCCTATGTTGGAGACGCCACAGTGGGCTCGCGCGTCAATATTGGCGCCGGCACGATCACCTGCAACTATGACGGTGTGAACAAGCACCGCACGGTGATCGAGGACGACGTCTTTATCGGCTCCGATACGCAACTGGTGGCGCCGGTGACGGTACGCCGCGGCGCCACGCTGGGCGCGGGCACCACGTTGACCAAGGAAGCGCCTGCGGACAAGCTGACGCTGTCGCGGGCGAAGCAGATGACCGTCGACGCCTGGCAGCGTCCGGTCAGGCAGCCGAAGAAGTAATCGTCAGGCCGCCGCGTGAGCGGCCAGGGAAAGCGCCGGCCGCGGACGGGCGGCGCGATGGATTGGACAGGGCGCCGCAGTGGGCGCCAGCAACGGGGGTTCAGCATGTGTGGCATCGTCGGCGCGGTTTCGACGCGCAATATCGTTCCGGTCCTGGTCGAGGGGCTGCGCCGCCTGGAATACCGCGGCTATGACTCGTGCGGCGTCGCGGTCGTGCGCGACGATGCGGTCGAGCGCGCCCGCACCGTGTCGCGCGTGGCCGACCTGGATGCGCAGACGCAGGCTTCGGGCCTGTCCGGCTTCACCGGCGTGGCGCACACGCGCTGGGCCACCCATGGCAAGCCCGATACCGTCAACGCCCACCCCCACCTGTCGGGGGAGACCATCGCGCTGGTGCATAACGGCATCATCGAGAACTACGAGCCGCTGCGCGAGGAGCTGCGCGCGGTCGGCTACGGCTTCGAGTCGCAGACCGACACCGAAGTCGTCGCGCACCTGATCCACCAGGCCTACACCTATCCCAGCAGCGCCACCCGCGGCGACCTGTTCGCCTCGGTGCGCGCCGTCACCAAGCGCCTGCATGGCGCCTATGCCATCGCCGTGTTCGCCAAGGACCAGCCCGGCGTGGTGGTCGGCGCCCGCGCCGGCTCGCCGCTGGTGGTGGCGCTGGGCGAGAACGAGGCCTTCCTCGCGTCCGACGCGCTCGCCGTGGCCGGCACCGCGAACCGCATCATCTACCTCGAAGAGGGCGATGTGGTCGAGATCTCGCTTGACGGCGTCGTCATCCATGACGCGCAGGACCATGCGGTCGAGCGTGAAGCACGCCTGGTCGAGGCCCATGCCGCATCCGTCGAGCTGGGACCGTACCGCCACTTCATGCAGAAGGAAATCTTCGAGCAGCCGCGCGCGCTGGGCGACACGCTGGAAGGCGTGGAGGGCATCACGCCGGCGCTGTTCGGCGACAACGCCGCGGAAGTCTTCGCCGGCATCGACAGCGTGCTGATCCTGGCCTGCGGCACCAGCTACTATTCCGGCTGCACCGCCAAGTACTGGCTCGAAAGCATCGCCAAGATCCCGACCCAGGTCGAGGTCGCCAGCGAATACCGCTACCGCGACACCGTGCCCAACCCGCGCGCGCTGGTGGTGGTGATCTCGCAATCGGGCGAAACCGCCGACACCATGGCCGCGCTGCGCCACGCGCGCGCGCTGGGCCATGTGCATACGCTGGCGGTCTGCAACGTTGCCACCAGCGCCATGGTGCGCGAGACCGAGCTGCGCTTCCTGACCCGCGCGGGCACCGAGATCGGCGTGGCTTCGACCAAGGCCTTCACCACGCAGCTGGCCGCGCTGTACATGCTGACGCTGGCGCTGGCCAAGGTGCGCGGCCTGCTGACCGAGGAAGCCGAGGCCAAGGATTTGGCCAATCTGCGCCACCTGCCGGCCGCGCTGCACGGCGTGCTGGCGCTGGAGCCGCAGATCATCGCCTGGTCCGAAGACTTCGCGCGCCGCGAGAACGCGCTGTTCCTGGGCCGCGGCCTGCACTACCCGATCGCGCTCGAAGGCGCGCTCAAGCTCAAGGAAATCTCGTACATCCACGCAGAGGCCTATCCGGCCGGCGAACTGAAGCACGGCCCGCTGGCGCTGGTGACCGAAGCCATGCCGGTGGTCACGGTCGCGCCCAACGACGCGCTGCTGGAAAAGCTCAAGTCCAACATCCAGGAAGTGCGCGCGCGCGGCGGCCGTCTCTATGTGTTCGCCGACAGCGATACGCAGATCCAGTCGTCGGACGGCATCCAGGTGATCCGCATGCCCGAGCACTATGGCGACCTGTCGCCGATCCTGCACGTGGTGCCGCTGCAGCTGCTGGCGTATCACACGGCATGCGCCCGCGGGACCGACGTGGACAAGCCGCGCAACCTGGCGAAGTCGGTGACGGTGGAGTAAGGAAGCCGCAACGCCATGTCATAAAAGCAAAGAGGCCCTTCCGGGCCTCTTTGCTTTTATGACATGGTCCGCTCAGAACACGATCGCCGCCGTCCCCATGAACGTGCTGGTGCTGTCGAGCCGGTTCTTGCTGGCGATGGTCGGCACCCAGCGCAGGCTCATCGACAGGTGGCTTTTCGCGCCGATCTTGGTGTCGTAGGTGACGATCGGCCCCAGCGCCCAGTCGTGGCCGCGGAAGCCGTTGAGGCGGTCCGCCAGCGGGCCGCTGTCGTCGCCCAGTTGCTGCGTGGTGCCGGCGATCAGGCCCACGCCGGCGCCGTTGGCAAAGCGCTTGAGCAGCATCGTGTCGAGCGTGAACAGCGGCGCGTTCTGGTAATCGGTGGCGTGGTTGCGCGTGTAGAACTGGAGTCCGGCCACCGCATCGAATTCCAGCCCGTGCTCGGGGAACAGCCGGGTGTAGGCCACCTGCGGGATAAAAGTCCAGTTGTTCAGGCTGGGGTTGGCCAGTGCGTTGGGGTCGTACTTGCCGGTCGGCGCCCAGATGTTCAGGCTCAGCGCCACATGCTCGGTCTTGGAGAAGTGGTAGCCGGCGATCAGCGGCGTGAAATAGATGTCGAACAGGTTCGACGCGGTGTCCTGCGTACGGCTGCTGACGCTGCCGATGCCGACATTGGCCGTGACCCTGGTCCACACGTAGGGCAGCGTGAAGCTGGAGGCAAAGTTCCACGCGCCGGGCCCGGTGTCCCAGACCTTCATCACGGTGGCCAGCGTGAAGGCGACCTTGCCGTCGACGTCCACGGCTGCCTGGCCGCCAATCGGCACGCTGCGGCTGCCGCCGATCGATCCGTCGAGGTAGATCTCGCCGAGGTTGACCGCCAGGATGGGCTCCGGCGAGACGATGCCGGCATTGGGCGTGACGCTGGTGCCGGTGACGGGCCGGCCGAGCGCGCCCTCGGTGCCGCTGGCACTGGTGGCTGCCCCCAGCAGCGGCAGGGCGGGAGCAAGGGCCGCTAGCAGCCGGCGAGCGGTGTTGGTCGGCATGTCGGAGCCTCCGGAGCGCCTGGGATGACGGTGTGTTCCGCGGCCAACATAGCACGCCGGTCCGGTTCGCGATCTGAAGATTTTTCCCGGGCTGCCCTGAAAGTTTCTAGCGAACCGGAATGGCGCTCGCTCCCGCCGCGGAGTGGTCCGCCAGCGCCGCGTGCACCTGCGCCACGAACGCGCGCGTTGCCGGCGACGGGGTATGCCCGGCCAGCGATACGATGCCGTACTGGGCGCGCAGGTCATGGCGCGGGCGCATCCGCAGCGGCACCGCCGCGCCCTGCGCGCAGGCCTCGGCCATCATCGCCACCGGCACCAGCGCGACGGCGTCGCCGGCCAGCATCAGTGTGCGCAGCGCATGCATGTCGTTGCAGGTGACGGTGAGCAGGCCGGTGCCGTCGTTTCCGGCCGTGCCGTTGCCGGCCGCCAGCAAGGCCTCGCGGAAGAACTGGTGGATATGCGCGGGCAGCCGCGGGCCCGCCACCGGGTAATCGCGCAGCGCGGCGAGGCTGATGTCGCGCTGCTGCGCCAGCGGGTGCGCGGCGCGCACGAAGAGTCCGGTCTCCAGCGCCGGCAGGCGCTCGATCTGCAGGTGGCCGAGCTGCGCCAGGCTGCGGCTTTCGCCGACGAAGACATCGAGCCGTTCGGCTTCCAGCGCGCGCAGCATGGTGGTGGTGTCGGCGGTCTCCACGTCGATGCGCAGGCGCGGGTAGCGCCGCACCAGCGCTTCCAGCACCGGGTCGAGCAGGAACGATGCCGCGAACGGCCCGAAGCCGGCGCGGATCTCGCCGATCTCCACCTCGTCCAGCAGTTGCAGGTCACGGCGCAGTTCGCGGCTCTCGCGCAGCATGCGGCGCGCGCGTTCCAGCACCAGTGCGCCGGCGGCGGTGGGGCGCACCTTGCCGTAGCTGCGGTCGACCAGGGTGCCGAGGTCGGCCTCCAGCGCCTGGATGCTGCGCGTCAGCGCCGGCTGCGACAGGTGCAGCGCCGCGGCCGCGCGCGCGAAGCTGCCCTGTTCGAGCAGGGTGACGAAGTGATGCAGCTGGCGCAGGCCCATCAATCTAAGCATTTATGCATGGAAACCTGAAAAATATTGCATTGGACGTACTTTCTCAAGCCCGCTACCGTTGCTCTCCAGAACCATAAAGACAATCAAGACAACTGGAGACGACATGAAACGACGCGCATGGCTCGCGCTCGCAGCCAGCGGGCTTTCGCTCGGCCTCGGCCTGCCGGCTG
The DNA here is from genome assembly GCF_016894385.1 of Cupriavidus oxalaticus. NCBI lineage: Bacteria > Pseudomonadati > Pseudomonadota > Betaproteobacteria > Burkholderiales > Burkholderiaceae > Cupriavidus > Cupriavidus oxalaticus. The sequence goes on from NZ_CP069812.1 coordinate 209,828, forward strand.
CTGCCCAGACCTATCCGGCCAAGCCGATCCGCCTGGTGGTGCCCTACGTGGCCGGTGGCGGCACCGATACCATCGCCCGCACCATGGGCGAGAAACTCAGCAAGCGCCTGGGCCAGCCGGTGGTGGTGGAAAACAAGGCCGGGGCCTCCGGCATCATCGGCACCGATGCGGTGGCCAAGGCGGCGCCGGACGGCTACACGCTGCTGATGACGCTGACGCAGTCGGTGCTCACCAACCAGTTCCTGTTCGAGAAGCTGCCGTACGACCCGCGCAAGGACCTGACCATGATCAGCGTGCTGGCCGACGCGCAGCTGGTGCTGGTCGCGCACCCGTCGGTGCCAGCGCGCACGCCGCGCGAGCTGGGCGATTACGCGCGCGCCCAGTCGGGCCAGGCTACCTATGCCTCGTGGGGCGTGGGATCGCTGTCGCACCTGAGCGGCGCCTACCTCAGCAAGCTTACGCGCGGCAATGCCACGCACGTGCCCTACAAGGGCGAGGCGCCGATGCTGCAGGACCTGCTTGGCGGCCAGGTGCAGTTCGGCTTCGCCAGCATCCTGACGGCCAAACCGTATATCGAGAGCGGCAAGCTCAAGGCGCTGGCCGTTACCGGCACGCAGCGCAGCAGCGCACTGCCCGCGATGCCGACCTTTGCCGAGCTGGGCATGCAGGACACCGCGTTCAAGACGGTGGGCTGGATCGGCCTGGTGGCCCCGGTCGGCGTGCCGGCGCCCATTCTGGCCAGGCTCGAAAGCGAGGTGAAGGCGATCCTGCAGACCCCCGACATGCAGGCGCGCATGGCCGGGCTGGGGCTGCGTCCGGTGGGCAGCTCGCCGGCCGAGGCGCAGGCGCTCTATGCGCGCGACTGGCCGGTGCTGAAGACGCTGGTGGCGGATTCGGGCGCGCGCCTCGACTGATCTGCGTCCGGTTCCTCCCTTCCTCCCATAACGGGCGGCGCGGCAATATGCCGTGTGCGCCCGTTTTCTTATTTGCAATATGTGTCCGGAAGGCTCGGGTATTAATGCCGGATGCGGCTTTTCATGCGCTAGCAAAAACCGAATGGAAACCATTGCCATTCTCATGCGCAATAACGTTGGATAATCGATCAATATCCGCCGAATTTGCTTGATGTCCCCCTTTGCCGGCCTACCATGAAAAGCACAGCGCGATATTGGGGCTGCCGCCGTGCGCTGGCCACGATAATGAGAATTGATCCACCCGTATCGAGGGGTCGTTGGTGCTGTCATGAAAAGCGACAAGAAAGCGATTCAGATGCTCAACGGCCAGCTCCGGCATGAGCTGACCGCCATCAACCAGTATTTCCTGCATGCGCGCATGTACCGGCATTGGGGACTCAATGCCCTGGGCAAGCACGAATACGAGGAATCGATCGAGGAAATGAAGCACGCCGACAAGCTGATCGAGCGCATCCTGCTGCTCGATGGCTTGCCCAACCTGCAGGACCTCGACAAATTGCTGCTCGGTGAGAACACCGAAGAAATGCTCGGCTGCGACCTGAAGCTGGAACAGGTTTCGCAGGCCAGTTGCAAGGATGCGATCAAGTACCTGGAGTCGATCGGCGATTATGTTTCGCGCGAGGTGGTGGTCGATATCCTGGAAGCCACCGAATCGCATATCGACTGGCTCGAGTCGCAAATCGAGCTGATCGGCAAGGTCGGCCTGCAGAACTACGTGCAGTCGGCCATGGGCGAGATCGGCGACTGACTGAAGTGGCGGGCGCTCGCGCAGCGCCCTGCAGACTTTTCCATTTCCCGCTACACTGCGGCCCGCAGCACGACGCGCCGGCACGGCGCGTGATCCACGGCGGGGTGGCAGAGTGGTGATGCAACGGCCTGCAAAGCCGTATACGACGGTTCGATTCCGGATCCCCGCCTCCAGTTTTCCTCTGGCAGCGACATTTCCCCTTCTTCGCACCCTGCGTCGCGTGATGCACGCGCGGGGGTGCGCCTGCGCCGAGCAGCCGCGCGCCCCTGTGCGGAATGCGGCGGGCAATTTCCGACACCGGTTTTCCCTGTTCTTCCCGGATAGTACAAAGCGACCGAATCGGGTAGTGTTTCGCGGTCAGGCCGGACCGGCCTGCGTGCACAGCGCGCCGTCTGGATGGCGGCGCAACCATGCCGGGCTTCCATGGTGTTCCCGTCGCCAAGTGATGTGAAGAAGAGAGGCTCCTGATGATGAAAGACCTGCGGATCCGGGCGGCGGTGCCCTCGGACGCGCCAGCGGTGGGTGCGCTGCTAGAGCGCTGCGGCCTGCCGACCGACGACGTGTTCCGCGTGCTGGAGCACTTCCATGTCGCCATCCTCGAATCGCGGATCATCGGCTGTGCCGCCGGCGAGCCGTTCGGCCAGACCGTGGTGATCCGCTCGGTCGCGGTGCTGCCCGAGCATCGCGACCAGGGTGTTGCCACGCACGTGGTGCGCGCCGCGCTGATGCGCGCGCGCTCGAATGGCCTGCAGCGCGCGGTGCTGCTGGCATCGAGTTGCCCGAGCTATTTTGCGCGCTATGGCTTTACGCTGGTGCCGGCATCGAAGCTGCCGCAGGAGGTGCTGTCGTCCAGCGAATTCCAGCGGCATACCGATACGCCGCCGCTGTGCATGTGGTGTGAGCTGACCTGACCTGAGATAAAGCCGCGCGCCAGTCCTGGCGTGCTTTTTCGGGTGCTTCGTTCCGCAGGCGTTCAGTGCGTGCCGTCGCAGCGGCTGATCTCGATGGTCACGTGCACCAGTTCCTCATGCACGGACAGCGCCTGGCGTACGCGCTGCGGCGTCAGCGTGGCGTCATGCGTGACCAGGCAGACGATGCAGGCAAAGTGCTGGCGGCCGACGCGCCAGACATGCAGGTCGGTCACGCGGATCCCTTCTTCGCCTGGGCGGCCGTCGCGGTCGAGCCCGGCCAGCACCTCGCGCACTTCTTCGACCACCGGGTGGTCCATCTCGCGGTCCAGCAGCACGGTGCCGCTCTGGCGCAGCAGGCCGATCGCCCACTTGCCGACCAGCGCCGCGCCCACCAGTCCCATCACCGGGTCGAGCCAGGCCCAGCCCAGCCACCAGCCGCCGGCCAGCGCCACGATGGCCAGCACCGAGGTGGCGGCATCGGCCAGCACGTGCACGTAGGCCGCGCGCAGGTTGATGTCGTGGTGGCCGTGGTGATGATCGTGGTCATGGTGGTGATGCTCATGCCCGTGCGCATGTCCGTGCCCGTGCCCGTGCGCATGTCCGCCCAAAATCAGCGCGCAGCCCAGGTTCACCAGCAGCCCCAGCGCGGTCACGACCAAGGCCTCGCGGTAATGGATTTCCTGCGGGCTGAACAGCCGTTCGACTGAGCCGGTCGCCATCAGCGCGGCAATGCAGAGCAGGAACACCGCGCTGGCAAAGGCAGCCAGCACTTCGATCTTCCAGGCGCCAAAGGCAAAGCGCCGGTCGCTGGCGTAGCGGCGCGCGGCCGCATAGGCAAACGCGGACAGCCCGATGGCCAGCGCGTGCGAACTCATGTGCCAGCCGTCGGCCAGCAGCGCCATCGAGTTGAACCAGAGGCCGGCGGCGATTTCCACCACCATCACGATGGCTGTGATCACCATCACCAGGCGCGTACCGCGCTCGGCGTCGCGGTTGCCCCCGTCGAAGGTATGGCTGTGGGTCCATGCGGACAGGTCTTGGGTATGCATGGTCGGATTTGCTGTGGCTGGAAGTCAGGGCGGATGCTGCAAGGGTAGCAGAGCGCCGCTGTGCCGCGGGCGGCATCCCTGCCGGCGACAGGGAGGGGCTGGCAGGGGATGGATTCATGAGTCCATCGACCGAATGAGTGTCGCCGGAGGAAATCCTGTCGCACCGCTTAGTGATTACACTAGCCGGCACGGATGCAGACGGCCGCGGGCCGGCCATGGAGACAGACGATGTTCGAAGGATTCACGCCGCACCGGATCGATTGCGGCGACGTTGCCATCCACGCGATGGCCGGCGGCCAGGGGCCTGCCTTGCTGTTGCTGCATGGCCACCCGCAGACCCATGCGATCTGGCACAAGGTGGCGCCGTCGCTGGCGCGGCATTTCACCGTGGTGGCCGCCGACCTGCGCGGCTATGGCGACAGCGGCAAGCCGCCGGGTTTGCCGGACCACGCCAACTACAGCAAGCGCACCATGGCCGCCGACCAGCTTGCGCTGATGCGCGCGCTCGGCTTCGAGCGGTTCAGCGTGCTGGCGCACGACCGCGGCGCGCGCGTGGCGCACCGGCTGGCGCTGGATCATCCGCAGGCGGTGACGCGGCTGGTGACGCTGGATATCGCCCCCACGCTGGCGATGTACGCGCAGACCAGCGAGGCCTTTGCGCGCGCCTACTGGCACTGGTTCTTCCTGATCCGGCCGGCGCCATTCCCGGAAACGCTGATCGAAGCGGATCCCGCGCTCTACCTGCGCCAGACCATGGGCGCCCGCAGCGCCGGACTGGCGCCGTTCAGCGACGCCGCCATGGCCGAGTACCTGCGCTGCCTGAGCCTGCCCGGTGCCGCGCACGGGCTGTGCGAGGACTACCGCGCCAGTGCCACCATCGACCTCGAACATGACCGCGCCGACCTTGCCGCCGGCCGCATGGTCGAGTGCGAGATGCTGGCACTGTGGGGCGAGCAGGGCGCCGTCGGGCAGTGTTTCCGTCCGCTGGACGAATGGCGCAAGGTGGCGCGGCGCGTGCGCGGGCATGCGCTGCCGTGCGGCCACTACATTGCCGAAGAAATGCCGGAACGGCTGCTGGAAGAAGTGCTGCCGTTCCTGCGCGGCTGAAGATCCCGCGCGCAGGTTACCCGTCCGGCCCGTGGCATTTCGCCGCATCAGCGCCTGCGGCATGTCGCAACAGGCGCTTTTTTACCTTCCCACGTTACGAAAAGTCACCAGTACATCTCAGGGAAATCCGATTGCCACTTACATACATTCGTGAATGGATGTATGATTTTGCGAAAAATTCATATTCCCGCAACGAGTTTATTGTCGGTCCTGAGATGACATACCGCTTTATTGCTATCGCACTGGTGAGCTGGGTGGGCGTCTGCGCCACCGCAGGCTGGGTCGTCGAACGCCTCTGGAGCTGAGGCAGCGCCCTGGGAGCGGGCCCCGGCCGCGCAAGGGTCCAACCCCGGCACCTGTTTCCCTACCGGCTACCTGCGCTACCGCTTCTGATGTGGCCGCGCGTCAGGCGGCGGCACGCGGCGCCTGCGCCAGGCTGTCGAAGAATTGCCACAGCTGCGGCGCGTCGCCGGTGGCCACGTTGAAGCGGATCCACGGCGAATCGGTCTCGTCCGGCTCGAAGTACGAGCCCGGCGCCAGCCAGATGCCGTGCTCCAGCGCCAGCGTGGCCAGGCGGTTGCCGCCCAGCGGCTCGCCGCGCCGGCTTGCCTGCAGCCGCTGCTGGATATCGTCGCGCAGCCGCGCCCAGGCGAACATCCCGCCTTCGGGACGCAGCAGCACCGCCAGGCCGTGCGCCTCCATCTTTTCCGTCACCAGGTCCTGCTGCGCGCGCAGCCGCTCGGCCAGCGCGGCCACGTGGCGGCCATAGTGGCCGCTGGTCAGCACCGAGTAGACCAGGCGCTCGGTCACTTCCGACGAGGTCAGCCCGACCGCCATCTTGGTCCGCGCGAAGGCCTTGGCCAGGTCGGGGCTGGCGGCCAGGTAGCCCACGCGCAGCGACGGCGTGATGGTCTTGGAAAAGCCATTGACGTAGACCACCTGCGACAGCCCGTCCATGGCCGCCAGCATCGGCGAGCCGGCCGGTGCCAGCTCGCGGTAGATATCGTCCTCCACCACCAGCAGCCGGTGCTGCTCGGCGAGCTGCAGCGCGCGGAAGGCGTTCATGCTGCTGAGACTGGCACCGGTCGGGTTCTGCAGCACGGTGTTGACGAAGAGGGCGCGGGGAGTGTGGGCACGGATCGCGTCGTCGAGCGCATCGGTGTCCAGCCCGGCCGCCGAACGCGGCACGCCGATGACGCGCAGCCCCGCCAGCCGCAGGATCTGCAGCAGGTTGCAATAGCAGGGCGATTCCACCAGCACGGTGTCGCCCGCGCGCAGCAGCGTGCGCACCACCAGGTCCAGCGCCTGGGTCGCGCCCTGCGTCAGCACCACCTGCTGCGCCTGCAGCGGGATGCCGTACTGGCCGAGGCCGGTGGCGATATGCTCGCGCAGCGGCGCGAATCCGTAGGGATGGCCGTAGCCCGACAGCTGTGCCGCCGGCACCCGTGCCGAGGCGCGCATGGCCTGGTGCAGGCCCTCCTCGTTGAGCCAGTCGCCCGGGAGCCAGCCGGCGCCGGCCTTGATCGGCACGGAATGATCGGCGAAGACATCCGACAGCAGCCACGCCGCGTTCAGTCCCGGCGCTTCCCATTGCGGCGCACGGGTGCTGCCGGTGGGCGCGTGGCGGTGCGCCACGGTGTAGCCGGAGCCCGGCCGCGCGGCCAGGTAGCCCAGTGCGGTCAGCCGCCCGTAGGCCTCCGCCACGGTGAAGGTGCTGACCTGGTGGTGCTGGGCAAAGCGGCGTACCGACGGCAGCGTCGTGCCCGCGCGCAGCGCGCGCTGTTCCACCAGCGCGGCGATGCCGGCGACGATCTGCTCGGTCAGGGTTTCGCCGCCGCGGCGGCTGCGGGTCAGGTTCAGGGTCAGCATCGGAAGCGTTGCACCAGGCACCTCGTCAGGCGCGAACCTGTACAGTTTAGCGGGCTGCACCGGGCGCCGGGTGCGGCGCCATTCCGGGTTGCGAAATTTGCCGCAGTGCAGCGCGGGATGCCGCACGGTATTGGCAAGCGCCATGTGGCAAGCGCCATGTGGCAGGCGGCGGGCACGGCGGTCGGCGCGGCTGCTTGCCTGCACGGTTTGGCATGATCAAACTGTACGGTAAGGCGGTGCTCTCCGGACTGTATATTTTGTCGGCCAGACGCCGCCGGTAGAGTGGCCGTCATTGCCGCCGTTCCGCGCCCGCTTCGGTGCTCGCCACTCGCCGTGGTGCCGGAACGGCGTCAGCCAACCGACCCGCCCAATTTCCAATTGCCCCGAGGAGGACGTATGGACGCCGCCAAGACCGTGATTCCCGATCTCGATGCCCTGTGGATGCCCTTCACCGCCAACCGCCAGTACAAGGCGGCGCCGCGCCTGCTGGCGTCGGCAAGCGGCATGTACTACACCACCCACGACGGCCGCCAGATCCTGGACGGTTGCGCCGGCCTCTGGTGCGTGGCCGCGGGCCACTGCCGCAAGGAGATCGCCGACGCCGTCGCGCGCCAGGCGGCCACGCTGGACTATGCGCCGCCGTTCCAGATGGGCCACCCGCTGTCGTTCGAGGCCGCCACCAAGGTGGCCGCGGTCATGCCGCACGGGCTGGACCGCATCTTCTTCACCAACTCGGGTTCGGAGTCGGTCGACACCGCGCTGAAGATCGCGCTGGCGTACCACCGCGCGCGCGGCGAAGGCCAGCGCACCCGCTTTATCGGCCGCGAGCGCGGCTACCACGGCGTGGGCTTCGGCGGCATGGCGGTGGGCGGCATCGGCCCGAACCGCAAGGCCTACTCGGCCAACCTGATGCCGGGCACGGACCACCTGCCGGCCACGCTCAACATCGCCGAGGCCGCCTTCTCCAAGGGCCAGCCGCAATGGGGCGCGCACCTTGCCGACGAGCTGGAGCGCATCCTTGCGCTGCATGATCCGGCCAACGTCGCCGCCGTGATCGTCGAGCCGCTGGCCGGCTCCGCCGGCGTGCTGGTGCCGCCGGTCGGCTACCTGGAAAAGCTGCGCGAGATCACCAGCAGGCATGGCATCCTGCTGATCTTCGATGAAGTGATCACCGCCTTCGGCCGCCTCGGCGCGGCCACCGCTGCCGAGCGCTTCAACGTCACGCCGGACCTGATCACGATGGCCAAGGCGATCAACAACGCCGCCGTGCCGATGGGCGCCGTCGCGGTGCGCCGCGAAGTGCACGACACCGTGGTCAACGCTGCCGCGCCGGGCACGATCGAGCTGCTGCACGGCTATACCTACTCCGGCCACCCGCTGGCCGCTGCCGCTGCCGTTGCCACGCTCGACCTCTACCAGCGCGAGAACCTGTTCGGCCGCACCGCCGAGCTGTCGCCGGTGTTCGAAGCGGCGGTGCACAGCGTACGCGGCGCGCCGCACGTGAAGGACATCCGCAACTTCGGCATGGTGGCCGGGATCGAACTGGAGTCGCGTCCGGGCCAGCCCGGCATGCGTGCCTACGAGGCCTTCCTCAAGTGCCTGGAGCTGGGCGTGCTGGTGCGCTACACCGGCGACATCCTGGCGTTCTCGCCGCCGCTGATCATCTCGGAAGCGCAGATCGGCGAGCTGTTCGATACGGTGAAGAAGGCGCTGCAGGACATCAAGTAAGCGGCGCACGCCGCATTGCATGGCTGCCGGGCCTTCGGGTCCGGCCTCTCTGGTTGCGTGCCACGGGGGGCGCTCAGGTGCGTGCTCAGGGGCGTGCTCAGGGGCGTGCTCAGGTGCGCGCCGTGGCCATCGAAGTAAATCCCGAGTGCGCATCGCAGAAAACCGGCAACTGGCCGAAATCCAGCTGCACCGCGGCGGCTAGGCATCAGCGCGCGCCGCGCTCCGCCGCGGCCTTCATGAAGGCCACCGCGCGCGGCTCGTTGGCATAGGCGGCGTTGATGCGGATCCACGCCGAGGTCTCGCCGCCGGGCCGGAAGTAATTGCCCGGCGCCAGCGTCACGCCGTATTCCTCGCCCAGCGTCACCAGCTCGCGCGAATCCTCGATGCAGGGCGGGCGCGCCCACAGGAAGTTGCCGCCGCTCGGCTCGCAGAACACTTCCCAGCCGCAGCCGGTCAGCTGCCGCACCGCGTTGGCCGATGCCTCGCGCACGCGCAGGCGCAGCCGCTCGACATATTTGCGATAGCCGCCGCGCTCCAGCAGCGCGGCCGTCACCGCTTCCGCGAAGTGCGAGCCGGCGACGCTGGTCAGTACCTTCACGTCGACCAGGTCCTTGACCAGCGCCTTGTCGGCGACCACATAGCCGATCCGCAGCGATGCCGACACCGTCTTGGAAAACCCGCCGATGTAGATCACGTGCTCAAGCTGGTCCAGCGTGGCCAGCCGGTCGGTGAAGTGCGTCTGGAAGTCCGAGAAGATATCGTCCTCGACAAAGCGGAAGCCGTGCCGGCGCGCCAGCTCCAGCAGCCGGAACGCGACCGGCGGCGCCAGCGTGGCGCCGGTGGGGTTCTGCAGCACGCTGTTGGTGAAGAATAGCTTGGGCTTGTGCTGGCGCAGCAGCGCCTCGCACGCGTCGGGGTCCGGGCCGTGGGGCGTGTGCGGCACGCCCACCAGCTGCACGCCATGCAGCCGCAGCAGGCCGAACAGGTTGTAGTAGCCGGGATCCTCCACGAACACCGTATCGCCGGGCTTGAGCAGGTGGCGCACCACCAGGTCCAGCGCCTGGCTGGCGCCGCTGGTGATCAGCACCTGCGGCAGTTCCGCCGCGATGCCGAGCTGGCGCACGCGCAGCAGCACCTGCCTGCGCAGTTCCGGATGGCCCAGCGGCGTGGCGTAGTGGATCACGCTGTCGATCTCGGTGCGCGAGATCGCGCGGATCGCCTGCTGCAGCCCTTCCACGTCGCGCCAGGTCTCGGGCACGAAGCCGCCGGCCAGCTTCAGCGTGCTGCTGGGGTGGTTGAACTGCTCCAGGATATGGTCCGAAAGATCCTCCGCCAGGCTGGGGTCCGACCAGCCGCGCGCCGAGCGTCCCGCGAGGGGGCTGTCCGCCACGTAGAAGCCCGACCCCTGCCGCGAATCCAGCAGCCCCTGCGACACCAGCCGGTCATAGGCCTCGATCACGGGGAAGCGGCTGATGCCGTTTTCTGCGGCCAGCTGGCGAATCGACGGCAGCTTTGCGCCCGGCCGGGCCTCGCGGTTGCCGATCCACGACTTCACGCCATTGACGATCTGATCGGTCAGTGGAATCCCGGTGGAAGCATCTAATATGAGTTTCATAGGCAGGCAGCCGGGGGAAACCGGGATATGCAACTGACAGGGCAACTGTCAGTGCAACTGTCAGGGAAAACTACTGAACAGTTCATCGAAAACTGTTCACAACTGTACATGGGATTGTAGTGAGGGATGCGAATAATGGAAGCGTGGCGGAGAAATCGAGACCGCCGGCTCCAGGAGTGCATCATGCGCGAACTACGTACCTTCGAACTGAACAAGCCCGGACAGCCAGTGAGCTGGCGCGCCGGTTACGGGCAGACCGTCTGCGCGGCGGCGGGCAAGCTGTGGGTGACGGTCGAGGGCAATCCCAACGATATCTGGCTGGAGCCCGGGCAGGAACTGGCCCTGCCGGAGGGCTATCGCGTATGGCTGTCGGGCGATGGTTCGGGGGCACGCTTCACGCTGGCCCAGACGCCGGCCCCGTGGTCGATGCGGCGGATGGCGGCGTGGCTGCACGCGCTGCGGCATCGGGTGGAAGAGCACAGTACGGATGCGTTTGGAGAGTGCCCGCAGATCCGGGCGTTGTGCCGGTGATTTCCTGCCTTGCCGGCGAAGTACCCGAAGGCCACCGTGAGTGGCCTTTTGTTTGCCCGCCATCCGTCGCGGACCCATACTCTAGTCAGCACTGCGACGCAGCGCCGTTGGGGTTCTGCCCCATTGATTGACGTTTACGTCAACGTCATATAATCGACCAGCCCCAACCCGGGGCACAGCCCGCGCAACGCAAGTCAAGCCGGCACAGACCAGCACCCCAGGCGGACCTCGCGGTGGCAGCCAACACCCTGAGACGGTGGAGACAATGACCGACCTTTCCGATGTGCATGATGTGCGCCGCGGCGCGCCGCAGCCCAAGCCGGTACAGCAGGGCCGCGGTCCGGCCAACAAGGTGCGCTTTGTCACGGCGGCGTCGCTGTTCGACGGCCATGACGCCTCGATCAACATCATGCGCCGCATCCTGCAGTCGCACGGCTGCGAGGTGATCCACCTGGGCCACAACCGCTCGGTCGAGGAAGTGGTCACGGCGGCCCTGCAGGAAGACGCGCAGGGCATTGCCATCTCCAGCTACCAGGGTGGCCACGTCGAGTACTTCCAGTACATGGTCGACCTGCTGCGCGAACAGGGCGGCGAGCATGTGCAGGTGTTCGGCGGCGGCGGCGGCGTGATCGTGCCGGACGAGATCCGCGAATTGCAGGCCTACGGCGTGGCGCGCATCTACAGCCCGGAAGACGGGCAACGCATGGGCCTGGCCGGCATGATTGCCGACATGGTGCAGCGCTGCGACATCGACCTGTCAAGCTACGCGCCCACTTCGCTCGACCCGGTTGCCGGCGGCGACCGCCGCGCGCTGGCGCAGCTGATGACCGCGCTGGAAAACGGCAAGGCCGATGCCGCGCTGGTGCAGGCGATGCAGGCGCAGGCGAAGCAGGCCGCGATCCCGGTCCTCGGCATCACCGGCACCGGCGGCGCCGGCAAGTCGTCGCTGACCGACGAACTGATCCGCCGCTTCCGCCTCGACCAGCAGGACGCGCTGTCGATCGCGGTGATCTCGATCGACCCGTCGCGCCGCAAGTCGGGCGGCGCGCTGCTGGGCGACCGCATCCGCATGAACGCGATCAACCATCCGAACATCTTCATGCGCTCGCTGGCCACGCGCGAGGCGGGCTCGGAGATCTCGCAGGCATTGCCGGACGTGATCGCGGCATGCAAGGTGGCGGGCTTCGACCTGGTGATCGTGGAGACCTCGGGCATCGGGCAGGGCGACGCGGCGATCGTGCCGCATGTTGATTTGTCGCTGTACGTGATGACGCCCGAGTTCGGCGCGGCCAGCCAGCTCGAGAAGATCGACATGCTGGACTTTGCCGACTTTGTCGCCATCAACAAGTTCGACCGCAAGGGCGCGCAGGATGCGTGGCGCGACGTGGCCAAGCAGGTGCAGCGCAACCGCGAGCAATGGCACGGCAAGCCGGAAGACATGCCGGTGTACGGCACGCAGGCGTCGCGCTTCAATGACGATGGCGTGACCATGCTGTACCAGGGCTTGCGCGCGGCGCTGGCCGAGCGCGGCCTGAAGTTGCGGCCCGGCACGCTGCCCGAGCTGTGGGGACGCATCTCCACCGGCCAGAACGTGATCGTGCCGCCGGCACGCAGCCGCTACCTCGCCGAGCTGGCCGACACGGTGCGCGCTTACCATCGCCGCGTGGTGGAGCAAAGCCGTATCGCGCGCGAGCGCCAGCAGTTGCGCGAATCCAGTCGCATGCTGCAGGCGGCGCAGGGCCAAGGCGATGGCGGCGCTGCACTCGATGCACTCGCCGCCGAACGCGACAGCGCGCTTGGCCAGGTAGAGCGCAAGCTGCTGGCGATGTGGCCGCAGATGCGTGAGGCCTACAGCGGCGACGAATACGTGGTGAAGATCCGCGACAAGGAGATCCGCACCGGACTGGTCACGACGACGCTGTCAGGCACCAAGGTGCGCAAGGTGGTGCTGCCGCGCTTCGAGGACGAAGGCGAGGTGCTGAAGTGGCTGATGCGCGAGAACGTGCCCGGCAGCTTCCCTTACACCGCCGGCGTGTTTGCCTTCAAGCGCGAGAACGAGGATCCCACGCGCATGTTCGCCGGAGAGGGCGATGCGTTCCGCACCAACCGGCGCTTCAAGCTGGTGTCCGAGGGCATGGAGGCCAAGCGCCTGTCGACTGCGTTCGACTCGGTCACGCTGTACGGCGAAGACCCGCACGTGCGCCCGGATATCTATGGCAAGGTCGGCAATTCGGGCGTGTCGATCGCCACGCTCGACGACATGAAGGTGCTGTACGACGGCTTCGACCTGACCAGTCCGTCGACGTCGGTGTCGATGACCATCAACGGCCCGGCGCCGACCATCCTGGCGATGTTCATGAACACCGCCATCGACCAGCAGCTCGACAAGTTCCGCGCGGACAACCAGCGCGAGCCGACCGCCGACGAAGAGGCCAAGATCCGCACCTGGGTGCTGCAGAACGTGCGCGGCACGGTGCAGGCCGATATCCTCAAGGAGGACCAGGGCCAGAACACCTGCATCTTCTCCACCGAGTTCTCGCTCAAGGTGATGGGCGATATCCAGGAGTACTTCGTGCACCACCAGGTGCGCAACTTCTACTCGGTGTCGATCTCGGGCTACCACATCGCCGAGGCCGGCGCGAACCCGATCTCGCAGCTCGCCTTCACGCTTTCCAACGGCTTCACCTACGTGGAAGCGTACCTGGCGCGCGGCATGCATATCGACGACTTCGCGCCCAACCTGTCGTTCTTCTTCTCCAACGGCATGGACCCGGAATACAGCGTGCTGGGCCGCGTCGCGCGCCGCATCTGGGCGGTGACGATGCGCGACAAGTACGGCGCCAATGAACGCAGCCAGAAGCTCAAGTACCACATCCAGACCTCGGGCCGCTCGCTGCACGCGCAGGAGATCGATTTCAACGATATCCGCACCACGCTGCAGGCGCTGATCGCGATCTACGACAACTGCAATTCGCTGCACACCAACGCCTACGACGAGGCCATCACCACGCCCACCGGCGAATCGGTGCGCCGCGCGCTGGCGATCCAGCTGATCATCAACCGCGAGTGGGGCGTGGCCAAATGCGAGAACCCCAACCAGGGCAGCTTCCTGATCGAGGAACTGACCGACCTGGTGGAAGAAGCGGTGCTGCAGGAATTCGAGCGCATCGCCGAGCGCGGCGGCGTGCTGGGCGCGATGGAGACCGGCTACCAGCGCGGCAAGATCCAGGAAGAGTCGCTCTACTACGAGCAGCTCAAGCATGACGGCACGCTGCCGCTCATCGGCGTGAACACCTTCCGCAATCCGGATGGCGACCCGGTCCCGCAAAAGCTGGAGCTGGCGCGCTCCAGCGAGGCCGAGAGGCAGAGCCAGCTGGACCGCCTGCACGCGTTCCAGCAAGGCCATTCCGGCGAAGCCCCGGCGATGCTGCAGCGGCTGCGCCAGGCGGTGATCGACAACCAGAACGTGTTCGCGGTGCTGATGGACGCGGTGCGGGTCTGCTCGCTGGGGCAGATCACGCACGCGCTGTTCGAGGTGGGTGGGCAGTACCGGCGCAATATGTAGACCCGGATACACGTAGTGCCCGGCTCAGTGACCGGTAATCGCGCAGGGCGGCCGCAGTGAAGGGCCGCCCTGCGTTACACTCGGATGCTGCGCCGCACCGTAGCGCAACATAGCGCCTGGCGGCAAAAAATCCCGAGACAACCGCAATACGAGACCATGGACAGCCAGTACAACCCGAACAATATCTTTGCCAAGATCCTGCGCGGCGAGATGCCGTGCATCAAGGTGTACGAGGACGACGACACCATCGCATTCATGGACATCATGCCGCAGGCCGACGGCCATACGCTGGTGGTGCCCAAGGAGGCCGCGGTCAATCTCTTCGACCTGTCTGAGCAGGGCGCACAGGCGGCCATCGTGGCCACCCAGCGCGTGGCGCGCGCGGTGCGCGCGGCCTTCAGCCCCGACGGCATCTCGATCGGCCAGTTCAACGGCGCAGCGGCGGGCCAGACCGTGCCGCATATCCATTTCCACATCGTGCCGCGCTACAACGACCAGGCGCTGCGCGGCCACGCGCGCGACATGCAGGAGCCGGAAGTGCTCAAGGGGCATGCCGAGCGCATCATCGCCGCGCTGGGCAAGCAGGCGGATTGACGCAAACATCGATAAGCAACCAGCAGACAGAGGAAGAGAAGATGGCAATCAGGACAGTAGGTATCGTCGGTGCCGGCACCATGGGCAATGGCATCGCCCAGGCCTGCGCGGTAGTGGGACTGAACGTGGTGATGGTCGACATCAGCGACGCCGCCGTGCAGAAGGGCGTGGCTACCGTGGCGGGCAGCCTGGACCGGCTGATCAAGAAGGAAAAGCTGACCGAGGCGCAGAAGGCTGACGCGCTGGCGCGCATCAAGGGCAGCACCTCGTATGACGACCTCAAGGCCACCGACATCGTGATCGAGGCCGCCACCGAGAACTACGACCTGAAGGTCAAGATCCTCAAGCAGATCGACGGCATCGTCGGCGAGAACGTGATCATCGCGTCCAACACCTCGTCGATCTCGATCACCAAGCTGGCGGCGGTGACTTCGCGCGCCGACCGCTTCATCGGCATGCACTTCTTCAACCCGGTGCCGGTGATGGCGCTGGTCGAACTGATCCGCGGCCTGCAGACCAGCGACGCCACCCATGGCGCCGTGGAAGCGCTGGCCAAGGAACTGGGCAAGTACCCGATCACGGTCAGGAACAGCCCGGGCTTCGTCGTCAACCGCATCCTGTGCCCGATGATCAATGAAGCCTTCTGCGTGCTGGGCGAAGGCCTGGCCTCGCCGGAAGAGATCGACGAAGGCATGAAGCTGGGCTGCAACCACCCGATCGGCCCGCTGGCGCTGGCCGACATGATCGGCCTGGACACCATGCTGGCCGTGATGGAAGTGCTGTACACCGAATTCGCCGATCCGAAGTATCGTCCGGCGATGCTGATGCGCGAGATGGTGGCTGCGGGCTACCTGGGGCGCAAGACCGGTCGCGGCGTGTACGTCTACAGCAAGTAATTCAGGCGGCACTCGCCGCGCCTGACCCGTTGCCCCGTGCCGGGGTGACGCTGGTCGTATCGCTCAGGGGCCGCCGCGTGCGGCCCCTGCCATTTCCCGGGTCGGCGGTCTCTTCGCCAAATCCCGCTTACACGCCGTTATAAATCGAAACACTCCGCCGCACCCGGTAACAGGAATGCCCGGTACAGTGCACCCATTCCATTTACGACAAAAAGAAACCCAATGCTGCCTCCGGTTCTTGTTGCCGCCTTGCTGGCGGGCGCGATGTCGCTGCTTGCCGCCCGTTCGGCCATGGCCCATGTCGATGTCGGCGTGCATATCGGCACGCCCGCGCCGGTCTACGTCGCCCCTGCGCCCGTCTATGTGGCACCGCCGCCGCCGGTCGTTTATGCGCCGCGCTATCACGGCTGGCATGGCGACCGCTACTGGGACGGCCGCCGCTGGTATGGGCGGCATGAGTGGCATGGACACCGCCATCACCATCGCCACCATCGGCACCACCACCATCGCCATGGGCACGGCCACGGTCACGGTCACGGTCACGGCCGTCACGGGCATCGCCACTGAGCGGCCGCGGGGCTGAGGTGCCCTGAGGTGCCGCCGCTCAGCGCAGCAGCACCAGCCGTGGCACCGCGTCGGCGCCGCTCCACACCACCGCGTTCTGTCCGAATCTCTCGCCCAGCCGCCGCGCATCCTCCAGCGACAGGCCCGGCACCAGAAAGCTCGGCTCGGCCGGCCAGCCGTTGGCAGGGTGCTCGCCGGCGGCAGCCATCGAGCGCAATCCCATCTCGGCCACGTCCTGCGCCAGCGCCTGCTGGCGCGCAGCGTTGGCGTTGTCGTCGCAACGCTGACTGAACGGGTTGGCGGCGGTAATGAAAGCGCTGCACGTTACGCCAAGCGCCTGGTGCAGCGTTGCCAGCGGTACGCTGGCCTGGTCGACCCGCAAGATCATCGGCGCATCGCCCAGCACGCGATAGTGCGTTTCGCGATACGCCTGCAGCGTAGCGGCGTCGATGACGGTGGCCACCGCTACTCTCCGTACTGCCGCAATCCGTCGAGGTCCAGCACCTCGATCACGCCGTAGTCCACCCGCATCAGCCTCTGCTGCTCCAGCACCTTCAACGCCTGGTTGGCGCGCTGGCGAGAGATGCCGGCAAGCAGGCCGATCTCTTCCTGCGAGATCTCCAGCGTCTTGCCGATGCCAGGATACAGGTGCTCATTGAACAGCGACGACACCGCGCGTGCCACGCGCGAATCGATGTCGAGCGAGCGTTCATATTCCACCGCCGCGATGAACTGCCCCAGGCGCTCGTTGAGCTGCGTCAGCAGGAAGCGCGTGAACGGCAGGCTGGTCTCCAGCAGCCACTGAAAAGTCTCGAGCGGCAGGAAGGCGATGGTCGAGCGGCGCAGCGCCATCACGTCGTACTTGCGGATCTCCGACTTGAGCACCGCGCCTTCACCGAACCAGCCGCCGGTGGGCACGCCGGTGAAGGTCACCGACTTGCCAGACGGCGAGACCGTGGTGATCTTGACGATGCCCTCCAGCACGCCCATCCAGTGCTCGGCCTTGTCGCCCTTGTGGCTGACGTACTCGCCCTGGCTGTATTCGTGCACGACCATCGCGCGGCGCACGCGTTCGCGCTGCTCGGGACTCAGGTCTGCTGCCCACACGCAGCGGTCGACAAAATCGTTCAGCATGGCCTGCAAAAGCTCCCGTAGGGATTAACCCGGAATTGTCACCGGCGTGACAACCGGGGTGGTTGGCATGGGCTATCGTACGATCACAACGGAACCGCGGGTGCCAGAAAGGGCACGCCGGGAAGGCAGAAGGCGCTTCCCCGGCCCCTCCAGACAAGGCACAGACGGGCTTGATGCGATGCGGCAGATGCCGCCGGGCAAAGCAAGCCAAGTATAACGACCGGACCGGCGCTTGACACCGGGCGTGGATCCCCACGCCGGAGGGACAGGAGACAGCGATGCAGGAATCGTCGGCGACGACCTTCCCGCGATGGCTGCTGGCGCACGCCCAGCAGCGGCCGGAGCATCCGGCCTATCGCGAAAAGGATCTCGGCATCTGGCAGACATACAGCTGGGCCCAGGCGGCACAGCAGGTGAGGGCGCTGGCATGTGGTCTGGCCGCGCTCGGATTCAAACGCGGCATGAACCTCGCGGTGGTTGGCGACAACCGCCCCCGCCTGTACTGGGCCATGACCGCGGCACAGGCGCTGGGCGGCGTGCCGGTGCCGCTGTACCAGGACGCCATCGCCAACGAGATGGTGTACGTGCTCAACGATGCGGAGATCGAGTTCGCCATCGTCGAGGACCAGGAGCAGGTCGACAAGCTGCTCGAAGTCGAGGCCCAGCTGGCCGAGTCCGGCCGCGTCGTGCGCCACGTCATCTATGAAGACCCGCGCGGCCTGCGCGACTACGAGCATCCTTCGCTGATGTCATACGAGCGGCTGCAGGAGCTGGGGCGCGAATACGACCAGGCGCACCCGGGCTTCTACGATGAAGCGATTGCCGCGGGCCAGGCTGACGACACCGCGATCATCCTCTATACGTCCGGCACTACCGGCAAGCCCAAGGGCGTGTGCCATTCGCACGCGGGCCTGATCGGCTCGGCGCGCAACGGGTGCGCTTTCGACGGCCTGACCGCGAAGGACGACGTGCTGTCGTACCTGCCGATGGCATGGGTGGGCGACAACCTGTTCTCCTATGCGCAGGCGATGGTGGCGGGCTTCACGGTGAATTGCCCGGAATCGCGCGAGACCGTGATGACCGACCTGCGCGAGATCGGCCCCACCTATTACTTCGCACCGCCGCGCATCTATGAAGGCCTGCTGACGCAGGTGATGATCCGCATGGAAGATGCGGGCTGGATCAAGCGCAAGGTGTTCCACTGGGCGATGGACGTGGCGCGCCGCTGCGGCGCGGATATCCTCGACGGACGCCCGGTGTCCGCCATGGAGCGCGCGCGTTACGCACTGGGCGAAGCGCTGGTCTACGGCCCGCTGCGCAACGTGCTCGGCATGAGCCGCATCCGCGTGGGCTATACCGCCGGCGAGGCGATCGGTCCGGACCTGTTCCGCTTCTACCGCTCCATCGGCGTGAACCTGAAGCAGTTCTATGGCCAGACCGAGACCTGCGCCTACGTCTGCCTGCAGCCCGACGGGCAGGTCAAGTTCGATTCCGTGGGACCGGCCGCGCCGGGCATGGAGATCCGCATCGCCGACAACGGCGAGGTGCTGGTGCGCGGCGTGGGCCTGCTCAAGTCCTACTACAAGCGCGACGATGCCACGCGGGAGGCCATCAACGACGAGGGCTACTTCATGACCGGAGACGCCGGCGTGATCGATGCCGACGGCCACCTGAAGATCATCGACCGCGCCAAGGACGTGGGCAAGCTCGCCGACGGCTCGATGTTCGCGCCCAAGTACATCGAGAACAAGCTCAAGTTCTTCCCGTACATCAAGGAAGCGGTGGCGTTCGGCAGCGACCGCGACCAGGTCTGCGCCTTCATCAACATCGACTTCGAGGCAGTGGGCAACTGGGCCGAACGCCGTCACCTCCCGTACGCGGGCTATATCGACCTGGCCGCGCAGCCCGACGTGATCGAGATGATCGGCGAATGCGTGAACCAGGTGAATGCGGATCTCGCCAACGATCCCATGCTGGCCGGCTCGCAGGTCGCGCGCTTCCTGATCCTGCACAAGGAACTGGACCCGGACGACGACGAGCTGACGCGCACGCGCAAGGTGCGCCGCGGCTATATCGCCGAGAAATACGGCGTGCTGGTGGATGCGCTCTACGCGGGCAAGTCCGAGCAGTACATCGAGACGCGCGTCAAGTTCGAGGACGGGCGCGAGGGCAGCGTGTCGGCCACGCTGAAGCTGGTCGATGCGAAGCGCCTGCCCCCGGCGGCACGCGCGGCATAAGAGCATAGGGCGGAGACATCAAGATGACGCAAGTGGCCTGGCAAGGCGCCGGCAAGCCTGAATGGACCGGCACCGCACGTACCGACGCGAGCGCGGCCGGCGGCAGCGGCGCGATGGCGCCCGCGGGCCCGCTGTCCCCGGCGGGACTGGCGGACGACAGCGGTGCGCAACCCGGCACGCATCACGCGCAGCGCACGGGCGAACAAGCCCGCACCGGCGGCGAGGTGATCCTGGACCTGCAGCATATCTCGCTGTCGTTCGGCGGCGTGAAGGCGCTGACCGATATCTCGTTCGACGTCTGCGAGCACGAGATCCGCGCGATCATCGGCCCCAATGGCGCGGGCAAGAGCTCGATGCTGAACGTGATCAACGGCGTGTACCACCCGCAGCAGGGACGCATCGTGTTCCGCGGCGAGGAGCGCAAGCAGATGCACCCGACCGCCGCCGCGCGGCAGGGCATCGCGCGCACGTTCCAGAACATCGCGCTGTTCAAGGGCATGACGGTGCTGGACAACATCATGACCGGGCGCAACACGCAGTTCCGCACCGGGCTGTTCGCGCATGCGCTGTGGTGGGGGCCGGCGCGCAACGAAGAGATGCGCCACCGCCAGAAGGTCGAGGAAGTGATCGATTTCCTGGAGATCCAGTCGATCCGCAAGACGCCGGTGGGACGCCTGCCGTATGGGCTGCAGAAGCGCGTGGAGCTGGCGCGCGCGCTGGCCGCAGAGCCGTCGATGCTGCTGCTCGACGAACCGATGGCCGGCATGAACGTGGAAGAGAAGCAGGACATGTGCCGCTTCATCCTCGATGTGAACCGGCAGTTCGGTACCACCATCGTGCTGATCGAGCACGACATGGGCGTGGTGATGGATATCTCCGACCGCGTGGTGGTGCTGGACTACGGCAAGAAGATCGGGGACGGGACGCCAGAGGAGGTGAAGGGCAATCCGGACGTGATCAAGGCCTATTTGGGCACGTCTCACTGATTGTTTGCTCCCCTCTCCCGCGCGCGGGAGAGGGGGGCCCGACACCGGTATTGGTGGACCAACAGAAGCAAGCAAAGGCAAACCATGACGTTCTTCTTTGAAATCCTGCTCGGCGGCCTGCTGTCCGGCCTGATGTATTCGCTGGTGGCGCTGGGCTTCGTGCTGATCTACAAGGCCTCGGGCGTGTTCAACTTTGCCCAGGGCGCGATGGTCTACTTTGCCGCGCTGGCAGTGGTGGGGCTGATGGACAAGGGCATGCCGATGTGGGCGGCGGTGATCGGCGCCTTCGCGGTGATGGTCCTGGTCGGCATGTGCACCGAGCGCTTCGTGCTGCGCAAGCTGGTCAACCAGCCACCGATCACGCTGTTCATGGCGACCATCGGGCTGTCGTTCTTCCTGGAGGGACTGGGACCGCTCTTGTTCGGCAATGAAGTGCGCCCGATCAACCTGGGCATCGTCGACGAGCCGATCGAATCGATCCTGACCAGCTTCAACATCGTCATCTCCAAGTTCGACATTGCCGCAGCGGCGATTGCCGGCGCGCTGGTGGGGTCGCTGGCTCTGTTCTTCCAGTACACCAAGGTCGGCCGCGCGCTGCGCGCGGTGGCCGACGACCACCAGGCCGCGCTGTCGCTGGGCATCCCGCTGCAGAACATCTGGGCGATCGTGTGGGGCGTGGCCGGCTTCGTCGCGCTGGTGGCAGGGATGCTGTGGGGCTCGCGCAATGGCGTGCAGTTCGCGCTGACGCTGACCGCGCTGAAGGCGCTGCCGGTGCTGATCCTCGGCGGCTTTACTTCCGTGCCCGGCGCCATCGTCGGCGGGCTGATCATCGGCGCCTCGGAGAAGCTGGCCGAGATCTATATCCCGCCGGTGTTCCAGTCGATGTTCGGCGGCAATTTCGGCGGCATCGAAGGGTGGTTCCCGTATGTCTTTGCCTTGCTGTTTCTCCTGGTGCGGCCTGAAGGGCTGTTCGGGGAAAAGCATATCGACCGCGTCTGACCGACTTCGCACAGGAGACTTGCCATGTTTTATCGTGAAGCCGGCCAGTTCAAGACCAGCTACATTGCCGACAGCCAGATCTTCCCGATCCGCCAGGACCGCATCGGCTTTGCGCTGCTGATGGCGCTGGCCTTCGTGGTGATCCCGTTCGTCGGCTCGGAATACTGGTTCTCGGCCATCCTGATCCCGTTCCTGATCTTTTCGCTGGCGGCGCTCGGGCTGAACATCCTCACCGGCTATGCCGGCCAGCTCTCGCTGGGCACCGCGGCCTTCATGGCGGTGGGCGCCTATGCGGCCTACAACTTCCAGCTGCGCATCGAAGGCATCCCGGTGCTGCTGTCGTTCCTGCTGGCGGGGCTGTCGGCGGCGCTGGTGGGCGTGGCGTTCGGCCTGCCATCGCTGCGCATCAAGGGCTTCTACCTCGCGGTGGCGACGCTGGCGGCGCAGTTCTTCGTAGTGTGGGCGCTGACCAAGTTCCCCTGGTTCTCCAACAACAGCTCGTCGGGCGTGATCACCGCTCAACGGCTGGACCTGTTCGGCTTCGCCATCGATACGCCGGTGAAGAAGTACCTGTTCGTGCTGGCCATCGTCACGGTGCTGGCGCTGCTGGCCAAGAACCTGGTGCGCTCGGCCACGGGCCGCGCCTGGATGTCGGTGCGCGACATGGACGTGGCGGCCGAGGTGATCGGCATCCCGCTGATGCGCACCAAGCTGATGGCGTTTGCGGTCAGCTCGTTCTACTGCGGCGTGGCCGGCGCGCTGTACGCGTTCTGCTACCTGGGCTCGGTCGAGCCGGACGGCTTCTCGCTGGACCTGTCGTTCCGCGTGCTGTTCATGATCATCATCGGCGGCGTGGGCAGCATCCTGGGCTCGTTCCTGGGCGCGGCGTTCATCCTGCTGCTGCCGATCTTCCTGGACAACGTGCTGCCGCCGCTGGCATCGCTGCTGCACCTGCCCTTTACCAACGCCACCGTGTCGCACATCCAGCTGATGGTGTTCGGCGGGCTGATCATCTTCTTCCTGATCGTGGAGCCGCACGGGCTGGCCCGGATGTGGCAGATCGCCAAGGAGAAGCTGAGGCTGTGGCCATTCCCGCACTGACGGGGCGGGATTCCTTGTCTCACCGTATATACCGCAGGTCCTGAGTGAAGTACTGAAGCCTACACATAACGAAACGCCCCACCGAGGGCGAAGGAGACTGTCATGACCAACCTGATTCGCAACGTGCAACGCGCCGCCCTGGTGGTCAGCGCCGCGGCTGCACTGCTGGCGCCGGCGGTGCCGGCACTGGCGCAAAGCAACGAGCAGTTCGTCGCGCTGCCGAGCTATCGCGTGGGCCCGTATGGCGCCAACGGGCAGTCGTGGTATGGCGGCTTCATCGACTACCTCAACTACGTCAACCTGAAGGATGGCGGCGTCAACGGCGTCAAGATGAGCTGGGAAGAGTGCGAGACCGAGTACAACAACGCCAAGGGCGTCGAGTGCTACGAGCGCCTGAAGTCCAAGAACGCCACCACCAAGGGCACGGCCTATCACGCCATGTCCACCGGCATCTCGTACGCGCTGGTCGACAAGACCGCCGCCGACAAGGTGCCGCTGGTGATGATGGGCTACGGCCGCACCGATGCGGTGGACGGCTCGGTGTTCCCGTACGCGTTCCCGCTGGTGACCACGTACCAGATGCAGGTGTCGGCCATCGTCAAGTACCTGGCGAGCAAGAGCGGCGGCTCGCTGGCCGGCAAGAAGATCGTCTACCTGTACCACGACTCGGCCTATGGCAAGGAGCCGATCGTGGCGCTGCAGGCCGAAGCGCGTCTCGGCAAGTTCAACCTGGTGGAAATTCCCGTGGCGCACCCGGGCAACGAGCAGGGCGCGCAGTGGCTGAAGATCCGCCAGGAGAACCCCGACTACGTGATCTTCTGGGGCTGGGGCGTGATGAACCAGACCGCGCTGAAGGCCGCGCAGAAGGTGGGCTTCTCGCGCGAGAAAATGATCGGCTCCTGGTGGGCGGGCTCCGAGGAAGACACGGTGCCGGCGGGTGATGCCTCCAAGGGCTACATGAGCGCGACCTGGAACGTCGCGGGCAAGAGCGTGCCGCTGATCGCCGATATCGAGAAAGTCGTGTACGGCGCCGGCAAGGGCAACCTGCAGGACAAGAGCAAGATCGGTTCGGTGCTGTACAACCGCGGCGTTTCCGCAGCGGTGGTGACGGTGGAAGCGGTGCGCGTGGCGCAGGGCAAGTTCGGCAAGGGCAAGCCCATGACCGGCGAGCAGATGCGCTGGGCCTTCGAAAACCTGAACCTGACCAACGCGCGCCTGCAGCAACTGGGTGCCACCGGCCTGTTGCCCGAGATCAAGACCAGCTGCGAGAACCACGAGGGCTCGGGCAAGGTGAAGATCCAGCAGTGGGACGGCAGCAAGTGGGTGGTGGTGTCGGACTGGATCGAGGGCAACAAGAGCCTGATCCACCCGCTGTTCAAGGCCACGGCCGCGCAGTATGCGAAGGAGAAGGGGATTACGCCGGGGTGCTCGAAGTCTTGATGCCGGCCAATGCCCGATGGGGTGCTCCCCTCTCCCGCTTGCGGGAGAGGGGCCGGGGGAGAGGGCAGGCGCTCGCAATCCGGAAGGCGCTTACTTCGTCATAGACGCCGCCCTCTCCCTCGCCCCTCTCCCAAAGGGAGAGGGGAGCAAACCAGCGGGAATGCGAAGTCCCAAATTACCGCAACACCAATCCGAGCCACACCATGAGCCTCCTGTCCATCAACAACATCGAAGTCATCTACGATCACGTGATCCTGGTGCTCAAGGGCGTTTCGCTCGAAGTGCCGGAGGGCAAGATCGTGGCGCTGCTCGGCGCCAACGGCGCGGGCAAGACCACCACGCTGAAGGCGATTTCCAACCTGCTGCAGGCCGAGCGCGGCGACGTCACCAAGGGTTCGATCGAGTATCGCGGCGACCGCGTCGACCAGCTCACCCCCAACGACCTGGTACGCCGCGGCGTGATCCAGGTGATGGAAGGGCGCCACTGCTTCGCGCACCTGACCATCGAGGAAAACCTGCTCACCGGTGCGTACACGCGTGGCCTGTCGCGCTCGCAGACGCGCGACGAGCTGGAGAAGATCTACAACTATTTCCCGCGCCTGAAGACGCGCCGCAAGTCGCAGGCGGGCTACACCTCCGGCGGCGAGCAGCAGATGTGTGCGATCGGCCGCGCCATGATGGCCAAGCCGGCGATGATCCTGCTCGACGAACCGTCGATGGGCCTGGCGCCGCAGATCGTCGAAGAGATCTTCGAGATCGTGCGCGACCTGAATTCGCGCGAGAAGGTCAGCTTCCTGCTGGCCGAGCAGAACACCATGGTCGCGCTGCGCTATGCCGACTACGGCTACATCCTGGAAAACGGCCGCGTGGTGATGGACGGCGACGCCGAGTCGCTGCGCACCAACGAGGACGTGAAGGAGTTCTACCTGGGCGTGGCCGCCAACGACGCGGATGGCGGCGCGCGCAAGTCCTTCCGCGACGTCAAGAGTTATCGCCGGCGCAAGCGCTGGCTGGCATAGCGCCGCGCGGTTTATCCCTGGCGTTGCCAACGCGCCGTGGCTGGTTGCCGCCGGCGCGGCGGCAATCCGCCTCCTTTCCTGACGCAACAGCACCATGCCTGAATACTTCGATTCGCTCGAAACCCGCGCGCCGGCAATCCGCGAGCAGGCGCTTCTTGCCGCCCTGGCACGCCAGGTGGCCCACGCGCGCGACAACGCGCCTTACTTCGCCGAGCTGCTGCGCGACGTGGACCCGCGCTCGCTGACGTCGCGCGAGGCGCTGGCGGCGTTGCCGGTGACGCGCAAGTCCGACCTGACCGCACGCCAGCGCGCGCTGCCGCCGCTGGGCGGCCTCAATGCGACGCCGCTGGGCAGGCTGCGCCATGTGTTCCAGTCACCGGGCCCGATCCACGAGCCCGATGGCCACGACGCCGACTGGTGGCGCACGGCCCGCGCCATGCATGCCGCGGGCTTCCGTGCCGGCGACCTGGTCTACAACACCTTTTCCTACCACTTCACGCCGGCCGGCATGATGATGGAAATCGGCGCGCACAAGCTGGGCTGCTGCGTGTTCCCGGCGGGCGTCGGCCAGACCGAGTCGCAGGTGCAGGCGCTTGCCAGCCTGCAGCCGGCGGCCTACGCGGGCACGCCTTCATTCCTGAAGCTGCTGCTGGAACGGGGCGACGAGATGGGCCTGCCCTGCACCAGCCTCGCCAAAGCGCTGGTCTCCGGCGAGGCGCTGCCGCCGTCATTGCGCGCGTGGTTCCAGCAACGCGGGGTGCGCGTGCAGCAGATGTACGGCAGCGCGGATCTCGGGCTGATCGCCTACGAGACCGAAGGCGGCGACGGCTGGGTGGTGGACGAGGGCGTGCTGGTGGAGATCGTCGAGCCGGGCGGCACGCGGCCCATGCCTGAGGGCGAGACCGGCGAGGTGGTGGTGACGGTGCTCGGCAACGGCGATTATCCGTTGATCCGCTTCGGCACCGGCGACCTGTCGGCGGTGGTGGCGGAATCCTCGCAGCGGCCGAGCCCGTGCGGGCGCACCAATATCCGGCTCAAGGGCTGGCTGGGACGCGCGGACCAGGCGACCAAGGTCAAGGGCATGTTCGTGCATCCGGGGCAGGTGGCCGACGTGCTGCGCCGCCATCCGGAAATCCGCGCTGCGCGGCTGGTGGTGACCGGCGATCCTGGCGCGGACGTGATGACGTTGCGCTGCGAGGCAACGCGCGAGGATACGGAACTGCAGCGCGCGGTGGCCGAGTCGCTGCGCGAGGTGATGCGATTGCGCGGGGAGGTGGCGTTCGTGGCGTCGGGGTCGTTGCCGCAGGATGGGAAGGTGATTGAGGATGCGCGGCGGTATGAGTGAAGGACTTGCCGTGAGAGAGTCTGACTTCGTTGAGGCGCTAGCCCTCACCCCCTGCCCCTCTCCCGCAAGCGGGAGAGGGGAGCAAACCGTTGGTGTGCGATAGCGTCAGCGCTTGCCGTCACCCCGCGCAGTCGCTCCCCTCTCCCGCGTGCGGGAGAGGGGTGGGGGTGAGGGCCAGAGCGTCAACGGAGTGACGGGCGTCGACAGACCAAAAAGCCTCAAGACTTCCCCCCATCCGCAGGCCGCGTTGGCAACCGGATCATCCACACGCTAACCCCCACCGCACAAGCCAGCAACGCCGCCGACGCAACCGGCCGCCCCCGCAGCAGCCATGCCGTCGTCCCCATCGACACCCACATCATCGACAGCGCCAGGCACTTCGCCTTGAACGGAATGCTCCGATGCCGCTGCCAGTCGCTGACCAGCGGCCCGAAGCGCGGATGCCCCATCAGCCAGCCGTGGAAGCGCTGCGACCCGCGCGCGAAGCACGCCGCGGCCAGCAGCACGAACGGCGTGGTCGGCAGCACCGGCAGGAAGATCCCGATCACGCCCAGCAGCAGGCAGAGCCCGCCCAGCGCCACCCAGACGGCGCGCAGCACGCGCTGGCGGTGGCTCAGCACGGCTTCAGGATCGGGCGAAAGGTCAGGGTTGGAAGGCTGCAATGGTCGAACAAAGGGCCGCTAAGCGGCCCCGGCGATCGGATCGGTCAGCGCGCAATCCCAAGCCGCGCCTTGGCCGCATCGTACTCCGCTTTCATGCGCGCGACGATCTCGCCGGCGCCCGGGATGTCGTGGATCTGGCCCACGCCCTGGCCGGCACCCCAGATGTCCTTCCACGCCTTGGCCTTGGAGCTGCCGCTGGAGAAGTCCATCCTGGTCTTGTCGGCCACCGGCAGGTTGTCCGGGTCCAGGCCCGCGTTGCTGATGCTTTCGCGGATGTAGTTGCCGTGCACGCCCGTGAACACGTTGGTGTAGACGATATCTGCGGCGGCCGAGCTGGTGATCGACCGCTTGTACGTTTCGGCTGCATGCGCCTCCTGCGAGGCGATGAAGCGCGTGCCGACGTAGGCGAAGTCGGCGCCCATGGCCTGCGCCGCCAGCACGGCCTCGCCGGTGGCGATCGAGCCCGACAGCGCGATCGGGCCGTCGAAGATCTTGCGTACCTCCCCCACCAGCGCGAACGGCGACAGCATGCCGGCATGGCCGCCGGCGCCGGCCGCGACCAGGATCAGGCCGTCGACGCCGGCCTCGATCGCCTTTTCGGCATGGCGCAGGCTGATCACGTCGTGCAGCACGATGCCGCCGTAGCTGTGCACCGCGTCGATCAGCTCCCTGGGCGGCGCGCGCAGCGAGGTGATGAAGATCGGCACCTTGTGCTCGACGCAGACCTTGATGTCGTGCTCGAGGCGGGCGTTGGACGCATGGACGATCTGGTTGACCGCGACCGGCCCGACCGGCGCGCCCGGGTTGGCGGCCTTGAACGCGGCCAGCTCATCCTGGATCTGCGTCAGCCATTCGCCGAGCAGCTCCGCGGGGCGCGCGTTCAGCGCCGGGAACGAACCGACGATGCCGGCCTTGCATTGCGCCAGCACCAGTTCGGGATAGCTGACGATGAACATGGGCGAGGCAATCACGGGCAGGGCCAGGTTCTGCAGGACCTGGGGCAGTTGCTTGGCGGCGGGCATGGTGTCTCCTGAACCACGGGCGGGCACGCGGAACATGCCCTAAATGAACGGTCGTTCGATTATAGGGAGTTTCCGGGGTGCGTCGCTAGAAGCCCAAGTCTATGCCGATCCTGCCGGCGATGGCAGGCGAGTCAGGTCAGATCGCTGTGTGGTGCAGGCATCACTGCATGGGCGGTCAGATTTCGGTGTGCTTGCCTGGCTATTGCCGATATTTCCCGTTTCTCAGACTGCGGGGAACAGGCAGTGCCTGCCCCCCGCTCTTCACGCGGCGATCAGTCCGGGGCGCGCTCGGGGACCGGTAGTTGTACCCATTCCTGATAGAAGGCCTCGATGTCCGGCTCGAAGTCGTGGATTACCGGATACCAGGGGGTGGGCGCCTCGACATCGTGCATGGTGCCGCACGCCGGGCAGTAGTACTCGCGATATACCTGCCACTGGGTGTCAGGGGCCATCAGCCTGGGATAGACCTCGGTCATTGCCTCTTCGGTGTCGCGCACATAGATCGAGGCATGCAGCTTCCAGTTCTCGCGGTAGTCGCAGAACTCGTGGCCGCAATCGCACTTGACCACCCATTTCCTGGTGCCGGCCGATTGCACAATGTGCATGTGCGGGCCGAGCGGAAGCACGATACGGTCCGGGAAGCTCACCTTGGCCTGCAGTGCGGCCAGGTACTGCTCGAACCGGCTGTCATCCTTGGGCATCGAGAGCATGCGGAAAGTGGTTTCCCAGTCCAGAGAGCCTTCGACGAGGTGGGCAACCTGTTCATTGGTGTAGGCAGACATTGTTCAGCTCCTTGATTCGGTGATTACTCTTCGACCTGGACGACGGTGGTGACGTCGGGCAGCAGGGAGAGGTCCATGCGGTGCTTGGCGCCGTAGGACGGCACGCCCAGTTCTTCCTCCAGCAGCTGCCATTCGGCGGGGAGGTTCCAGAATGCCTTGAACTCCCGCGTGAACTTCTCCGACAGGGCGAAGCTGGTGGCGAACATGTGCTGCACCTGGATGGACGCGTGCTTGTTGAGGATGCGTTCGCGCTCCTCCTTCATCCACTCGCGGGTTGGCAGGGACCGGGCCAGGCGTTCCTTGCGGATCTCGGCACGGCGGGCCTGGGTTTTGCCCGCATCTACCTTGAACACGCCCTTGGCGTCCTGGGTGAAGACGGCGCCATAGACCTTCTGCGCGTATTCCGGCAGCAGGAATTTCTGGTTGAGGTCCTCCTCGATGGCCTTCGGATCCCGGTCGATCGGGTCGCCAAAGCCCGGGCCGCCGCGCAGGTAGTTGAGGTACAGGTCGTGGTTGGCGTAGCAGTCCTCGGTGGTGATGCACTGCTTGTCACGCTTGACCACGGCAGTGGCATCGATGTGGCGCTCGTAGTCCGGCTTGCCCGGATCGATGTCGCCGCCCAGGGGCAAGGAGTCGCCAATGGCGATGCGCTTGTCCAGCCCTGTCTTGTGCGCCTCAAAGCGGTAGCCGGTGGCTGAGGGATAGCCGCCCATCATGCCCCAGTCGCTGTTCATGAACCCGTTGCCCATGAAGAACATGGTCCAGTCCTGGGCGTTCCACACCATGCGCAGCGTCTCGAAGCCGCACCCGCCGCGGTACTTGCCGTAGCCGCCGGAGTTGGCCTTGACGTTGCGGCCGAGGTAGAGCAGCGGCTCGGCCATCTCCCAGATCTCGATGTCGCCCATGTCGCCTTCCGGGTTCCAGATGGCGGCGGCATGGTTGAGGCCATCCTTGACGGCGCAGGCACCCGTGCCGCAGGAACTGGCCTCGAAGCTGTTGACCGCGTGGATCTCGCCGTCCTGGTTGATGCCGCCACCCTGCAGCCAGTTGGAGGTGTTGGCGTTGCCGGCATTGACCTCTTCCAGATAGCCACGGCTGAAATAGGACTGGGACAGACCGCGCCACAGGGCCGCCCAGCCTGAGACCAGGAAGTGCCAGGCGTAGGCGTGGCCAGTGCGGCGGTCATCCGGGTTGCACCAGGTGCCCTTTGGTAGCCGAAACTCGGTGGCGAAGTAGGCGCCGTCGTTGATGCGCTGGGTAGGCACCAGGGTCTGGCACATCATCACCCAGATGCCGGAAGTGAAGGCCACCTGATGGGCGTTGAAGGTGTGCCAGCCCCAGCGGCTCGCGCCTTCGAAGTCCAGGCGCCATTTTCCGTCCGGCCTGATGGTCATCTCCACCGGCGAGTGCATGATGGAGTCGAGCTTGGCGAAGGCGTTGGAGACCTGCACGTCGTCGTGCTTGTATGGCACGTCGACAAAGGAAACCTTGCGGTATTTGCCGGGCAGGGTCATGGCCTTGATGCGGCTCTGCAGTCCGCGGCGGCCTTCTTCGATGACCTCGAAGGCAAACTTCTCGTAGGCTTCGATGCCGTCGGCGCGGATCACTTCCTCCACCAACTCGCGGATCATGTGGCAGCCGGCGATGCGGGTCTTTTCGTCGAGGATCCAGTACTTGGGCGTGCGCACCGAGCGCTGGGACTCATGCAGCCAGTCGCGCAGCGGCTCGTCGTTCACCCCGGTCTTGCGGCAGGTGATCATGTAGCCGTCGCCGAAGCGCTGGGTCTGGCCGGTGGACATTGAGCCCGGCGTCACCGAGCCGGTGTCGATGACATGGGTGACGCCGCCCACCCAGCCGATCAGCCGTCCTTCCCAGAAGATCGGGACGATGGTGGCGATGTCGCATGGATGGACGTTACCGATGGCGCAGTCATTGGTCGTGAACATGTCGCCGGGGTTGATGCCGGGGTTGGCTTCCCAGTTGTTCTCGATCATGTACTTGATCGCAGCGCCCATGGTGCCGACGTGGATGATGATCCCGGTCGAGGTCAGGACGCAGTCGCCGGCGGCGTTGTAAAGCGTGAAGCAGAGTTCGCCTTCCTGCTCGACGATGGGGCTGGCGGCGATCTTCTTGGCGGTCTCGCGGGCATGCACCAGGCCACCACGCAGCTTGGAGAACAGCTTCTCGTAGCCGATCGGGTCGCTGTCCCGGAATTCCAGCTTCTTGAGGCCGTTGTAGTGGCCGGTGGCCTTGGTACGCTCGATGATACCGTCGCGGTACTGCTTAACAGGCTGCTGAAATACCTCCAGCGGAAGTCAGCGCGACAGCCGGGTGAAGCGTTGATTTGAGGATCCCATCCAACCTCACATTTATGCGCGGCGCAGACACCTTCTCCGAAAGCCTGTTCACCATGCGGAGGCTGGATGATTTCGTGCCAAAGTCCCACCCGCTGCGCTCGATCCGCACTATGGCCAACCTGGCGCTGGTGAAGATGAACCGGTTGTTCGCGCAGATGTACGAGGCCGACATTAAGGGCGGCCGGCCCAGCATCGCGCCGGAGAAGTTGCTGCGGGCCATGCTGCTGCAGGTGCTCTACAGCATTCGCTCCGAACGCCAGCTCATGGAGCAGACGCAATACAACCTGCTGTTTCGCTGGTTCATCGGGCTGTCGATGGACGATACAGTTTGGGTGCCCACGGTCTTTACCAAGAACCGCGAACGGCTGATCAAGCATGATGCGGTGATCGAGTTCTTCAACGAAGTGCTGGCCATCGCGCAGAAGAAGGACTGGCTGTCGGGCGAGCACTTCAGCGTCGACGGCACGCTGATTCAAGCGTGGGCGGGCCACAAGAGCTTCGTGCGCAAGGATGGCGGCGACGAAGACGACAACGACGGCGCCAACTTCAAGGGTCGCAAGCGCGGCAACGACACGCACGAGTCCAAGACCGATCCCGATGCCAGGCTCTACCGCAAGGGCAAGACCGCCAGTGCACTGCGCTACATGGGTCATACCCTGAGCGACAACCGCCACGGCCTGGTGGTGAGCGCGATGGTCACCAATGCGGACGGACATGCCGAGCGCGAGGCCGCCAAAGTCATGCTAAATGATGCCAGGCAGGTGGCTGAGGACCTGGATGTGGAAGTCACCGTGGGCGCGGATAAGGGCTACGACGCCGAAGAATTCATTCAGGCATGCCTGGAGATGAAGGTGACGCCCCACGTGGCACAGAACACCTCGGGGCGGCGCTCGGCCGTTCCGGACGAGATCGCCAACAGCACCGGTTATGCGATCTCGCAGCAGAAGCGCAAGTTGATCGAACAAGGCTTTGGCTGGGCCAAGACCGTGGGGCGCATGCGCCATGTGATGGTGCGCGGCCTGAAGAAGGTTGACCAGATGTTTGTGCTGAGCATGGCCGCCTACAACCTCGTGCGCATGCGCTCGCTGGGACAAATCCGTCCGCAGTTGCCGTAATCGCGGTAATGAGGCCGGAATCAGGTACCAAATCGCTGATAAAGTCGATGCAGTGACGTTCGGCTTCCGGATTGTGAAAAATCACAAACCAATCAGCCTTGCAGGGGAAGCTTCGCCGCTTGCGCGGCGAGTACTTCAGCAGCCTGTTAAGCGTCTGGCCGTTCTGCAGCAGGTCGGCGAGGCCGATTTCCTTATTGCTCATCATATTCATGGTGGGTCTCCTTACTTCACTTCCTTGAGATGGAACAGGCGGTGCTTGTCGATCGTGGTTTCGAAGCCGTCAGGCACGACGAAGGTCGTGGCGTCCGATTCGATGATGGCGGGACCCACGATGTGGTTGCCGGCCTTGAGGGCTTCCATCTTCCAGAGCGCGGCATCCACCCACTTCTTGTGCCGGTAAAACGGACGGGTGCCGAGGTAGGCTTCCTTGGGCGGCGTCGGGCCGGCATCCGGGTCTTCCGGCAGCACCGGCTTCTGGGTCACGACGGTGCCGCGCAGGATGGCGCCAGTGATCGAGAAGCCCAGTTCCGGCGAGCGGGCGGAACTTGCGTAGACGCGGCCGTAGGTGTTCTCGAAGGCCTCGACGATCTGGTCCCAGTCGGCGGCGCTTGCGGCGCTGGTCACCGGCGAGACGATTTCGAGGTCATTCAACTGGCCCATGTACTGCATCTTGTAGCCGGGGATCAGCAGCACATCCTCGGGCTTGTAGCCGTTGAGGACGAATTCGTCGATGACCTTGACTGCCAGTTCCGACCAGGCTTCCTGCAGGCTGTTGCAGGCGGCTTCCTTGTCGGCGTCGGGGGCGTGCTGGGCAACCCCAAGGTCCACCGACTTGTCGTAGCGGTACTCGAAGTCGGCGCAGGCGCAGCCGAAGGCCGAGAAGCCGGCCGCCCAGGCCGGCACGACCACGTCCTTGAAGCCGACGCCCTCGGTGTAGCCGTAGGTGTGCACGGGGCCGGCGCCGCCATAGGAGAAGCAGGTGAAATCCGCCGGGTTGTAGCCCTTGGCACTGATGTTGGCGCGCAAGTACTCGGAAAGAGTGAGATCGAGAAGTTCGATGACGCCGGCGGCGGCATCCTCGACCGACAGGCCGAGCGGGTCGGCGATCTGCGCCTTGATGTGGTCGCGGGCGCGCTGCACGTCGAGCTTGATGGCGCCGCCCAGGAAGTTTTCCGGGTTCAGGTAGCCGAGCACGACGTGGCAGTCGGAGACCGACACCGTGTCGAGGCCGCTTTCCGGCCAGCAGGTGCCCACGCGGTAGCCGGCGCTGTCGGGGCCGAGCTTGATCGACTTGCTGTAGGGGTCGAGGCGCACGAAGCTGCCGGCGCCGGCGCCCACCGAGTCCATCGCTACCAGGGGCAGGGATAGCACCAGCCGCGCCATGTCGGGGTCGGACTTGATGGCGAAATTGCCCTTGGTGATCAGGGCCACGTCGAAGCTGGTGCCGCCGATGTCGGAGCAGGCAATGTTCTCGTCGCCCAGGTACTCGCCCAGCAGCTTGGAGCCGATGACGCCGCCGATGGGGCCGGAGACGATCGTGCGCGCGAGTTCCTTGGCCTTCCAGCTGATGGTGCCGCCGTGCGTGGCCATGACGCGCAGATCAAACTTGGCACCGTGCTTTTTGAACCGGTCGCTGACCTTCTTCAGCGTCTGACGCGAAGGCTCCGCGCCGTAAGCCTCGAGGATGGTGGTGTTCATCCTGTGGCTCTCCTTGCGCGACGGGTAGTAGTCCACCGAGGCGAACACCGGGATATCCGTCTTCAGCTTTTTCAGCTCCTCGCGCACGATGTCACGGGCGCGCTGCTCGCTCGATTCGTTCTTGTGGGATTGCAGCAGGCAGATGACGATGGCTTGCGAGTCGGCCTCCACCAGTTCTCGGGTAGCCTGGCGCACCTCGTCTTCGCGCAGGGGGATAACCAGCTTCCCCTGCACGTCGGTGCGTTCGGTGACACCGCGCGTGCGCGAGACGGGCACCAGGGGCTCGTCGTAGCGGTGGGTGTTCAGGTGGATGCGGTCCTCCAATGCGTAGCCAAGATAGCTCTGCAGGGCGCGGCCCATCGAATGAATCTGCTCGAATCCGCGGTTGCAGATGAGGCCAACGGCGAGGCCCTTGCGCATCAGGATGCGGTTGAGCATGGCCGTACCGGAGTAGACACACGTCACCAGCTCCGGATAGACGTCGTCTACCGTCCGGTCCCAGTGGGCGAGGGCGTCTTCGGAAGATTTGTAGATGGCAAGCGATTCGTCGCCGGGATTGCTCTGCGCCTTGCCGACCACGAAGCGGCCATCGGAGCGCACGAAGAATGTGTCGGTCATCGTGCCACCAGCATCGATGCCCATCACCTGTACGGTGGACTGCGATTGCATACTGCCTCCTGTCATTGGTGTAGTCATGGTGGGATCTCCCACGACTCATCCATGGCAAAGCTTGTGCCAGGCTAGGCCGGCAGCAGGGAGCAGCCCCGCAAGGCGATTGAATTCAACGAGTTGCCGGCATTGTCTGGCCACTCCGCGGGCGGCAGCAGGCCCGTCGTCAGTGTCCGGATTCACGACGCCCTGCACAGCGGTGTCCGGGAATCGGACGCTTTCTGTCCGGCGGAAGATCTGCCGGTCGCTGCCGGATGGACAGGAACCTCGACGTTCCCGGGCGCTGCCACGCAGATTGCTTGTGGCTGGCATGCGCTATGCAATGGCTTCACGCGAATGGCAGCGAAATATGGTGAAGCCCATGAAGAATTCAATGAGGTCAAGGCGCCTGAATGTCGGAGCAGTTGCCGACATGGAGCTGGCGATCGGAACCCATCTCGTCACCAATCGACTTTGGTACACGCATCATGGCGTCTACGCAGGGACCGGCAAGGTCGTGCACTACGCAGGTCTGTCGCGGTCACTGCGTCGCGGGCCGGTGCACGAGGTCACGCTCGCGGAATTCGCGCATGGGCATCCGGTCTGGGTCCGGCAAAGCCCCGGCGCCAGGTTCGCTGGTGTGGAAGCCGTCGAACGCGCCTACTCCCGCATCGGCGAGGATCGCTATCGCCTGATCTCCAATAACTGTGAGCACTTCTGTACGTGGTGCCTGTATGGCGAGAGCCGCAGCGAGCAGATCGATGCATGGAGGTTCCGGGCAAGCGATGCGGTCGCTGCCGGGTTCAAGGTCGTCAGGCTGCTCATGGTCGCCGCCTCGCTAAGTGTGTCCGTGCTGCGAGCAGTTTCCCGATTCGGATTCGAGGGCCAGGCATTCGCGAACTCAACGCAATCCACTTCCTGAACCCGCGCGCGGGCACTGGTTGGCGCTGTCCGGTTTCCGGACACCTTGAACCCGGGATGACCGGAAGCCGGACACCTTCCGGTGGCTTGCTGCAAAGCACAAATTATTGATTTGAAAAGAGATTTATTGACTTGGTGATGGCACGCGGATACGGTTACTGCAGTCAATTGAGAGCGACCGTACTATGCCGTTTTCTCGTTGCGGCACCCTGATCCCCCGCCTGGGCGACGAGCCCGTCGTGGCTTCCGCGTGGGAGCATTTTGTGCAGGACCAGCCCCTGGAAGTGGCCGGTGTGTGCAGTGTCGTCCTGGCGTCGTGGCAGCGCTGTCGTTCCGAGGCCGTTGACCCTGCCAGGCACTCCGCACCGGCGGCTGCAGCCGAACGTGTCCGCCAGCTGCAGCGGCAGAACCGGGAGCTCTGCGAAGCCGCGCGCCCGGCACTCGAGAGCCTGCGCGACATCCTGCGGGAATGCGGCACGCTCATCATGCTCTGCGACCCGGGCGGAACCGTTCTTCACCTCAATGGCGAGACCAGGGCCCGCAGCGTTGGCGAGGGAATCAACCTGGCCACCGGTGGCTGCTGGAATGAGGATGTCATCGGCACCAACGCCATCGGCACCGCGATCGCCACCGCTGCTCCGGTTCAGATCCATGCCGACGAGCATTTCTGCCTGGACGTCAAGCGCTGGACCTGCGCCGCGGCTCCCATTCTTGACCCCTTCAGTCGCACCCTGTTGGGGGTCGTGGATGTTTCCGGTGTCAAGGAAACCTTCCATGGCCATACCTTGGGCCTGGTGGTGGCCGCTGCCAGGCAGATCGAAGGCGAACTGGCCCGCCGCGACGTTGCGCTCCACGAGCGGCTGCTGACCCGGGCCATTGATCATTTCATCCGTTACGCCAGCGACTACGTTGTGCTTGTCGACAGCCGCGGACGCATTGTTCGTATCAACGGAAATGCGCAGGCGGCGCGGGAGAGCCATGAAGTTCGGCTGCCCTCGGAAGTTGGCAGCCAGGTACCGGGGCTCAATCTCGCATTGCCCGAAATTGATCGATCCTGCCAACGCCCGGAATGGCTGCGTCCCGAATGGCTGCACCCGGTGAAGGACCATGACGGCATGCTCGGTACGGCGCTGGTGATCCCGCTCGCGACGCGCCAGAATCGAACCACCGTATCGCTGCCCACGGCCACGGCCACGGCAACAATGGCAGGCGATGCGTTTGGTGAAATCATAGGCGGAAGCGCGGTGCTGGAGGCGACCAAGGCACGCGCGCGCCGTATCGCCCCTCTCGATCTGCCTGTGCTGCTCCTTGGCGAGACTGGCGCAGGGAAGGAGCTCTTTGCCAGAGCCCTGCATCGGGCAGGTAATCGCCCCGAGGGTCCGTTCATTGCCGTCAATTGCGGCGCTTTCACCCGTGAGCTGCTGGCCAGCGAACTCTTTGGCTATTCCGATGGCGCCTTTACGGGCGCCCGCCGTGGCGGTCTTCCGGGGAAGTTTGAGCAAGCCGACGGTGGCACGCTCTTCCTCGACGAAGTCGGCGAGTTGCCGCTTGACATGCAGCCCCACCTGTTGCGCGTGCTGCAGGATGGCATTGTGGTCCGCCTGGGCGATACCCGCGAGCGGCGCGTTTCGGTGCGCGTCGTCGCAGCCACGAACCGTGATCTGCAGCAGGAGATCTCCGCCGGGCGCTTTCGCGAAGACCTGTACCACCGCCTCTGCGTGGTCAGCCTGCCACTACCGCCGCTGCGCGATCGGCCTGGCGATATCGAGGCAATCATCGCGCATCTCAACAGCAAACTCGCACGCAAGTATGGCTGTGTGCCCAAGCAGCTTGAACCCGCCCTGCACCAAACGCTTCTGAGCTATCGCTGGCCGGGTAACATACGTGAACTGCAGAATGTCTTCGAGGTGATGTTTGCGCTCAGCGAAGGCGACATTATCGACACGTCTTTACTACCCCCGAGCATCGCACAGTCGGTAAAGGACTCATTGCCCATGTCAACCTCGACGCGGATACCTGGCACATTCGGTCGCCTCGAGGAATTGGAGAGACAGGCGATACTTGATGCGATCGCGAATTCCCACGGAAATATATCTATGGCTGCCCGGACTCTGGGTATTTCGAGGAGTACGTTGTACGTGAAGTTGGCCACGATTCGGGCTGAGCCGGTCTTGGCTCCGCCAAGTCATCCATAGGCGAACCAAAGCGAAGCGCAACAATATTCGTGGTTCCCGCCTCCCCGGAATTCCTCGGTGAACCAAAAAAAACGCCCCGCATAAACCGCGGGGCCATCAATTACCACGAAGACTGATACTGCCGGCAGGGCACCTGCCAATGCCACAACCGCCAACGAAGCATAGAAAACCAATATGACGCCCACATGGCAACAAGGTGAACACCCAATGACAGCCAAAGATCAAAGCCCATACCGCTTGATCTTGTCATACAGCGTAGCCTTCCCAACCTGCAGCAAATCAGCCGCCTGACTGACAGCACCCCCCGTCTGCGCCAGCGCATCGGCAATCACCGCCCGCTCATATCGCTCCATCCTCTCCCGCAGCGGCGCGGTCTCGTCCGCAGTCGCCGCATGCGCACCCGCTTGCCCGCCCTCAGGCACCCCCAGCACCAGCCGGTCCGCCGCATTCCGCAACTCCCGCACATTCCCAGGCCAAGGCCGCTGCTGCAGCCCCTGCCGCTGCGCCTCCGACAGGATCGGCGCCGGCCGCTGATAGCGCACCGCCGCCACCAGCATGAAGTGCTCGAACAACGCCACGATATCCTCGCGCCGTTCCCGCAAGGGCGGCAGCGCAATCGTGACCACGTTCAGCCGGTAATACAGGTCTTCGCGAAACGTGCCTTGTGCCACCAGCGCATCCATATCCCCCTTTGCCGCCGCCACAATGCGCACATCGATCTTCACCGACGCATTCGACCCCAGCCGCTCCAGCGTGCCTTCCTGCAGCACCCGCAGCAGCTTGACCTGCAGCGCCAGCGGCATGCTCTCGATCTCGTCGAGAAAAAGCGTCCCGCCCGACGCGTGCTCCAGCTTGCCGATACGTCGCTTGCCCGCTCCGGTGAAAGCGCCTGCCTCATGCCCGAACATCTCGCTCTCGAAGATAGCTTCAGGCACCGCCCCGCAGTTCAGCGCAATAAACGGACCCTCCGCGCGACCGGACAGCGCGTGCAAGCTGCGCGCCACCAGTTCCTTGCCAGTGCCGGTTTCGCCATTGATCATCACCGGCACGTCGGTCGGCGCCACGTTGGCCACCAGCGCCCGCACCTGCCCGATCGCCGGCGAACGCCCGATGATCCGCGTACCCGCCGCGGGACCGGCCAGCTCACGCCGCAACGCCTGGTTCTCCAGTTCGAGCGCCCGCCGCTCCAGCGCCCGGCGCACGGTGTCCGTCAGCCGGTCGGCCCCGAAAGGCTTCTCGATAAAGTCATAGGCGCCTTCACGCATCGCCTGCACGGCCATCGTGATATCGCCATGCCCCGTCACCAGCACCACCGGCACGCCAGGCGCCGCATTGCGGCAGTGCTGCAGCAGGTCCAGCCCGCTGGCGCCCGGCAGGCGCACGTCAGTCACCACGACGCCGGGAAAGCCCGCGTGCAGATGCGGCATGGCGGCTTCGGCCGATGGCAGCGCCAGCACGGTAAAGCCCGCAAGCTCCAGGCTTTGCGCGGTGGCCTGCCGCACCAGCGGCTCGTCTTCGACAAACAGGACTCGCAGACCGTCTTGCATGGCAATGCTCATAGGGGAGTGGAAACCGGCAGCGCCTCGTTCGCGCCGGGGCTGGCCGGCGCGCGCGCCAGCACCAGCGTGAACTGCGCGCCGCCGCCGGGCATGTTGGCCACGCTGAGCTGGCCGCCGAACTCGCGCACGATCGACGACGAGATCGCCAGCCCCAGCCCCAGGCCCTGCCCGGTTTCCTTGGTGGTGAAGAAGGGTTCGAACAGGCGCGGCAGCGCTTCCGGCGCGATGCCGGTGCCGTTGTCGCGCACGGCGATGGTGACGGTGCCGCCGTTGGTGTCGCTGTTGGTGCCGCTGTTGGTGCCGCTGTTGGTGCCGCCATCGGCCTGCACCTCGATGTCGATGCGGCCTTGCGCGGGCGCCGCCGAGGCGATGGCGTCGAGCGCATTGCCGATCAGGTTCAGCAGCACCTGTTCAAGCTTGAGTTCGTCGGCACGCACGGACAGGCCAGGCTGCTCGTCGAGCCCAGCCACGCTGATCGTCACCGCACCCAGCCGCGGCGCCAGCAGCGCCAGCACGTGGTCCAGCGCGGTGCGCACCACCACCGGCCGCCGCACCGGGCGCGCCTTGCCGGCGAACAGCTTGAGCTGGCCGGTGATCTTGCCCATGCGCTCGGTCAGGTCGGCGATGGCAGTCAGGTTGCCTTCGGCCGCGGCCAGCTGGCCCCGCTCCAGCAGCACGCGGGTGTTGTCCGAGAAGGTGCGCAGCGCCGCCAGCGGCTGGTTCAGCTCATGCGTGATGCCGGCCGCCATCTGCCCCAGCGCGGCCAGCTTGCTGGCCTGCACCAGTTCGTCCTGCGCCGCGCGCAGCTCGCTTTCGGCGCGGGTGCGCTCGGCAACCTGTTCCTCGAGCTCCTCGTTGATCGCCATCAGGTCGGCGGTACGCGCTTTCACGCGGCGCTCCAGCTCGTCGTAGGCCGCTTCCAGCAGCCGTCGGCTGTATTGCATGTCGCGCGCGCGTTGGCGGCGCTGGCGCCAGTTGACCAGCAGCAGGCAGATGCAGGCATACGCCAGCGCCGCCGCCACGGTGGCGTTGCGCGCATTGGCCAGCACCGGCTCCAGCGGCGCCATCACCTGCATGGTCCACTCGGCCGGACCCACGGTGCGGCCCAGTTCCAGGTAGCGGTCGGCACGCAGGGTGGCGTCAGGGGTAAAGGTGGTGCGGGCCGCGCGGGCCTCGTCGCGCACGCGCACCAGCCGCGCGTTGGCGCCCAGCGTGGTCTGCGCGAGCCAGCGCGTGACGGGTGAATCCAGCGGCTCCAGCGGCAGCGGGGTGACCGCGCGGCCGTGGTACTGGCGCGTGCTTTCCATCTCGGCCTGCAAGGCCGGCGGCAGCGGCAGCAGCGTGCGGTACTGCCAGGCCGGCACCGACGACAGGAAGATCACGCCGTGGTCGTCGCTGACCATCAGCGGCTCGGCGCCGCTGCCGGCGCGCTGGAACCACTCCAGGTTGAGCTTGACCACGGTGACGCCGATGACCTTGCCGTTGGATTCCACCGGCTGCGCGAGGTAGTAGCCGGGTTCGTCGCTGGTGATGCCGATGGCGTAGAAGCGGCCCATCTTGCCGCCCGCGGCGATCTGGAAGTAGGGGCGGAAGCGGTAGTCGGTGCCGACGAAGCTGCCGGGCTGCCCATGGTTGCTGGCGGCCAGCGCGATGCCGTTGGCGGCGATCACATAGGTGGCCGATGCATGCGCGCGCCGGTTGACCTCGGCCAGGTACTGGTTGGCGGCGGCGACGCGCGCGGGGTCGTGAGGGGAATCGAGCAGCCCGCGCACGAAGGGGTGCAGCGACACCAGCGCGGGCAGGAATTCGTAGCGGTCGAGGGTACTTTCGAGCGTGGCGGCGTAGCGGTCGGCACGCGTGGCGGTGCTCTGCTGCAGCGTGGCCAGGCCGCGCTGGAACGACACCAGCCAGGTCAGCCCGCATAACAGCAGCAGGCCCGCGGCCAGTGCGAGGGCGAAGCCCCACCACCGGCCGCTGCCGGTATCCGGCGCATGCACCGCGCGGGTGGCGGCGGGATCATGCACGGCGAGGAAATCGTCGGAGTGTGGCATCGGCGTGCGCAAGGGCTGTCGCGCCGATGATACCCGCTGGCGGGCGGCCGGGGCAGCCGCCCATGCAGCCACCCCCGCTGCGGTGCACTTAGCGGGCGCCCTGGCTGGCCTGGGCGAGCTCGTCGGCAACGCTGCCGCCGCCCTGCAGCACCTGTGCCAGGCGCTTGCGGTCCAGCTCGCGTTCCCAGGCCGACACCACCACCGTGGCCACGCCGTTGCCGATGATGTTGGTCAGCGCGCGGCACTCGCTCATGAAGCGGTCGATGCCCAGGATCAGCACCATGCCCGCCACCGGGATGGTCGGCACCACTGCCAGCGTCGCGGCCAGCGTGATGAAGCCCGAGCCGGTCACGCCGCTGGCGCCCTTGGAGGTGATCATCGCCACCGCCAGGATGGTCAGCTGCTGCATCCACGTCAGTTCGATGCCGGTCGCCTGCGCGATGAAGATCACCGCCATCGTCATGTAGATGTTGGTGCCGTCCAGGTTGAACGAATAGCCGGTAGGCACCACCAGGCCCACCACCGACTTGGAGCAGCCCAGCTTCTCCAGCTTCTCCATCATGTGCGGCAGCGCGGCCTCGGACGAGCTGGTGCCCAGCACGATCAGCAGCTCTTCCTTGATGTACGAGATAAAGCGCACGATGCTGAAGCCGGTCATGCACGCGATCGTGCCCAGCACCACCAGCACGAAGATGATGGCGGTGAAGTAGAAGGTGCCGATCAGCTTGAGCAGCGGCACCAGCGAGCCCAGGCCGTACTTGCCGATGGTGAACGCCATCGCGCCGAAGGCGCCGATCGGGGCCACCTTGGTGATCACGTGCACGATGTGGAAGAACACCTTGGAGACCTGCTCGATCAGCTGCACCACGAAGCGGGCGCGTTCGCCGAGCGTAGCCAGCGCGGCGCCGAAGAACAGCGACACCAGCAGGATCTGCAGGATGTCGCCATTGGCGAAGGCGCTGAAGACCGTCTCCGGGATGATGTGCATGAAGAACTCGACCGTGCTCTGGCCGTGTGCCTTCGACACGTATTGCGCGATCGCCTTGGTGTCCAGCGTCGACGGGTCGATGTTGAAGCCCACGCCCGGCTTGAGCAGGTGCGCGGCGCCCAGGCCGATCAGCAGCGCGAAGGTCGACACCACTTCAAAGTAGAGCAGCGCCTTGCCGCCGACGCGGCCGACCTTCTTCATGTCGCTCATGCCGGCCATGCCGGTCACGACGGTACAGAAGATGATCGGGCCGATGATCATCTTGATCAGCTTGATGAAGCCATCGCCCAGCGGTTTCATGGCCACGCCTGTATCGGGCCAGTAGTGGCCCAGCAGGATGCCGACCAGGATGGCGAACAGCACCTGCACATACAGGATCTTGTAGAAGGGTTTCTTCATGGTGTCTTCCTCGGTGTTGACCGTACCCGGGGCGATGGCGCCGC
Source organism: Cupriavidus oxalaticus (assembly GCF_016894385.1). Taxonomy (NCBI): domain Bacteria; kingdom Pseudomonadati; phylum Pseudomonadota; class Betaproteobacteria; order Burkholderiales; family Burkholderiaceae; genus Cupriavidus; species Cupriavidus oxalaticus. Next base: position 252,681 of record NZ_CP069812.1, read on the forward strand.
GGGCGCGCGCCGTCACGGTTGCGGCGCGTTCAGGGACGGGAATTTGCAACCGGCATGCCAGTCCAACCGGTATCGCTAACTGACTGATTCACAAGGAAACGCGGGCGTTGCCGGGGCGCGCTGCCTCCAGGATTCCGGAAATCCGGAGTCCGCGCTTCCGGGGATTCGGAATGCCGAAGCCGGCAAAGGTGGCCGAGGCGCCACCTGGGCGGTGGCATGCGGCGGTCAAAGGCGTTGCGCGGGTGCCGGAAGGCGCGGGCGGGCCGCCGCGACGCCGTATAATTCCGAGCTTCCGTTCAATGTCCTGCGGCCATCCTGGCGCGCGGACCCGCCCTCCTTGTCACCGCATCGCATGAGCAGCTACTACCAGCACCACGTCTTCTTCTGCCTGAACCAGCGCGAGGCCGGCGAGAACTGCTGCGCCAATTTCAACGCCAAGGCCATGCAGGAATACGCCAAGAAGCGTTGCAAGGAACTCGGCATTGCCGGCGGCGAAGGCCGCGTGCGCATCAACAAGGCGGGCTGCCTGAACCGGTGTGAACTCGGGCCGGTGCTGGTGGTCTACCCCGAGGCAATTTGGTACACCTTTGTGGACGAGCACGACATCGATGAAATCATCGACAGCCACCTGCTCAACGGCAAGCCGGTCGAGCGGCTGATGGTGGACCGCTGAACGAGAACGAAGTCCGCGGCGCTGCCAATGCCGCAGCGCCGATGTCAGACACCGCCGCCCGCACGCCGGACGGTTTTTTCATTTTTTGCCCCCGGATTTCCGGGCCTGAGCCAGCAGGTTCATCGCCATCCTGACCGCCCCAGACCGCCCCAGACCACCCTATGAACGCGCATACCCAGGTACTTTCCATCGCCGGCCCCGTCGGCGCGATCGACGTTTCGGTGGACCTGCCGCAAGGCGAGCCGCGGGGCCTGGCGCTCGTTGCGCATCCGCATCCGCTGTTCGGCGGCACCAAGGACAACAAGGTCGCGCAGACGCTGGCGCGCGCCTTCGTGCAACTGGGCTATGCCACTGTGCGCCCCAATTTCCGCGGCGTCGGCGCGACCGGCGGCGAGCACGACAATGGCATCGGCGAGCAGGACGACCTGCTGGCAGTCGTCGCCTGGATGCGCGAGCAGACCGCGTGGTCGGCGCAGGCCGCGACGCTGCCGCTGGCGCTGGGCGGCTTCTCCTTCGGCAGCTTTGTCAGCACGCACGTGGCCCGGCGCCTGGCCGAGGCCGGCACGCCGGCGCAGCGCCTGGTGCTGGTCGGCACCGCCGCCAGCCGCTGGCAGGTGGCCGAGGTGCCCGCCGACACGATCGTCATACACGGCGAGCAGGATGACACCGTGCCGCTGGCCAGCGTGTTCGACTGGGCCCGCCCGCAGGAGCTGCCGGTGATCGTGATCCCCGGCGCCGACCATTTCTTTCACCGCAAGCTGCACCTGATCAAGCAGCTCGTCGTCAACGCGTGGGACCGGTAACGGCGCAGCGCCAGCGCACCGTACCGTCCCGCACGATCCCTTTCATGTCGGAAACAGAAACAATGCTGAATAGAGCCACGACACGCCTTTCCTCCGCCTTTGCACCAGCCGCCATCGTCGCTGCCGTCGCCACGGCCACGCTGGCCGCCGCGCCCGCCGCCGTCCTTGCGCAGGGCGTGCCGATGCCGCAGGTCGCAGCCAAGTCGTGGATGCTGTATGACGCGACCAGCGGCCAGGCACTGGCCTCGCAGAACGCCGACCAGCGCATCGAGCCGGCCTCGCTGACCAAGCTGATGACCGCCTACCTGGCGTTCGAGGCACTCAAGGAAAAGCGCCTGACGCTGGAACAGACCGTGGTGCCGACCAACCTGGTGCTCAAGGTCAAAAGCGACGAGTCGCGCATGTTCATCGAGCCCAACAAGCCGGTCAGCGTGCAGGACCTGCTGCTGGGCCTGATCGTGCAGTCGGGCAACGACGCCGCGCTGGCGCTGGCCGAGGCCGTGGGCGGCTCGGAAGAGGGCTTCGTCGCGATGATGAACCGCGAGGCCCAGCGCATGGGCATGAAGAACACCCACTTCACCAATACCGACGGCATTCCCGACCCGAACCACTACACCACCGCGGTGGACCTGGCGACGCTGACCACGCACCTGATCAAGGACTTCCCCGAGTACTACAGCATGTACTCGCAGAAGGAGTTCACCTATAACAAGATCAGGCAGCCCAACCGCAACCGCCTGCTGTACATCGACCCGACCGTGGACGGCGTCAAGACCGGCCACACCAAGTCCGCCGGCTATTGCCTGATCTCGTCGGCCCAGCGCCCGCTTGCCAATGTGCCCAACGGCCAGCGCCGCCTGATCTCGATCGTGATCGGCACCACCACCGAACAGGTGCGCACGCAGGAAAGCCTGAAGATCCTCAACTACGGCTTCCAGTTCTTCGACACGCTGCGCCTGTACGACAAGGGCCAGGTGCTGGCCACGCCGGAGATCTACAAGGGCAAGAGCGGCACGGTCAAGATCGGCGTGCAGCACGAGACCTTCGTCACCGTGCCCAAGGGCACCGGCGGCCGCCTGAAGCCGGTGCTGGAGCGCCAGGAACTGATGATCGCCCCGATCGCGGCGGGCCAGCAGGTGGGCATGGTCAAGCTGATGGACGGCGCCACCAAGGTGGCCGAGTTCCCCGTGGTGGCACTGGAAGAAGTGCCCGAGGCCGGCTTCTTCGGCCGCCTGTGGGACACCATCCGCCTGTGGTTCAAGCGCAAGTGATTGGCACGCGCGGCCTGGAGATTTGCCGGGCCGCGCCGGAGAAAACGACATGACTTCCGACAACCAGAGCAGCGGCAACAAGCCCGGCGATATCCCGCCGGAGCAGTCGCTGATCGAATACCCGAGCCATTTCCCGATCAAGGTGATGGGCTCGATGCAGGACGGCTTTGCCGAGGCCATCGTCACGCTGGTGCAGGAGTTCGATCCGGACTTCCATGCGGGCAAGATGGAGATGCGGCCTTCGAGCAAGGGCAACTACCTGGGCCTGACCGTGACGGTGTGGGTGACCAGCCGCGAGCAGCTGGATGATTTGTATCGGGCGCTGACTTCGCATCCGATGGTGAAGGTGGTGCTGTAAGGCATCTTGCATGACTAGCGCTCCCGCTTTGTTTGCTCCCCTCTCCCGCTAGCGGGAGAGGGGCCGGGGGTGAGGGCAGGCGCTGGCATACCGACGCCCGTCACTTCGTTCGACACTCCCGCCCTCACCCCCAACCCCTCTCCCGCTCGCGGGAGAGGGGAGCCGCTCCCGCAACGTATGAAGCGCGTCGGGCGCGGCATAGCTTCTTCCCCATACCAACATGAACACCATCACCCTGAAACCCGGCAAGGAAAAACCCCTGCTGCGCCGCCATCCGTGGATCTACGCGACCGGCATCGCCACCACCGAAGGCCGCTGCGAGCCGGGCTCGACCGTGACCGTGCGCGCCGCCGACGGCCGCTTCCTGGCCAAGGCTGCCTACAGCCCCGAATCGCAGATCCGCGCGCGTGTGTGGACCTTCGACGAGAACGAGCCGGTCGACCACGCGCTGTTCAAGCGCCGCGTGGCCGCGGCCATCGCGTACCGGCGCCAGTGGGTGAAGGACAGCGACGCCGTGCGCCTGATCTTCGGCGAATCGGACCGGCTGCCGGGGCTGATCGTCGACTACTACGGCAGTGGGGAAACGGGCCAGCTGGTGTGCCAGTTCAATGCGGCGGGCGTGGAGCACTGGAAGACCGCGATCGTGCAGGCGCTGGTCAAGGAGACCGGCTGCCCCAACGTCTATGAACGCTCCGACGCCGCCGTGCGCCAGCGCGAAGGGCTGGAACTGGTGACCGGCGTGCTGGCCGGCGCGGAGCCCGATCCGGCGCTGTCGGTGACCGAGCATGGCGTGCGTTATTACGTCGACGTGCGCAATGGCCACAAGACCGGCTTCTACGTCGACCAGCGCGACAACCGCAAGCTGGTGGGCGACCTGGCCGAAGGGCGCGAGGTGCTGAACTGCTTCTGCTATACCGGCGGTTTCTCGCTGGCCGCGCTGCGCGGCGGGGCGAAGGCGGTGACGTCGATCGATTCGTCGGGCGAGGCGCTGAAGATCGCCGCGGGCAACGTGACGCTCAACGGCTTCGATCCGGAGCGCGCGGCCTGGCTCGACGCCGACGTGTTCAAGACGCTGCGCGAATTCCGCGCCCAGGGGCGCCAGTTCGACCTGATCGTGCTGGACCCGCCCAAGTTCGCGCCGTCGGCGCAGCATATCGATCGTGCCGCGCGTGCGTACAAGGAGATCAACCTGGTCGGCACGCAGCTGCTGCGGCCCGGCGGGTTGCTGTTCACGTACTCGTGCTCGGGCGCGATCAGCATGGAGCTGTTCCAGAAGATCGTGGCGGGCGCGGTGACCGATGCGCGGGCGGATGCGCGCATCCTGCGCAGGCTCTCGGCCGGCACCGATCACCCGATGCTGGCGGCGTTTCCGGAAGGGGAGTACCTGAAGGGATTGCTGCTGGAGAAGGTGGCGTAAGTTCGCGCGTGGCGCGACTCAGCGCCACATATTGCGCATCCGGCTGGCCAGGTCCACCGGCGCCAGCGCCGGCTTGGCCTTCCCTTCGCCCGGCATCGGCGGCGGCGGCCATGCCCGGCTGTAGAAATTCGGCATCACGCGATTCGGGATGAACCGCGTGCGCGACGCATACACATGCCGGTCGCCGAAACCCACCTGCTGGTGCACATAGAACCGCTGCGGCACGATGACGTCCAGATGGTCCTTCGCCCGCGTCATCGCCACATACAGCAGCCGCCGCTCTTCCTCGATCTCTTCGGTCGTGCCCGTCGCCAGGTCGCTAGGCATGCAGCCATCGACGGCATTGAGCACATACACCGCCTTCCACTCCTGCCCCTTGGCCGAGTGGATGGTCGACAGGATCAGGTAGTCCTCGTCGCGCGAGGGCACGCCGGATTCATCGCTCGATGCACTGGGCGGATCCAGCGTCAGCTCGGTCAGGAAGCGCTCGCGCGCGCCATAGGTGGCGGCGATGCGCTCCAGCTGCTGCAGGTCGGCCTGGCGCGCGGCGGCGTCATCGTGCAGGCGTTCGAGGTGCGGCGTGTACCAGGCCAGCACCTGCTCGAACTCCGACGGCCACGGCGAGGCCGGCGCCATCAGCGCGCGCGCCAGCGTCAGCAGGTCGGCCCAGGCGGGCGCGGCGGCCGGCGGCGGCTCGAATTCCTGCAGCGAGAACAGCGGCTCGGTGGCCAGCGCCAGCGCATCGAGCACGCGCGCCGCGGTCTTGGGGCCGATGCCCGGCAGCAGCTGCAGCGTGCGGAAGCCCGCCATGCGGTCGCGCGGGTTTTCCAGCCAGCGCACCACGGCCAGCACGTCCTTCACGTGGGTCGATTCCAGGAACTTGAGCCCGCCGAACTTTACGAACGGGATATTGCGGCGCGCCAGCTCGATTTCCACCTGCGCGCTGTGGTCGGCGGCACGGAACAGCACCGCCTGCGCCATCAGCGCCAGGCCGGCCTCGCGCCGCGCCAGCACCTGCTCGACCACGTAGCGCGCCTGGTCGGCCTCGTCGTTGACGACGATGATGCCGGGTTTCTCCGCCGACAGCCGCTCGGACCAGAGATCCTTGGTATAGCGCTCGGCCGCCAGTCCGATCACGGCGTTGGCGGCCTGCAGGATCGGCTGCGTCGAACGGTAGTTCTGCGACAGCGTCACCTGCTGCGCGGGCGGCGTGAACTGCTGCGGAAAATCGAGGATATTGCGCACGGTCGCGCCGCGGAACGCGTAGATCGACTGCGCATCGTCGCCGACCACGGTCAGGCCGCGGCCGTCGGGCCGCATGGCCAGCAGGATCGACGCCTGCAGCGCGTTGGTGTCCTGGTATTCGTCGACCAGGACATGGTCGAAGCGCGCCCCGATGTCCTGCGCGATGGCCGGCTCGGCCATGGCCTGCGCCCAGTACAGCAGCAGGTCGTCGTAATCGAGCACGTGCTGCTTCTGCTTGGCCTCGACATAGCCGGCAAACAGCGTGCGCAGCGCATCGGCCCACATGGCGTAGCGCGGGAACTGCTGCTTGAGCACGTCCTCCAGCGGCGCCTGCGTGTTGACCACGCGCGAGTAGATCGACAGGCAGGTCTCTTTCTTGGGAAAGCGGCTGGCGGTCTCGGACAAGCCCAGGTCGTGGCGCACCACGTGCATCAGGTCGGCCGCATCGCCGCGGTCGCTGATGGTGAAGGCGGGCGCCAGGCCCAGCGTCTCGGCGTACTCGCGCAGCAGGCGCGCGCCGATGGCGTGGAAGGTGCCCGACCATTGCAGCGCGGCGCGGCCCGCGCCGGTCTGCGTGCCCAGCGCCTGGTCGACGATGCGCTCGACGCGCCGGCCCATCTCGGCGGCGGCGCGGCGCGAGAAGGTCAGCAGCAGGATGCGGCGTGGATCGGCGCCGCCCAGCACCAGGTGCGCGACCCGGTGCGCCAGCGTGTTGGTCTTGCCCGAGCCCGCGCCGGCGATGATCAGCAGCGGCCCGTCGCTGCCGTGCTCGACCGCGGCGCGCTGCTCCGGGTTGAGTCTGGACAGGTAGGCGGGACCCGGGTCGGCCGCATCGGGGGCAAGGGCGGATTCGGGATCCGCGGCGGGGGCAAGGTCCAGTGACACAGGCAGGCAGGAGGCAGGGGAAAAAGCGGGCAGGGCAAAAAGCTGGCGCCAACTGTATATCCATACAGCCTCGCAGTGCAAGCCCGCCGTGCAAGCCGCTTCGCACGGGATCGGGCACGAACCAACAAAAAAGGTGCTCGATGAGCACCTTTTGCTGGATGTTGCGGGCGACAGCGTTACGCGGACTTTGCCAGCGCCCCGTCCAGCAGCTTGTGCAGCGCATCCCACTCCGGCTCGCCCACATAGCGCTTGAGGATGCGGCCGTCCTTGTCGACCACGAAGGTGGTCGGCGTCAGCTGCACATTGCCGAAGGCCTTGGCAGCGGAGCCGTCCGAATCCATCGCGACCTTGAACGGCAGCCCGCGCGTCTTGGCGTAGTTCATCACGTACATCGGCGGGTCATAGTTCATCGCCACGGCCACGAACTCCAGCCCCTTGCCCTTGAACTGCTCGTAGGTCTTGACCATGTCGGGCATTTCCTTGATGCAGGTGGCGCAGCTGGTGGCCCAGAAATTGACCAGGTAGACCTTGCCCTTCAGGTCGGCGGTGCTGAGCTTTTCCCCCGACAGCAGCGTGAACGTGGCAGCCGGTGCGGCATTGGCCGGCGCCAGCGCGCGGTAGCCGAACCAGCCCAGCAGCGCCAGCACGACGACGGCGGCGACGATGGGCCAGGGCTTGCGGGAGGGCTTGGCGGAAGCGGAAGTGGTCATGGAAGGCGGGGAAAGCGAATTCTCTTCGGGCAACGATACATTCTAATGCCGCTGGCGCCTTGGCGTTGCGCGGGGTTTGGCTGCGGCAATCTGTCGCAATGCCGGGGTTGGCGCGCGCTTCAGCGCCGGGTGGCGATGGCGGCGCGTGCCTGGTCCAGCGCCTGCTCCAGGTAGGCGCCGTAGAAATCGGGCTGCATGCCGCGTAGCGGGCTGGCGGCGGCGCGGCCCTGGCGATCGAGGAACAGTACCGTTGGCGCCACCCGCACTTGGTGCGCCCGCGCCCAATCGCGCGCGGTGGTCACGCTGCCGTCGGCATCGCGCAGCGGCGTGGCGGCGGTCAGGTCCAGTTCGCGCACCGCGATCTCGCCGGCGGCAGCCTGCGGGCCGAGGTAATTGCGGCGCACCGCGTCGCAATAGCCGCATCCGGGCATCGACACCAGCACTACCAGCGGCTCGCCGCGCCGCGCGGCCTCCGCGCCGTGCGCGGCCAGGTCGGTGGCGGCAGGCAGGTGCGCCGTGCCCGCGGCCAGCGCCGTGCCGGCGGCCGTTGCCAGCAGCGCGCAGGCGGCCAGGCGGAACAGGGCGGTCCGGGCTGGTACTGTGACGGTGGGGCGAGGCAGGGCGGGAGCAGGCATGCGGTCGGCAAAAAACTGTCAGGCGGCGCACCATGCACCGGGGCGCCGCTTCCGCGATAATACCGGTTTCCGCCAGCAGGCGACGGCGGCCGCCAGAGCCGCTGCATGGCCTGCGCGCGCTGTCTCCCACACGCTTGCCCATGCGTCCTTTTTCGCCCCCGTCGAGCCTCGCCACTTTGGCCCGCAATCCCATGTTGCGCCGCGCCGCCGCATGCCTGGCGCTGGCCCTCTGCGCCTGTTCACCCCGCTATGACTGGCGCACGATCCAGTCCGGGGAGGGGGGCTACGCCGCGCTCTATCCCGGCAAGCCCAGCAGCGCCGCCCGCGATGTCACCATCGCCGGCCGCAAGCTGCCGATGACGATGGAGGCGGCGCGCGTCGACGACACGCTGTTCGCCGTGGGCGTGGTCACGCTGCCCGCCGACGATGAAGCGCTGCGGCGCGAGGCGCTGGCGGCGATGCAGGCGGGCCTGCTGGCCAATCTGGGCACGGCGTCGGGCGAGCCGCCGCGTACGCGCCCGGTCACGATCACGACCGCCGACAGGCCGGGGCGGCCGCTCGCCGGCGTGGAAGTGCAGGCCAGCGGCGTGTCGCCGCAGGACCAGTCGCCGCGGCGGCTGACCGCGCGGCTGGTGGCGGTGGGCGCGCGTGCCTACCAGGCGGTGGTGCTGGAGTCGGGCGACGCCGCGCGCGACCAGCGCCAGGCCGAGCAGGTGGAGCAGTTCCTCGGCGGCTTCCATCCGTTCTGAGGTCCCGAAGTCCCGAGGTCCCGAAGGGCGCCGCAGGAAAACAGGGTTAGTGCCATGGCCGCGTCGGTGCGGCGGCGGCAGTTGTCGTCAAAGGAGAATCGAAATGCGTTGGGAAGTGTGGCTGGCTTATTTCGCCGCGTGCTGGGTGATCGCGGTGTCGCCGGGATCGGGGGCGGTGCTGTCGATGAGCCACGGCCTGTCGTATGGCCTGCGCAAGACCACCACCACGATCTTTGGCCTGCAGACCGGGTTGGTAATCGTGCTGCTGGTGGCCGGCGGCGGGCTGGGCGCGCTGCTGCTGGCCTCGGAGCAGGCCTTCATGGTGGTGAAGACCGTGGGCGCGCTGTATCTGATTTACCTGGGCTTGCAGCAGTGGCGCGCGAAGGTGCAAAGCAGCGAAGGCGCCAGCGAGGGTCCCGCACGCGTGGCCGTGATGAGCCCACGCCGCCGCTTCGCCACCGGGCTGCTGACCAATGTGACCAACCCCAAGGGCATCATCTTCATGGTCGCGGTGTTGCCGCAGTTCATCGACCCCAACCACCCGCTCGCGCCGCAACTGGCGATCCTGGCGCTGACCATGTGCTGCGTCGACCTGGTGGTGATGCATGGCTATGCGCTGCTGGCCTCGCGCATGCAGGGCCTGTTCCGCAACGCCCGCGCGGTGCGCTGGCAGAACCGCTTCTTCGGCAGCGTGCTGATGGCGGTGGGCGCGGCGCTGTTTTTCGTGCGCCGGCAGCACGCCTGAGCCGCAATACTGGCGCGTGCGCGCCGGGTTTGCTTCAATGAGGGGGTGCCCCCGGCCACGGAGATCCCCCGTATGCCCGATTTGCCGAACCCCCGCGCCGGCGCGCGCGTGATGCCGCGCCATACCGTGCCCCCGGTGGAAGAACCGTCGCCGCCCGGCGTGCCGCCTGACTTGCCGCTGCCGCCGGAGGAAGATCCGGTCCCGCCGCCGGTCGAACCGCCCGTTGCCGCGCCTTGCCGCTGACGCGGCTGCTTCAGTTCGCAGAGGCCATTCAGGCAGTACCCGCCGGTCAGCTCGACCGGCTGGCCGCCGGCGTGCAGCCGGTGCGCTCGATATGCAGTGCAGCGGCGGCTCGCCCGCGGCGATATCCGGGCGCGCGGCCAGTTCTTGGCCGGCGATGATGGCGCGCAGCAACGGCTTGCCGATCCGTTCGAGGCAGCCGGGCCCGCCTGACGATGTCATCCCCCTCCTGCAATTGCCGCGCCACGGCTCCTGCGGCGTGGCGCGGCGGCGCTCGAAGACCATGCACGCTTGTCACACTCGGCGCAAAGTATGACCTGTCGAAGCGCACGTCGCTGTGCGGCGCGGCCGCTTCGGTTCGCCGGTGATGTGGAGAGGACTGCCATGAAAGGAAACATCCTGACGCCGGCCGGCTGGGTCTTCGGCGAGATCCACGCCGGCCCGGACGGGCGCATCGAGCGCATCGACGGCGTGCCCGCCACGCCGGACGGCAACGATGCCCCGTACGTGCTGCCCGGGTTTGTCGACCTGCTCAACCACGGCGGCGGCGGCAAGGACTTCATGGACGGCGAGGCGGCGGTACCGGCGATCCTGCGCGCGCATGCGCGCTTCGGCACCACCAGCCTGCTGGGCAGCACCATGACCGCGCCGCCGGAGGTGCTGCTGCCGGCACTGCAGGGGCTGGGGCGCGCCAGCCGCGCGCGGCCGCCCGGCGCGGCGCGCATGCTCGGGGTGCACCTGGAGGGGCCGTATATCAATCCCGGCAAGCTTGGCGCGCAGCCCGACGCGCCGGCAATCGCCACGCCGGGTCAGCTGGAGCAGTACCTGGACGCGGCGCCGATCCGCGTGGTCACGCTGGCGCCCGAGCTGCCTGGCCACCTCGACATCATCCGCACGCTGGCTGCACGCGGCGTGCGCGTGCAGTTGGGCCATACGCTGGGCACGTACGAGGACGGGGTCGCGGCGCTCGAAGCCGGCGCGTCCGGCTTTACCCACCTGTTCAACGCCATGACGCCGCTGCAGCACCGCGCGCCGGGCATGGTCGCGGCGGCGCTGGCGCATGCTGAATTCGCCGAGCTGATCCCGGACCTGCTGCATGTGCATCCCGGCGCCATCCGCGCGGCCTTGCGCGCGATCCCGCGGCTGTATGCGGTGACCGATGCCACCGCCGCGGCGGGCATGCCGGACGGCGTCTACCACCTCGGCAGCCAGACCGTCTACAAGTCGGACGGCAGCGTGCGGCTGGCCGATGGCACGCTGGCCGGCAGCGCGCTGACGATGGACCAGGCGCTGCGCAATTTCGTGGCGATCGGGCTCGACCTGGCGGATGCCGCGCGGCGCGTTTCGCTGTATCCGGCGCAGTACCTGGGCCTGACCGATCGCGGCGCGCTCGCCGCCGGCTGCTGGGCCGACGTCGTCGTGCTGGACCGCGCGCTGTCGGTGCGCAGCGTGTATGTCGAAGGCGAATGCTGTGTCGATCATGCTCAATACTTGCGCAAGGTGACCGAGACGCGCTGAACCATCGCTGAACCATTTCCTATTCCGCCATTCCGACATTCCGCCGATGTCCCGGCATGCAAGGAGCCCGCCATGCAATCCACCCGTTCCGCCTCGTCCTTCGGCAGCGCCGACCCGCGGCCGCTGGACCTCGTCATCTTCGGCGGCGCCGGCGACCTGTCGGCGCGCAAGCTGCTGCCTTCGCTGTACATGTGCCATCGCGACGGCAACCTGCCCGACGGCACCCGCATCATCGGCGTGGGCCGCCATCCGTGGAATGCCGAGGCTTTCGCCCGCTTCGCCGACGAGAGCGCGCAGGGCTTTGTCGATGCGCGCTATCTCGATCCGGCCAAGTGGCAGGCCTTCCTGCAGCGCCTCGACTACGTGCGGCTGGATGCGTCGCAGCCTGGCGACTATCCCGCGCTGGCGGCGCAGCTGCGCAACGACGCGCTGCGCATTTTCTACATGGCGATGCCGCCGGGGCTGTTCGCCGCGACCTGCGACAACCTCGCCGGCCACGGGCTGATCGCCGGCGACACGCGCCTGGTGCTGGAGAAGCCGCTGGGGGTCGACCTGGCCTCGGCGATTTCCATCGGCGAAGTGGTCCGCCGCCACTTCAGCGAAGACCGCACCTACCGCATCGACCATTACCTCGGCAAGGAAACGGTGCAGAACCTGATGGCGCTGCGCTTCGGCAACTCGATCTTCGAGCCGCTGTGGCGCACGCCGTTCGTGCGCAGCGTGCAGATCACGGTGGCCGAGACCGTGGGCGTGGGCACGCGCGGCGGCTTCTACGACGAAGCCGGCGCGATGCGCGACATGGTGCAGAACCACCTGCTGCAGCTGGTCAGCATCCTGGCGATGGAGCCGCCCGCGTCGCTGAACTCGGACGCGGTGCGCGACGAGAAGCTGAAGGTGCTGCGCTCGCTGCGGCCGATGTCGCCCGAGGACGTGCGCCGCAATACCGTGCGCGGCCAGTACACCGCTGGCGCGATCGCCGGCGAGCTGGTGCGCGGCTACCTGCAGGAAGACGGCATTCCGCCCGACAGTCAAACCGAGACCTTTGTCGCGATGCGCGCCGAGCTGGGGACCTGGCGCTGGAACCAGGTGCCGTTCTACCTGCGCACCGGCAAGCGCATGCAGGAGCGCGTGACCGAGGTGGTGATCCACTTCGCCGAGGTGCCGCATTCGATCTTCGACAGCGGCAGCACGCTGCAGCCCAACCGCATGGTGATCCGGCTGCAGCCGGAGGAATCGGTGCGGCTGACGCTGATGGTCAAGCAGCCGGGCGAGGGCATGAAGCTCAAGCCGCTGAGCCTGGCGCTGGACCTGGACTCGGCCTTCACCTCGCGGCGCGCCGAGGCCTATGAACGGCTGCTGCTCGACGTGATCCGAGGCCGGCTGGCGTTGTTCGTGCGGCACGACGAACTGCAGGCCGCATGGACCTGGGTCGACCCGATCCTGGAGGCATGGCGGCACCAGGACGAAGGGCCGCGGCCCTATACCGCGGGCACCTGGGGCCCGGCCGCGTCGTCGGCGTTCATGGCCCGGGAGGGCGTGCAGTGGTCGGAAGAAGCCTGAGCGGGCAGGCCTAGCCTGACGCCATCCGCAGCGCACGCCGGTACTGGATCGCCTCGGCCACGTGCGCGGCGCTCAGCACCGCCGCGTTGTCCAGATCGGCGATCGTGCGCGCCACCTTCAGCACGCGGAAGTACGCGCGTGCCGACCACGACAGCCGCGCCATCGCCCCGCGCAGCAGCGCCTGTGCCTGCGATTCCAGCTGGCAGTGCTGCTCGATCTCGCGCCCGCCCAGCTCGCTGTTGGGCTTGCCCTGCCGCGCCAGTTGCAGCATGCGCGCTGCCAGCGCGCGCTCGCGCACCGCGGCGCTGGGTTCGCCGGGCGGGCCGTCGAGCATCTCGCCCTGGTCCTGGGCGGGCACTTCCACCTGCAGATCGATCCGGTCGAGCATCGGCCCGGAAATGCGCGACTGGTAGCGCCGCACCTGGTCGGGCGTGCAGCGGCAGGGGCGGTCGGGATGGCCCAGGTAGCCGCACGGGCACGGGTTCATCGCCGCCACGAACTGGAAGCTGGCAGGGAAATCGGCATGTCCGTTGGCGCGCGCGATGGTGATGCGGCCGGACTCCAGCGGCTCTCGCAGGACTTCCAGGACCCGGCGGTCGAATTCCGGCAGTTCATCGAGGAACAGCACACCGTGGTGTGCCAGCGAGATCTCGCCGGGGCGCGGGTTGCCGCCGCCGCCGACCATGGCCGGGCCGGACGCCGTATGGTGCGGCGCGCGGCATGGGCGCTGGCCCCACAGCGCGGTACGGAAGCCGCCCGGCGTCAGGCTCATGACCGCGGCGGATTCCAGTGCCTCCTGCAGCGACATCGGCGGCAGCAGGCCCGGCAGGCGCTGCGCCAGCATCGACTTGCCAGTGCCTGGCGGACCGACCAGCAAGGCCGAGTGCTGGCCGGCGGCGGCCACTTCCATGGCCCGGCGCGCCTGCGCCTGGCCGCGCACGTCGCGCATGTCGGGGCCACTGGCGACCGACCTGGGCAGCGCGGCCGGGGCGGCGCGCGGCAGGCGGGCGTCCGGCCGGCCACCGAGGTGCTCGCACACCTCGCGCAGCGTGGCGGCGGCGTGGACCGCCAGGTCTTCGATCAATGCCGCTTCGGGCCCGTTGCCGCTGGCCACCAGGAAAGCGCATGGGGTGGCGCCGGCAGCGTGGCGCGCGGCGTTGTCCTGCGCCAGGCCCATCGCCATGGCCAGCGCGCCGCGCACCGGCCGCAGCTCGCCGGACAGCGACAGCTCGGCGGCGAATTCATGATGGTCGAGCGCATCGGCGGGGATCTGGCCGCTGGCGGCCAGGATGCCGAGCGCGATCGCCAGGTCGAAGCGGCCGGATTCCTTGGGCAGGTCGGCTGGCGCCAGGTTGACGGTAATGCGGCGGTTGGGGAACTCGTAGCCGCTGTTGAGGATGGCGGCGCGCACGCGCTCGCGGCTCTCGCGTACGCCGGTGTCGGCCAGGCCGACGATGGTGAATACCGGCAGGCCGTTGGCCAGGTGGGTTTCGACACGCACCGGCGGCGCCGCGATGCCGGTCAGTGCCCGGCTGCCCAGGACGGCGAGGCTCATGCCAGGCCTCCCACGAGATCGGATTGTCGCCGATTTGTTAACGAAAAAGGCCGCCAGGATTGGCGGCCTTCAGACAGGCTGGCGCAGCGATGCCTGACCGGCGGCCTCATGCGCCTCCGGTCGAGTCCACCGCGCCGGCGCCCGGCGGGATCCCGGCGCGGCGCTCCAGCTCGGCCACGCGGGCTTCCAGCTCCTCGAGCCGGACGCGGGTACGGGCCAGCACCTGCGACTGGACGTCGAATTCCTCGCGGGTGACCAGGTCGAGCCGGGCGAAGCCCTGCGTCATCATGCTGCGCACGTTCTTCTCGATGTCCCTTGCCGGCGAATTGCGCAGCGCCTCGCTGACCTTGTTCTGCAGGTCGTTGAAGAGATCGGTCGGTTTCATGGTTTCTCCTTTGTGCACCCAACTGGTGCCAATCCCGGTGGGCATCTGGCGTATAGCGCGCTTTCGCACAGGTTTTGGGCGCCCCCAATACGGGCGGCACCCTGTGGGCAGGGATGCGCGCAGCCACCGTCAGGACTCGATTATCGCCCGTGCAGCACGTGGACGAAAGCTTCGGCGTGTTCGCCTTTACACCTTTTAACGTGATTTGCCTTTGGTGCAAGGCAGATTCAAGCGGGAATCGGGTCACCGTGGGGTCACTGCGGGGTCACTGCAGCGGGCCGATGCCCTCCCTCCCGGGAAACTTTCCGAGTCCCTGGCACGGCAGTTGCAGTAGTGCTGGCGCCTGCCTCACCGAATTCAAACAAACGAAATCCGAGCCATCAAGGAAAAGGAGAAAAAATCCATGAAGAAGTTGGCCCTTGCAGTCAGCGCGGTCGTCCTGTGCAGCGCCGCCGCCACCGCCGTCGCGCAGAGCACCGACGCAGCGGCCGCGTCCGCTGCCGAGCCGGCATCGCCGCATACCTTTTCGGCCAACGTGTCGCTGGTTTCTGACTACCGCTATCGCGGCATCAGCCAGACCAACCGGCGCCCGGCCATCCAGGGCGGCTTCGACTACGCGCACGAGAGCGGCTTCTACGTGGGCAACTGGAACTCGAGCATCAGCTGGCTCGAGGACGCCAACCCGGCAGTGTCGGCGCCGGTCGAGATGGACTTCTATGGCGGCTTCAAGAACACCTTCCAGGCCGCCGGCACCGAGTTCAGCTACGACCTGGGCGTGCTCGAGTACTACTACCCGGGCGGCTACAACAACCCGCGCCCGTACACCACCGAGCTGTACGCCGGCGTTGGCTGGGGCCCCGTGTTCCTGAAGTACTCGCATTCGGTCACCAACCTGTTCGGCTGGGCCGACAGCAAGAACAGCTACTACGTCGACCTCACGGCCAACGTGCCGCTGAACTTCTGGGACCTGACGCTGAACGCACACGTCGGCTACCAGGGCGTCAAGCACAACAGCGACGCGTCCTACACCGACTGGAAGATCGGCCTGACCAAGGACCTGGGCCAAGGCTTCGCGCTGGCGGTGGCCTACGTCGACACCAATGCCAAGGAAGTGGCGTACACCAGCGCCAACCGCGGCCGCTACCTCGGCAAGGCGACGGCCTGGGCCTCGATCACGAAGACTTTCTAATCACCGCTGCAGGCCGGGCAGGCTGAAGCAGGCCTGCCCCAAGGAGAATCCGGATGAAACTCATCATCGCAGTCATCAAGCCGTTCAAGCTCGACGAGGTGCGCGAAGCGCTGTCGGACGTGGGCGTGTCCGGCATCACCGTGACCGAAGTGAAAGGCTTCGGCCGCCAGAAGGGCCATACCGAGCTGTACCGCGGCGCCGAGTACATCGTCGACTTCCTGCCCAAGGTGAAGATCGAGGTGGCGGTGCCCGACGACGTGGTCGAGCGCGCCATCGAGGCGGTCGAGAAATCGGCCCGCACCGGCAAGATCGGCGACGGCAAGATCTTCGTGGCACCGATCGAGCAGGTCATCCGCATCCGCACCGGCGAGACCGGCGGCGATGCCCTGTGACCCAAGACAGCATAGAGACAAAGTACAGAGGGTAATCACATGAAAACCTGGATCAAGCGATTCCTGACGGCGGGCGCGATGGCGCTGGCCATCGGCACGGCTGGCGTGGGCATGTCCGCGCCAGCCGCCGCACAGGACAAGCCGGCGGCCGAGGCATCGGCCCCGGCCGCCTCCGCCGCCCCTGCTGCCACGGCACCGGCTGCGGCAGCGCCCGCCGCTGCTGCCCCGGCCGCAGCACCCGCGGAAGCCGCCGCACCGGCAGCACCGGTGCCCAACAAGGGCGACACCGCCTGGCTGCTGGTGGCCACTGCCTTCGTCATCCTGATGACGCTGCCCGGCCTGGCGCTGTTCTACGGTGGCCTGGTGCGGTCCAAGAACATGCTGTCGGTGCTGATGCAGTGCCTGGTGATCTTCTCGCTGGTGGCGCTGCTGTGGGCGATCTACGGCTACAGCTTTGCCTTCACCGAGGGCAATGCCTTCTTCGGCGGCACTGACCGGCTCTTCATGAAGGGGCTGACGGCCGAGTCCGTGGCTGCCACCTTCAGCAAGGGCGTAGTGGTGCCGGAACTGGGCTACTTTGCCTTCCAGTGTGCCTTCGCCTGCATCACCTGCAGCCTGATCATCGGCGCCTTCGCCGAGCGCGCCAAGTTCTCGGCCGTGCTGGTGTTCGTGGTGCTGTGGTTCACCTTCGCCTATATCCCGATGGCCCACATGGTCTGGTTCTGGCCGGGTCCCGATGCCTACACCGACGCCGCCGCGGGCGCCGCCGCGACCGCCACCGCGGGCTGGCTGTTCCAGAAGGGCGCGCTCGACTACGCGGGCGGCACCGTGGTGCACATCAACGCCGCCGTGGCGGGCCTGGTGGGTGCCTACATGTTCGGCAAGCGCATCGGCTTCGGCCGCGAGGCAATCCGTCCGCACAGCCTGACCTTCACCATGGTGGGCGCCACGCTGCTGTGGTTCGGCTGGTTCGGCTTCAACGCCGGCTCGGGCCTGGAAGCCAACGGCGGTGCCGCGCTGGCCTTCGTCAACACGCTGCTGGCCACCTGTGCCGCGGTGCTGGCGTGGACCTTCGGCGAGTGGATCGGCAAGGGCAAGCCGTCGATGCTGGGCGGTGCCTCGGGCGCGGTGGCCGGCCTGGTGGCAATCACCCCGGCAGCCGGTTTCGTCGGCCCGATGGGCTCGATCGTGATGGGCCTGGTGGCTGGCCTGCTGTGCCTGTGGGGCGTGACCGGCCTGAAGCGCATGCTGGGCATGGACGACTCGCTGGACGTGTTTGGCGTGCACGGCGTGGGCGGCATCGTGGGCGCGCTGCTGACTGGCGTGTTCGCGGCGCCCAGCCTGGGCGGCACCGGCATCTACGACTACGTGGCCAACAAGGTGGCGGACGACTATTCGATCGCCGGCCAGCTGTGGGTCCAGTTCGAGGGCGTGCTGACCACGGTGGTGTGGTCGGGCATCGTGTCCTTCGTGGCCTACAAGCTGGTGGACATGCTGATCGGCCTGCGGGTGCCGGAAGATGAAGAGCGCGAGGGCCTGGATATCACCTCGCACGGCGAGACCGCATATGAAGCCTGATCGCAAAGGTGTTGTGCTGGAGAGCTGATTGGGAATCGTCTCTCAGGAGTTTCGCCCGGCCGCGCGCCGGGCTTTTTTCGTCACGGACCGCGCGGCGGCCGACCGGGAGAAAACTCGCAAAAGACGCCAGCTCAATGCCGGCGCGGGCTGGCGGCCGATCTCCCCGGCACGCGCGCGGGTTTTTCGCAAAGTGCTTAACTCCGATCTTAAAAAGCTTCAATTGTCTTTAATGTGCGGGGCACATACATTGCCAGTGAGGCAGTTTCCTCCACCTGCAGAAACGCTCCCCGTATCTGTCAGGCCATTTAAAAGCGCGGTGTTTGCCGCGCTTTTTTTTGCCCGCGGCACCGGCCCTTTATTTCCCGCGCGGCGTCCCCATATCGTTATCCCTCATGCCAAGGCCTGCATATCCTTATCAGGAGTGTGCCAGCGCCTGTTTGGCCGTTCCTCTACAATCGGGGCGAACGATAAAGACGATCTATAGGATGGATATGGTCCCGCATCTCATCACCGCGCTGAACGGTCCTCTGCTCGAACTGGAGAAGAAGATCCTGGACGCCACCCCGTCGATCGAGCGCTGGTTCAGGCTGGAGTGGCAGGAGCATACGCCTCCGTTCTATTGTTCGGTGGACCTGCGCAATGCCGGCTTCAAGCTGGCGCCGGTCGACACCAACCTGTTCCCCGGCGGCTTCAACAACCTGGCCCCGGAGATGCTGCCGCTGGCCGTGCAGGCGGCGATGGCGGCGATCGAGAAGATCTGCCCGGAT
Organism: Cupriavidus oxalaticus; assembly: GCF_016894385.1. Lineage (NCBI taxonomy): Bacteria > Pseudomonadati > Pseudomonadota > Betaproteobacteria > Burkholderiales > Burkholderiaceae > Cupriavidus > Cupriavidus oxalaticus. Next base: position 271,356 of record NZ_CP069812.1, read on the forward strand.
GCCAAGAACCTGCTGCTGATTCCCGAACGTCACACGCGCAACATGTTCTACCTGCAGAACGTGGCGCGGCTGTCGCTGATCATGCGCCAGGCGGGGCTGAACGTGCGCCTGGGCTCGCTGTCCGAGGAAATCACCGAGCCGACCCCGATCGAATTGCCCGACGGCCAGACGCTGGTGGTAGAGCCGCTGGCGCGGCTGGGCACCAAGGGCCGCCGGCTGGGGCTGAAGGACTTCGATCCCTGTTCGATCCTGCTGAACAACGACCTGTCGGCCGGGATCCCGCCGATCCTTGAGAACATCAACGAACAGTACCTGCTGCCGCCGCTGCATGCGGGCTGGTCGACCCGCCGCAAGAGCAGCCACTTTGCCGCCTACGACGAGGTGGCCAAGAAGTTCGCCAAGCTGATCGATATCGACCAGTGGATGGTCAACCCGTACTTTGCCCGCACCACCGGCGTGAACTTCCATGAGCGCGTGGGTGAGGAAGCGCTGGCCGACGCGGTCGAGGGCGTGCTGAAGAAGATCGCCAAGAAGTACCGCGAGTACGGCATCAAGGAAACGCCGTACGTGGTGGTCAAGGCCGATGCCGGCACCTATGGCATGGGCATCATGACCGTGCGCGACCCGTCCGAGGTCAAGGGCCTGAACCGGAAAGAGCGCAACAAGATGAGCGTCGTCAAGGAAGGCCTGGAGGTCAGCGACGTCATCATCCAGGAAGGCGTGCACACCTTCGAGAAGATCAACGAGGCGGTAGCCGAGCCGGTGGTCTACATGATCGACCGCTACGTGGTGGGCGGCTTCTACCGCGTGCATACCGGCCGCGGCAACGACGAGAACCTGAACGCACCGGGCATGCATTTCGTGCCGCTGGCGTTCGCGCCAAACGGTATCCCCGACACCCACGCCAAGCCGGGTGCGGCGGTGCCGAACCGCTTCTACATGTACGGCGTGGTGGCGCGGCTGGCGCTGCTGGCGGCGTCGATCGAACTCGAAAAGACTGACCCGAACCCGATCCTGTGACGAGCCCTGACGAGTCCTGACTGATGCGCATCCTCTTCATCACCGATCCGCTGGAGACCTTCAAGACCTACAAGGACTCCACCTACGCCATGATGACCGAGGCCGCCGCGCGCGGCCACGAGTTGTACTGGTGCCTGCAGCCGCAGCTGTGCCTGTCGGGCAGCACCGTCGAGACGCTGGCCACGCGCCTGCACCTGACGGGTGACGACCATGCCTGGTACCGCGAAGGCAACAGTGCGCTGGAGCCGCTGTCGGCCTTCGACGCGGTGCTGATGCGCAAGGACCCGCCGTTCGACATGGAATACGTCACCAGCACCTGGCTGCTGGAGCTGGCCGAGCAGCAGGGTGCGCGCGTCTTCAACAAGCCGCGCGCGATCCGCGACCATTCCGAGAAGCTGGCGATCGCCCGGCACCCGGAATTCATCACGCCGACGCTGGTCACGCGCGACCTGGCGCGCATCCGCGACTTCCATGCCGAGCACCGCGACATCATCGTCAAGCCGCTCGACGGCATGGGCGGCATGGGCGTGTTCCGGGTGGGCCCTGACGGCATGAACCTGGCCGCCATCGTCGAGACGCTGGGGCAGGACGGCGCCCGCACGCTGATGGTGCAGCGCTATATCCCGGCGATCAAGGACGGCGACAAGCGCATCCTGCTGATCGGCGGCGTGCCGGTGCCTTATTCGCTGGCGCGCGTGCCGATGGCCGGCGAGGTGCGCGGCAACCTGGCCGCCGGCGGCAGCGGGCGCGCGCAGGAGCTGAGCCAGCGCGACCGCGAGATCGCCGAGTCGCTGGCGCCGGGGCTGTGGGAGCAGGGCCTGCTGCTGGTCGGCCTGGACGTGATCGGCGACTACCTGACGGAAGTCAATGTGACGAGTCCGACCTGTTTCCAGGAAATCACCCAGCAGACCGGGTTCCACGTCGCGGCGATGTTCATCGACGCGCTGGAACACGCCGTGGGGGCCGCGGGCGGCTGACCGGCAACCATCCCGGCGGCAGCGGGAGCGCGGGGGGGCGCCTGCTACAATCTGGGCAATCCAACGGATTCACCAACATGGCAGGCATCCTGATCATCGCGCACACCCCGCTGGCTTCGGCCCTGCGCGATTGCGCCGCCCACGTCTACTGCGGCCAGCCGCAGCGGCTGGAAGCCATCGACGTCCTTCCCGACGCGGACCCCGCCGCGGTGCTGGCCGAGGCCAGGCGCCGCCTGGCCGCTGTCTGCGAGGACAACGGCGCGCTGGTCCTGACCGATATCTTTGGCGCCACCCCTGCCAATATCGCCGCGCGCCTGGCCGAGCCGGGCCGCGTGCGCGTGCTGGCCGGCGTCAATCTCCCCATGCTCGTGCGCGCCATCTGCTACCGCACCGAGAAGCTCGACCAGCTCGTCAACAAGGCGCTGGCCGGCGGCTCGCAGGGCGTGCTGCAGGTCGGCACCACCACCGTACAGAACCAAACCGCCAACCATCCCGACAAATATGCTGCAGAGGGACACCACCATCATCAATAAGCTCGGACTGCATGCACGCGCGTCCGCCAAGCTGACCCAGCTCGCAGGCAGCTTCGTCAGCCAGGTCAAGATGTCCCGCAACGGGCGCCAGGTCGATGCCAAGAGCATCATGGGCGTGATGATGCTGGCGGCCGGCATCGGCTCCACGGTGACCCTCGAGACCGACGGGCCCGACGAGCAGGAGGCCATGGACGCGTTGCTGGCGCTGATCGCCAACCGTTTTGGTGAGGGAGAGTGAGGCTGGCGGCGCCGGTCCCGCAACTTCGAATTCTTAAACGTTCCTGACGGAGCGGTACATGCCTTTCGCCCTGCACGGCATCCCGGTCTCGCGCGGCGTCGCCATCGGGCGCGCGCACCTGCTCGCGCCCGCGGCGCTGGACGTGTCGCACTACCTGGTCGATGAAGACCAGCTCGACGCCGAGGTCGAACGGCTGCGCGCCGCCCGCGCCGCGGTGCGCGCGGAACTGGCGGCGCTCAAGCGCGACCTGCCGCGCGAGGCGCCCGAGGAGATGGGCGCCTTCCTCGACGTGCATGCGATGATCCTCGACGACGAGGCGCTGGCGCGCGAACCCGAGGCGCTGATACGGGGTCGCCGCTACAACGCTGAGTGGGCACTCACCACGCGGCTCGAGGAACTGATGCGCCAGTTCGACGAGATCGAGGACGAATACCTGCGCGAGCGCAAGGCCGATATCCGGCAGGTGGTCGAGCGCATCCTGAAGGCGCTGGCCGGCGCCCCCGTGCTGGTGCCGGCGCCGGTGCCGGCACTGGCGGCCGACGGCGAACCGGCGCCGGGCGTGATCGTGGTGGCCCACGACATCGCCCCGGCCGACATGCTGCAGTTCCGCCACACGGTGTTCCACGGCTTTGTCACCGACCTGGGCGGGCGCACCTCGCACACGGCCATCGTCGCGCGCAGCCTGGATATCCCGGCCGCCGTGGGGGTGCAGAGTGCAAGCGAGCTGATCCGCCAGGATGACTGGATCATCATCGACGGCGATGCCGGGCTGGTGATCGTCGACCCGTCCGCCATCATCCTCGAGGAATACCGCCACCGGCAGAGCGAGCGCGCGCTGGAGAAGAAGCGCCTGCAGCGGCTGCGCCATACCCCGGCGGTGACGCTGGACGGGCTCGAGATCGAGCTGCTCGCCAATATCGAGATGGCCGAGGACGCCGGCGCCGCGCTGTCTGCGGGCGCGGTGGGCGTCGGCCTGTTCCGCTCCGAGTTCCTGTTCATGAACCGGCGCGGCGATCTGCCGGACGAGGAAGAGCAGTTCCAGGCCTACCGTGCCGCGGTGGATGCCATGCACGGGCTGCCGGTGACCATCCGCACCATCGATATCGGCGCCGACAAGCCGCTCGACGGCCGCGACGGACGCGATGGCCGCGGCGACGGGCGCGGCGATGATTTCGAGACGGCGCTGAACCCGGCGCTGGGGCTGCGCGCGATCCGCTGGTCGCTGTCGGAGCCGACCATGTTCCTGACCCAGCTGCGGGCGCTGCTGCGCGCCTCGGCCTTCGGTCCGGTGCGGCTGCTGGTGCCGATGCTGGCGCACGCCAGCGAGATCGACCAGACCCTGGCGCTGATCGCCAAGGCCAAGCGCCAGCTGGACGAGCGCGGCGAGCCGTACGACCCCGGCATGAAGGTCGGCGCCATGATCGAGATCCCCGCGGCGGTGCTGCTGCTGCCGCTGTTCCTGCGCAAGATGGATTTCCTGTCCATCGGCACCAACGACCTGATCCAGTACACGCTGGCGATCGACCGCGCCGACAATGCCGTGGCGCACCTGTTCGACCCGCTGCACCCGGCCGTGCTGCAGCTGGTGGCGCGCACGATCCGCGAGGCCAACCGCGCCGGCGTGCCGGTGGCAGTGTGCGGCGAAATGGCGGGCGATCCTGCCATGACGCGGCTGCTGCTGGGCATGGGCCTGCGCGAGTTCTCGATGCACCCCGCGCAGCTGCTGCGAGTCAAGCAGGAGATCCTGCACGCCAATTGCGAGCACCTGGAGCCGCTGGTCGACCAGGTGCTCAATGCCTATGATCCCGAGGACCTTGCAGCCGCGCTGAGCCAGATCGCCAGACCCTGACGGTGTCAGGGTTTTCTGAGGCTGAGGCGGCAGGTAAGTCACTTAATGGAATCGACGGGTGCGTCTTTCGCCACCTTCTTTTCACGTCTTATGCAGTTTCACCACGCCATGTGCAGAGACGTTCCCATGCTGCTAATGGGAATTGTTATCATTTTCGATCTCTGATATTCTGACGTTCATTCGCAGTGGCATGCCGGTGCCACGCGCCCCAACGGAGGGACTTGTGTACGTCTGCATCTGCAACCAGATCACCGATCGTGAGATCCACGGTGCCGCGCACCTGGGCGTCGAGACCCTCGACGAGCTGGCCGAGACGCTTGGCGTCGGCACCTGCTGCGGACGTTGCCGCGACTGCGCGCAGCAAGTGTTGCAGGAAGGCGTCGCAGCGGTGCGCAACGTTACCGTGGCCACCCTTGCCAGCATCCAGGTTGTGGAGATTTCTTCCTGTTCCGTGTCGGGCCCATGTACCATAATGGACACTCGGGACCCGGCAGTCGCGAACGACCAGCGCAAGGCGCTGGTTGCCTGAACGCGCCTATGTGAGCTGAAAGTCAGCTCACGGCGCGTTTTGCGCTTTCTTCTCACCGACTGCACGCGGCGCCAATGGCGCCGCTTCGTATTTTTGCGCGGGCCCGATGCAACAGGAGCCGCCAATGAAAGGTGACAAGAAGGTCATCCAGCATCTGAACGCCCAGCTCAAGAACGAGCTGACCGCGATCAACCAGTATTTCCTCCACGCTCGCATGTACCGCCACTGGGGCCTGAAAAAGCTCGGTGACGTCGAGTACAAGGAGTCGATCGGCGAGATGAAGCACGCCGACCGCCTGATCGAACGCATCCTGATGCTGGACGGCCTGCCCAACCTGCAGGACCTGCACAAGCTGCTGCTGGGCGAAGACACGCCCGAAATGCTCAAGTGCGACCTGAAGCTGGAGCAGACCGCGCACCAGACCGTCAAGGAAGGCATTGCCTACTGCGAATCGGTCGGCGACTACGTCAGCCGCGAAATCCTGGTCGATATCCTCACCGACACCGAGGAACACATCGAATACCTGGAAACGCAGCTGGACCTGATCGACAAGGTCGGCCTGCAGAACTACCTGCAGTCGCAGATGGAACCGGGCGAGCAGTAAGCCGCCCGTCCCAGGCGCGGCCGCCGCTGCAGTATGCTGCAAAGGCGGCCAGCCCCACCGCGCGGCGCCACCCAGCGCTGCCACGTTGTCCGGCTGTAGGCTGTAACCCTTCTCATTCCAATTCCTTTCTTCATCCAGGCGTGCCTGGCCGGGTGGTGGCTCCTCCCCGGCCGGCACGCTGCGACAGAGCCAGCCATGACCACCGCTCCCATCCGCCTGACCCAGTACAGCCACGGCGCTGGCTGCGGCTGCAAGATTTCCCCGAAAGTGCTCGATGTGATCCTCGCCGGCAGCGGTGCGCAGCACCTGGATCCCCGGCTGTGGGTGGGCAATGCCTCGCGCGACGATGCGGCGGTGTATGCGCTCGATGGCACGGATAGCGGAAGGGGCGTGGTGTCGACGACGGACTTCTTCATGCCCATCGTCGATGACCCGTTCGATTTCGGGCGCATCGCCGCCACCAATGCGATCAGCGATATCTACGCCATGGGCGGCGACCCGCTGATGGCCATCGCCATCCTCGGCTGGCCGGTCGACGTGCTGCCGCCCGAGGTGGCGCGCGAGGTGGTGGCGGGCGGGCGCCGCGCCTGCGACGATGCCGGCATCCCGCTGGCCGGCGGGCATTCGATCGATGCGCCGGAGCCGATCTTCGGGCTGGCCGTTACCGGCATCGTCGAGCGCGCCCACATGAAGCGCAACGACACCGCCACGCCTGGCTGCCGGCTGTACCTGACCAAGCCGCTGGGCATCGGCGTGCTGACCACGGCCGAAAAAAAGGGCCTGTTGCGGACCGATAACCGCAATCTCGCGCGCGACTGGATGTGCGTGCTGAACCGCCCCGGCAGCGCCTTCGGGCGCCTGCCGGGCATACGTGCGATGACCGACGTGACCGGTTTCGGGCTGCTCGGCCACCTGGTCGAGATGGCCGACGGCAGCGGCCTGACCGCGCGGCTGGACTACGCCGCGGTGCCGGTGCTTGACGACGTGGTCGACTACATCGGCCAGGGCTGCATGCCGGGCGGCACGCAGCGCAATTTCGACAGCTACGGTCACCGCATCACCCCGCTGACGGAGGTGCAGCGCGCAGTGCTGTGCGATCCGCAGACCAGCGGCGGGCTGCTGGTGGCGGTCGAGCTGGCCGGCGAAGCGGAGTTCGCGGCCGAATGCCGGCGCCTCGGCCTGTCGCTGGCGCCCATCGGAGAAATGGTGGCGCGCGCCGCACTGGCCGTCGAGGTCGCCTGAGGCCAGCCAGCATGCGTGCCGATACCGCGGACTTCCGCAGCCTGTTCCTCAGCGGCGTGCCGATGCTGGATGTGCGCGCGCCGCTGGAATTCACGCGCGGCGCCTTTCCCGGCGCGGTCAACCTGCCGCTGATGGACGATGCCGAGCGGCACGCCGTCGGCCTGTGCTACGCCGAGAAAGGACAGCATGCCGCGATCGAGCTGGGGCACCAGCTGGTGTCGGGCGAACACAAGGCGGCCCGCGTCGCCGCGTGGTCGGACTTTGCCCGAGCGCATCCGGACGGCTACCTGTATTGCTTCCGCGGCGGGCTGCGCTCGCAGCTGGTGCAGCAATGGCTGCACGATGCGGGCGTCGATTATCCGCGCGTGACGGGCGGCTACAAGGCGATGCGCGCCTTCCTGATTGCCACCCTCGATGCGGCGGCCGCCGGGCAGCAGTGGCTGGTGCTGGGCGGCATGACCGGCAGTGGCAAGACCGACGTACTGGCCGACGTGCCGGCCGCGCTCGACCTCGAGGGCCATGCGCGGCACCGCGGCTCGGCCTTCGGCAGGCGCGCGCTGGCGCAGCCGCAGCAGGTGGACTTCGAGAACGCGCTGGCGATCGATGTGCTGCGCCGTATCGACGCCCGTTTCCGTGCGCTGGTGGTGGAAGACGAGGGCCGCTTTATCGGCAGCCGCGATGTGCCGCAGGCGCTGACGCAGCGCATGCAGGCCAGTCCGCTGGTGTGGCTGGAGGCGTCTTTCGAGGAACGCGTGGAGCGCGTGCTGCGCGACTACGTGCAGGGGCTGGCGGCGGAATTCATCGCCGGGCAGGGCGAGGGCACGGGTTTCGACGCCTATTCCGCGCGGCTGCGCGACGCCATGGCGGCGATCTCGCCGCGGCTCGGCGGCGCGCGCTATGGCAAGCTGTCGGCGTTGCTGGAGCAGGCGCTGGCGCGGCAGGCCGGGTCGGGCGACGTGGCGCTGCACCGCGGCTGGATCGAGATCCTGCTGCGCGACTACTACGATCCCATGTATGCCTACCAGCGCGCGCAGCGCGAGCCGCGCATCGTGTTCCGCGGCGACCGCGCCGAGGTCACCGACTGGCTGCTCGCGCATTCGGCGCCGCAGGACTGAGCGGCGGCGCCATGCGAGCGTTCAGTGCCCGCCGCACACCGGGCAATCCGGCGTGCGGGCCAGGCGCATCGTGGTCCATTCCATCGTCAGCGCGTTGACCATCAGCAGCCGTCCGGCCAGGCTCTCGCCCAAGCCGGCCAGCAGCTTGAGTGCCTCGGCAGCCTGCACCGTGCCGACCATGCCGACCAGCGGCGCGAACACGCCCATGGTGGCGCATGCCACTTCGGGCGCGGGCTCAGCCGGCGGGAACAGGCAGGCGTAGCAGGGCGCGTCGGGCTGGCGCCGGTCGAACACGCTGATCTGGCCGTCGAAGCGCAGCGCGGCCCCCGACACCAGCGGCACCTTGTGGTGCACGCAGGCGCGGTTGACCGCCTGGCGCGTGGCAAAGTTGTCGCAGCAGTCCAGCACCACACTGGCCGAGGCGACCAGCTGTTCCAGCTCGGTATCGCCCACGCGCGCCGGCACCGTGACGATGTCCAGCCCCGGGTTGATGCGCAGCATGCCCTCGCGTGCCGACTCGACCTTGGGACGGCCCACGTTGGCGGTGGTGTGGATGATCTGGCGCTGCAGGTTGGTCAGGTCGACCTCGTCGTTGTCGACGATGGTGATGCGGCCCACGCCGGCCGAGGCCAGGAACGGCAGCGCGGCGGCGCCGAGGCCGCCGGCGCCGATCACCAGCGCGTGTCCGGCCAGCAGCTGCCGCTGGCCTTCGATGCCGAGCTCGTCCAGCAGGATGTGCCGGGAGTAGCGCAGCAGTTGTTCGTCGTTGAGGCCGTCGTCGCTCATGGTGAAATCCCGAACAGGGCAGAAGAGGAGCGCGGTGTTGGGTGCTCCCAAGCCGCCCGAGCTAGCCTAAGCAAGGTGTTCTCCCTCTCCCCTCAGCGGGAGAGGGTTGGGGAGAGGGGTGGTCTAGCAAGGAACCACATCAAGCCGAGCCAACGGTTTTAACCCACAGGCGTCAGCCATTGACCCGCCGGCCCTCACCCCCGGCCCCTCTCCCGCGAGCGGGAGAGGGGAGGAACCCCCTCAGGGCGCCTTGCCCGTCGGCGTCCCCAGCGGCTCGCCGATCGGCGCGCTCGCCGGCGGCTGCTTGCCCGGGGCCGGCGCGGCCGGTTTGGCGGCCGGCTTGGCACCACCCTTCGGCTTCGCCGCCTTGCCATTGTCGGCCGGCGGGTTGGTCTCCAGCTTCGACTTGGAGCGCTTGACCGGCTGGCCGTTGAGCTGCGCGATTGCCTGCTGCAGCATGAAGTCGTCGGCCGAGCCGAATTCCACCGGCTTCTTGCGGCGGTCCTTCTCGCGCTCTTCCGGCGTCTTCTTCGCGTTCTCTTCTTCCAGGCGGCGCAGCTCCTCGACGCGGCGCTGCTCGCGTTCGGTCATCTCCGGCTCTTCCGATTCCTGCTTGTTGTGCAGGTGGCGCTCGGTGTCGATCTCGCGCGTGATCAGCGCGTCGTCCGGATCGCCCTCGGGGTTCTGGTCGACCGGGATATCCGGGCGGATGCCCTTGGCCTGGATCGACTTGCCGCTCGGCGTGTAGTAGTACGCGATGGTCAGCTTGATGCCGGTGTCGTTGGTCAGCGGCCGCACGGTCTGCACCGAGCCCTTGCCGAAGGTGGTCTTGCCCATGATCTGGGCGCGGTGGTGGTCCTGCAGCGCGCCCGCGACGATCTCGGACGCCGAGGCCGAGTAGGCGTTGGTCAGCACCACCATCGGGATCTTCTTGTACAGCGCGGGCAGGCTCTTGAGCGGATCGTCTTCCAGCGACGACAGGCGGTAGTTGTTGTACGCCGCCTTGTAGACGCGCTTGGCATCGGGCACCTGGCCGTTGGTCGAGACCACGGTCGCGTCTTCCGGCAGGAACGCCGCGGCCACGCCGACCGCGCCCTGCAGCACGCCGCCGCCGTTGTTGCGCAGGTCCAGCACCAGGCCCTTCATGCTGGGGTTCTTCTGCGCCAGCTCGGCCAGCTTGCGCGACAGGTCGGCGACGGTGCGTTCCTGGAAGCTGGTCAGGCGCACCCAGCCGATATTGTTGTCGAGCATCTTGGCCTTGACCGACTGCACGCGGATCTCGGCGCGCGTGATCGAGACCGGGAAGGTGCGTTCCTCGCTCTTGCGGTAGATGGTCAGCGTGACCTTGGTGCCCGGCTCGCCGCGCATGCGCTTGACCGCCTGCTCCAGCGGCAGGCCGCGCACCGGCTTGTCGTCGATGCGGGTGATCAGGTCGCCCGGCTGGATGCCGGCGCGGAACGCGGGCGTGTCCTCGATCGGGTTAATCACCTTGACCAGGCCTTCTTCCTGCGAGATCTCGATGCCCAGGCCGGCAAAGCGGCCGCGGGTGCCTTCCTGCAGTTCCTTGAAGTCCTTCTCGTCCAGGTAGGACGAGTGCGGGTCGAGGCTGGCGACCATGCCCTTGATGGCCTCGGTCAGCAGCTTCTTGTCATCGACCGGCTCGACGTATTCGCGCTTGATCTGCCCGAAGATATCGGCCATCAGCCGCAGCTGGTCCAGCGGCAAGGGGCCCGATGAGTTCTGTGCGGTCGCCGAGATCTGCAGCGTGGCGAGCACGCCGGCGACGAGGCCGACAGAAACTAGACTGATGTTCTTGAGCGTCTTGCGCATGAGGGCTGCCTGAACGTGTACGGATGGTACGTATGGGGATGATGCCGGCTGCGGGCGCCCGGCGCCGGGAAGACCGGAATAGCGGGATCGCGGGGCGCTTGTGTCCGACAGTATAAGGGCGTGCGGAAAAACGGGCCTGCCACGTCCCGGTTCAGGGTGGGCGGCCGCACACCGGCGCACCGGCGCCGGCGCGGCTGCCCGGGCGGGCGTCAGCGCGCCTTGCCCTGGTTGGCCACGGCCGCCAGCGAGGCGGCGATGGCGTCCTGGTCGCCCAGGTAGTAGTGGCGGATGGGGCGCAGGTCGGCGTCCAGCTCGTACACGAGCGGGGTGCCGTTGGGGATGTTGAGTCCGACGATATCGTCATCCGAAATCTGGTCCAGGTACTTCACCAGCGCGCGGATGCTGTTGCCGTGCGCGGCAATGACCACACGCTTGCCGGATTTGATGTCGGGAGCGATCGATTCGTTCCACAGCGGCATCACGCGGGCGACCGTGTCCTTCAGGCATTCGGTCAGCGGGATCTCGTTGCGCGGCACATTGGCGTAGCGCGGATCGTTGAACGACGCGCGCGGGTCGGTCGCTTCCAGCGCCGGCGGCGGGGTGTCATAGCTGCGGCGCCACACCAGCACCTGCTCGTCGCCGAACTTGGCGGCGGTCTCCGCCTTGTTCAGGCCGGCCAGCGCGCCGTAGTGGCGTTCGTTCAGGCGCCATTCGTTGCGCACCGGGATCCACATCAGGTCCATCTCGTCCTGCACGTGCCACAGGGTGCGGATGGCGCGCTTGAGCACCGAGGTATAGGCGATGTCGAAGTCGAAGCCGGCTTCCTTGAGCAGCTTGCCGGACTGGCGGGCCTGCGCGGCACCGGTATCGGTCAGGTCGACGTCGACCCAGCCGGTGAAGCGGTTTTCAAGGTTCCAGGTCGATTCGCCGTGGCGGATAAGGACAAGCTTGTACATGCTGCTTCCAGAGAGTAGGTAACTTGCGTGCGTCCGCGCCGTCACCTGGTCCGAAGTGCTCCGAAGTGCTCCATGGGCGTCCCATGTCTCGGACAGGCGACAATGGCGGGTGGCCCACTGCATCAGGGCCCGGACGCCAAACCGCGTATTTTATAATGCCGCCGACCCAACCTACCGGAAAGCCAACGTGAATTTCTTTGCCGACTACAACAACCTCGCCCTGATCGCCCTGGCCGTGGTCTCCGGCGGCCTGCTGGCCTGGCCTGCGATCTCGCGCAGCACCGGCGCCAAGTCCGTCAATACGGCCGCCGCCACGCAGCTGATCAACAAGCGTGGCGCGGTCGTGGTCGACATCCGCGAGCCCGCCGAGTATGCCAAGGGCCACCTGCCGCAGGCCAAGAGCGCCCCGCTGGCGGACCTGGCGTCGCGCGCCCCGGGCCTTGCAAAGGACAAGGCGGCCCCCATCATCGTGGTATGCCAGAACGGCCAGCGCGCGGGCAAGGCCCAGGCAGCGCTGAAGGAAGCCGGTTACAGTGAGATCTATGCGCTCGAGGGCGGCATCGCCGCCTGGCAGCAGGCGGGGCTGCCGCTGGTCAAGTAAGCCGCCGATGGCGCGGCTTTTGCATGGATTGCAGAAACCGGCGTCGGCGCTGATCCCGCATTTCCGCCGTATCCGTCACAAGGCGTGCCGCCCGCCGGGCCGTGCGCCGCACTCGTATTGAAGGAGAATCCGCATGGCCCGCGTCGTCATGTACAGCACCATGGTGTGCCCGTATTGCAATATGGCTGAACGCCTGCTCAAGTCCCGCGGGGTCGAGGCGATCGAGAAGATCCTGATCGACCGCGAACCCGGCAAGCGTGAAGAGATGATGTCGCGTACCGGGCGCCGTACCGTGCCGCAGATCTACATCGACGAGACCCATGTGGGCGGCTTCGACGACCTCTCGGCGCTGGACCGCAAGGGTGGCCTGATGCCGCTGCTGGCGGCCTGATCGCGCTGCCGGTCAGAACTCTCTGATTCCAGGCCGTCCGAGCGCCGGCGCGGGTGAAATCGCCACCCGCGTCATGTACCATATGCGCTTTCCACTTTTCCAACCGGGCACCGGCCAGTCCTTGCGCCTCGCAGGCGCTGCCGCCGCCGCGCCCAACGCCCATCCTCCCGGAAGCCTTTCATGAGCGACCAGCAAAACACCCAGCAGGACGATCAACCCTTCTTCAACATCCAGCGCGTCTACCTGAAGGACATGTCGCTGGAGCAGCCCAATTCGCCCGGCATCTTCCTGGAATCGGAAGCCCCGTCGGTGGAAGTGCAGGTCAACGTGGGCGCTTCGCAGCTGCAGGAAGGCATCTTCGAGGTGGTCGTGACCGGCACCGTGACGACCAAGGTGCAGGACAAGGTGGCATTCCTGGTGGAAGCCCACCAGGCCGGCATCTTCGATATCCGCAACGTGCCGGTGGAGCAGTTGGACCCGCTGCTGGGCATCGCCTGCCCGACCATCCTGTACCCGTACCTGCGCGGCAATATCGCCGACGTGATCACCCGCGCCGGCTTCCAGGCCATCCACCTGTCGGAAATCAACTTCCAGGCGCTGTACGAGCAACGCCTGCAGGCGGCCATGCAGGAAGCCCAGGCGGCCGAAGGCGGCAACAGCGGCATCGTGATGCCCGACGGCAGCCAGGCTCGCCACTGAGCGGGCGGCCTGCCGCGCCATGCTACGGAACGGGGCTGCGGCCCCGTTTTGTTTGTGCGCATGGTTGTTTCTGCCGATGATTTTTAGCGCCTGATTTCTCTCCGATCGAGCTGCCATGAAACTGACCTTTCTCGGTGCCGGTGCCTGGGGCACCGCTCTCGCCAGCCATGCCGCGGCCACCAATGACGTGGTGCTGTGGGGGCGCGATGCCGCGCAACTGGCGGCCATTGCCGCGACGCGTGAAAACGCTGCCTACCTGCCTGGGGTAAAGCTGTCCGGGCGGCTGGCGGTGCAAGCCGATTTCGAGCAGGCGGTGGCCCATGCCGCGGACGACCCGGACGGCATCGTGGTGGTCGCCACGCCGGTTTCCGGATTGCGTGAAATGACACGCCGGCTGGCCACGCGCAGCGCGCGCCCGGTATCCATGCTGTGGCTGTGCAAGGGCTTCGAGGCCGGCACGCACCTGCTGCCGCACCAGATGGTGCGCGCCGAACTGGACGCCGTCGGCCGCACCGAAGGCTTCGACTACGGCGTGCTGACCGGTCCCAGCTTCGCGCGCGAAGTCGCGCAGGGCCTGCCGTGCGCGCTGACGGTGGCGGGCAGCGTGCCGTCGCTGGCGGAGCGGGCCCAGCAGGCCTTTCACCATCACGCCATGCGCATCTACGGCAGCGAGGACCTGACCGGCGTCGAGGTCGGCGGCGCGGTCAAGAACGTGCTGGCGATCGCCACCGGGGCCAGCGACGGGCTCGGGCTCGGCCTGAATGCGCGGGCCGCGCTGGTGACGCGCGGGCTGGCCGAGATGACGCGGCTGGGGCTGGCGCTGGGCGGGCGGGTCGAGACCTTCATGGGGCTGGCCGGGGTCGGCGACCTGATCCTGACCGCGACCGGCGACCTGTCGCGCAACCGCAAGGTCGGGCAGCAACTGGCCGCGGGGCAGAGCCTGGAGCAGATCCTGGCCAGCCTGGGCCACGTGGCCGAAGGCGTGCGCTGCGCGCAGGCCGTGGCCGAGCTGGCCGCCGCGCATGGCGTCGAGATGCCGATCGCGCGCGCGGTGTGCGCCGTGCTGTTCGATGGCCTGGGTGCCGCCGATGCGGTCGCGCAATTGCTCCAGCGCGATGCGCGCGATGAATGACGCCGCCCGCGCTCCCATCCTCCTGACGATATCTTTCGCATGCCTACCCGCCGACACGCGCTGATCGCGCTCGCCGCCGCCTGCGCCGCCTGCGCTGCCGGCGCTTCCGCCGGCGCGCTGGCGCAACCGTGGCCCGCACACCCGATCCGGATGGTGGTGCCGTTCCCGCCGGGCTCGTCGCCCGACCTGATCGCCCGCATCGTCACCGAGAAGCTGGCCGCCGCGCTGGGCCAGCCGGTGGTGATCGAGAACCGGCCCGGCGCCGGGGGCAATATCGGCACCGGCATGGTGGCGCGCGCCGCGCCGGATGGCTATACGCTGCTGTTCACGATCAACGGGCCGCTGGTGACGGCGCCGACGCTGTCGCGCAACCTCAATTACGACCCGTTCCGCCAGCTTGCTCCGGTGACGCTGGTGGCCACCTCGCCCAATGTGCTGGTGGTCGACGCGCGGCTGCCGGTGCGTAGCCTGCGCGAGTTTGTCGCACTGGCCAAGTCGAAACCGGGCGCGCTGAACTACGGCTCGCCCGGCAACGGCAGCGCGTCGCACCTGGCGATGGAGCAGCTCAAGGCCATCGCGGGGATCGACCTGCAGCACGTGCCGTATCCCGGCTTCCCGCAGATCACCACCGCGATGGTGGGCGGGCAGGTGCAGGCGGGCTTCATGGTGCCGGCTATTGCGATGCCGCAGGTCAATGCGGGCAAGCTGCGCGTGCTGGCGGTGACGACGACCGGCCGCACCGCGGTGCTGCCGTCGGTGCCGACGGTGGCGGAGTCGGGCTATCCGGGCTTCGAGGCGATCTCCTGGCAGGCCGTGCTGGCGCCCGCCGGTACGCCGCAGCCGGTGATCGATCGTCTGTATCGTGAACTGGTGGCGATCATCGGCAGCGCCGACGTGCGCGACAGGATGCGGGCGCAGTATTTCGTGCCGGCCGGGACGGCGCCGGCGTCGCTGCGGCAGACGATGGTCAGCGAGAAGGCGCGCTGGGACAAGGTCATCCGCGCTGCGGGCGTGCAGCCGGAGTAGCAGGACGGGGCCGCCTAGCTCCCTCCCGCGAACCCGTTCTGCCGCCACGCCTCGAACACCACCACCGCCACCGTATTCGACAGATTGAGACTGCGGTTATCCGGCCGCATCGGCAGCCGGATGCGTTGCGCCGGCGGAAACCACTCGCGCCGCTCCGGCGACAGCCCGCGCGTTTCCGAGCCAAACACAAACCAGTCTCCCGGCCGGAATTCCACCTGGCCGAACGGCGTCGAGCCGCGCGTGGTCAGCGCGAACATGCGCGCGGGATCGGGCTGCTCGCTGGCCATCAGCGCATCCCAGTTCTCATGCACGCGCATGGCCGCATATTCGTGGTAGTCCAGCCCGGCGCGGCGCATGCGTGCGTCGTCGAGCGGGAACCCCAGGGGTTTGACCAGGTGCAGCTGCGCGCCCGTGTTGGCGCACAGGCGGATCACATTGCCGGTATTGGGCGGGATTTCGGGTTCGACCAGGACGACGTTGAACATGATGCGGAGCTTCTTGAGAACGGTGCGCAGCTTAACGCGCGCACCAGGCGCTGTCATCCGCGCTAGGGCGTACGCAGCGCGACGATCACGCTGACACGTGCCGCGCCGTGCGCCTTGAGCGCCAGCGCCGCCTCATGCAGCGTCGCGCCGGAAGTCATCACGTCGTCCACCAGCGCCACATGCAGGCCATCCAGCCGCGCGGGCCGCGTCAGCCGGAACGCATCGCGCAGGTTCACCTGCCGCGCGGCCAGGTCCAGCGCGCGCTGGCTGCCGGTATCGCGCCGGCGCCGCAGCAGCACGGGGTCGGCGCGTAGGCCGAGCCGGCGCGCCAGCGGCCGTGCGATTTCCCAGGCCTGGTTGAAGCCGCGAGAGGCCAGCCGTTGCGGCGCCAGCGGGATGGGGGCGAGCAGGTCGGGCGGCGCCAGCCGCTGCGCCGCCCAGGCCGCCGGCAGCGCCGCAGCGAGGCGGGCCGCCAGCCAGTCGGCCAGCGGCAGCGCGTGGCCGAACTTGAGCGACAGCACCAGCTTGTCCTGCGGGCTGGCATAGTCGCCCAGCGTGCAGGCATGGTCGAACGCCGGCGGCATGGCGGCGCAGGCCGGGCAATCCGCACGGCGGCCCAGCGCCAGCGCGCAAACGGGGCAGCGCCGCATCGGCCGCAGCAGGTCGGCGGCGCAGGGCGCGCACACCACGTCGCGCTGCACGCTGCCGCACAGCGCGCAGGCGCTTGGCAGCAGTGCCGGGACAACGGCTCGCCAGGCGCCGAGGGACCACCTGGCTCCCATCGCGGCAACCATTGCGGCGCGCGCGTATACTTGCCGTCCGGCCGCGGCCCATCGGGTGCGGCGGCCGCGTTCGTCCGGCGCGCGCGCCGGTTCCTGGTCTTTTTGCTGCCCTGCCTGTCCGTGTCCCTGCATGCCGCCGATCTCCCCGATAGCTCCGCTGGTCCCGATGCCTTCCTGCCGCCCGCGCGCCTGACCCGGCTCGCTTTCGACCGGCGCAGCCGCAACTTCGGCCGGCTGGACTTCCTGCTGGGCGAGATCGGCCGCCGCATGCAGGAGCGCATGGAGGTGATCCGGCTGGCGCCCCAGCGAGCGCTGGACATCGGCTGCGGCCACGGCCAGGGGCTGGCGGCGCTGCGCGCCCGCTTCCCGGATGCGCAGATCGCCGGCCTGGATATCTCCGGGGCGATGCTGGCCGAAGCCGGCCAGCGCGACCCGCAGCGCCGCCCGGGCTGGCTCGGCCGCATGCTGGGCAAGCGGCCGCTGTTCGACCTGGTGCAGGGCGATCTTGCCACACTGCCGTTTGCGCCCGCGAGCTTCGACCTGCTGTGGTCCAACCTGGCGCTGCACTGGCACCCCGAGCCGCACCGCGTATTCCCGGAATGGCACCGCGTGACGCGCGACGAGGGGCTGGTGCTGTTCTCGCTGTTCGGCCCCGACACCCTGGGAGAACTGCGCGCGGCCTTCGCCGAAGTCGACGACGCGCCCCATACGTTGCGTTTTGTCGACATGCACGACATTGGCGACATGCTGGTCCACGGCGGCTGGTCCACGCCGGTGATGGACATGGAAACGCTGACCGTGACCTACGAATCGCCCGCCACGCTGCTGCATGAGGTGCAGGCTTTCGGTGGCCTGCGCGGCCCGGCCGGCGCGCTGCCGCAAGGCCTGCGCGGCCGCAGCTGGCACCAGGCGCTGACACAGGCGCTGGAGCGGCGCCGCAACGCCGACGGGGTGATCCCGCTGACCTTCGAGATCGTCTATGGCCACGCGTGGAAGCTGGCGCCGCGTGGCGGCCAGGCGCTGGACGACCAGGGCCGCGCTGTGGTGCCGCTGGAACAGATCGGGCGTGCAAGGCCACGTAGGACAGGTTAAAACAGAGTTAACTTGCGCATGCGGCAGATTGTCGCAAACCGAGTGCTGGCGCGGGGTCCCGGGCATTTCTCCATGCACAGAATCAAGCGGCACGCAAGCGCCCCGGTCAAGGACCGCCCTTGTCCGTGTATGGGAAGCGCCCTATAATGCGCCAGTTTGTCGCAGTGGTCCCCTGGCACAAGAACGTCCTGGTTTTGCACCTGCACTGTGCAGCCCGGACGCCATCGTCCCGGGTGTGCATCCGATGCAGAGTGGTTGGCGATGCAAGACTTGGGTATCGCATTCCAGACGGCAGGTGGTGACTCCGGCGGAAATCACGACGGACCTCCCTCCGCGCCCCACGACTGGCTGATGAAGCGGAATTGCTCGCTGAGTCCACGCCAGGTCGGCTGGTTTTACCTCTCGATCCTCACTGTCTCGCTTGCCATCGCGTTGTTTTTCGCGTGGCAAGGGTCCTGGCTCGTGCTGCCGTTTGCCAGCATCGAGCTGGCCGGGCTGGGGATCGCCCTGCTTGTGTATGCGCGCCATGCGACAGACTATGAGCGCGTCAGCATTACCGACGGCATGCTGGTCGTGGAGACAGCCAGCGGCACGCAGGTGACGCGCCACGAATTCAACCCGCGCTGGGTGCGGGTCGAACTGGGTGAATCGCTCCGCGCGCTGGTGACGCTGCGCTCGGGCGGGCGTGAGGTACAGGTGGGGTGTTACGTGGACCCGTACCGGCGACGCAAGTTCGCGCAGGAGCTCGCAGCGGCCCTGCGCTGCCTCTGAGAGGCGGCAGTGGCGGCGGCGGGGACAGATTTGAATCTGTAAATTGGGTAGATAACAAATGAAAATGTGGAAGAAGGCATCCGCAGCTTGTCTGGCAGGTGCGTCCCTGCTTGCCAGCCACGCGGCGTTCGCGGTCAGCGACATGCCCGGCGGCCCCGCCGTGCGCCAGCTCAACCTGACCGAGCCCGTTACCAAGATCGCCGAACAGATTCACTGGCTGAACTGGATGATGCTGATCATCTGCACGGTGATCTTCGTCGCGGTGTTCGCCGTGATGTTCTATTCCATCTTCACGCACCGCAAGGCGAAGGGCTCCAAGCCCGCCTCCTTCCACGAAAGCATCACGGTCGAGGTGGTCTGGACCATCGTCCCGTTCCTGATCGTGATCGCGATGGCGCTGCCGGCGACCAAGACCGTGGTCGCGATGAAGGACACCACCAACTCCGACATCACCATCAAGGCCACCGGCTACCAGTGGAAGTGGGGCTATGACTACCTGAAGGGCGAAGGCGAGGGCATCTCCTTCGTGTCGACCCTGACCACGCCGCGCGAGCAGATCAACAACGAGCAGCCCAAGGGCAACACCTACCTGATGGAGGTGGACAACGACCTGGTCGTGCCGGTCAACAAGAAGATCCGCATCGTCACCACGGCCAACGACGTGATCCACGCGTGGATGATCCCCGCCTTCGGCGTCAAGCAGGATGCGATCCCCGGCTTCGTGCGCGACACCTGGTTCAAGGCCGAGAAGATCGGCGTGTACCGCGGCCAGTGCGCCGAGCTTTGCGGCAAGGAGCACGCCTTCATGCCGATCGTGGTGCGCGTGGTGTCGGATGCCGACTACACCAAGTGGGTCGACGGCAAGAAGAAAGAGCTGATGGCCAAGGCCGACGATCCCAACAAGACCTGGACGCTGGACGAATCCAAGGTCCGTGGCGAGAAGGTCTATGCCGCCAACTGCGCGGTCTGCCACCAGCCCAACGGCAAGGGCGGCGGCGCGTTCCCGGCGCTGGACGGCTCCAAGATGATCAATGGCCCGAAGGCCGCACAGATGCACATCCTGCTGGAAGGCAAGGGCGGCATGCCGTCGTGGAAGCAGCTGTCGGACACCGAGCTGGCCGCGGTCATGACCTATACGCGCAACGCCTGGAGCAACAAGACGGGTGAAGTGATCCAGCCGGGCGACTTCGTGGGTGCCCGCGCGGGCAAGTTCCCCGAAGGCGGCGGCGCAGGCGGCGAGGCCCCCAAGGCTGACGCCACGCCCGCGGACAAGACCGGCGCCAAGCAGGCCAGCCTCGCGGACAACCGCGTCGCAGGCTGACCCGCTGAAGACAGAACAGGATTAGAGGAGCATTTGCGATGAGTACTGCTACCCCGGACGCACTCGCCCATCCGCATGATCACGCGCATGACGACCACGCGCACGATCACCCGCATGGCTGGCGCCGGTGGCTGTTCGCCACCAACCACAAGGACATCGGCACGCTGTACCTGCTGTTCTCGTTCATCATGCTGCTGTCGGGCGGCGTGCTGGCGCTGCTGATCCGCCTGGAGCTGTTCGAGCCTGGCCTGCAGTTCTTCCGCCCCGAGCTGTTCAACCAGTTCACCACCATGCACGGCCTGGTGATGGTGTTCGGCGCGATCATGCCGGCCTTCGTCGGCTTCGCCAACTGGATGATCCCGCTGCAGATCGGTGCGTCCGACATGGCGTTCGCGCGCATGAACAACTTCAGCTTCTGGCTGATGCCGCCCGCTGCGCTGCTGCTGGCCGCCTCGTTCTTCGCCCCGGGCGGCGCCACCGCCGCCGGCTGGACCCTGTACGCGCCGCTGTCGGTGCAGATGGGCGCGGGCATGGACATGGCCATCTTCGCGATGCACATCATGGGCGCGTCGTCGATCATGGGCTCGATCAACATCATCGTGACCATCCTCAACATGCGCGCCCCCGGGATGACGCTGATGAAGATGCCGATGTTCTGCTGGACCTGGCTGATCACCGCCTACCTGCTGATCGCCGTGATGCCCGTGCTGGCCGGCGCCATCACCATGGTGCTGACCGACCGCCACTTCGGCACGAGCTTCTTCTCGGCCGCCGGCGGCGGCGACCCGGTGATGTACCAGCACATCTTCTGGTTCTTCGGCCACCCCGAGGTGTACATCATGATCCTGCCGGCCTTCGGGATCATCTCGCAGGTGGTGCCGGCGTTTGCCCGCAAGCGCCTGTTCGGCTACAGCTCGATGGTGTACGCCACCGCCTCGATCGCCATCCTGTCGTTCATCGTGTGGGCCCACCACATGTTCACGACCGGCATGCCGGTGACCGGCCAGCTGTTCTTCATGTACGCGACCATGCTGATCGCGGTGCCCACCGCCGTGAAGATCTTCAACTGGATCGCAACGATGTGGCGCGGCTCGATGACCTTCGAGACCCCGATGCTGTTCTCGATCGGCTTCATCTTCGTGTTCACCATCGGCGGCTTCACCGGCCTGATGCCGGCGGTGGCACCGATCGACATCCAGCTGCAGGACACCTACTTCATCGTGGCGCACTTCCACTATGTGCTGGTGGCCGGCTCGCTGTTCGCGCTGTTCGCGGGCTTTTACTACTGGGGTCCGAAGTGGAGCGGGTTCATGTACAACGAAGCCCGCGGCAAGGTCCACTTCTGGGGTTCGCTGATCTTCTTCAACGTGACCTTCTTCCCGATGCACTTCCTGGGCCTGGCCGGCATGCCGCGCCGCTATGCCGACTACCCGACCCAGTTCACCGACTTCAACGCGATCGCCTCGATCGGTGCGCTCGGCTTCGGCCTGATGCAGGTGTATTTCTTCTTCTTCGTGGTGCTGCCGTCGTACCGTGGCGGCGAGAAGGCCGCGGACAAGCCGTGGGAAGGCGCCGAAGGCCTGGAATGGACCGTGCCGTCGCCGGCGCCGTTCCACACCTTTGAAGTGCCTCCGCAGGTCCGCTAAGCGGCCAGCGCAACAAGGCGTGGTGGCGGCAACGTCCGCCGCCACGCCAGCCAGTCACACAATATGCAGGCTCCAGACAAAAACCCATCACACCCGGACCCGAAGGCCGCCAACCGGCGCCTTGGCCTGATCCTGCTGTCGATCGTGGTGGTTTTCTTTTTGGGGTTCTTCGCCAAGATGGTGTTCCTTGGCTGAGGTGGCAGGGTAGCGAGATGAGCGTCGACCAGCAGGGCAGGGAAGCGCAGGAAGCGCGGGAAGCCGACAAGCGCTTCAACCGCGGCATGATGGTGCGATTGATGGTGATCGTTGCCGTGATGTTCGGCTTCGGCTATGCGCTGGTTCCGCTGTACAAGAAGATCTGCGACATCACCGGCATCAACGTGGTGACCACGCGCGAGCTGCATGGCGGCTCGGTGAAGAACACGCAGGTCGACAAGAGCCGCACGGTCACGGTGGAGTTCGACTCCAACGCGCGCGGGCCCTTTGCCTTCCGTCCGGTGAAGAACAGCATGGAAGTGCATCCGGGCGAGATGATGACCATCGTCTACGAGGTGGCCAACGGGCAGTCGCGCGATATCTCCGCGCAGGCCATCCCGAGCTACGCCCCCAAGCAGGCGACCCAGTATTTCAAGAAGCTGGAGTGCTTCTGCTTCAAGCAGCAGACACTCAAGGCGAACGAGGCGCGCGAGATGCCGGTGGTGTTCGTGATCGATCCCGCGCTGCCCAAGGATGTGAAGAGCATTACGCTGTCGTACACCTTCTTCGAGGTGGGCACGCCGGTGGCGCAGGCTCCCGAAGGCCAGTTGTCGGCACCGGCGCCGGCGGGCAAGGGCAGCTGAGGGGAGCGCGATGGACGAACTGAAGGACGCCGTCAAACGGAAGATGTCGTTCGCGCAGACCATGCGCGCGGTGCTTTGGTCGTTCATCGGCCTGCGCAAGGGCGCGGAGCACGAGCGCGACATGACGCGGCTGAACCCGGTGCACGTGGTCATCGCCGGCGTGATCGCCGCGGCGGTCTTTATCGCGGTGCTGATCGTCATCGTGCGGATGGTGGTCAGCCAGGCGGCAGGGTAGCAGGGCAGGAAGGGTAGGCAACAAGGCAGTCGCAGAAAAACAACCGCGCCGGCGCGGCCGTCCAGAGGAGGCGGGCGGCCCCGGGAAACCGGCACGGATAACGAATACCGAATCAAAGACTCTGAGCTGGAGATAAAAGAATGAGTGCGAATCGCGCAAACGCTCCGTACTACTTCGTACCGGGCCCGTCGCGCCACCCGATCACGGCAAGCTTCGGCCTGCTGATGACAGGTGCGGGGGCCGCCGGTTGGGTGAACGGGCAATCCTGGGCGCCGTACCTGTGCGTCTTCGGCCTGCTGTGGTTCCTGTTCGTGCTCAAGAGCTGGTTCGGCGACGCCATCAGCGAGTCCGAAGGCGGGATGTATGGCAAGAACATCGACGTCTCGTTCCGCTGGTCGATGGGCTGGTTCATCTTCTCCGAGGTGATGTTCTTCGCGGCGTTCTTCGGCGCGCTGTTCTATGCCCGCGCCATCGCCATGCCGTGGCTGGGCGACCTGAACAACAAGATCCTGTGGCCCGACTTCGCCGCGGTGTGGCCCAACCTGGGGCCGGCCGGCGTGGTGGAATCGTTCCAGACCATGGGTCCGTGGCCGATCCCGACCATCAATACCGCGCTGCTGCTGATGTCGGGCGTGACGCTGACCTGGGCGCACCATGCGCTGCTGGCCGGCAAGCGCAACCAGCTGATCCAGGGCATGGTGCTGACCATCCTGCTGGGCGCGATCTTCATGTGCCTGCAGGTGTACGAGTACATGCATGCGTACCAGGACCTGAACCTGAAGCTGACTTCGGGCATCTACGGTTCGACCTTCTTCCTGCTGACCGGCTTCCACGGTTTCCACGTGACCATGGGCGCGATCATGCTGGCGGTGGTGCTGGGCCGCGTGCTCAAGGGCCACTTCACGCCGGAGCACCACTTTGCCTTCGAAGGCGCCGCCTGGTACTGGCACTTCGTTGACGTGGTGTGGCTGTTGCTCTACGTCGTGGTGTACTGGCTGTAAGCTGCCGTACCCGCCGGTCGTCCCAGCAGTGGGGCGCCCGGCGCCAACGCAAAAGAGAAACGCCGCAGGAGGCCCGGCAGCCTGCGGCGTTTCTCTTTTGCGCAGGCGTCAAGTCCTGCGGCCATGCGGTCCGTCAGGGTGCCATGCGGATGCCCGTGCTGTGGATCCAGCCCATCCAGCTCGAGAACAGGATGAACAGGAACAGCGCCACCGAAAAACCTACGCGCAGCATCAGCGAGCGCATCATGTTGGGCGTCTTGCCGCGGTCGCGCATCATGAAGAACAGGGCGGAGGCCAGGCTGGCGATGATCAGGATGAAGGCGACGATGATGACGAAGCGCATGGCGGGGCGGGTTGGCAGCGGAGCTTGCCGCAGTCTCGTGGTAGTGGCCGCGATGGATGACGGTGCGGCACATTATCGCACCGGCCCCGCATGCATGCCGCCGGGTATGTCGGCGCAATGAAGGCAGGCCGCATCCTCGGCGTGCTGCCGCTGGCTGCTGCGCTGGTGGTGATCGCCGTGACCGCCGCGCTTGGCAACTGGCAGCTCAACCGCGCGCATGAGAAAGAAGCGCGCGCCGCGCGACTGCAGGCGCTGGCGGCACAGCCGCCGGTGGCGCTAAGCACCGTGCCGCTGTCACACGATGTGACAGACCGACGGGTGCGGGTGACCGGGCGTTTCGACACGGTCCGCACCGTATTGCTGGATAATCGCCCCCACGGCGCAGGTGGCCGCAGCGGCGACAGCCGTGCCGGCTTCCTGGTGGTCACGCCGCTGGTGATCGGTCCGACACAGGACGCTGCCGGCGCCAGGCGGGCGGTGCTGATATTGCGCGGCTGGCTGCCGCGCGATGCACAGGATCGCACCCGGATCGCACCGTTTCCGACGCCCGAAGGCGAAGTGACCATCGAAGGCACGGCACTGGCGGCCGTGCCGCGGGTCTATGGCCTGGGCCAGGCGGCCAGTGCCGAGGCCGGCAGCAAGATCCGCCAGAACCTGGAAATCGCCGACTACGCCGCCGAAACCGGGCTGGCGCTGCAGCCGCTGGTGGTCGCGCAGCGCAGCGATACCGGCGACGGCCTCGCGCGCGACTGGGCTCCGGCGGACGCGGGCGCGGACCGGCACTATGGCTATGCCTTCCAGTGGTTCGGCCTGGCTGCGCTGACGGTGGTATTGGTGGCCGTGCTGGGCTGGCGCGCGCGCCGGCGCGCGGCATCGTCCGTGGCCCGCAACAAGGCATGAACGAATGGCAGGCTCGCCCGGGCAGGTTCCGGGACGGGCCCTGACTGCAGATGAACAAGGACAGACGTACTCCCATGGCACAGCAAGACTCCGCCCCGGCGCCCGCCGGGACCCCGGCGAATCCGGCGAATCCGGCGACCGCGGCCTCGCCCCAGGATCCCCGCATCGACGCGCGCACGCGGCGCGGCCGCCTGCAGATGCTGATGCTGTTGCTGGTGTGCGCCTCGCCGGTGATCGCCTCTTACTTCACCTACTACGTCATCAAGCCCAGGGGCGGCGCCACCAACTACGGCGCGCTGGTCGATCCGCAACGGCCGATGCCGCCGGTGCGCGTCACCGACGAGCAAGGCAACGCCGTGCCGCTGGAGCAGTACCGCGGCAAGTGGCTGCTGGTGACGGCCGACCCGTCCGCCTGCGATGAAGCCTGTGCCAGGAAGCTCTTCACCATCCGCCAGATCCGCGCGGGGCAGGGGCAGGACCGCGAGCGCATCGTGCCGGTGTGGCTGATCACCGATGACGGCAAGGTCGACGAGCGCCTGAGCGCCGCCTACAACGAGCCCTATGCCGGCGTGCGCTTCCTGCGCATCGACGGGCAGGTGGCGCGGCAATGGCTGCCGGCCGAGCCGGGCAAGCGCGCCGAAGACACCCTCTTCCTGGTGGATCCGCTCGGCAACCTGATGATGCGCTTCCCGCAGGATCCGGACCCCAAGAAGCTGAGCGGCGACCTGAAAAAGCTGCTCAAGGTCTCGCGCATCGGTTAAGGGGACGGGCATGCTGCTGCAACTGGCCATCATCGGCGTCCTGATCGCACTGCTGCCGCTCAGCTACGTGCTGGTCAGGGGCGATCGCAACAAGTACCGCAAGCTGGTCTGGATTACGGCTTTCCTGACGCTGGACCTGATCATGTTCGGCAGCTTCACGCGGCTGACCGACTCCGGCCTCGGCTGCCCGGACTGGCCGGGATGCTACGGCCACTCCAACCCGCACGCCGCGATGGAGCCGATCCGCGCGGCCGAGACCGCGCTGCCCAGCGGCCCGGTGACGCTGATGAAGGCGTGGATCGAAATGATCCACCGCTACTTCGCCATGGCGGTGGGCGTGCTGATCATCGCGCTGATGGTGCTGGCCTGGGTCAAGCGCCGCGAGCTGAAGCAGTCGCCGTGGTTCGCCACCGGCGTGCTGGTGCTGGTATGCGTGCAAGGCGCGTTCGGCGCGTTCACCGTGACCATGAAGCTGCAGCCGATCATCGTGGTCACGCACCTGATGCTGGGTATGGGCCTGCTGGCGGCGCTGATCTGGCTGGGCTCGCGCAGCGACCCGCCGCACCCGGTTGCGCCCCAGGCGGCGCGGCTGCACTGGCCGGTGCGCATCGGCCTGCTGCTGCTGGTGATCCAGATTTTCCTGGGAGGCTGGGTCAGCACCAACTACGCGGTGCTCGCCTGCACGGACTTCCCGCTGTGCAACGGCCAGCTGGTGCCCGAGATGGACTTCCGGCACGGCTTCACGCTGTGGCGCCAGCTTGGCATGACGGCCGATGGCGACTACATCCCGCACGCGGCGCTGGTGGCGATCCACTGGGTGCACCGGGGCTTTGCGTTCGTGGTGCTGGGCTACCTGGCGTGGTTCGGCTTGCGTGCGCGCCGGCTCGAGGGGCTGCACCGGCAGGCAGGCTGGCTGCTCGGCATGCTCGTGCTGCAACTGGCAACCGGGATGTCCAATATCGTGTTCGACTGGCCGCTTGTCGCCGCGGTCGCCCACAACGGCGGCGCGGCGGTGCTCCTGCTGCTGCTGGTCCGCCTCCACTACAATATAGGGCTCGCCGGGCTCACAAGCGGGGCCGCCCTCACCACTGCCCCCACACCGAACGCCGCCCGCGCCACATGAAAGACAAGACGCCTTCCGTGGTTACCGCTACACACCCTCATTCACTGGGCAAGCTGAGCCGGATACGACACCTGGCCCGGCAATATGCCGCCCTGACCAAGCCGCGCGTGACGCAGCTGGCAGTCTTCTGCGCCATCATCGGCATGTTCCTGGCCACGCCCGGCATGGTGCCGTGGCGCGTGCTGATCGGTGGTGCCGCCGGCATCTGGCTGCTCGCCGGCGCCGCCTTCGCCATCAATTGCCTGGTCGAGCAGAAGATCGACGCGCTGATGCGCCGCACCGCCTGGCGTCCGTCCGCCACCGGCGAGATCACCACTGCGCAGACGCTGGTGTTCTCCGCGATCCTCGGCGGCGCCGGCATGTGGATGCTGCACGAGTTCGCCAACGACCTGACGATGTGGCTGACCTTCGCCACGTTCCTGGGCTATGCGGTGGTCTACACCATCCTGCTCAAGCCGGCCACGCCGCAGAACATCGTCATCGGGGGGCTGTCCGGCGCGATGCCGCCGGCGCTGGGCTGGGCCGCCGTTGCCGGCGAAGTGCCGGCCGAGGCTTGGTTCCTGGTGCTGATCATCTTCACATGGACGCCGCCGCACTTCTGGGCGCTGGCGCTGTACCGCCGCGCGGACTACGCCAAGTCGGGCCTGCCGATGCTGCCGGTCACCCACGGCGAGCGCTACACGCTGCTGCATATCCTGCTGTACACGCTGATCATGATCGCGGCGACGCTGCTGCCGTTTGTCTATGGCATGAGCGGCTACATCTACCTGGCGGCCGCGCTGGCGCTGGGCGGCGGCTTCCTGGCCTACGCCTGGAAGATGTACCGCAACTACTCGGACGAGCTGGCGCAACGCACCTTCCGCTTCTCGATCCTGTACCTGTCGCTGCTGTTCGCGGCATTGCTGGTCGACCATTACTTCAAGTTCGTGCCGCAGGTCTGACGTGCATCGCCACGCTGCGGGCTGCGGCATCTTGTCGCGGCCGACGCAGCGCGGCGGCGCCATCGGCGATACTGGGTGCTTTCGCCGACGTTTCCATCGTTATTTCACCGCTGTTTCCACCGCTGACCGCCCCACACAAGCTTTCGCGCATGCCCAGACCCGCCTCCGGCCTGTTCTCCGCCTTCCGCCGCTTTTCCCTGCTTGCCGCGCTCGCGCTGGCACTGGCCGCCTGCGGGCAGCAGAAGGCATCGTTCCGCAATGTCGATATCAGCGGTGCCGCGGATTTCGGCAAGGATTTCTCGCTGCCCGACCACACCGGCAAGGTCCGCACCATTGCCGACTTCAAGGGCAAGGCGGTGGTGATGTTCTTCGGCTACACCCATTGTCCGGACGTGTGCCCGACCACCATGGCCGAGCTCAAGGCGGTGATGGAGCAGCTGGGTCCGGATGCCGACCGGGTCCAGGTGCTGTTCGTCACGGTCGACCCGGAGCGCGACACGCAGGCGCTGCTGGCACAGTACGTCCCGGCGTTCGACCCGCGCTTCCTGGGGCTGCGCCCGGCCGATGACGCCGCGCTGCAGAAGCTGGCCAAGGACTTCAAGGTGTTCTACGCCAAGGTGCCGGGCAGTTCGCCCAACAACTACACGGTGGATCACTCGGCGGGCAGCTATGTGTTCGATCCGGAGGGCCGCTTGCGGCTGTTCATCCGCCACGGCCAGGGGCCGGAGCCGATCGCGCACGACCTGAAGCAGCTGCTTTCCTGACGTCCCAGGTGTCCGAGCGGTGCGGCATAACGTCGCACCGCCGTGGTTCAAGACGAAATCAGGACGAAATCAAGGCGAAAAAAAGCCGGTCCAGCTGGACCGGCTTTTTGCATGGGCGCCGGGATCAGGCAAATGCCTGCAGCGCCCCTTTCATCTTCTTCATCGCCGCGGCTTCGATCTGGCGGATGCGCTCCGCCGAGACGCCAAACTCGGCGGCCAGCTCATGCAGCGTGGCGCCGCCCGAGCCGTCGTCGGCCACGTTCAGCCAGCGCGCCTCGATGATGCGGCGGCTGCGCTCGTCCAGCCGGCCCAGCGCTTCTTCCAGGCCCTCGACCTGCATGCGGTCCTGGCGCTTGGCTTCCATTACCCGCGTCGGCTCATTGTGGTTGTCCGCCAGGTAGGCGATGGGGGCGAATTCCTCTTCGCCGTCGTCGACCTGGCCTTCCAGCGCGAGGTCGCCGCCCGACAGGCGGGTTTCCATCTCCATCACTTCTTCCGGCTTCACGTTCAGCTCGCGCGCCACGGCCTCGACCTGCTCCGGCGTGAACGTGTGCGAACCCTGCTTGTGGCTGCGCAGGTTGAAGAACAGCTTGCGCTGGGCCTTGGTGGTGGCCACCTTGACCATGCGCCAGTTCTTCAGCACGTACTCGTGGATCTCGGCCTTGATCCAGTGCATCGCATACGAAACCAGGCGTACGCCCTGCTCGGGATCGAAGCGCTTCACGGCCTTCATCAGGCCGATATTGCCTTCCTGGATCAGGTCGGCGTGCGGCAGGCCATAGCCCAGGTACTGGCGGGCGATCGACACCACCAGGCGCAGGTGGGACATCACCAGCTGGCGGGCGGCATCGACGGAATCGTTATCGCGCAGGTCGCGCGCCAGGCGTTGCTCTTCCTCCGCGGTCAGCAACGGAATTCGGTGGACAGCCTGGATATAGCTGTCGAGATTGCCCACGGTCGCCGGGAAGGTCAGCGCAAAGCTGCTCCCGCTACGGGGCGCCGTCGGCAGACGGGTAGTCGTCAGGGTTTGGTCGGCAGACAAGACTGCGTTCACTCAATCGCTCCTTTCGCATCCGGCGGTTGGATTGCCGGGTCATGCCCCGCGCGTCTCTGTGAGAGCGGCGGCGGCACTGCAACACATCTTAGCACTCCAACCGGGTGAGTGCTAATTGGAGTCCCAATGGTTTTGATAGTTCCCGTCGATTGATCCGTCACATTGCATAGTGACAGAGCTATCAAGCGGCTTCGGGGATACTCACGGCCGGATACACTTTTTATTAGAGCGAGTGTGTGCCCGCCGGTTCTGCACGCCCAGTGGAATGATTCGTTGCGCCAGCGCCTACACTCGACGCAAGCGGCGGCAAGCTGGCATGCTTGCCAGCCTCTCTCACAACCCCGGAGGAGTTATGTCTGCTATCGAACACTTGTTGAAGCCGCATGTGCGCGACCTGGGCGATTTCACCGTCCGCCGCCTGCTGCCGGCCGCTGCGACCCAGACGGTCGGGCCGTTTATCTTCTTCGACCATATGGGGCCGGTGCAGATGCCGCCGGGCGAGGGGGCTGACGTGCGCCCGCATCCGCATATCGGGCTGGCGACCGTCACCTACCTGTTCGAAGGCGAGATCATGCACCGCGACAGCCTGGGCAGCGAGCAGGCGATCCGGCCGGGCGACGTCAACTGGATGACTGCCGGCCATGGCATCGTCCACTCCGAGCGCTCGCCCGATCACGTCCGTGCCGACGGCGCGCGCCTGCACGGCATTCAGACCTGGGTGGCATTGCCGAAGTCGCACGAAACCGACGAACCGTCCTTCTTCCACCATCCCGCGGCAACGCTGCCGCGCGTCGAGCAGCCGGGCGTGCGCATGGTGGTGATCGCCGGCGATGCCTTCGGCAAGACTTCGCCGGTCAAGGTCTTCAGCCGCACCCTGTATGTGGCGATCGAACTGGACGCCGGGGCCAGCGTGCAGATCCCTGCCGAGCATGCGGAGCGTGGCATCTACCCGGTGGACGGCGCGGTGTCGCTGGACGGCGAGCCGCTGCCGGCCGAGCACATGGTGGTGCTGACGCCCGGGCAGCCGGCGCTGCTGATGGCGACGGCGCCTTCGCGCGTGATGCTGCTGGGAGGGGACCCGACCGACGGCCGCCGCTTTATCTACTGGAATTTCGTGGCCAGCAGCAAGGAGGCCATCGAGGCCGCCGCCAAACGCTGGGAGGACGACCAGTTTCCGCGCGTGCCGGGCGACGAGCGCGAGCGCATCCCGCTGCCGGCGCGCAAGCCCTGAACCGCCGGGCTCGGACCGCTCTCAGACCGGGCTGGCCCAGGTGACGCGGGTGCCCAGCTTCAGGCACTCGCGGATGGCTTCGAGCTGCGTGGCGATCGGCGCCGGCACCGGCACGGCGCCATCGAGCACGCGCCGGATCCAGGCTGCCGTCAGGCCGGCATCATTGCCGGGTGGCAGTTCCGGCACGTCAGCCAGCGAGCCGCCGGTGGGATCGACCAGCGTCTGCTGATGCCCTTCATGCAGCCAGTCGATGCGGCTGTTGCGGCGCGCATCGGCGACCACTTCGCCCTCGGTGCCGCGTGCCAGCAGCACGTTGGCCGGCTCGTGGGAGAAATAGTCGGTCAGCGTCTCGCGGTATTCCGGGTGGGTATAGCTGTACAGCCGCAACCCTTCGCCTGGGCTGTGCTCGCCCACCGGCTGCAGCATCTTGGCCACGGTATGCGACGAGTTGCGCAGGCCGATCACGGTGCGCCGCTCCAGCAGCTGCGACAGGCCGGGCGAAAGCACATCGACCGGCAGCACCGCCAGCGGCCCGTCGCCGCCGGTCTCGCGCAGCCGTGCCGAGGCTTCGGCCGTGCTGGCGCACAGCGGAATGCCCAGCGCCTCGAACAGGGTCATGCTGGTGACGCGGTCATTGAAGATGCGCGTCCCGTGCACCAGTACGGGGATGCCTTCGCGCGCCAGCAGCAGCGCCAGCAGCGGCACCAGGTTCGGCTGCTTGCGTGCGCCGTTATAGCTGGGGATCACCACCACCGGGCGCTCGGGCGGCGCGGGCAGCGGCTGGCAGTGTTCATGGGCCGCCTCGAGCATGCCGGCCAGTTCATGCGGGGCCTCGCCCTTGATGCGGTAGGCCATCAGGATCGCGCCCAGCTCGATATCGGACACGCGCCCGGCCAGCATCGCGTCGAACAGGGTCTTGGCATCGTCGCGCGGCAGCGCGCGCGCGCCGTTGACGCCACGGCCGACCTCCTTGATATAGCGGGCGGCGGAAAACGGGTTGGCTGGCGTGGTCATGGCGGCGTGGGGAAGGAGTCTGTTCTGGGTTCATGATAGCGGAGCAGCGCCGTCGCGCCCATCGCCGCCGACGGGCGCGACGGCGTGCAGGATGCTCAGGCGGCTTCCTGGAGCGCGGGATTGCGCTGCTTGCGGTAGAGAAAGTCCAGCACCGCGGTACGGCAGGCGTGGTAGTCCTTGTCGTCGGCCAGCGCCACGCGGTCGCGCGGCCGAGGCAGGTCCACCTTGAGGATCTCGCCGATGGTGGCGGCCGGGCCGTTGGTCATCATCACGATGCGGTCGGCGAGCAGCACGGCCTCGTCGACATCATGCGTGACCATCACCACCGTGCTGCGCGTGCGCGCCACGATCTTGATCAGTTCGTCCTGCAGGTGCGCGCGCGTCAGCGCATCGAGCGCGCCGAAGGGTTCATCCATCAGCAGCACCTTGGGCGCCATCGCCAGCGCGCGGGCAATGCCGACGCGCTGCTTCATGCCGCCGGAGATCTCATGGGGGTACTTGCCCTCGGCGTGCGTCAGGCCCACCAGTGCCAGCGTCTCGTGCGTGCGCGCCTTGAGCCCGGCCTTGCTCTCGCTGGCGGCGAACACGCGCTCCACGCCCAGGTAGACGTTCTCGAAGCAGGTCAGCCAGGGCAGCAGCGAATGGTTCTGGAACACGACGGCGCGCTCCGGTCCCGGCCCGGCGATCTCGCGCCCGGCGCAGATCAGCGCGCCGGTGGTCGGCGTGGCCAGTCCGGCGATCAGGTTCAGCAGCGTTGACTTGCCGCAGCCGGAGTGGCCGATCAGCGCGATGAACTCGCCCGCGGCAATCTGCAGGTTGATGTCGCGCAGGGCGACGAACGGCCCCTTGCGTGTCTTGAAGGTCTGTCCGACGTTCTCGATGCTGACGAACTTGTCCATGGCGTCTCTCCCTCGCTCTTAGTTGGCGCCGTAGCTGAAGCGCCGTGCCAGTGCCAGCAATGCATGCTCGAGCATCAGCCCGATGATGCCGATCACGAAGATCGCGATCACGATGTGCTCGACCTTCAGGTTGTTCCACTCGTCCCACAGCCAGAAGCCGATGCCGGTGCCGCCGGTCAGCATCTCGGCCGCGACGATCACCAGCCACGCGGTGCCGATCGACAGCCGCACGCCGGTCAGCATGTAGGGCAGCACCGCGGGAAACAGCACCCGCGTGAACACCTTCCACTCCGACAGGTCGAGCACGCGGGCCACGTTCAGGTAGTCCTGCGGCACGCGCGTGACGCCTACGGCGGTGTTGATCACCATCGGCCAGATCGAGCAGATGAAGATGGCCCAGATCGCCGCCGGGTTGGCGGCCTTGAACAGCAGCAGCCCGATCGGCAGCCAGGCCAGCGGCGAGACCGGCCGCAGCAGGCTGATCACCGGCGCGGTCATCGCGTTCAGGAACGCAAAGCGCCCGATCACGAAGCCGGCCGGGATGCCGATCACCGCCGCCAGGCCGAAGCCCGCCGCCACGCGCGCCAGCGAGGCCAGCACGTTCCAGCCGATGCCCTGGTCGTTGGGGCCGTTGCGGTAGAACGGGTCGGAGAACAGCGGCACCGCCGCGTTCCACGTTGCGCCGGGCGTCGGAATCGCCGGGATCAGCGTGGCGATTCCGTGCCAGGCCAGCACGAACAGGGCGAACCCCAGTGCCGGCGGCACGGCCTTGAGCACCAGCGCGCCGAGCGCGTCCTGGCGTTGTGCGCGCCGTTCCTGCGCGGCGATTTCCAGCTCGCGCCGCCGGGCGCGTTCCTTGGTATCGATGTCGATGGCGGCGGCATTGGCGGCGACATGGGCGACATGGGCGACATGGGCGGCATTGGCGCCTTCAGGCGCGGTGTGGGCGATGGCATTCACGTCGGGCTCCTTTCTCCAGGGGCGCTGCGGATCAGTGGGGAAGTGGCGGCCTGTGGTCAGGCGTTCTGCGCGCCGGCCTTGATCTTGAAGCCGTCGGCATACGCCTTCGGGTCCCTGGTGGCATCCCAGACCACGCCGTCGATCAGCTTCGCGGTACGGAAGTCGCTCTTGGGCAGCGGCACCTGCGCCGCGGTGGCGGCCTGCCTGAAGATGTCGATGCGGTTGACCTGCCTGGCCACGGCAAGATAGTCCGGGTGGTCCTTGAGCAGGCCCCAGCGCTTGTGCTGGGTCAGGAACCACATGCCATCGGACAGGAACGGGTAGTTGGCGTTGCCGTCCTGGTAGAACTTCATCGCATCGGGGTCGTCCCAGGTCTTGCCCAGGCCGTTGCTGTAGCGCCCGAGCATGCGGTCCAGGATGATGTCCATGTCGGTGTTGACGTAGGACTTGGCGGCGATGGTCTCCGCGGTCTTGCGGCGGTTCGAGGCCGAGGCGTCGATGAATTTCGATGCTTCCAGCACCGCGGCCACCATCGCGCGCGCGGTGTTGGGGTACTTCTGCACGAAGTCCGCGGTGGTGCCGAGCGTCTTCTCCGGATGGTTCTTCCAGATCGACTGCGTGGTCTCGGCGGTAAAGCCGATCTTGTCGGCGATCGCGCGCGCGCCCCAGGGTTCGCCCACGCAGAAGCCGTCCATGTTGCCCACGCGCATGTTGGCCACCATCTGCGGCGGCGGCACGGTGATGGCCTTGGCGTCCTGCATCGGGTTGATGCCGTGGGCGGCAAGCCAGTAGTACAGCCACATCGCGTGCGTGCCGGTGGGGAAGGTCTGCGCGAAGGTGTAGTCGCGCTTTTCCTTGACCATCAGCGCCTTCAGGCTGGCGCCGTCGCGCACGCCTTTTTCGGCCAGCTTCGACGACAGTGTGATGGCCTGGCCGTTGTGGTTCAGGCTCATCAGCACTGCCATGTCTTTCCTGGGGCCGCCGATGCCAAGCTGCACGCCATAGATCAGGCCGTACAGCACGTGCGCGGCGTCGAGCTCGCCGTTGACCAGCTTGTCGCGCACGCCGGCCCACGAGGCTTCCTTGGTCGGCGTGATCCTGATCCCGTATTTCTTGTCGAGGCCGAGCGTGGACGCCATGACCACCGAAGCGCAGTCGGTCAGCGGGATGAAGCCGATGCGCACATCGGTCTTCTCGGGGGCGTCCGAGCCCGCCGCCCACGCCCCGGCGCGTACCAGCGGGTCGACCAGCGTCATCACGCTGGCGCCGGCGATGGTCGCCAGCGCGCGGCGGCGGCCGCTGCTGGCCGGCACCGCGTCGGCAGCGGCCGCCGAGGCGGCTTCGGAGGCGTTCACCGCCGCGTGCAGCGGCTTGGCAATCCTGAGGCGAGAGGGCATTGCGAAACTCCAAGAAAAAAGCGTCCCCGTCCGTGGCCGGCTTCGCCAGAAGACCGGTACGGTGCAGGGACGCCGTTGTCCATGGCGTGACGCAGCCTGCGTTGGCTGTGTCCGCCTAAATTTTGTGATCGGCCGCCGTTGGCCGATGCCTGCATATCGCAAGGCGTGTGCCAGCCTGTGCGGTGCAGCATTTCGGGGCGGCATCGTGCCGGCGGAGTGATGCTTCGGGATGAAATGAGCGGACGCGGTGCGCGCGCCGGCTGCGCTGCCGCATCGCGGGGCAGAGCCGGGGACGGCGGGGCGCGAAGGATTCGCTTTGGGGCGGCGCCAGTATCGTGCATTGCACCAGCCGCGGGCTGTCGCGCCCCGCGGCCGGAAGGCGGGCGCTCAGCCCATCACGTCGATCACGCGCTGGGCGGCATCGACCAGCTTCAGCCCACGCTCCATCGCCATGCTGCGCAGGCGCTTGTAGGCCTCGTCCTCGCTGATGCCGCGCGCCTGCATCAGCAGGCCCTTGGCGCGCTCGACCACCTTGCGCTCGGCCAGCTTGAGGCGGGTGGCGTCGAGCTCGGCGCGCAGCTGCTGGTCCAGCTCGAAGCGGGCGTAGGCGACGTCGAGCACGGTCTTGACGCGCTCGGCGCGCAGGCCGTCGACGATATAGGCGGTGATGCCCGCAGTCAGCGCCGCCTTGATGCGCTGGCTGTCGTCGTTGTCGGTGAACAGCACGATGGGCCGCGGCGCATGCTGGGTCGAGACGCAGACATGCTCGATGGTGTCGCGCGCGGCCGATTCCGACGCGATGATCAGCATGTCGGGCTGGGTGGCGGTGATCACGTCGGGCAAGTGCAGGTCGGCGTCGACGATCTGGATCTCGCTGAAGCCGGCGCTGACCAGGCCGTTGCGGATGGTCTCGACGTTAAGCGGGTTGGCGTCAAGGGGATCGCGCACCAGCAGGATGCGCAGCGTCCGGCCGGCGGGGGGGGCTGGCGTCGATGGCGATGGGGGCGGATGGCGTCGGGTCATGGCTTCATTCTGTTGCAGTGCGCCATGCAAGATTCGCGCCGGGTGCGGGGCGGTCCATGCCGCACTGCCATGGTGCAGCGTGGTCGCGCGCCCGCCTGGGTTCATTGTATGCCGTCGTACGCAGCCCACCGCGTGCGGTGTATCCTGTTGCCCTGCCGCGCCGGGGGCGTCTGCTGGCGACGCCGCAATGCACATCCCCGCATCCCGTGCCGCGGAACCGATCAGAAAAATCTGGAGAGATGCATGACCGAATTCGTGTTCGCCCCGCCGGCCCCTGTTGGCGTGCCGGTGCGTGGCAGCGACGCTAGCTTCCCGGTCCGGCGCGTGTACTGCGTCGGCCGCAACTATGCTGCCCATGCCCGCGAAATGGGCTCGGACCCCGACCGCGAGCCGCCGTTCTTCTTCTGCAAGCCGTCCGACGCGGTCAGCTACGTCGCCGACGGCACCGAAGGCGCGTTCCCGTACCCGCCGGGCACCAGCAACTGCCACTATGAAGTGGAGCTGGTGGTGGCGATCGGCACGGGCGGCCGCGACATCCCGGTGGAAAGCGCCGCGCAGCACGTGTTCGGCTACGCCGTGGGCCTGGACATGACCCGCCGCGACCTGCAGAACGAATCCAAGAAGACCGGCCGCCCCTGGGAAACCGGCAAGGCCTTCGACCGGTCGGCACCGATCGGCCCGATCGTGCCGGTCTCGGCCATCGGCCATCCGGAGAAGGGCGAGGTGACGCTGTCGGTCAATGGCGAGGAAAAGCAGCGCGGCGACCTGTCCGACCTGATCTGGTCGGTGCCGGAGATGGTGTCGTACCTCTCGAAGCTGTTCGAGCTGCAGCCGGGCGACCTGATCTTCAGCGGCACGCCCGAAGGCGTGGGCCCGGTGGTCAAGGGCGATGTCATGCAGTGCCACGTCGGCGGCGTGGGCGATCTCACCATCAAGGTAGTCTGATCCGATGCTCAAGCTCTACAGCTACTTCCGCAGTTCGGCCTCGTTCCGCGTGCGCATCGCGCTGGAACTGAAGGGGCTGCCATACGAATACGTGCCGGTGCACCTGCTCAAGGACGGTGGCCAGCAGCTCAAGCCCGAATTCCGCGCGGTGAACCCGGACGGCCTGGTGCCGGCGCTGGCCGACGACGGCAACGTGCTGCAGCAATCGCTGGCCATCGTCGAGTACCTGGACGAAGTCCATCCCGAGCCGAAGCTGCTGCCCGGCACGGCGCTGGACCGCGCCTATGTGCGCGGGCTGGCGCAGGAAATCGCGTGCGAGATCCATCCGCTGAACAACCTGCGCGTGCTGAAATACCTGAAGCACAAGGTGGGCGTGACCGACGAGGTCAAGGACGCGTGGTACCGCCACTGGATCGAGCTGGGCTTCGAGTCGCTGCAGGCCAACCTGGCGCGCGGCGGCAAGGCGGGACGCTTCTGCCTTGGCGATACGCCGACGCTGGCCGATATCTGCCTGGTGCCGCAGGTGTTCAATGCGCAGCGCTTCAATGTCGACGTGAGCCGCTATCCGGCGATCGCGAAGATCTATGAGGCGTGCATGGAGATGGAAGCGTTCCGGAAGGCGGAGCCGAAGTCGCAGCCGGACGCGGAGTGAGCGTGTTGCTTTGATGTGCTGAGGGTTTGCTCCCCTCTCCCGCTTGCGGGAGAGGGGCCGGGGGTGAGGGCTGGAGTGTCAACGGCTGACGCCTGTGGGTTCAAACCGCTGGCCTCGCTTCACGTGGTTCCTTGCTACCCCTCACCCCAACCCTCTCCCCATGAGGGAAGAGGGAGAACACCTTGCTAAGGCTAGCTCGGGCGGCTTGGGAGCACCCAAAACCGTTGGCTTCGGCGTTGTTCTGGATGCTTATCCCAGCAGCGCTTCCGCGAATTCCTCGGCCTTGAATGGCTGCAGGTCCTCGACCTTCTCGCCTACGCCGATGAAGTACACCGGCACCGGGCGCTGGCGCGCGATCGCCGCCAGGATGCCGCCCTTGGCAGTCCCATCCAGCTTGGTCACGATCAGGCCGGTCAGCCCCAGCGCATCATCGAAGGCTCGCGTCTGCTGCAGCGCGTTCTGGCCGGTATTGGCGTCGATCACCAGCAGCACCTCATGCGGCGCGGTCGGCATGGCCTTGCTGATGACGCGCTTGACCTTCTTCAGCTCCTCCATCAGGTGCAGCTGCGTCGGCAGGCGGCCGGCGGTATCGGCCATCACGATGTCGATGCCGCGCGCCTTGGCCGCATTCACCGCGTCGAAGATCACCGCGGCGGGGTCGCCGCTTTCCTGCGCCACCACGGTGACGTTGTTGCGCTCGCCCCAGATCGTCAGCTGTTCGCGCGCGGCGGCGCGGAAGGTGTCGCCGGCGGCCAGCAGCACCTTCTGGTCGTAGCGCTGGAAGTGCTTGCACAGCTTGCCGATGCTGGTGGTCTTGCCGGCGCCGTTGACGCCCGCGATCATCATCACCAGCGGCTGCTCGCGGCCCAGCGCCATGGTTTTTTCCAGCGGACGCAGCAGGTCGGTCAGCAGCGCCTTGAGCGCGGCCTTGACGCCTTCGGCCGATTCGATGCGCTCGGACCTGACCCGCTTGCGCAGCTCGGCGAGCAGGTATTCGGTGGCTTCCACGCCCGCGTCGGCCATCAGCAGCGCGGTCTCCAGCTCCTCGAACAGCGCCTCGTCGACCTTGACGCCGACGAACAGCGTGCCGATGTTGCGGCTGGTCTTGGACAGGCCAGTGCGCAGTCGGTGCATCCAGCCCTGACGCGCTTCGGCGCTGATGGCGGGCGCAGGGACCAGTTCAAGCGTTTCGATGGCAGCGGCTGGTTCGGGTGCGGCCACCGGGGCCGGCGCCGGGGGCGGCACCTGTGCGGGGACCGGTGTCGGCGTCGGGACCGGAACCGGAGCGGGGGCCGGGGCTGGCGTGGGGGTGGGCGCGGGCGCCGGGGCTGGCGTCTCGACGGACGCGGGCTCGGCCTTGCGCTTCTTCCAGAAACTAAACATTGGGGAATGGAGTCAATACCGGGGCCGCCACCCTGGTGGCACATTGCCGGCAGGCGACCGGTTAATAATCAAGGGCTTACGCTGACATCGCGAAGGTCGGGGAGAACCCGTTGTGGTCCCGGCCGGCGATTGCGTATAGTTCGCTACATCAGTTCGCTACATGGCTGATCCGCGCGCGCATGCCGCCCGCGCGGATCGATCGGCAAAATTCTAGCAGACGGGGTCGCATGAACCATTGCGCTGTCCTGACCGCGGCGGGCGCCAAAGGTGCCCAAGCACGCATCCAACGGCATTCCCAGCCTACCTCCTCAGCACTTCCAGCCGGCGCCGCGCGCCTGGCGCGGCGTATCGTGCCGGCGCTGCTGCTCGGCCTGCTGCCGTGGTCGTTGCCGGCCGGCGCGCAAGGCGTGGTCGGATCGCCGATGCCTTCCGCGCAGACCGCGCCCGCCGGCGCCACCGCGCATGGCACCACCGAATACCGGCTCTCCAACGGCCTGCGGCTGATCGTCAAGGAAGACCACCGGGCGCCCACGGTGGCGCACCAGATCTGGTACCGCGTCGGCGGCATCGACGAGGTCAGCGGCACCACGGGCGTGGCCCACATGCTCGAGCACATGATGTTCAAGGGCACGCCCAAGGTCGGCGTGGGCGAGTTCTCCAGGCAGGTGGCGGCGCTGGGCGGGCGCGAGAACGCCCTGACCAACCGCGACTTCACCATGTACTACCAGCAGATCGGCAAGCAGTACCTGCCGAAGATGATGGAGCTGGAGGCCGACCGCATGGCCAACCTCATCATCAAGAAGGACGAATTCGACCGCGAGATGAAGGTGGTGATGGAAGAGCGCCGCCTGCGCACCGACGACTCCTCGCGCGGCACCGTCTATGAGCAACTGCTCGCCACCGTCTATACCGCCGCGGCGTACCGCCATCCGGTGATCGGCTGGATGGACGACCTGGTCAATATGCGGGTCGAGGACGTCAAGGACTGGTACCGCCAGTGGTACGTGCCGAACAACGCGCTGGTGATCGTCACCGGCGACGTCAAGGCCGAGGAAGTGCGCGCGCTCGCCGAGCGCTACTACGGCAAGCTCAAGCCGCGCACGCTGCCGCTGCGCAAGGACCAGGAAGAGCCGGAGCAGAAGGGCATCAAGCGTATCTGGGTCAAGGCGCCGGCCGAGAACCAGTACATGGTGATGGCCTACAAGGTGCCGCGGCTGCGCGATGTCGAGAAGGACGTCGACCCCTACGCGCTGGAAGTCCTGGCGGCCGTGCTCAACGGCTACGACAACGCCCGCCTGACGCGCGAACTGGTGCGCGAACAGCGCCTGGCCGACGACGTCAACGTCGGCTACGACAGCATCAACCGCGGCGAGTCGCTGTTCGTCCTCGACGGCACGCCGGCGACCGGCCACAGCACCGAGGAGATCGAGCGCGCGCTGCGCGCCGAGATCCAGCGCATCGCCAGGGAAGGGGTCTCGCCGGAAGAACTCAAGCGGGTCAAGGCGCAGGTGGTGGCGGGGCAGATCTACAAGCGCGATTCGGTGTTCGGGCAAGGCATGGAGATCGGCGTATCCGAGATTTCTGATCTCTCGTGGCGCCAGATCGACCGTATGCTCGACAAGATCAAGGCCGTCACGCCGGCGCAGGTGCAGGCCGTCGCCGCCAAGTATTTCAACGACGACAACCTGACCGTGGCCACGCTGGTGCCGCAGCCGATCGACCCGAACAAGCCCAAGACCCAGGCCCCGTCGGGCCTGCGCCACTGAGGAATGACGATGTCCCAGTCCGCCACTTCATTCAACGCGCGGCCCCGCACGCTGCGCATGCTGGCCGGCGCGGCGCTCGGCGCCGCCATGCTGCTGGCCGCGCAGCTGGCCCAGGCCGCGATCCCGATCGAGCACTGGACCGCATCCACCGGCGCGCGCGTGTACTTTGTCCACAGCCCGTCGATCCCTATGCTCGACGTCAATATCGACTTCGATGCCGGCAGCCGCTATGACCCGCCGGGCAAGGCCGGGCTGGCGACGCTGGCGGCGGCGCTGCTGGACAAGGGCGCGGGCGCGCAGGACGGCCAGCCGGCACGCGACGAGGCGCAGATCGCCGACGCCTTTGCCGATACCGGAGCGGTTTTCGGCGGCGCGGCGGGCGGTGACCGCGGTGGCATCGGGCTGCGCACGTTGACCGCGCAGCCCGAGCTGGACCAGTCGGTGGCGCTGGCCGCGCAGCTGATCAAGGCGCCGACCTACCCGGACGCCGTGGTCGGGCGCGAGAAACAGCGCCTGATCACCGCCATCCGCGAGGCCGACACCAAGCCGGGGGTGATCGCCGACAAGGCGCTGGCCAGGGCCATGTACCCGGACCATCCCTACGGCATCGCGGCCACGCCGGAGAGCGTGCAATCGATCACGCGCGATGACATCGCCAAATTCTGGCGCGACAACTACGGCGCGCAGCGCGCGGTGGTGACGCTGATCGGCGCGATCGACCGCAAGCAGGCCGAAGCCCTTGCCGAGCGGCTCACGCGCGGGCTGCCGCAGGGCAGTGCCGCCCCGGCGCTGCCCCAGGTGAAGCTCAACATCCCGGCCAGCGAGCAGCGCGTGCCGCATCCGGCGCAGCAATCGAGCGTGGCCATCGGCCAGCCGTCGATCGCGCGCGGCGATCCTGACTACTTCGCGCTGCTGGTGGGCAACTACGTG
Source organism: Cupriavidus oxalaticus (assembly GCF_016894385.1). NCBI lineage: Bacteria > Pseudomonadati > Pseudomonadota > Betaproteobacteria > Burkholderiales > Burkholderiaceae > Cupriavidus > Cupriavidus oxalaticus. The sequence continues at coordinate 313,142 of NZ_CP069812.1, forward strand.
CTCGGCGGTGGCGGCTTCAGCTCGCGCCTGACCGACGAGGTGCGCGAGAAGCGCGGCCTGACCTACGGTGTCGACAGCTACTTCGCTCCGTCGAAGCAGCCCGGGCCGTTCGGCATCAGCCTGCAGACCAAGAAGGCGCAGACCGACGAAGCGCTGGCGCTGGTGCGCCAGGTGCTGGCGCGCTTTGTCGCCGAAGGGCCGACCGAGAAGGAGCTGCGCGCGGCCAAGGACAACCTGGTCAACGGCTTCCCGCTGCGCATCGACAACAACCGCAAGCTGCTGACCAATGTCGCCAATATCGGCTGGTACGGGCTGCCGCTGGACTACCTGGACACCTGGACCGCGCAGGTCGGCAAGGTCACGCGCGAGCAGGTCAGGGCGGCTTTCCAGCGCCATGTGCGCCCGGACGGCATGGCCACGGTGATTGTCGGCGGCCCGGTCGGCAGCGCGCCGACGGCATCGCGGCAGTGATGCAGGCGCCGCACCGCGCCGGGCGGCGCAGGGAAGGGCTTATGCGCGCCGCCTCACGCGCGGCTGCGGCGAACCGGTCCGCAGGCTCTACAATCACGGGATGAATTCGCGTTCCCGATTGCCTTCGCCCGCTCCCGGCGGGCGTACTCCTTCCTCCGCGCCGGCCGCCGCTGCAGCCGGCGCACGTTCTCCCGCAGCGCCTCCGCGCCCGGTGCCGCGCCAGGCGCCGTCCCAGGTCCGCATCATCGGCGGGCGCTGGAAGCGCACGCTGCTGCCCGTGCCCGACGCCCAGGGTTTGCGCCCCACGCCCGACCGCGTGCGCGAGACCCTGTTCAACTGGCTTGGGCAGGACCTGTCGCGGCTCGCCTGCCTGGACCTGTTCGCCGGCTCCGGCGCGCTCGGCTTCGAAGCCGCGTCGCGCGGCGCGGCCGCGGTCACGCTGGTGGAGTCCAATGCCCGCGTGGCCAAGCAACTGCGCGACAACCAGTACCGGCTCAATGCCAGCCAGGTGCGCGTCGTGCAGGGCGATGCCTTTACGGTCGCCGCGCAATTTCCCGATGGCAGCTTCGACGTGGTGTTCCTGGACCCGCCCTTTGCCGAGGACTGGATCGGCCCGTCGCTGGAGCACGCCGCGCGGCTGCTGCGGCCCGGTGGCGCAGTCTATGTCGAAACCGACCATGCGCTGACCGGCGTGGACGCCCCGGTTCCGGCATCGCTCGAGATCGTGCGCCATGCGCGCGCCGGCGCGGTGCATTTCCATTTGCTGCAGCACCGCCAGCACCGCCAGCACCGCCAGCACCGCCCGCACCGACAGCACGATAGCGGCGCTGATTGACGGCCTGCGCCGGGATCGCCCGCGGCCCCTGTTTCGCCATGCGCTAAGGGCGCCTTTCCGATTGCGAAACGGATTCGTGGGTGCAGTGCCGCAAAACGGTGCGCCGCACGCCTTCCAAGCGGCGCATTTAGGGTTACACTACGCCGCTGTCACAACGCTCGCGACGCAGCACCCACGCCGGTCCGGCCGGCGAACGAGGCGGCCACAACGGCCGGCAGCGGGCAGATCAAGGAGGAAGTATGGTCATCGCGGTCTATCCCGGCACCTTCGATCCAATGACCCGGGGACACGAGGATCTGGTCCGCCGTGCGTCGAACATCTTCGACGAACTGGTGGTCGGCGTGGCGCACAGTCCCAACAAGCGCCCGTTCTTTTCGCTCGACGAGCGCATCGGCATTGCCCGCGAAGTGCTCGGGCACTATCCCAACGTGCGCGTGGAAGGTTTTGCCGGGCTGCTCAAGGACTTCGTGCGCAAGAACAATGCGCGCGTGATCGTGCGCGGCCTGCGCGCGGTGTCCGACTTCGAGTATGAATTCCAGATGGCGGGCATGAACCGCTACCTGCTGCCGGACGTGGAAACCATGTTCCTGACCCCGTCGGACCAGTACCAGTTCATCTCCGGCACCTTCGTGCGCGAGATCGCGGTGCTGGGCGGCGATGTCAGCAAGTTCGTGTTCCCGTCGGTGGAGCGCTGGCTGCAAGAGAAAATCGCCAAACCGGAATAAAATACGGCTTCAGACACGTCAGACCGCGGCCAGTCGGGCGCGGGCGTGTCCGCAGGAAGGAAACACCATGGCGCTGATGATCACCGACGACTGCATCAACTGCGACGTTTGTGAACCCGAGTGCCCGAACGAAGCCATTTCGATGGGGCCCGAGATCTATGAAATCGACCCCAACAAGTGCACCGAGTGCGTCGGGCACTTCGACGAGCCGCAATGCCAGCAGGTCTGCCCGGTCGCCTGCATCCCCAAGGATCCGAACCGGGTGGAGTCGCAAGAGGTGCTGATGCAGCGCTACCGGCTGCTGACGGCGGCCAGGCACCCTGCCTGATAGGCTGAGCCTCGGCCTGCACCGCTTCGCACGTCGCACCGCACTCAGAGGTAAAAAAAGCCCCCGTCACCGCAAGGTGGCGGGGGCTTAACTTTTCCCCAGTTGCTACGGTACTACGGCACTACACGGTACTACGCGGTCACGCACCCACCGGCTTGCCGTCCGTGCGGCGCACGACGATGGTCGACGAGCGCGGCGGCTTGGCGGCGTCCGGCCACTGGCCGGTCGGGTGCTGGATGTTGATGAAGCAGGTGGTCAGGTCCGGCGTGTAGGCGATGCCGGTGATCTCGCAACCGGTCGGCCCGGCCAGAAAGCGCTTCGACTGCCCGGTCGGCGAGATGTAGTACATGCTGTTGTTGCCGAAGGTGTTGGTGTACGTCGAGCTGGTGCTGGAGTCGGTCTGCACCCACAGGCGGCCCTTCGGGTCCACGCGCAGTCCGTCCGGGCTCGAGAACGTATCGCCGTTGATGTTGCCCTTCAGGTTGTCCGTGGCCAGCGACGGGTCGCCGGCCTGCAGCAGGATGCTCCAGGTGAAGGTGGTGGCCAGCGGCGAATCGCCGGCTTCCTTCCACTGGATGATGTGGCCATGCAGATTCTGCACGCGCGGGTTGGCGGCATCGGTCTGCTGGCGGCCGCTGTTGTTGGTCAGCGTGCAGTAGACGGTCTTGTCCAGGCCGACCGTGATCCATTCCGGGCGGTCCATCAGCGTGCCGCCGGCCACGCGCGCGGCCGCCTTGGTGTTGACCAGTACGTCGGCCTGCGTGGCGAAGTCGACCGGGGTCGGTGCCGGCGAGGTGGCAGACTGGGTCCAGTTGCCCGGATCCGAGGCGCCAACGGTCAGGCCGTTCTTGCCTTGCGTCAGCTCGACCCACTGGCCGCTGCCATCGGCGTTGAACTTGGCCACATACAGCGTGCCGCTGTCCAGCAGGTTGGCGTTGGCCGCGCGGTTGTCCGGATCGAACGCAGTGGCCGGGATGAACTTGTAGATGCAGCCCGGCGTGCCGTCGTCGCCCATGTAGAAGGCCACGTTGTTGCCGGCATCGGTCAGGAAGGCGACGTTTTCATGGTCGAAGCGGCCCATCGCGGTGCGCTTGACCGGCGCGCCGAGCGTGCCGTACGGATCGATTTCGACCACCCAGCCGTAGCCCTCCTCGTCCTGGGTCGGGTCGAGGTAGTTGTCCGTGCTTTCTTCGCAGGTCAGGTAGGTGCCCCACGGCGTATGGCCGCTCGAGCAGTTGTTGAGCATGCCGACCACGGTCGAGCCTACTGCCGAAGCGGCTGGGCCGTCCACGCGGTACAGCGTGTTGCCGGTGTAGCGCTTGTTGTAGATCGAGTCGCGCTTGACCTGCCACTTGCCGCTGGCGGCCAGCTCGACCTCGATCACCGAGATGCCGACTGCCGACAGCGCGATGCGCTTCTGCTCCGGCGTGGCGCTGCCCGCGGTGTAGGTGCCGCCGGCGAACAGGATGTTGTAGTCCGGCAGTTCGTGGTTGATGGCGAGCAGCCCGCCCTTCTGCGGATCGACGCCCGACAGCGCGAAGAAGTGCATGCCGTCATGGTTGCCGCCGGCCTGGCGCTCGGTTTCGGCCGAGGACTGGAAGGCGCCGGCATAGCCGGTGGCGCCGGCCTCGACCGGATCGCCAGCGGAGAACAGCACGTCGACGCTGTAGCCGTTCGGCACGACCACCGTGTCGGCGGTCGACTTGGCGATCGGCTCGAAGGTGACCTCATAGCTCGGCGTGACGCCGCCAGGTGCCGGGCCAGGGGCGGGCGCCGGGGTGGGCGCCGGCGCGGGCGCGGGATCGTCGCCGCCGCCGCAGGCGGCCAGCAGGCCGCTGCCGAAGGCGGAGAACAGCGACAGGCCCACGCCGCCGCGCAGCACCCGGCGGCGGGCCGGGTTGGCAGCAACAATGTCTTCCAGCCGCTGGCCGGGCACGTCAACATCAGGCTTGGCGGCACGGCCGGCGGCGCGCGCTTCGTCGGTCAGGTACGACATGGGCTTTCCTCTCTTTGTGGGTTTGTCATGCGCGCCGGCTACGATGTGATCCGGCGCGGTGGAAACCCCGCAATGTAGGGACTGCCCGTGGAAGTTTGATGACAGCTTGTCTGCCACATCAGAGTTGCAGCGTGCCAACGACAAACGGGCCGCGTGTGCGGCCCGTGTCACATGGATGTCGCAGGATTGTGCCTGCGCCTTCCGGCGTCAGCGCGTGGTGTGCAGCTGTGCCATCGCGCGTTCGGCATCGCCGCGCGCCAGCAGGCCCAGCGGATCGATGCTGCGGTCGATGGCCGCGTCGATCGCTTCCTGCTCCTCCTTGCGCGGCGGCTTGAGCACGAAGTTGACCACGTCTTCGCGGCCCGCCCCGGTTCCGCCGGGCGCATTGCGCGGATGGCCAACGCCGATGCGCAGGCGCCAGTAGTCCTGCGTGCTCAGGTGGGCCGAGATGTCCTTGAGGCCGTTGTGGCCGCCCGCGCCGCCGCCGCGCTTGAGCTTGACGGTGCCGGACGGCAGGTCCATCTCGTCATGGGCGACGACGATCTCGTCGGGCAGGATCTTGTAGAAGCGTGCCAGCGAGACCACGGCCAGCCCCGAGCGGTTCATGAAGGTCGAGGGCTTGAGCAGCCAGATGTCCTGGTCCCACAGCCGCGCGCGCGCGGCCAGCCCGTGGAAGCGGCCTTCCACGCGCGGGGTGGCGCCGCCCATGCGGGCAAGCTGGTCCACCAGCCAGAAGCCGGCGTTGTGACGGGTGGCCTCGTATTCCGCACCGGGATTGCCGAGGCCGACGATGAGCTTGATCATGCGATTGACTGAGTCGTTGGCGCGCAGGGCTGCGCCTCAGGCGCCAAGGATACCGAAAATCCAGCCAGGTGCCGGTTCGGCAGGGTCGAAAAAAAAACCGCCGCGAAGGGCGGCGGTTTTCTCAGTGGCGCGGCCCGGAAGCCGCGCCCGCTGCAGTTGCAGCTCAGGCAGCCGGCGTTTCGCCTTCGCCTTCGGCGCTTTCGGCGGCCGAAGCGGCGCCGGCCGGCAGCGAGATGCTGGCGATGGCGGGGTTGTCGTCACCGTGGGTGATGACGGTCACGCCCTTCGGCAGCTTCAGGTCGGCGAGGTGCAGGGTCTGGCCCAGTTCCATCGCGCCGACGTCCACTTCGATGAACTCGGGCAGGTCGGCCGGCAGGCACGACACTTCCAGGTCGTTGACGATGTGGTTGACCAGGCCGTGGCCCAGCTTCACGCCAGGAGCGGTTTCCTGGTTCATGAAGTGCAGGGGCACCTTGACGTGGATCTTGTCGGTGGCCGACACGCGCTGGAAATCGACGTGCAGCACCAGCGGCTTGAACGGGTGCATCTGGAATGCGCGCAGCAGGGCCTTTTCCGACTTGCCAGCGACTTCCAGGTCCAGGATCGACGAGTGGAACGCTTCCTTCTTCAGGGCGTGCCACAGCGCGTTGTGATCCAGTTCGATCATCTTCGGCTCGGCGGCGCCGCCGTAGATGATGCCGGGGGTCTTGCCCGAATTGCGCAGGCGGCGGCTCGCACCCGTACCCTGTACGCTACGCTCGAAAGCGACAACTTTCATGATGACTCCAGAAGTAAAGAAGGCCGTCCGCGACCAGACAGCCTCGTTGCGGCGCAAACAAGAGAATCCGCGCCGATCAAGTCACGTTGGCCGCCGCAAAACGGCGGCCAACGCAGTAAAGCCTTAAATTCTATCAGGAACCCGCAAACAGCGACATGATCGAGTCGCCCTTGACGATGCGGGTGAAGGTTTCGGCCAACAGCGGAGCGGTCGAGAGCTGGCGGATCTTGCCGCACTTGGCCGCTTCTTCCGACAGCGGGATGGTGTCGCACACCACCACTTCGTCCAGCGACGAGTCGGCGATGCGGGCGGCGGCGCCGCCGGACAGCACCGGGTGCGTACAGTACGCAAACACCTTCAGCGCGCCACGCTCCTTCAGCACCTGGGCGGCCTTGCACAGCGTGCCGCCGGTGTCGATCATGTCATCCATGATGACGCAGTTGCGGCCTTCGACTTCACCGATGATGTTCATCACCTCGGCCACGTTGGCCTTGGGACGACGCTTGTCGATGATCGCCAGGTCGCAGTTCAGTTCCTTGGCCAGCGCGCGCGCACGAACCACGCCGCCGACGTCCGGCGAGACCACCAGCAGGTCGCCGTAGTTCTTCTCGCGCAGGTCGCCCAGCAGGACCGGCGATGCGTAGATGTTGTCGACGGGAATATCGAAGAAGCCCTGGATCTGGTCGGCGTGCAGGTCCATCGTCAGCACGCGCTCGACGCCGGCGACTTCCAGCATGTTGGCCACGACCTTGGCCGAGATTGCCACGCGCGCCGAACGCGGGCGGCGGTCCTGGCGGGCATAGCCGAAGTAGGGCATGGCGGCGGTGATGCTGCGTGCCGAGGCGCGCTTGAGCGCGTCGACCATCACCATCAGCTCCATCAGGTTGTCGTTGGTCGGCGCGCAGGTGGACTGCAGCACGATGACGTGCTTGCCGCGAACGTTTTCCTGGATCTCAACCTGGACTTCACCGTCGGAGAAACGGCCAACCTGGGCCTTGCCTAGCGGAATGCCGAGGTGCTGTACGACAGCCTCCGCGAGTTTGGGGTTGGCGTTGCCGGTAAATACCATCAAGCCGTCGCTGCGCATTCGGGGCACCTGTCTTGCTGCTGGGGGAGCTTGGTGTCACCGGCGAAGCCGGTGACCTGGAAGATATCGTGTTCCGTTAGGACACTATAGGAAGTAATGGCAGGGGAAGAAGGATTCGAACCTTCGAATGCCGGAATCAAAATCCGGTGCCTTGACCAACTTGGCGACTCCCCTACACAACCGGGCCGTTCTTCGTGGTACCAACCTGCCGTACCGCGCCGAACGATAACTTGCTATGCGAACGCTGCGAGCGGGTGATGTGCCAGACTCCTCACACACCTGCCATCCCATTCGGGAGGCAACCTTTCCAAGACCTGCTGCGCTGTCTTTGCGTCAGGAAAACGCGCAAACACGCAGGCTCCGGAACCGGTCATCCTGGCATGCTGATTGTATTGCTTCAGCCATTCCAGGGCTCGGGCGACTTCGCCGAACTTCGCTGTTGCTATCGGTTCCAGGTCGTTGCGACCGAAATCGAATTTGTTTGTGCGAGCAGCGAAGACCGCAATTATGGAGACGGGCGTATCCCTTGTCAAGCGCGGGTCCGAAAAAATTTCAGACGTCGGCACATGTTGTTTCGGATGGATGACCACAAACCAGCTTTCCGGCAACTCCACCGGAGTCAGTTGCTCGCCCACGCCCTCGGCGAACGCGTTCCGGCCGAGCACGAACACCGGCACGTCCGCACCCAGCGCCAGGCCGATGCGCATCAGTTCTTCGCGCGCCAGGCCCAGGCCCCAGAGGTGGTTCAGTGCCAGCAGCGTGGTCGCGGCATCCGAGGAGCCGCCGCCGATGCCGCCGCCCATCGGCAGCACCTTGTCGATCTCGATATCGGCGCCGAATGAGGTGCCCGTAGCCGCTTGCAACGCGCGCGCGGCGCGCACGACGAGGTCGCTGTCGGCGGGCACGCCGGGCACGTCGGTGACACGCGCCACCACGCCATCGTCGCGCCGGCGGAAATGCAGCGTGTCGCACCAGTCGACCAGCTGGAACACGGTCTGCAGCGTGTGGTAGCCGTCGGCGCGGCGCCCGGTCACGTGCAGGAACAGGTTGAGCTTGGCGGGCGCGGGGCAGTCGCGCAGTTCGGGCGGCGGCAGTGCCGGGGTCCGGTCAGGGGTCATGGCGTCCGGGGGTCGATGACGAGCCGTACCGACAGCGGATTGCTGCCGGAGTCGCGCGCGAGGTCGATGCGGCGCGGCAACGCTGCGGTGGTGGTGGCGGTGGTGGCGGTGGTTGGGGGCTGCGTGTCCTGCCACGCGACGTAGCGCACGGTCCAGCCGTTCTGCGCCAGGGTCGACAGGCGCCCCTGCTCGTCGCGCGTGGTGCTCGCGGGGGAGCCCTGCGCGGCGCGGCCGTGCAGCCAGTCGCGCATGCCGGCCACCGGCAGGGCGAAGCCGAGCGCTTCTTCCATCAGCGTGTCGACCTCGGGCGCGTTGCGCGGCGGCTGGTTGGGCAGGTCCAGCGTGGCGCCGGACGGCGTGGCAGTGACCACCGCCAGCGTCTGGCCCAGCGGCGAGACCAGGTCGAGCCTTACGTTGCGGCCTTGCTCTTCCCAGCGGAAGCTGCCGGTCACGCCTTCGTCGCGGCCGTAGCGCTGGTAGTTGGCCGAGAAGCGGCCGGTGTATTGCCGGCTTGCGCTGGATTCGCCGGCATCGAAGTCGCGCGACGGTGCCACGGTGGCGCACGCCTGCAGCAGCAATGGGGCGCCCAGGCAAAGCAGTGCCAGGCGTCTGGTTCGATTCATGGGCATGGTCGTGGAGCGGCGGTGCGCGGCCGCCGGACTGACGGAAATCCCGTGCCGCGCCTGGCAACGCAAGCGCGCGGCAAGCGAGGGCACGGGATCAAGAGGTTGGTTACTTGGCCAGCTGCACGTCGAACTTGTACCTGCGCAGCGTATCGACCAGGGTTTCGTTCTCGGGATCGATGCGCATCGCCTCGGTCCAGGTCTTGCGCGCCTCCTCGTGCTCGCCGAGCTGCCACAGCACCTCGCCCAGGTGCGCGCCGATCTCGGCTTCGGGCGCCTTGGCGTAGGCGTTGCGCAGCAGGTCCGCAGCGGGGCGCAGCTCGCCCATGCGGAATTTGACCCAGGCCAGGCTGTCCATGATGTAGGGGTCGTCCGGGCCCAGCTCGGTGGCGCGTTCGAGCAGCATGCGCGCTTCCGGCAGCCGCTCGTTGCGATCGGCGAGCGAGTAGCCGAGCGCGTTGTAGCCCTGCTTCTGCTGCGGCTGCAGCGCGATCACGCGGCGCAGGCCTTTTTCCATGCTGTCGTAGCGCTTCTGGCGCTCGTCGAGCATGGCCAGCTCGTAGATCCAGTCGGCGTTTTCGGGCTCGGCGGCGATGCGGTCGTCGAGCAGCTTGCGCGCGCGGTCGTAGGCCCTGGTCTCCATCAGCGTGGCCACCTCGGCCTGGCGGATCGCCATGACGCGCTGCGCGCGCTGGCCCGGGTCGGGGATTTCCTCGGCATCGGCAAGCATCTCGCCGAACAGGGCCTGCGCATCGTCCAGCTTGCCCAGGCGTGCCAGCAGCTGCGCGCGCTTGGCGGTGGCCGCGGGCGCCAGGCGGATGTCCTCGATGCGGTCAAGCCACTGGATCGCGCCGGCATAGTCCTTACGTTCCTCGGCGATCTGCGCCAGGTACTGGTAGGCGATGTCGGGATTTGCCGTGGGTTGCTTCTCGACCAGCTGCAGGTACTCCTGCAGGTATTGCTCGGCTTCGCTGTAGTTCTTCGCCTGCAGGCTGGTCAGCCCCAGCGCCAGCGGCACGCGCGGATCGGTGGGCGCCACCTTGCGCAAGGTCTCGAACTCCTGCCGGGCCGCCTGCATGTCATTGCGCAGCAGGTACAGGCGTGCCAGCGTGATATGGCCGTTGACCGATTCGGGCGACTTGTCGAGGAAACGCTTGAGGATGGCGACGGCTTCGTCGGGCTCCTTTTCGGCGCGCAGCTCGGCGGCCATCAGCGCGGCAGGCTCATAGCCCGGGCGCAGCTTCAGCGCCTGGTCGAGCGCGGCCACCGCGCCCGGCTCGTCGCCGGCGACTTCGCGCGCGCGCGCCAGCGCCAGGTGGGTTTCCGCCAGCTTGGTATCGTTGCGCGTCAGTTCCTGCAGCAGCGTGGCTGCGCCGGCCGGATCGCTGGTGCGCGACAGTTGCTGCTGCATCTGCAGGATGGCGTCGCCGCGGTGGCTGGCGGGTACAGCGGCCAGCTGCTGCTGCAGCAGCGGGCGGGCATCGTCCCAGCGCCCGTTCAGCACCAGCAGCGTCGACAGGACCTGCGCAGCGGCGGGCGAATTGGGCGAGATTTCACGCCACAGCCGCGCCGCGTCCAGCGCCTGCTGCGGGATGCGCGCGTTGAAGGCGATCTCGGTGGCGCGCTGCGCGAAGCGCGGGTCGCGGGTCTGCCGCGCCAGTTCGAGGTAGGTGCGGTAGGCTGGCCCGACCAGGCCGCGCTGCATGGAAATCTCGGCCGCCAGCACCATATAGACGATGTCGTCGGTCAGCTCCAGCGACGGCAGCTGGCTGCGTGCCGACTTGCCGGTGCTGCCGGCGGGGCGCGCGTCGTCGGAGGCGGCGACCTGCATCGGCGCAAGCTGCGGCAGCGGCACGTCGCCGCCCGGAGGTGCCGCACACGCGGCGCTGGCCAGGGCGAGCAGTGCCGCGGCGCCCAGCGCACGTGCGTGGCGGCGGGTCTGGGCAAAGGCTCCCACGGCGCCCGTTGTGCGCGAAGATGCGCACTCGCGCCCGGGGATGCCGCACTTGGAGGCTTGCAATGTGGCGTCCGGCATCAGGTCCGGCGTCAGGTCCAACTTCAGGTCCGACATGTATCGAGTGCTCCGGCGCGCGCTGGCGAAGGAATGGATAAAGGCATTGTAGCCTGCCGCTACAATGCGCTGCTTGGCGCGCTGGCCCATGGCCAGCAAGGCCGGCAGGAGTTTGGAGCGGTAACCAACGGAGAGGTTCGATGCCTGAATTGCCCGAGGTCGAAGTGACCCGGCGCGGCTTGCTGCCGCATGTGGTGGGGCGGCGTATTGAAGCGGTGACGGTGCGCCACCGCGGGCTGCGCTGGCCGGTCGAGCCGGGCCTTGAAGCTTGCCTGGCGCGGCGCGTGGTGCGCCGGATCGAACGCCGCGGCAAGTACCTGCTGCTCGAATGTGTCAGCGACGATGCCGCCGCACCGGCCGGCTGGCTGCTGGTGCATCTCGGCATGACCGGCACGCTGAGGGTGTTGCCGCACGCGCCGCCGCCTGGTGCCCACGACCACCTGGACATTGTGCTGGCCGCTGGTGCCGAGGGCCCGGTGGTGCTGCGCTTGCGCGATCCGCGCCGTTTTGGCGCGGTACTGTGGACCACGCTGCCCGAGCACGAACTGCCATCCCACCCGCTGCTGCGCACGCTCGGCATCGAGCCCTTCGATGCTGCCTTCGACGGCGCCTGGCTGCACCGCCACACGCGCGGGCGCAGTGCCGCCATCAAGACCGTCTTGCTGGCCGGCGGCATCGTGGTCGGGGTCGGCAATATCTACGCGTCGGAAAGCCTGTTCCGCGCCGGCATCCGGCCGACCACGCCGGCCGGCCGCCTCAGCCGCGCGCGTTGCGACCGGCTGGCGCAGGCGGTGCGCGAGACACTGGCGCAGGCGATCGAGCGCGGCGGCAGCACACTGCGCGATTTCGTCGGCAGCGACGGCGCCAGCGGCTACTTCCAGCTCGATTGTTTTGTCTACGACCGGGCCGGCCAGCCATGCCGCATCTGCGCCACGCCCGTGCGCCAGATCGTGCAGGGCCAGCGCTCCACCTTCTACTGCCCGAACTGCCAGCACTGACCGGCGGCCGCCATTGCGATGCGCCGTGTGCCGCACAATGCGCGCCGGCTGCAGTTGTCGATGGCTCGGCGCAACACTCTGCGCGCACACCCTTCGCAAGGGACGCGAATTCCACAAAACCGCCGTGGAAACCTGTATCGTGTGCGCAGTTATAAAAAGTTACAAAAATGGAACAGATTGGCTCGCCCGAGGACTGCGGCGGGCCGGCAATGCGGGAACACGGGCACGCCTCCGCCGGCGGCGGCCCCGAGGCAAAAAACCGAGTCAGCCGAACAGCTCCATGACAACGCTCGCCCACCAATTCGAACAATACGGCGCCTGGAGAACGGGGGTCCTCCAGTCCCTGGCAGAATTCCAGTCGTGGCTGCAGCAGCACGACCTGTACGACGCGCAGGCCGACGACCGCGTGCAGCGCATCCAGAGCGTGCTGCGCAGCGACCGGCTCAAGGTCGCCTTCATTGCGGAGTTCTCGCGCGGCAAGAGCGAACTGATCAATGCGATCTTCTTTGCCGACTACGGGCGCCGTATCCTGCCGTCGTCGGCGGGCCGCACCACCATGTGCCCGACCGAGCTGCGCTACGACGAGGCGGAGCCCCCCTGCATCCGGCTGCTGCCGATCGAAACCAGGCTTCAGGACGCCTCGACTGCGGATTTCCTCGAGGCCGGCCCGTCGGCGCACTGGCATACGGTGCCGCTGGACCCGTCCTCGCCCGAGGGCATGCTCGAGGCCTTCCAGCACGTGGTCCAGACCGTGCGCGTGCCGCCGCAGCAAGCCGAGGCGCTGGGCCTCTACCACGAGAGCGACCCCGATGCCGCCTACGCGGTCGATGCCGAGGGCATGGTCGAGATCTCGCGCTGGCGTCATGCGGTGATCAATTTCCCGCATCCGCTGCTGCGCCAGGGGCTGGTGATCCTCGACACGCCGGGGCTGAACGCGATCGGCACCGAGCCCGAACTGACGCTGCGCCTGATCCCCGACGCACACGTCGTGGTGTTCGTGCTGGCCGCCGATGCCGGCGTGACCAGAAGCGACCTGGAACTGTGGCGCACTCACGTGGACGCCGGCCACCGGCGCGGCTGCCTGGCCGTGCTCAACAAGATCGACGGGCTGTGGGACCCGCTGCGCCAGCCGTCCGAGATCGCCGGCGAGATCGCGCGGCAGGTCTCGGGTACGGCGCAGGTGCTGGGCATCGAGCAGGCGCGTGTCTATCCGGTGTCGGCGCAGAAGGGCCTGGTGGCCAAGGTCAAGCACGACGACGCGCTGCTGGCGCGCAGCGGCCTGCCCGAGTTCGAGCATGTGCTGTCCGACCAGCTGATCCCGCGGCGGCGCGACATCGTCTCCGACCAGGTCCACCGCCAGGCGCAGGACATGGCGCGGGCCGCGCAGCAGCTGCTGCAGAGCCGCCGCCGCGATATCGTCGAGCAACTGTTCGAGCTGCGCGGGCTGCGCGGCAAGAACCACGCGATGGTCAAGCACATGCTGATGCGCGTGCAGGGCGAGAAGGAAGAGTTCGAGCAGAGCATCAGCAAGTTCCAGGCGCTGCGGCTGGTGTTCGGCCGCCACAGCGCCGACATCATCAAGAGCCTGCAGCTGCGCGACGTGCGCCTGACCATGCGTACCGCGCGCGAGCAGATGAAGGAACGCTTCTTCTCGCGCGGCCTGCGCGAGGACATGGATGCGCTGTTCGCCCAGCTCGCCGCGCTGGTGACCGATGCCGACAACAAGATCGGCCAGCTGCACCAGCTGATCGAAAGCATGTACCGGCGCTTCAACGCCGAGCATGGCTTCACGCTGCCCGCGCCGATGCAGTTCACCGCCGGGCGCTACGTGGCCGAGCTGCAGGAAACCTTGCGGCTGGTGCATGCGCACTTCGGCACGGTCAGCATGCTGACGCGCTCGCGGCCGCAGCTGGTGCAGAGCGCCTTCAGCACCATGGCCAGCCGCGTGCTGGAGAACTTCCGCGATCTGAACCGCGATATCGAGGTGTGGCTCAAGTCGGTGATGACGCCGCTGGAGGCGCAGGTGCGCGAGCACCAGAAGCAGCTGCGCCGGCGCGTCGATTCGATCGAGCGCATCCACGAAGCGACCGATACGCTGGAAAGCCGTATTGCACAGCTCGAGGAAGTGCTGAACGGGCTGGATGAGCGCAGCGGGAAGATCGAGGGGTTTGCGCAGCGGTTGCTGCGGCCGGCGGCCGGGGCGGAGCAGGCGAGCCTGGCGGTGGCGTGACGGGAAGCGGCTGACGGTAAGTGTTTTTCCGGGCCGGTATATCATGTAGCGCCGCGCATAGCGGCGTTTTTTTTTCTGACAACGTTCGCACGCTGCTGGTTTGCTCCCCTCTCCCGCGCGCGCGGGAGAGGGGAGCACCACAAGCGGTGCTGAGACGTCCGCAGCCAACACCAGCCCCCACACCACAAGCCGTACCTCATGCCCCGCAAGTCCGCCCCCCGAGCCACCGCAGCCATCCCCGACGACATCCACGTGCCCCCCGATTTCGGCGCACGGGTCGTCAACTGGCAACGCGTCCACGGCCGGCACGACCTGCCGTGGCAGAACACGCGCGACGCCTACCGCATCTGGCTGTCGGAAATCATGCTGCAGCAGACCCAGGTCAGCGCGGTGATCGAGTATTTCCAGCGCTTTGTCGCCACCTTGCCGACGGTGCAGGCATTGGCTGCCGCGCCTGCCGACCAGGTGATGGCGCTGTGGGCCGGCCTCGGCTACTACTCGCGCGCACGCAACCTGCACCGCTGCGCCATGCAGGTGGTCAGCGAGCACGGCGGCGTTTTCCCGACCGATCCCGCGGTACTGGCAACGCTGCCCGGCATCGGCCGCTCGACCGCAGCGGCAATCGCCGCCTTCAGCGCCGGCGTGCGCTCGCCGATTCTCGACGGCAACGTCAAGCGCGTGTTTGCGCGCTGCTTCGGCATCCATGGCCATCCTGGCGAGCGCGCGGTGGAAACGCGCATGTGGCAGCTGGCCGGGATCGCGCTGCCCGCAGCGGGCCCGCGCCAGGCCGAAGACATGGTCGCCTATACGCAAGGGCTGATGGACCTGGGCGCGACGGTCTGCTCGCGCGGCAAGCCCGCGTGCCTGGCCGATGCCGGCGCGTGCCCGCTGTCCGCCGACTGCGTGGCGCGCCGCGACGGGTTGACCGGCGTGCTGCCCACGCCAAAGCCGCGCGCCGCGATCCCCGAGCGCAGCACGGTGATGCTGATGGTGCGGCGCGAGCGTGAAGTGTTGTTGCGGCTGCGTCCCGGCAGCGGCATCTGGGGCGGGCTGTGGAGCCTGCCCGAGATGCCTGTCGACACCGTGCCCTTCGATGCGGAAGCCGCCGAAGCCGCCGCGCTCGACTACGCCCGCGCCTATGGCGCACCCGTGCGCGCCGCGATGGCGGGCGAACTGACCCATGTCTTCACGCACTTCCGCCTGTTGATCCGCGCGATCCGCGTCGATGTGGGCGCAGGTGACCTGATGGTGCAGGATAGTGCCGCTGAAGCCGCCACGGAAGCGGCGCAGCGCTGGCTTTCGCTCGACGATCTCGATGCGCTGGGCACGCCCGCGCCGGTGCGCAGGCTGCTGGAGGACCAGGCCCGCGGCGGCCTGTTCTGAAAGGCGGCCGCGGCGCCGCTCAGACGATGTGGTTCTGCCGCATATAACGGTGCACGATCTCGATGCGCATGCCCGCATCGGGCAGCGCCATCAGCATCTGCTTGGCTTTCAGCGGCGCCGGCAGCAGTTCGCACAGCCGGTTGGCGACCCAGCTGGGATCGTCCCACAGGTAAGGCTCGTCGAACGGCATCCGGTCGGGCTGCTCTGCATGCAGCCGCGTGACGATCCGGCGCAGGGCGTCCAGGCATTCGCCAAGCAGTTCGAGCTTGCAGTCGATGATATCGGCGGGCAGTACTTGGGCACGCGCCACCAGCAGGCCATCGTCGCGGGTCTCGTGGCTGATGATCTGGAAACGCTCGCGCCCGCGGGCGCGGATCAGCAGCACGCCGAGCTGCTCCATGTTGCAGTCGACGATTTCGGCGAGGCAGCCGACCGTTTCCGGCACGGTGGCCTTGCCGGGCCGCGCCACTTCTTCGCCGCTCTCGATCAGGCAGGCGCCGAACGGCGTGCTGTCGCGCAGGCAGTTGCGCACCATGTCGACATAGCGCGCCTCGAACACGCGCAGCGGCAGCCGGCCGCCGGGAAAGAGCACGGTGTGCAGCGGGAACAGCGGGAGGTTGTCTAGCGTCTGCGGCCCGGGGTCGGACCCGGCGGACGAGGTGGGGCGGTAAAGGTCGGTGGAAGACATGCGGTGCCAGCGTGCATAAGTGGATGCAGGGGGATGCCAGAATGCAGCAACGGCGCGCCGCCGGACCGTACGCCGCGCCGCCGATGCCCGCAGGCATGCACGCTTGGCGTCAGCCCGCCGGCGCGAGCTCTCGGTGTCTCACCAGCACATTACCATGCGCGCGGAAATAGTTGGCGAGCCTTTCCGCAATATAGACCGAGCGATGCTGGCCGCCGGTACAGCCGATGGCGACGGTCAGGTAGCTGCGGTTGTCGGCGATGAAACTCGGCAGCCACTTTTCCACATAGGCGCGGATGTCCTCGGCCATCGCCAGCACCATCGGCTGCGCCTGCAGGAAATCGATCACCGGCGTGTCGCGCCCGGTCAGCGGGCGCAGCGCCAGGTCGTAATAGGGATTGGGCAGCGAGCGCACGTCGAACACCATGTCGGCGTCGCTGGGCACACCGTGCTTGAAGCCGAAGGACTCGAACAGCAGCGTCAGGCGCTCGCTGTCGTTGCGGATCAGCTCCTTGATCCAGCTGCGCAGCGTATTGGTGCGCACATTGCTGGTGTCGATGCGGTGCGCGGCCTCGGCCAGCGGGCTCAGCAGCTCGCGCTCCATTTCGATCGCTTCCATCAGCGCGGTGTCGTTGAAGGCCGGCTCGCCGCCGGGGCTTACCACGCCACCATCGGTGCGGATCGACAGCGGATGGCGCCGGCGCGTCTCGGAGTAGCGCTGCACCAGCGCGTCCGTGCTGGCCGTCAGGAACAGCACCTCGACCTGGTGCTCGCCGGCGAGCGTGCGCACGGTATCGGGCAACTGGTCGAGCGACTCGCGGCTGCGGATGTCGGTGGCAATGCCCAGGTGCGTATAGCCCTGGCTGGAGAGGTAGCGGGCCAGGTCCGGGATGAACTGCGCCGGCAGGTTGTCCACGCAGTAGTACCCCGCATCTTCGAGGACGTTCAGTGCGACGGACTTGCCGGAACCGGAAATGCCGGTGATGAGGATGATGCGCATAGCAACTGAAGCATAGCATCACGTGATGGTCGCGTCATGACAGCGGGATGACTGCGGCCCCGGAAACAACGATGGCGAACCTCGCGGTTCGCCATGCCGTGGTTGGCTCGGGGGAAAGACGTGCCTCAGGCCGACTTCGACAGGCACTCCTTCATGTACGCCTTGTATTCGTCGCCCTTCTTGCCCTTGCCTTCCTTGCTGCAAGCGGCCATCTTTTCCTGCTGGGTCCTGGGCGTCGCGTCCGGCTTGGCCGACAGGCATTGCTTCATGAACGCCTTGCGCTCGTCCCCCTTCTTGTCGCCGGCCTGCGTATTGCAGGTCTTCATCTTTTCCTGCTGCGCGGTGGGAGCTTTGTCCTTGGCGGGCGCTGCCGGCGCCGACGCCGACTGGGCGAAGGCCACGGATGCCAGCAGCGGGGTGACCAGCGCGCACATCGCGATCAGTTTCTTCATGCTTGCTCTCCTTGGTGTGGAAAACATCACGGCCGCACGGTGTCAGGGCTGGCGGCGGCCTTGTCATGGGCTCGATGCCCATTACAGCACAAAACGGCAGACTGGACGCTGGCGTTGACGGCGGGGGAAGCCGCCGTTGTAAGCAATTGAAAACGCGTGCGCGGGCAACCAGCCCGCTCAGAGCAGGCGGCCCTGGCCGCGCGAGACCGCATCGGCCTGCATCGCGGCGCGCTGGCGGTCCATGAAGTCACGCAGCGTGTCGATGCCGCGCAGGCGCAGGATGGTATTGCGCACCGCGGCCTCGACCAGCACGGCGAGGTTGCGGCCGGCCGCCACCTGGATCTTGACCATGTGGATCGGCAGGCCCAGCACGTCGAGGTATTGCGAATCGAGCGGCAGGCGCTCGAACTCGCCGTCGTTGCGGCGCACCAGCTGCACCACCAGCTTGATCTTCATTTTCCGGCGCACCGCGGTCTCGCCGAAGATGGTCTTGATGTCGAGCAGGCCCAGGCCGCGCACTTCGAGCAGGTTCTGCAGCAGCGGCGGGCAGCGGCCCTCGATAAAGTCCGGCCCCAGGCGCACGAAGTCAACCGCGTCGTCAGCCACCAGGCCGTGGCCGCGCGAGATCAGTTCGAGGCCCAGTTCGCTCTTGCCCAGGCCCGATTCGCCCATGATCAGCACACCCATGCCGAGGATGTCGAGGAATACCCCGTGCATGGTCACGCGCGGCGCGGAAATGCGCGACAGATACAGGCGCAGGTGGTCGATCACCGCGGCCGACGACACCGGCGTGGTGAACAGCGGCGTGGAAGAGCGCGTGCAGCGCAGCTCCAGGTCCGGCGGCGGCTCCATGCCGTCGGCCACCACCAGGAAAGGCGGCTCCAGCAGGATCAGCTCGCCCATCTGGCGCTTGCGGATATCGTCGTCCAGCCGCTGATAGTAGGTGATCTCGGGCTTGCCGAGTACCTGGATGCGGTTGGGGTGGATCAGGTTCAGGTGGCCCACCAGGTCCGCGGCGGAGGTGGCTTCGCGGGCGAATTCGACGTCGAAGGCGCGGTCCGCACCTTCCAGGCCGGCCACCCACGAGAGTTTGAGGTCGGCTGCGTTGTCGTCGAAGATGGACTGGGAGGTGACGCCGGTGAGTTCCATGCGGGTATGACGTGTGGGGCGGTGTGCCAGGCGCTGCGCCTGTCCGGTCTGTGCCGGCCCGTTCAGGACGATCGGTGAATCAGGGATGCCATTCGGTCAGCAGCTGGTGCACGGCTTCGGAAGTGGGCAAGGTCGCCAGCCCTTCGCGCATGTCGCGGTCCGACAGCAGCTGCGCGATCTCGGACAGGATTTCCAGGTGCTGCTGCGTGGCCTGTTCCGGCACCAGCAGGAAAATCAGCAGCGACACGGGCTTGCCATCGGGCGATTCGAACGGGATCGGCTCGGCCAGGCGCATGAAGGCGGCCAGCGGCTGCTTCAGGCCCTTGATGCGGCCATGCGGGATCGCCACGCCGGCGCCGAGTCCGGTGGAGCCCAGCGACTCGCGCGCGAACAGGTTGTCGGTCACGGTGGCGCGCGCCACGCCATGGTTGTTCTCGAAGAGGAGCCCGGCCTGCTCGAACACACGCTTCTTGCTGGTGACGCTGACGTCGAGGGTGATGTTGCCGGGTGGCAGCAATTTGGCCAAACGATTCATGGGCGATGCGCAGGATTTCAGTTAGCGGGCGGATCCGCCGTTCCGCGGGGCAGTGTGTGGCTCGGAGGCTGCCGGTCGCCGGCAATGCCGAGGCGTCCGGCCATTATAGAGCAGCGGCCTCCCTGTGATTGTGCAGCGCAGCGCCGCCCCGGTTGGCGTCCGCACCTTAACCGGGCGCGGGCGGGATGCGGCTCTGCATGTATGGCGCAGCATACACCCTGCCGCGGCCGTTGCGAACACTCCGTCTCAAACGGGTGACGAGCCTTTGCTCGGGCGCCACAGGCGCAAAAAAGCCGCGCTATGCGCGGCTTGCCTTGTTCAGTCTTGATTCAGCGGCCCTCTGCGGGGCCACCGGGCACGCTCATTGCTGCATCTGCGCTGCGGCCATCTGGTACTTGACCGCTTCGCGGTCGTGGCCTTGCACGCGGTCCTTGTAGCGCAGTACCTGACGGTCCAGCTTGTCGACTAGTGCGTCGATCGCCGCATACAGGTCTTCATGATGCGCTTCAACGAAGATGTCCTTGCCCCTGAGATGTAGATTGATTTCCGCATATTGCCGCCTGTCCTTTTCCTTGTGATTGTCGACAGAGAGCAGCACGCTAACGCCAATGACCTGATCGAAATGCCTGACGATTCGCTCCAGCTTCGTTTCCACGTACTCACGCAACGGCGGCGTGATGTCAAGGTGGTGTCCACTGATCTTGAAGTTCATAGCGCTTCTCCTTCTGAAAGAGCCTCACCAGGCAGGCGGTGGGCTCGGCTACAAAGACTTGCGGAGATTCACTGCGGGGATCTTCAGGGCTTCGCGATATTTGGCAACGGTGCGACGTGCGACAACGAAGCCTTGCTCACCCAGCAGTTCGGCGATGCGACTGTCGGAAAGGGGATTCCTCGGGTCTTCGGCTCCTATCAGTTGCTTGATCAAGGCGCGGATGGCCGTTGATGAAGCCGCGCCACCGGTTTCGGTGGACACGTGGCTGCCGAAGAAGTACTTCAGTTCGAAAGTACCCATCGGCGTTGCCATGTATTTATTGGTCGTCACCCGGGAGATGGTTGACTCGTGTAATCCCAGTGTATCGGCAATCTCCCGCAAAACCAAGGGGCGCATGGCGATTTCGCCGTGCGTGAAAAAGTTCTTTTGACGCTCGACAATGGCCTGTGAGACACGCAGGATCGTGTCGAACCTTTGCTGGATATTCTTGATCAGCCAGCGTGCTTCCTGCAGTTTCTGCTGCAGGCCCGCGGTACCCGACTCGCCTTTCGCGCCGCGCAGGATCTGCGCGTACATGTCGTTGATGCGCAGCCTCGGCATCACATCCGGATTGAGCTGCGCGATCCAGCCGCTGCCGCTCTTGCGCACGAACACATCGGGCACCACAAAGTCGGCTTCGGGGCGGCTGTAGGCGTGGCCCGGATAGGGCGCCAGCGAGCGGATCAGTTCGTGAGCGGCCTTGAGTGCAGGCTCGTCTACCTGCAGGGCTTTTTTCAGGCGCGTGTAGTCGCGCACCGCCAGCAGCTCGAGGTGGTTGTGCACGATGTTCAGCGCCAGTTCGCGCTGCGGGTGCTGCAGCCGGCGCAATTGCAGGCCCAGGCACTCGGCCGCGTTGCGCGCGCCCACGCCCGGCGGGTCGAAGCTTTGCAGCAGCGTTAGCATCGCCTGCAATTCCTCGATCTCGAACTCGAGTTCTTCCGGCAGTTCGGCGCAGATCTCTTCGAGCGTTGCACCGAGGTAGCCGTCGTCGTCGAGCGATTCGATCAGGAAGATGGCCAGGCCCTTGTCGCGCACCGAGATCTTCAGCGGCGTGAGCTGTTCCATCAGGTATTCGCGCAGCGTGGGCTCGGCTTCGCGCAGCTGCATCGGCGTCTTCTCGTCTTCGTCGCCTTGCGGGCGGCGCGCGAAGTCGTCCAGGCTCCAGTCGCCGCCATAGTCTTCGCCGCCATTGCTGTCGCCGTAGCTGTCGTCGTCGGCCGCGCCATCGCTGCGTGCCTCGCCGTTGCCTTGCGGTTCGGCGGGTGCCGGCGCCGGCGCGCTCTGCACGTTGACCGAACCATCGGCGGCCACGCGCAGCGGGCTTTCGATCCAGTCGTTCTCGCGTTCGAGCAGGGGGTTTTCCGTGAGCGCCTGTTCGACTTCCTGCTGCAATTCCAGCGTTGAAAGCTGCAACAGCCTGATCGACTGCTGCAGTTGCGGTGTCAGTGCCAGGTGCTGGGAGAGGCGGAGCTGTAGCGACGGTTTCATGCGACCTATTTTATGCGCATCTTTCCGTCGTTGGAACGGAAATTGCTATCGATGTCGCGGCTTGATCGACGCCGGCAGTGGGCTGGCCCATATCGAGATCATGGGGCCGAAAGCGGGGAGAATCAATGGCCTGCCGCTGCGGGCAGGCGGGTACATCACATGCGGAAGTTTTCGCCCAGGTAGACGCGCCGCACCGATTCGTTGGCGATGATCTCTTCGGGCTGCCCGGCGGCCAGCACGGTGCCTTCGCTGATGATGTACGCGTGGTCGCAGATGCCAAGCGTTTCGCGCACGTTGTGGTCGGTGATCAGCACGCCGATGTTGCGCGCCTTCAGGAAGCTGACGATGCGCTGGATCTCGCCCACTGCGATCGGGTCCACGCCGGCGAACGGTTCATCCAGCAGGATGAAGCGCGGCGACGAGGCCAGCGCGCGCGCGATTTCCACGCGGCGGCGTTCGCCGCCGGACAGCGACAGCGCGGGGTTGTTGCGCAGGTGCGCAATCTGCAGGTCGTCGAGCAGCGCGTCGAGCCTGCGGTCGATCTCGGCCTTGGCCAGCGGTTTGCCGTTTTCCACCTGCAGCTCCAGCACGGCGCGGATGTTTTCCTCGACGTTGAGCTTGCGGAAGACCGATGCTTCCTGCGGCAGGTAGGACAGGCCCATGCGCGCGCGCTCGTGGATCGGCAGGCCGCTGATGTGGTCGCCGTCGAGCACGATATCGCCCTCGTCCAGGTTCACCAGCCCCACGATCATGTAGAACGAGGTGGTCTTGCCCGCGCCGTTGGGGCCGAGCAGGCCGACCACTTCGCCGCTCTTTACGTCCAGCGAGACATCCTTGACCACGGTGCGCGAGCCGTAGCGCTTCTTCAGGTGGCGCACGACCAGCGTGCTGCCGCCTTCGAGGACGGCCGTGGCTTGGACGGAGGGCTTTTCGGCGATGGTGGCGGTATCGGTCATTGGCACAGTCTGGCGTTCAGCGTTTCAGGCGAGGCAGCGAGCCCCCGCCCGGCGTCAGGGTTTGTTGGCGGGCGCGGGCGCCGGCTTCAGGTCCAGCGGCGAGCCGCTGGCCGAACCCTGCGCATTCGGGTCCTGCCGCGGCGACAGCACCGCGCGCACGCGGCCCGACGGATTGGCGGCCGAGGTGTTGTCGCCGCCGCCGGCAGCCGTGTAGAACTCCTTGCGGCTGTCGTAGGTCAGCACCGCGCCGCGGATCTCGTCGAGCATCTTGGCGCCCTGCAGGCGCGCCATGCGCGCATGGCCGATCAGCTTGGACAGCTCCTGCTTGCCGTCGTATTCGATGCGGTCGCCCCAGCCGTCGATGTACTCGTCGACGCCTTCGCGCTTCTGGCGGATATAGGCCTGCTTGCCCGGCTTGGAGGTGGCCACCGCGAACTGGTAGCCCTCGGGGTCGGTGCGCAGTTCGGCCGCATCCGACTTCAGGATCATCGTGCCCTTGGTCAGCACCACGTTGCCGGTCAGCGTATAGATCTGCTTGACGTCGTCGTAGCTGGCGTTGTCGGCCTCCAGCACCATCGGCTTGTCGCGGTCCGCGCGCTCGGCCAGCGCGGGCTGGGCCAGCAGCAGGCCGAAGGCCATGGCCGCGGCGAGCAGGGCCGGGGCGGCGTGTCGACGGGACGAAGTCGTCAGGGAAGCAGTCATGTTGGCAGCAGTGGCTAGAGGGCGTGGTGGTGCGGGTTATGCAGATCGGGCGGGTCGTGCGGGACGGGCAGGGCGCGCGGCGGCATGGCCGTTGCCGGCCGGGCGGCCGCGCGGACCGGGTCAGGGCCCCGGCGTACGGCCAGGGGATGGCCCGGTGACGATGGTGCCGCGAACGTTGCCGAGCAATTGTACTTCGCGGGTGACGTTGTTGAAGATCAGCCCGTTCGCGGTCATCACCGAGGGGCCGCGCGTCAGCTTCACCGGCTTGTCGGTCTTGACGATGTCGTCGTTGACCAGCAGCTGGAAATAGCTCGACGCGGCGGTCAGCTGCGGATCCTTGGACGGGTCGGCGCCTTGCTGGCGCAGGATATGACCGTTGCCGTACAGGTCGATCACAGAGCCTTCCGCATTCATGCGGCCCAGGTCGGCGCGTGCCGTCACCGGCGGCCTGTCCGGTTCGTAGGCGCGCAGTGCGGGGCGCGTGACCTCGTAGGTCTGGTCGTCCTCGAAGTGGACCATGCGCTCGCCCGTGAAGCGGATCTTGGTGCTGCCGTCCTGCGCCAGTTCCGTGGCCGAGAAGCGGTCCATGAAATAGTCCGGCTCGTGCTTCTTGGCCGCCTGCGTGTCCTGGCTTTCCCTGGGCGAGTTGATCTGCACCAGCCAGAAGGTGCTGCCGGCGACGATGGCCATCAGCAGCAGCGGCAGCAGCCGCATGACGATGCCACTGAGGGAGGCGATGAGTGCCTGCATGGTGTGCTTGTCGGTGTGCTTGTCGGTGCTTCTCGCGCCCCGTTCAGATAACCTTGGCGCGGGTCAGGTCGTGGATATGCAGCGCGCCGGCCAGGCGGCCGTCGTCGTCGACCACCAGCAACTGGTTGATGCGGTTGGCTTCCATGACCTGCACCGCCTCGACGGCGAGCTGGTTCTGGTTGACCACATGCGGGTTGCGGTGCATGACCTCGCCGATGGGAACGGTCTTCCAGTCGCGCGGGGTTTCCAGCAGGCGGCGCAGGTCGCCGTCGGTGAAGACGCCGATGGCATGGCCGTCGGGATCGACCACCGCGGTCATGGCCATGCCCTTGCGCGTGATTTCCATCAGCGCCTGGGCCAGCGGGGTGTTCTCGCGGACACTGGGGACTGCATTGCCGGTGCGCATGACGTCGTGCACATGGGTCAGCAGCTTGCGGCCGAGTGCGCCGCCCGGGTGCGAGCGGGCGAAGTCTTCCTCGCCGAAGCCGCGCGCGTCCAGCACCGCCACCGCCAGCGCATCGCCCAGCGCCAGCGCGGCGGTGGTGCTGGCCGTCGGTGCCAGGTTGAGCGGGCAGGCTTCCTTTTCCACGCCCGCGTCCAGGTGCGCGTCGGCCAGCTTGGCGAGGTTCGACTCAGGATTGCCGGTGACCGAGATCAGCCGCGCGCCGATGCGCTTGACGATCGGGATGATCGACAGCAGCTCGCCGGTCTCGCCGGAATTGGAGAAGGCGATCAGCACGTCGTCGCGCGTGACCATGCCCAGGTCGCCGTGGCTGGCCTCGGCCGGATGCACGAAGAACGCCGGGGTGCCGGTGGAGGCCAGCGTGGCCGCCACCTTGCGCCCGATATGGCCGGACTTGCCGATGCCGGAGACCACCACGCGCCCGCTGCATTGCAGGATCATCTGCACGGCGCGGGCAAAGTCGTCGGTCAGGCGGCCGGAAAGTGCGGAAACCGCATCGGCTTCGGTCTGGAGTGTGTCGCGGGCGAGCCGGAGTGCTCGATCCGCATCGAAATTGGCTATCATGGCGTCGAAGTATACCAACGAATGCGCTGGCGTCCGGGGCCGCCTCCAACTGCCCACGCGCCTGCCGCACTCACCGCGCCTGCCACGTTTCCCGGTCTGGTGCCCGTGCCGGGTCGGGCGCGCACCAGACCGCTCACCAGACCGCTCACCAGGCCGCTCACCCGACCATCCTGATGCATTCACCGCTGGAACTGACCCTGGTGCTGCTGGCCGCTGCCGTCTTCGGCGTGGTCGTTTTCCGCATGCTGCAGCTGCCGCCGATGCTTGGCTACCTCGCCGTTGGCATCCTGATCGGCCCGCATGCGCTGGGGCTGGCCAGCGACACCGCGCAGACCAAGTACCTGGCCGAGTTCGGCGTGGTGTTCCTGATGTTCTCGATCGGGCTGGAGTTCAGCCTGAGCAAGCTGCGCTCAATGAAGCGCCTGGTGTTCGGGCTGGGCGGCTCGCAGGTGGTGCTGTCGATGCTGTCGGTGGTGCCGGTCAGCTGGGCCTTCAACTGGCTGTTCCCGCTGTCGTGGCAGGCCTCGGTGGCGCTGGGCGGGGCGCTGGCGATGTCGTCCACGGCGATCGTCTCCAAGATGCTGTCCGAGCGCATGGAGCTGGAGAGCGAGCACGGCCGCAACATCATCAGCATCCTGCTGTTCCAGGACCTGGCGGTGGTGCCGCTGCTGATCGTGATCCCGGCGCTGTCGCGCGACCCCGGCGACCTGGTGGTGGCGCTGGGGCTGGCCACGGTCAAGATCGTGGTGGCGCTGGGCGCGATCTTCTTTCTCGGCCAGCGCCTGATGAGCCGCTGGTTCCACATCGTGGCGGCGCGCCGTTCGCAGGAACTGTTCATGCTGAACCTGCTGCTGGTGACGCTGGGCATGGCGGCGCTGACCGAGCGGCTGGGACTGTCGATGGCGCTGGGCGCGTTCCTGGCCGGCATGCTGATCTCCGAGACGCCGTACCGGCACCAGGTGGAAGAAGACATCAAGCCGTTCCGCGACGTGCTGCTGGGGCTGTTCTTCGTCACCATCGGCATGCTGCTCAATATCCGCGTGGTGCTGGACCACCTGTGGCTGGTGCTGGCGCTGCTGGTGGTGCCGATCCTGTTCAAGCTGGTGCTGATCGCGGTGCTGGCGCGGGTGTTCGGCTCGCGCCAGGGGGTGGCGATCCGTACCGGCCTGGGGCTGGCGCAGGCCGGCGAATTCGGCTTCGTGCTGCTGAACCAGATCGACGGCCTGAACCTGGTCGACCCGGTGCTGATCCAGGTGATCCTGGCCTCGATGCTGCTGTCGATGCTGGCCGCCCCGTTCCTGATCCAGTACAGCGACGCCATCGTGCTGCGTTTTGCCGCCAACGAATGGCTGATGCAGTCGCTGAACATGACCCGCATCGCCGCGCAGAGCCTGCAGACGGAAAAGCACGCCATCATCTGCGGCTTCGGCCGCAGCGGGCAGAACCTGGCGCACATGATGGAGCGCGAGGGCATCACCTATGTCGCGCTCGACCTCGATCCCGACCGCGTGCGCGAAGCCGCTGCCGCCGGCGACACCGTGGTCTACGGCGACGCCGGCCGGCGCGAGGCGCTGATCGCCGCCGGCATCCACCGCGCCGCGGCGCTGATCGTCACCTACGCCAACACGCCGTCGGCGCTCAAGGTGCTGCACCACGTGCAGGAACTGGCGCCGGCGCTGCCGGTGATCGTGCGCACCGTCGACGATTCGGAGCTGGACATCCTGCAAAAGGCCGGCGCCACCGAGGTGGTGCCCGAGATCATCGAGGGCAGCCTGATGCTGGCCTCGCACGCGCTGGTGCTGCTGGGCGTGCCGATGCGCCATGTGCTGCGCGGCGTGCAGGAGGCGCGCGACGCGCGCTACAGCCTGCTGCGCGGCTACTTCCACGGCAGCGACGACGATGAAGACATGGTCGAGCGCGATTCGGTGCGGCTGCATTCCGTGTCGCTGGGGCCGCAGTCCACCGCGGTCGGGCGGCGCCTGGGCATGCTCGGCCTGGAGCGGATCGGCGTGGAAGTGACCGCGGTGCGCCGGCGCGGCATCCGCGCCTTCGATCCGGAGCCCGAGACCGTGCTGGAACCGGGCGATATCGTCGTGCTGCGTGGCCAGCCGGAAGCATTGGAAGCCGCCGAGATGCGGATCCTGAACGGCTAGCCGCCGGGTCGGGGCAGCAGCCGGAGCATCAGTCGGGGTATCGATCAGTGGGAGTGGGAGAGCGCCTGCCGTGGGCGCGCTTCCACCCAGGACTCCGGCAGGTCGTTCAGCACCGCGCGCGCGTCCAGCGAGCGGATCGGCACCGACTGGTCCGCCGGGATCCGGCCCTCGCCCTGCAGCTTCAGGTAGCGCAGGCAGCACACCCGCAGGAAGGAGGAGAAGTTGCCCGCTACCGCTTCGCTGCCGCGGTGGGCGGTCAGCTCGTCATGCAGGCGCGTAATCAGCTGGTTGACGGTCATGCCGTCGCGCGTGGCCAGTTCTTCCAGCACTTCCCAGAACAGGCTCTCCAGGCGGATGCTGGTGGCCACGCCATGCAGCCGCAGCGACCGCGCCTGGGTCTGGTACGAGGCCGGGTTGGCGCGGATAAAGATCTCACACATCGAAGCTCTCCGTGCTGCGCCGCGAGCGGCGCGCGGGTGCATGCGGCGCCGCTCCGTGATGGCGCGGCGCCGCGTGGCGGAAGGCTCTAATGTACGATCCGCGTGCCCAGCACCGCAAGGAACTGCGCCAGCCATGCCGGGTGCGCGGGCCAGGCCGGCGCGGTGACCAGCTTGCCGTCGGTATGCGCCTGGTCGACCGGGATATCGACATAGGTGCCGCCGGCCAGCCTTACTTCCGGTGCGCATGCCGGGTAGGCCGAGCAGCCCTTGCCCTCCAGCACGCCGGCGGCGGCCAGCAGCTGGGCGCCGTGGCAGACCGCGGCGATCGGCTTGTCGGCCTGGGCGAAGTGGCGCACGATCTCCAGCACGCGGGCGTTCAGGCGCAGGTATTCGGGCGCGCGGCCGCCGGGAATCACCAGCGCGTCGTACCCGGCCGGGTCGATCTCGGCGAAGCTGGCGTTAAGCGTGAAGTTGTGGCCGCGCTTTTCGGTGTAGGTCTGGTCGCCCTCGAAGTCGTGGATCGCCGTGGCGCAGGCGGCGCCTGCCTGCTTGTCGGGACAGACGGCGTGGACGGTATGGCCGACCATCTGCAGTGCCTGGAACGGCACCATGGTCTCGTAGTCTTCGGCGTAGTCGCCGACCAGCATCAGTATCTTCTTCGCCATCGCGGTCTCCTGTATGGTTACGGGTGTCCGGCCGACAGCCGGCACGGCCATTGTGCTGGCCGGCCCGGCGGCGCGGGTGGTAACCCGTTACCGCGGCCGGCGCGGGCATGTATCCCCGGCGCGCGAGGCGCGCTTTCTGTTTTTTTCAGACCCTATGGCAGATTCCATCATCCAGTCCCCCGACCTCGGCGACGTCACCGGCTATCTGCGCGACCGCATCCGGACCGTGCCGGACTGGCCCATGCCGGGCGTGATGTTCCGCGACATCACGCCGCTCCTGCAGGACCCCAAGACGCTGCGCGTGCTGATCGACGTCTTCGTGCACCGCTACATGGACGCCGGGTTGGACCTCGTCGCCGGCATCGACGCGCGCGGCTTTATCCTGGGTGCGATCGTCGCGTACGAACTGAACCTGGGCTTCGTGCCGATCCGCAAGAAGGGCAAGCTGCCGTTCCAGACGGTGGCCGAGGAATACGAGCTGGAGTACGGCAGCGCGACCGTCGAGATCCACGCCGATGCCTGCAAGGCCGGCGACCGCGTGCTGCTGGTCGACGACCTGATCGCCACCGGCGGCACCATGATGGCGGGGCGCAAGCTGCTGGAGCGGCTGGGCGCCACGGTCGTGGAGGGTGCCGCCATCGTCGACCTGCCGGAGCTGGGCGGCTCGAGGCTGCTGCAGGACGGCGGGCTGCCGCTGTTCACGGTGTGCCGCTTCGACGGACACTGATCCACGCTTACCGACAGAACGACTCGGAGACCCACTCGGAGACCCACTCGGAGATCGACACGGAGACCATATGCCAGACCTGCTGCTGTTTCTGCTGACCTCGGTCGCGATCACCGTCGCGCCCGGCCCCGACAACCTGCAGGTGCTCGCGCGTGGCATGGCGCAGGGGCGGCGCGCGGGGCTGGTGGCGGCGCTGGGTTTCTCGGTCGGCTGCCTGTTCCATACCGTGATCGCGGCGGTCGGGCTGGCGGCGGTGCTGCGCTCGTCGCCGCTGGCGTTCCAGCTGATCAAGTATGCCGGTGCCGCCTACCTGATCTGGATCGGCATCCAGGCGCTGCGCGCCAGGGGCGGACTGGCGCAGGGCGGCGACCTCGACGCCGTGCCGCTGGGCCGCGTGTTCCGCCAGAGCGTGCTCGGCAACATCATGAACCCCAAGGTGACGCTGTTCTTCCTGGTGTTCCTGCCGCAGTTCGTGCGCGCCGACGCCGCGCATCCCGGGCTGCAGTTCCTGCTGCTGGGCGTGGTCTTCATGCTGCAGACCGCGGTGGTGTTCTCCCTGTTCGGCCTGTGCGCGGGCTGGCTGGGGGCATGGCTGCGGCGCCGTCCGGCCACGGGGCGCTGGCTCGACCGCGCAGCGGGGGCGATCTTCGTCGGGCTGGGGATCAAGGTCGCGCTGCCCTGAGCGCGGCCGCGGCCGCGCCGCGGCATGTGTTGCCGGTTGCCCGCACCCCTCGCCCGGTGCCGTTGCCGCTGCCCCATGACGGGCGCATAATGCCTCATTGACAACTACACGATGACCGGGCAGGGCCGCCTCCGGCAGTAATCCGGCACCGGTCACACGAGGCGCACAATGGGCGTACTTCTTCATCTGCTCTCGGGTGTTGCCCTGCTTGTATGGGGCACCAACATCGTCAAGGTCGGCATCCTGCGCGTCTACGGCGCCAACCTGCGCCACGTGCTGTCGACCAGCGTCTCCAACCGCTTCACCGCCTTCCTCGCCGGGCTCGGGGTCACCGGGCTGGTCCAGAGCAGCAACGCCACCGCGGTCATCGTCAGTTCCTTCGTCGGCCAGGGCCTGATCGCCGTGGCGCCGGCGCTGGCGATCATGCTGGGCGCCAACGTCGGCACCGCGCTGATGGTGCAGGTGTTCTCGCTGGACCTGTCGTGGCTGTCGCCGCTGCTGATCTTCGTCGGCGTGATCGGCCACCTGACCTGGAAGGGCAGCAAGCCGGGCCACGTCGGGCGCGTGCTGATCGGCCTGGGCCTGATCATCCTGGCGCTCGAACTGATCTCGACCGCCACGCGGCCGGTGGTGCAGGCCGCCGGCGTCAAGGTGCTGTTCGCCTCGCTGACCGGCGACTCGGGACTGGACATGCTGGTGGGCGCGTTGCTGACCATCCTGTGCTATTCCAGCCTGGCCGTGGTGCTGTTCTGCGGCGCGCTGGCCTCTGCCGGCGTGGTGTCGATCCACGTGGGGCTGGCGCTGGTGCTGGGGGCCAACCTGGGGTCGGGCATCTCGGCGTTGCTGACCACTTCGGGCAACAACCAGCCGGGCAAGCGCGTGACGCTCGGCAACCTGCTGTCGCGCCTGCTGGGATGCCTGGTGGCGCTGCCGCTGCTGAGCCAGGCCGAAGAGGTGCTGGCGCTGATCGACCATGACCCGCAGCGGCTGATCGTCAATTTCCACCTGCTGTTCAACGTCGCGCTGGCGGTGCTGCTGCTGGGCGCCACGGCGCCGCTGGCGCGGCTGTGCGAAAAGGTGCTGCCCGGGCGCAATACCGGCGACAGCCAGGTCACGCCGCGCCATCTCGACCCGGCCGCGCTGACCACGCCCACGCTGGCGCTGGCCAATGCCGCGCGCGAGGTGCTGCGCATCGGGGACCGCGTCGAGCAGATGCTCGACAACATGCTGCGCGTGATGCGGACCAACGATGCCAAGCTGGCCACCGCCACCTGCCGCATCGACAACGAGGTCGACGACCTCTACACCGCGATCAAGCTCTACCTGACCCGCATCAGCCTGGAAGCGCTGGACGAGCGCGACGGCCAGCGCTGGACCGAGATCATCTCGCTGACCATCAACCTGGAGCATGCCGGCGACATCATCGAGCGCATCCTGCTCGATACCAAGGACAAGAAGATTGCGCACAACCTGATGTTCTCCGAAGCGGGCATGGAGGAAATCGCCGAAATGCATGCGCGCCTGGTGGCCAACCTGCGGCTGGGTTTGTCGGTGTTCCTCAACGGCGACCTGAAGAGCGCGCAGGCGCTGATGGCGGAGAAGGCCAACTTCCGCGAACTGGAGCGCAAGTACGCGCATACCCACCTGCAGCGCGTGGCCGAGCAGACGGCGGAAAGCGTCGAGACCAGTTCGCTGCACCTGGATGTGATCAGCGAGCTGAAGCGGCTGAATTCGCTGTTCTGCGCGACGGCCTATCCGGTGCTGGAGCAGGCCGGCGTGCTGAATCGCAGCCGCATGAAGGAAGACGATGTGCCGCCCGTCACGCGGGTACAGGCGGCGCAGCACTGAGCGGCACGGCTACAGCTTGTAGCCAAACTTGCGCAGCAGCGCCTTGCGCTCCGCCACATCCGCCTCGGTCTCGATCCCCAGCGGCGAGGCGCCGTCGATCACGCCCACCACGCCGCGGCCGGCATCGGTCTGCGCGACGATCACCTGCGTCGGGTTCGCCGTCGCGCAGTAGATCCGGCACACCTCCGGCACCGCGCGCACCGCGCCCAGCACGTTGACCGGGAAGAACCCGTCGCCCAGGAAGATCAGGAAGCTGTGCCCCGCACCGATGGCGCGCGCGTTTTCGCAGGCCATGTCGATCAGGGGCTCGTCGGTGCCCGACCAGCGCACCAGCCGCTTGCCCGAGGCCTCGCAGAATGCGAGCCCAAAGCGGATGCCTGGCACCGTGCCCACCAGCGCCTCGTGCAGGTCTTCCACGGTCTTGATGAAATGCGACTGGCCAAAGATGAAGTTGGTGGCTTCCGGCTTGGTGACCGGTACGACCGTCAGTTCCATGGCGGGGCTCCTGTGCGATGCGTGTCGCCGTCCGGTTCATGGTAGGGCGCGAGGTGGCGAAAGCAAGCCAGCGCCTGCTATACCGGAGGGGTTGGCCCACCACCGGAGCAGCCGATGCCTGCCTTTTGCCGCTTGCTTGCCCTCTTTGCCGTGCCGGCGCTTGCCGCGGCGCAGGTCGCTCCGGCATCACAGGGCGAGATCGCGGTGAGCGAGCTGCAGCGCCCGCATGTCGTGGTGGTGCTGCGCCATGCCAGCGCGCCGGGCGTGGGCGACCCGCCCGGGTTCCGGCTGGCCGATTGCGCCACCCAGCGCAACCTCGACGCGCGCGGACGCGAGCAGGCAGCGCGGCTGGGGATTAGCTGGAAGGCGGCCGGCTTCCGGCCGACGCAGGTGTGGAGCAGCGCGTGGTGCCGCTGCCAGGACACGGCGCGGCTGATCGGCCTGGGGCCGGTACAGGTGCAGCCGCTGCTCAATTCGTTCTTCGGTGCGGACGCGCAGCGCCGCGACGCGCAGGTCGCGCAGCTGTCGCGCCTGATCGACGGGCTCGACCCGCACGGCGGGCCCTACCTGATGGTCACGCACCAGGTGGTGATCACCGCGTTGACCGGCCATGGCGCCGACAGCGGTGGCGGGGTGGCGATCGAGTTGCCGCAGGGCGGCACGGCGCGGCGCACGCGCGTGCTGCCGGCCGCCGGACTCGACTGAGCCGCGGCCTGTCGGCTGGCCGGCAGGTCAGCCGCGCTCGAGCAGCGGCGCCAGGTATTTGCCGGTGAAGCTGGCCTTGCTCTTTGCCACGGCCTCCGGCGTGCCGCGCGCGATCACCTGGCCGCCGCCGGCGCCACCCTCCGGACCCATGTCGATCAGCCAGTCGGCGGTCTTGATGACGTCCAGGTTGTGCTCGATGATCACCACGGTATTGCCCTGGTCGCGCAGCTTGTGAATGACCTTGAGCAGCAGCTCGATATCGTGGAAGTGCAGGCCCGTGGTGGGCTCGTCCAGGATATAGAGCGTGCGCCCGGTGTCGCGCTTGGACAGCTCCAGCGACAGCTTGACGCGCTGCGCCTCGCCGCCCGACAGCGTGGTCGCCGACTGCCCCAGCCGGATATAGCCCAGGCCCACGTCCAGCAGCGTCTGCAGCTTGCGCCGCACCACCGGCACCGCGCTGAAGAACTCATGCGCCTGCTCGACGGTCAGGTCCAGCACCTCGGAGATGTTCCTGCCCTTGTACAGCACCTCCAGCGTCTCGCGGTTGTAGCGCTTGCCGTGGCAGACGTCGCAGGGCACATACACGTCCGGCAGGAAGTGCATCTCGACCTTGAGCACGCCGTCGCCCTGGCACGACTCGCAGCGCCCGCCCTTGACGTTGAACGAGAAGCGGCCCGGATCGTAGCCCCGTTCCTTGGCCGCCGGCACGCCGGCGAACAGCTCGCGGATCGGCGTGAACAGGCCGGTGTAGGTGGCCGGGTTGGAACGCGGCGTGCGGCCGATCGGGCTCTGGTCGACGTTGATGACCTTGTCGAAATGCTCCAGCCCTTCGATGCGGTCGTGCTGCGCCGGCTCCGGCGTCGAGCCGTACAGGTGGCGCGCCACCGCGTGGTAGAGCGTGTCGTTGATCAGCGTCGACTTGCCCGAGCCCGATACGCCGGTGATGCAGGTGAGCAGGCCCACCGGCACTTCCGCGGTGACGTTGCGCAGGTTGTTGCCGCTGGCGTTGACGATGCGCAGCAGCCGCTCTTCGTCCGGGGCGGCACGCTGCTTCGGCACCTCGATGCGGCGCTGGCCGGACAGGTACTGCCCCGTCAGCGATGCCGGCGAATCCTCGATCTGCCGCGGCGTGCCCTCGGCCACGATCATGCCGCCGTGCACGCCCGCGCCCGGGCCGATGTCGACCACGTAGTCGCAGGCGCGGATCATGTCCTCGTCATGCTCCACCACCAGCACGGAATTGCCGATATCGCGCAGGTGCTTGAGCGTGCCGATCAGGCGGTCGTTGTCGCGCTGGTGCAGGCCGATCGAAGGCTCGTCCAGCACGTACATCACGCCGGTCAGGCCCGAGCCGATCTGCGACGCCAGCCGGATGCGCTGCGCCTCGCCCCCCGACAGCGTATCGGCGCTGCGTTCCAGCGACAGGTAGTCCAGCCCCACGTTGTTGAGGAAGTTCAGCCGCGCGGTGATCTCCTTGACGATCTTGTCGGCGATCTCGCGCTTGGCGCCGTGCATGTCCAGCGTCAGGAAGTAGGTCAGCGCGTCGCGCAGCGGCCAGCCGTTGATCTCATAGATCGCGCGCGCCTGCTCGTTCTCGCCCAGCTTGACGTGGCGCGCCTCGGTGCGCAGCCGGGTGCCGTGGCAGGCGGGGCAGGGCTGGTTGTTCTGGTACTTGGCCAGTTCCTCGCGCACGGCGACGGAATCGGTCTCGCGGTAGCGGCGCTCCAGGTTGGGGATGATCCCTTCGAACACATGCTCGCGCACCGTGGTGCGGCCGCGCTCGTTGATGTAGGTGAACGGGATCTCCTGCTCGCCCGAGCCGTGCAGCACCACCTGCTGGACGTTCTCCGGCAGCTCCTCGAACGCTGTCTCGGTGTCGAAGTCGTAGTACGCCGCCAGGCTCTGCAGCATCTGGAAGTAGAACTGGTTGCGCCGGTCCCAGCCCTTGATCGCGCCCGAGGCCAGCGACAGGTTGGGGAAGGCCACCACGCGCCTGGGATCGAAGAAGGTGATCTGGCCCAGCCCGTCGCAGCTCGGGCACGCGCCCATCGGGTTGTTGAACGAGAACAGCCGCGGCTCCAGTTCCTGCAGCGAGTACGAGCAGATCGGGCAGGCAAAGCGCGAGCTGAAGGTGTGCTCCTTGCCGCTGTCCATCTCCAGCGCCAGCGCGCGGCCGTCGGCCAGGCGCAGCGCGGTCTCGAACGATTCGGCCAGGCGCTGCTTGATGTCGGCGCGCACCTTTACGCGGTCGACCACCACGTCGATGCTGTGTTTCTCGGTCTTCTTCAGCTTGGGCAGCTGGTCGACTTCATAGACCTTCGCCTCGGCCTCGTGCGCGGTGCCGCCGCCCGAGCGGATGCGGAAGCGCACGAAGCCCTGCGCCTGCATGCTGTCGAACAGGTCCGAGTGCTCGCCCTTGCGGTCGACCACCACCGGCGCCAGGATCATCAGCCTGGTGTCTTCCGGCAGCGCCAGCGCCGCATCCACCATCTGCGACACGCTCTGCGCCTGCAGCGGCAGGTTGTGGTCGGGGCAGTAGGGCGTGCCGGCGCGCGCGTACAGCAGGCGCAGGTAGTCGTGGATCTCGGTGACGGTGCCGACGGTGGAGCGCGGATTGTGGCTGGTGGCCTTCTGCTCGATCGAGATTGCCGGCGACAGGCCTTCGATCAGGTCCACGTCCGGCTTTTCCATCAGCTGCAGGAACTGGCGGGCGTAGGCGGAGAGCGACTCCACGTAGCGGCGCTGGCCCTCGGCATAGAGCGTATCGAAGGCGAGCGAAGACTTGCCCGAGCCCGACAGGCCGGTGATCACGATCAGCCGGTTGCGCGGCAGGTCGAGATTGATGTTCTTCAGGTTGTGGGTACGCGCCCCACGGATCTTGATTTCTTCCATATGCCGAAAAGTCATCGCCAGGCAGGCCGCCCGGGCCGGGCTGGCCGAGGCTGTCTGAAGGAATGGCAAAACCCAGTGTCCAGGTGCGCTGGCTGGCACTTCCTGCCGCTGGCGACGGCGGAATGCGCATCCGGGCACACGCCCGGGGGCCGCCTGGCAAGGCCAGGTGACCCGGGAAGCGCGAAGGAGCAAACCTGTTAATATACCCAACTTCGGTTTCCGGGGTGGTCGACCCGGAACGGGCGCGTGCCGGGAACCCGGCGCGGAGCCGCCGCCGGCCCGATTCCCGGGCACACCCGGAAGGCGGGCGGACATCGGCTAAGGCCATACCGGCCGGCCCCACCCAGCCGACCCGCTTTCCAGAGATCCTCACGATCGCAATGCCGCCGATCCAGTCTTCTTCCCCGGACGCGAGCCCTGCCGGCGCGTCCCAGGCCCCCGCCCGCGAACGCATGACGCGCACCGAATTGCGCGCCAGCGTGTCGCTGGCCAGCATCTTTGCGCTGCGCATGCTGGGGCTGTTCCTGATCCTGCCCGTATTTGCCGAGTACGCCCGCACCCTGCCCGACGGGCATGACGCCCAGCGCGTCGGCCTGGCCATGGGTATCTATGGCCTGATGCAGGCCTTCCTGCATATCCCGCTGGGCTGGCTGTCCGACCGTATCGGGCGCAAGCCGGTGATGGTGGGCGGGCTGCTGCTGTTTATCGCCGGCGGCCTGGTGGCGGCGTTCTCCGATACCCTGACGGGCATCATCGCCGGCCGCGCGCTGCAGGGCATGGGCGCGATCTCCGCGGCCATCACCGCCTGCATCGCCGACCTCACGCGCGAGCGCCATCGCACCAAGGCGATGGCCATGGTCGGCGGCAGCATCGGCCTGACCTTTGCGCTGTCGCTGGTGATCGCCTCGCCGCTGCTGCACAGCATCGGCATGCCGGGCATCTTCAGCCTGATGTCGGTGCTGGGACTGGTGGCCATCGGCGTGACGCTGTTCCTGGTCCCGACGCCGCCCGCGCCGCACCCGGTGCGGCTGCCGTTCCGCAAGGTGCTGCTCAATGCCGACCTGGCGCGGCTGAATGTCGGCGTGCTGGCGCTCCATGCGTCGCAGGTGGCCATGTTCATGGTCGTGCCGGCGATGCTGACCGATGCCGGCATGCCGCTGGACCAGCACTGGAAGGTCTACCTGCCGGTGGTGCTGGTGTCGTTTGTGCTGATGCTGGGCCCGATGATGGCGGCCGAGCGCTACGGCCGCGTGCGCCCGGTGCTGCTCGGCGCGGTGGCGCTGATGACGGCGGTGCAGCTGCTGTTCGCAGCGGTGCATGGCCTGTGGGCCATCGTCGGCGTGCTGCTGCTGTTCTTTGTCGCGTTCAACGTGCTGGAGGCAATGCAGCCCTCGCTGGTGTCGCGTTACGCCGCGGCCGCGCGCGGCGCCGCGCTCGGCGTGTACAACACCACGCAGGCGCTGGGCCTCTTTCTGGGCGGTGCCGTCGGCGGCTGGCTGCTCAAGCACGAGGGCCGCAGCGCGGTGTTCGTCGGCTGTGCGGCCGTGCTGCTGGTCTGGCTTATAATCGCCTGGAGCATGAAGGCGCCCCCGGCCCGCGGGCAGGAAGCCGCACCGGCGCCGGCTGCATGAAGTTGCCTTGGCATCGCATCAATCCGTAACGCTTTCCGGGCCGGAAATGGCCTAGCATGATCGCGCCACCCGACACCGGCCGGGCGGCGCGATGTTCGTTTACGTTGCTGCGCCTTGGCGGCGCCGCAGTGACGGCGCAGTGCCGAACCAGGCAACCGGCCCTACGGTAGCCGCTGGCGCAGTATCGGATCACGCTATCAGCTTTACCCTTATCGTATTGCCACGCTTTTCAACGCAGCGCGTGGCTTTTGGAGAACATTCACATGGCCTCGGTCAACAAAGTCATTCTCGTCGGCAATCTCGGCGCCGACCCCGAAACCCGCTACATGCCCAGCGGCGACGCCGTCACCAACCTCCGCCTGGCAACCACCGATCGCTACAAGGACAAGCAGTCCGGCGAGATGAAGGAAGCCACCGAGTGGCACCGCGTTTCGATGTTCGGCAAGCTGGCCGAAATCGCCGGCCAGTACCTGCGCAAGGGCTCGTCGGTCTATATCGAAGGCCGCATCCGCACCCGCAAGTGGCAGGACCAGTCCGGCCAGGACAAGTACTCGACCGAAATCGTTGCCGACCAGATGCAGATGCTGGGTTCGCGCCAGGGTGGCGGCGGTGGTGGCGGCGATGAAGGCGGCTATGGCGGCGGCGGTGGCGGTGGCGGCTACAGCCGTGAATCGCAGGGCGGCGGCGGCGGTGGTTACGGCGGCGGCCGTGGCGGCCAGGGCGGCCAGGGCGGCGGCCAGAGTGGTGGCGGCGCTCGTCGTCCGCAGCAGGCGCCGTCGAATGGTTTCGAGGATATGGACGACGATATTCCGTTCTAATCTTGCGTAACCAATACCTGTAGAGATGAACCCCGCCGTTGCGCGGGGTTTTTTCTTTGTGTGCCCAGCATGGGCGCGATCTTGGAGGTGCAAGTCCTCCCGTGAGTTGACCATATCAAGGACATGATCGTGCTCAGGCAGGGAGCCAGCCGCAACCTTCGCGTCGATCCAGTCCCACTGCCGCGAACGTATTGCCAGCTACAAAGTCCCTCGCAGCGTCGAATTCGTGGCGGCGTTGCCTTTGTCTAGCGTCGGCAAGGTGCTCAAGCACGAACTTCGCAAGCAACACCGGAAGTAGGAGCTTGCCGGCAGGCGGCCTTGATCAGGGCCGCATCAGCTGATCGCTGCTTCGCGCTGCATTGGCACCACGACTGGGTTCAGGAATGCCGGCGCCAGGCCAGTCAACTGTTCGGCAGCGGCTCGCAAGGCGGGCAGGAAGCGCTTCACTGCTTCCTCCTGCGTGACTTCGCCCGAGGGCAGGTTGACGCTGATGGATGCCACCACGTTGTGGTGCTCATCGCGCACCGGTACTGCCAGACCTGCGATGTGCTGGTCGAATTCTCCATCCACCCATGCATAGCCATCGCGCCGCACGGCAGCAAGCGCTTCAAGCAATGCCGCCTTGTCATGCACGGTGCGGTCCGTGTAGGCCCGCAGGGACGCCTCGTCGAGAAACTGCGAGAGAAACTCCGCGGTCTGGAAGCCCAGTACCGCCCGGCCTGGCGCCGTGGCAAAGGCCGGTACATGGCTGCCAACGCCAAGTCCCAACGAGCGGATCTTGAGCGACGGAATGCGCAGGACGTACACCGCGTCGTGCCCGTCGAACACACACATGCCGCACGACTCAGTGACCTGCGTCCACAGGGTTTCCAGGGCGCGCTGCGCGTGGCCCCAGAAGGGCAGCGAGGTCAGGTAGGTCATGCCGAGGGTAAGGATCTTCGGCGTCAGGCGAAAGCCCCGCGTTTCGGATTCGGCCGCGTAGCCAAGCTCGCAGAGCGTGAGCAGGATTCGACGCACCACGGTTCGCGGCAAGCCGGTGGTTGCCGTGATGCTGGCAACGGTGTGCGTGCCGCTGCGCCCAAGTGCCTGGATAACGGCCAATCCGCGCGCAAAGGAGCGTACGAAGCCATCGTTGTTGTCTGTCTTGGTCATGGTTGTGCGGTCTTGTCCATCGGTCTGATTTCAGGTTGACATTGTAGCAAAATCGGAAGTAGAGTTTTGAAAAACGGACATAAATGACCGCACAGCGGACATGAAGATCCGAAAATCTACTACAGGAGACAACCATGAAGCGGCGTTTTCTTTGCCGGGCGCTAGCCTGCCTTGCTGTTGTGCCCACCGCGGGCCTGGCATTCGCCAACCCGTCGCCAGACGCCTTCCAGGCCAAACGTCCTTTGCGCCTGATCGCGCCCAGTTCGCCCGGCGGCATCCTTGACCTGACCAGCCGCCTGCTCGGCAAGACGCTGTCTGAGCAACTGGGGCAGCCCGTGGTCGTGGAGAACCTGCCGGGCGCGGGTGGCGTGATCGGGATGCAGGCCATGCTGCGCGCGGAACCGGACGGGCACACGCTGGTGATGGGCAGCCTTGGTCCCAACGCCGCCAACTATGCGTTGCACGACAAGTTGCCCTACAAGTTCGAGGACTTTGCGCCGGTGGCCCACGTGCTGACGATGCCGGACGTCGTGGTGGTCAACCCTAAGCTGCCGGTCAAGACCATCGCAGAACTGAAGGCCTATGCCAAAACGCGCCCCAACGGCTTGTCCATGGCAGTGTCGACAAGTGGCTCTTCCGGTCATCTCGCCGGTGACCTGCTGAAGCAGCGCGCCGGCATCAATGCCGTCGACGTGATCTATCGGGGTGCATCGCCGGCGCTGACCGACCTGGTGGCAGGGCAGGTCGATTTCATGGTGGACAACCTCGTCACCGCGCTCCCGCTGGTGCGTAGCGGCAAGCTGCGCGCGCTTGCGGTCACGACCAGCCAGCGTGCGCCGGAGCTTCCGGATACGCCGACCATGGCCGAGTCCGGCTACCGCGACTTCGACGTCTCGGTCTGGCTCGGCCTGTTCGTTTCGTCCAGGACGCCGCCCGCAGTGGTGCAGGCGTTGAACGCAGCCGTCAACAAGGCGCTGGCCGATCCCGCGCTGCGCGAGAAGCTGGCGCAGCAGGGCGGTACCGCGGCAGGCGGCTCGACGCAGCAGTTCGACAGCTTCGTGCGCGCCGAGAAGGCCCGCTGGGGACAGGTCATCAAGGACGGCAACATCAAGCCCGAATAGGCCGGAACAAGCGCGAACCAATCCACTATCTTCTTCCCTCAGGCAACACCATGCAAAACAGCTTCAAGGACAAAGCCATTGTCGTCACGGGAGCCGGCAACGGCATCGGCCGTGCCATTGCCATGCTGCTGGGCGCCCAGGGCGCCCGGGTCGTGGTCAACGACCTGGGCTCCAGCGGCAGCGGCGAGGGCCGGGACGCAGGGCCGGCGCAACAGGTGGTCGACCAGATCCGCAGCGCCGGCGGGACGGCCGTGGCGAACACCGATTCGGTAGCGACTGCCGAAAGCGCCCAGGCCATCATCGATACCGCCATTCGCGAGTTCGGCCGTATCGATGGCGTGATCAACAACGCCGGCATCCTGCGCGACCGCATCTTTCACAAGATGAGCACCGCAGAATGGCAGGCGGTACTGGATGTGCACCTGGGTGGCGCCTATTTTGTCAGCCGTGCTGCGGCGCCTTATTTCAAGGAGCAGCAAAGCGGCACGTTCGTCCACATGACCTCGAGCGCCGGCTTGGTCGGCAATTTCGGCCAGGCCAACTACGCGGCCGCCAAGCTTGGCATCGTGGCGCTGTCGAAGTCGATTGCCCTGGACATGGCACGCTTCAATGTCCGCTCCAACTGCATTGCGCCATTCGCGTGGAGCCGCCTGATCGGCACGCTCCCCAGCGAAACCGAGGCTGAAAAGAAGCGCCTTGAGCGGATGCAGGCGATGAAGCCCGAACAGGTGGCCCCGGTTGCCGTGTTCCTGTCCGGCGCCGCGTCGGCTGACGTCAACGGCCAGGTGCTGGCGGTGCGCGGCAATGAGCTGATCGTGATGAGCCAGCCGCGCCCGGTGGCATCGGTGCACTGCGCCGAAGGCTGGACGCTGGAGACGCTGGCGCAGCACGCCGTGCCGGCGGTGAGGCGCGCCTTCACGCCGCTGGAGCGCTCGCCCGAGGTGTTCTCCTGGGACCCGATCTGAAAACGGAGGCATCAGCGCGATGGCCATCGACTATCACCGCCTGCGGTCGTGGAGTTTCTTTGACCAGACTTCACCCTATGCCGCCACCGACAACATTCGCTATGCACTGAGCCTCGGCTTCGGCACCGATCCGATGGACGAGGCGGACCTGCCCTTCGTCTTCGAGGAAGGGCTGTGCGTGGTGCCTACCTTCCTTGCCACCGTCGGCGCGCCGGGTGCGTGGGCGAGCGATCCGGGCACCGGCATCGACTGGATGCAGATCCTGCACGGCGAGCACCGAATGCGCTTCTTTGCGATGCCTGCCGCATCTGGCGCGGTACGCAGCCGGACGCGCGTCAGCCGCGTGGTGGACAAGGGTGCCGGCAAGGGCGCGCTGGTGGTCACCGAGCGGCGCATCGAGGACCAGGCCAGCGGCGAGTTGCTGGCGAGCGTCGAGCATGTGTCGTTCTGCCGGGCGGACGGCGGCTTTGCCACCGCCGCCACGCCCGGCGACACGCCGCCCGAGCCGTTGCCGGCGGTGCCGGAGCGCGCGCCGGACATGACCATGTCGATGCCGACCTGGCCATCCGCGGCCCTGCTGTACCGCCTCAACGGCGATCGCAATCCCATCCACGCGCTGCCCGCCGCCGCCCGGCAGGCGGGCTTCGGGCGGCCGATACTGCATGGCCTCTGCACCTATGGCATGGCATGCCGGGCGCTGCTGAAACAAGCCTGCGGCGGGGATCCGTCGCGTCTGGCCAGTCTTTCGGTGCGCTTTTCATCGCCATTCGTGCCCGGTGAGACGCTGCGCGTGGAGATGTGGCGCGGCGAAGGGCAGGTCCATTTCCGTGCGCTCGCCGATGAGCGCAATGTGGTCGTGCTGAGCCACGGTGTCGCCGACCTGCATCCGTCATCAAGGAGCCAAGATGTCCGTGATTGAGGAATTCGCCCGCGCCACGCCCGACCGGGTGGCCTACCGCATGGTGCCGTCCGGCCAGGCGGTGACGTGGGCCGAACTGGAGCGGCGTTCGCGCCGGTGCGCTGCCGCACTGCTGGCCGCTGGACTACACGAGGGCGACGGTATCGCGGTGCTGCTGGAAAACCACGTCCGCTATTTCGAGATCCTTTGGGCCGCGCACCGCATCGGGTTGTACTACACCACCATCAGCCGTCACCTGAAAGCCGACGAGGTGGAGTACATCGTGCAGGACTGCGGCGCCCGGGTGCTGTTCTGTTCGGCGCAGACCCTTGGCGACCTGGCGCCCGGCGCGCTGGCATCGCTGCGGGTCACGCGGGTGCTGCTGGATGGCAGCGAGCCGGGCTACAGCAATTACGAAGCGTGGCTGGAGCAGATGCCGGCGGATATCACGCTGCCGCGCACGGTAGAGGGGACTGACTTTTCGTACTCGTCCGGCACCACAGGGCGGCCGAAGGGTATCAAGCGTCCGCTGCAAGGCGCAAATGGCTTCTTTCGCACCGGCGATGACCAGCGCCTGCGCTGGAAATCGTTGGACCGCGACACGGTCTATCTCTCCACCGCACCGTTCTACCATACCGCACCGGTGCGCTGGAACATCGCCACGATGATGGCCGGCGGCACATCGATCCTGATGGAGAAGTTCGAGCCGCTGGCGGCGCTTGATGCGATCGAGCGCTACGGCGTGACCCATAGCCAGTGGGTCCCCACGATGTTCGTGCGCCTGCTGCGCCTGAGCGCGGCGGAGCGCGACCGCTTCGACCTCTCGGCCATGCGCTATGCAATCCATGCTGCCGCGCCGTGTCCGGTTTCAGTCAAGCAGCAGATGATCGACTGGTGGGGGCCGATCCTCTATGAGTTCTACAGCGGCACCGAACTGGTGGGGCGCACGTCGCTGGACTCTGCGGAATGGCTCGCGCACAAGGGCTCGGTCGGTCGTCCCGAGTTCGGACAGGTACATATCGTCGGCGACGATGGCACGGAGGTACCGCAGGGCCAGACCGGGGTCGTCTACTTCTCCGGCGGCGGGCCCTTTACCTACCACAATGATCCCGAGAAGACCAGGCAGGCCTACAACAGTCGTGGTTGGGCCACCTATGGAGACATCGGCCATGTCGATGCCGACGGCTTCCTCTACCTGACGGACCGCCTTGCCAACACCATCGTCTCGGGCG
This sequence comes from Cupriavidus oxalaticus, assembly GCF_016894385.1. NCBI lineage: Bacteria > Pseudomonadati > Pseudomonadota > Betaproteobacteria > Burkholderiales > Burkholderiaceae > Cupriavidus > Cupriavidus oxalaticus. The sequence goes on from NZ_CP069812.1 coordinate 356,508, forward strand.
GCGTCAACATCTATCCGCAGGAATCCGAGGACCTGCTGATGAGCCATCCGGCAGTCTTCGACGTGGCGGTGGTCGGCGTGCCGAACACCGAGTTTGGCGAGGAAGTGAAGGCGGTGGTCCAGCTGCACGAGCCCGGACGGGCGTCGCCGGCCCTTGCCGAAGAACTGATCGCGCTTTGCCGCAGCAGGATCTCGCCGATCAAATGCCCGCGCTCCGTCGACTTCGTCACGGCGCTGCCGCGCACCGAAACCGGCAAGCTGCTCAAGCGCGCCGTCAAGGCCAGCTACTGGCCAACCGAAAACCGAATCGCGCATTGAGCGCGCCCGATGCCATGTCCCGACAAGAATCCAGCTACCATGCGCCGCGCAAGATGTTCACGCCGGAGCACGAGATGTATCGCGACAGCGTCGCCCGTTTCCTGGCCGACAAGGTCATGCCCGACCACGCAACCTGGGAGGAGGCAGGCCTGGTGCCGCGCGACCTGTGGCGCGATGCCGGCGCCCATGGCCTGCTGTGCCCCGGCTTGCCCGAAGCCTGGGGCGGGGCCGGCGGCGACTTCCTGCACAGCGCCATCGTGGTCGAAGAAATCGCTCGGGCCCTGGCCAGCGGCGTGACCGGGTTCACCACGCACTCGGAGAACGTCGCGCCGTATTTGCTGGAGTTTGGCACCGAGGCGCAGAAGCGTGAGTTCCTGCCGCGCATGGCCAGCGGCGATGTAGTTGGCTCGATTGCGATGACTGAGCCGGGGGCGGGCAGCGACCTGAAGGCCATCCGTACCAGCGCCGTCAAGGTCGAAGGGGGGTACAGGGTCAACGGCCAGAAGACCTTTATCACCAACGGCTACCACGCCGACCGGGTGCTGGTGTTTGCCAAGACCGATCCTGCAGCCGGTGCGCGCGGCATCAGCCTGTTCTGGATCGACACTACCAGCCCAGGATTCAGCCGCGGCCGCTTGCTGGACAAGGTCGGCCAGAAGGCTCAGGACACCGCCGAACTTTTCTTCGAAGACGTCTATGTGCCGGACGACATGCTGGTCGGCGAGCGCAATGCCGGCTTTGGCTACGCCATGAGCGGCCTGGTGCGCGAGCGCCTGCTGATCGCCCTGCGTTGCGCCGTGGCGCTGGAGGTGGCGCTTGAATGGACCATCGCGCATGTCAAGGAACGCCGCGCCTTCGACAAGGCGTTGATCGAGAATCAGTTCATCCGCTTCCGCCTGGCCGAAATCAAGACGCATGCATGCGCCACGCGTGCTTTCGTCGATAGCTGCCTCGAACAATACCTCGCCGGCACGCTGACGCCGGATGGCGCCGCCATGGCCAAGTTCTGGGCTGGCGAGGCCACGCGCGCCATCGACGACCTGATGCAGTTCTTCGGCGGCTACGGCTATATGCGCGAGTACCCCATTGCCCGTGCCTACACCGACGTGCGCCCGAACCGCATCTACGGCGGTTCGGCCGAAATCATGCGTGAAGTCATTGCGCGTGCACTCTGAGACTCACCATGACCAAGAACCTTTCCCGCTCTGTCGCCATTGTCGGCGCCGCGGAATCCGACCTGGGCAAGGTGCCCGGCAAGACCGCGCTGGAATTGCAGGCGCAGGCCGCGCGGCTGGCCCTGCACGATGCGGGGCTGTCGCTGCGCGATGTCGATGCCGTCTTTGCCCACACCGATGACCGCTTTGCCACCGTGCAGCTGGCCGAGTACCTTGGTATCCGGCCAGGGTACGTCGATTCCAGCAATGTCGGCGGCATGTCCAACCTGATGCACATCCGCCACGCGATGGCGGCCATTGCCGCGGGCATGTGCTCGGTGGCACTGGTGACCTATGGCAGCACGCAACTGTCCGATGGCTCGCGCAAGAGCGGCGCCGTTGCGGCGGATACGGCGGACTCGCCGCGCGGCCAGTTCATCGCGCCTTATGGCCAGCTCAGCCCGATCGGCTACTACGCCATGGTGGCCCAGTTGCACATGCATCGCTACGGCACCACGTCCAGGGATCTGGCCGAGGTGGCAGTGGCGGCGCGCCGCTGGGCGCAGCTGAATCCGAAGGCGTACCGGCGCGAGGAAACCAGCATCGAGGAAGTCATGGCGTCGCCTGTGATTGCATCGCCGCTGCGTGCGCGCGACTGCTGTCTGGTCACGGATGGCGGCGGCGCGCTGGTCATCACCTCCGCCGATCGTGCCCGGGATCTGAAGTCGAAGCCGATCTATGTGATGGGCGCAGCCGAGACGTTCTCGCACCACTACACGCCGTTCAGTACGGCCGACTGGCTGGACACGCGCGTCGCCGAGACCGCGGACGAAGCATTCCACATGGCCGGTGTCACGCGCGCCGACATCGACGTGGTGCAGATCTATGACCACTTCACCATCGGTGTGATCCAGTCGCTGGAGGAGCTGGGCTTCTGCAAGCGGGGCGAGGGCGGCGCCTTCGTCGCCGACGGCGCACTGGGCCCGGGTGGCCGCTTCCCCATCAACACCTCGGGCGGCGGTCTCTCCTACGGCCATCCAGGCATGTTCGGCATGTTCGTGCTGATCGAGGCCGTGCGCCAGTTGCGCGGCGAATGCGGCGAGCGGCAATTGCCCGGCGCCGAGCTGGCGCTGTGCCATGCGCCCGGACTGGTCTTTTCCTGCAACACCACCATGATCCTCGGAGTCTGAAGCATGAGCGAAGCACAACGTCCCCTGCCGCGTCCCACCGAGATCACCGACGGCTACTGGCGGGCCGCCGCGCAGGGGCGGCTCGTAGTGCAGGGCTGTCGCGCCTGCGGCCACCGCCAGTTCTATCCGCGCACGCTGTGCCTTGCCTGCGAATCGGACCAGGTCGACTGGAGCGAGGTTTCCGGCTTCGGCTCGATCTACACCTTTACCATCAACCATCGCGCCCCCAATGCTTTCATGAAGGCGCGGCTGCCGTACGCCGTTGCCATTGTCGAACTGGATGAAGGGGTGCGCATGATGGCGAACATCCTCAATGCTCCGCCCGAGACAATCGCCATCGGCAAGCGGGTGCGCGTGGTGTTCGAGCAGGCTGGCGACGGGGTCAGCTTGCCGCAGTTCGAGCTGTTCGACTGACCATATCCTGCCATGGGGAACACCATGCCCGTCATGCCAAATCAGGGGAATCGTCCATGCTTTCCGGTGTAAAAGTTGTCGAGATTGGCGGAATCGGCCCAGGCCCGTTCTGTGCAATGCATCTTGCCGATCTCGGCGCCGATGTGATCGCCGTGGAACGCGCGGTGCCGGCCAACGGCGCACCGCCGTCCACGGAAGGCCATGTGCTGAACCGGGGCAAGCGCTCGGTGGTTGCCGACCTGAAGACGGCCGCGGGGCGCGAGCTGGTGCTGGCGCTGGTCCAGGATGCCGACGGCCTGATCGAAGGCATGCGCCCAGGCGTGATGGAGCGGCTGGGCCTGGGCCCCGAAGCCTGCCTGGCACGCAATCCCCGCCTGGTCTACGGGCGCATGACGGGCTGGGGGCAGAGCGGGCCGCTGGCGCGGGCCGCGGGACATGACAACAACTATATCTCGCTTTCCGGCGCGCTTTACTACCACGGCACGCCGGCAGAGCCGCCATCGTCGGCCATTACCGTGGTGGGCGACGTTGGCGGCGGGGCACTGTACCTGGCGGTGGGGCTGCTGTCGGGCATCCTTAACGCCCGCGTTACCGGCAAGGGTACCGTGGTCGACGCATCGATCGTCGACGGCTCGGCCCATATGATGCAGTTGCTGTTGTCCACGCGACGGAAGGGCTATATCAGCGGCGCGCGCGGCAACAATATCCACGATGCTTCGCACTTCTACTCGACCTACCGATGCGCGGACGGCGGCTTCGTCACGCTCGGCGCGATCGAGCCGCAGTTCTACGCGCTATTGCTGGAAAAGCTGGGCCTGGCGGAGGACCCGCGTTTTGCCCGGCAATGGGACCGGGAGCGTTGGCCGGAGCTGCATCGGCACTTCGAAGAACTCTTTGCCACCAGGACGCGCGCGCAATGGTGCTCGCTATTGGAGAACACCGACGTCTGCTTCGGTCCGGTGCTGAGCCCTGAAGAGGCTGCCGCGCATCCGCACCTGGCTGCGCGAGGCGTCTACTTCGAAGCGGAGGGCCAGCTGCAGGCCGCGCCCGCGCCGCGGTTCGACGGCAAGGCCAGGACGGTCGGCGCGATCCCGCTGCGGGGCCAGCACACCGGCGAGATCATGGCCGCGATAGACGCCGGCCACGCCGGCGGCGCCTGGAAGACTGCCTGACGCTTGCCGGTGCATTGGCGGCATTGCAGCAATCGCAATGCCGCTTGAGGCCGGGATCGTCTCCCGTCGCCGCTGTCCGGGCGATTCACTGCCTGCGTAGTTCCGCCTGCACACCACGAACACACCTTTCACGGCCACCTGAGCCGGCAGGAGGTGTGCGCCTGGTCGTCGCTCCCGGATATGGCGTCTACACATAAGAGTCTCTTATCAAATCCGGAGAGATTTCTAACTGGAACTGCCGGCGCGGGCAGGCCATCATCCAGCCATCAGACCGGCTTCGAACCCTCGTACCAGCCAGCAACAGCATGGCCATAAAGGCAGAAGATGGACGAAAACAATTTCACGCAAGAGGCAAGGATTCCGGGTGCACGTTCTACGGCATCCGCAACCGAACGTAACCGCGCGCACATGTTGGCGATGCTGAGCCAGGTGCGCGACCTGGAGCAACGCACGGTCAGCAAGTCGGCAACAGCGGCAGACGCATTCCATGCGCGCGGCAAGCTGCTGCCGCGGGAGCGGCTCGCGCACCTGCTGGACGCCGACCGTCCGTTCTTCGAACTCATGACCCTGTGCGGCTATTGCGGGATCGAGAATCCGGATCCGGCCACGAGCGTACCGGGTGCGGCACTCATTGTCGGCATCGGCTTCATCGAAGGCGTGCGTTGCATGATCGCCGTGAACGATTCCGGCATCAGCGCCGGTGCAATGCAGGCGCTGACCGGCCAGAAGCTGATTCGCGCGCAGGAAATTGCCCTCGCCCAGAAACTGCCTTTTGTCCAGTTGGTGGAAAGCGCGGGCGGCAACCTGCGCAAGTATCGGGTCGAACGCTTTGTCGTGGGTGGCGGTATGTTCTACAACCTGGCCCGGCTGTCCGCAGCCGGCGTTCCGGTCGTGTCGCTCATCCATGGATCTTCGGCCGCCGGGGGCGCCTACCTGCCGGGGCTGTCCGACCATGTCATCATGGTTCGGCGCCAGGCTCATGCGTACCTCGCCGGACCCTCACTGCTGCGCGCCGCGACAGGCGAAGAGGCCACCGACGAGGAGCTCGGTGGCGCCGACATGCACGCCAGCGTCTCGGGCCTCGCCGACCACGTGGCCGACAACGACCTCGATGGCATTGCCCGCCTGCGCGAAGTGATGGACACGATCGGCTGGCGCGAGGCACCGGGCGGCGAGAGCTGGGACGAGCCGCTCGAGCCTGCCGAGGATCTGCTGGAACTGATGCCGGCCGACACCCGGACGCCGGTCGACATGCGCGAAGTGATTGCGCGCATTGTCGATGGATCGCGCTTCAGGGAGTTCAAGGCGATGTATGGGGTCCATACGGTCTGCGGCCACGCCCGCATCCAGGGACACGACGTGGGGATTCTGACGAACAACGGGCCGCTCGACTGCGACGGATCCACCAAGGCGGCGCAATTCATCCAGTCGTGCGTCCAGTTGGGCCGGCCGCTTATCTTCCTGCAGAACATCACCGGCTTCATGGTCGGGCGCGAGCATGAGCAGGCAGGAATGATCAAGCACGGCGCGAAGCTGATCCAGGCGCTGTCCAATGCGCCGGTGCCGCGCCTGACCGTGTTGTGCGGCTCGTCCTTCGGTGCCGGCAACTATGGCATGTGCGGCCGCGCGTTTCGCCCGGACTTTCTTTTCTCGTGGCCGAATGCGCGCACTGCCGTCATGGGCGGCGAGCAGGCCGCCATGACCATGCGCCTGGTCGCCGAGAACGCCGCGCGCCGCAGCGGGCGCCCCGTCGACGAACCGGCGATAGCAGCCGAGAGCCGCGACATCGTCGCCACGTTTGAACGCCAGTCCAGTGCGATCCACACCAGCAGCATGCTGCTCGATGACGGGATCATCGACCCCAGGGACACGCGCTCGTGGCTGGGCATGGCGCTCGCCACGGTGGCACAGGCCAGGCACCGCGCCGTGCAGCCGATGCAGTTCGGCGTCGCCCGCCTCTAGCCACAACGGCGGCTGCGCGCCGCCTGTGGCCGCGTGCCTGGCAGGCTGCCTGCGCCCCATCCCTTCGACAACACAAGGAGACACCAACCATGATGACCCCCGAACACATCGCGCTGCAGGACAGCGTGCGCAGGCTGATCGACCGGGAGATCGAACCCTTTGTCGAGAAGTGGGAGGCTGACGAAATCTTCCCCGCGCACGAAGTGTTCAAGAAGCTCGGCTCGGCGGGCTATCTCGGCGTGAACAAGCCCGTGGAATTCGGCGGCATGGGGCTGGACTACTCCTACGAGATCGCATTCTGCGAGGCCATCGGCGGCATCAGCGCGGGCGGCGTCGGCATGGCCATCGCCGTGCAGACCGACATGGCCACGCCGGCGCTGGCACGATTCGGCTCGGACGAGTTGCGGGAGACCTTTCTCAAGCCAACCGTCGCGGGAGATTTCGTGGTGTGCCTGGGCGTGTCCGAAGCCGGGGCCGGTTCGGACGTGGCATCGCTGAAGACCACGGCGCGCAAGGATGGCTCCGACTATGTGATCAACGGCTCCAAGATGTGGATCACGAGCGGGCTGCAGGCCGACTGGATGTGCCTGCTGGCGAATACCAGCGAGGGCGATGTCCACCGCAACAAGTCGCTGATCTGCCTGCCGCTGAGGGAGAACGGTAAGCTGCGTCCCGGCATCACGATGAACAAGATCAAGAAGGTCGGCATGTGGTCTTCCGATACCGCCCAGGTATTCTTCGACGACGTCCGGGTGCCCCAGCGCTATCGCATCGGGGAAGAAGGCATGGGCTTCACCTACCAGATGCGCCAGTTCCAGGAAGAGCGCCTCAGCGGCGCCACCCGCCGGGTCACCGCGCTCACCAATGCGATCAACGAGACCATCGAGTACACGCGTGAGCGCAAGGCGTTCGGGCGTTCGATCCTGGACAACCAGGCGGTCCATTTCCGGCTGGCCGAGCTGAAGACGGAAGTCGAACTGCTGCGATCCGTCATCTACCGCGCGGCCCAGGTGCATATGTCCGGCGGCGACATGACCGAGCTGGCCTCCATGGCCAAGCTCAAGGCCGGCCGCCTGTGCCGGGAGGTGACCGACTCCTGCCTGCAGTACTGGGGAGGCATGGGTTTCACCTGGGACAACCGCGTGTCGCGCGCCTGGCGCGACCTGCGCCTGATCTCCATCGGCGGCGGCGCCGACGAGATCATGCTGACCATCATCTGCAAGCACATGGGAATCCTGCCGAAGCGATCGGCCTGATCAGGGGAGAATCACATGCGCTTCGACACATTGCTTGTCGCCAACCGGGGAGAAATCGCACTGCGGGTCCTGCGCAGCGCGCGCAAGCTCGGCTTGCGCACGGTTGCCGTCTATTCGGACGCCGATGCCGGCAGCCGTCACGTGCGCGAGGCCGATCTGGCCGTGCGCATCGGACCGGCCGACGCCGCCCGCAGCTATCGGCATGCCCATGCGCTGATCGAGGCATGCCGGCGCACCGGCGCCCAGGCGATACATCCGGGCTACGGATTCCTCTCCGAGAACGCGGAGTTCGCGCGGGCGGTCGCCGAGGCGGGCCTGACCTTCGTGGGACCCTCGGCAGACGTCATTGCGTTGATGGGCAACAAGGCACAGGCAAAGCTGGCCATGCAAAAGGCCGGGGTGCCGACTGTGCCGGGAGAACAGGGCTGTGCCACCGACGAGGCGGCCCTCGCCGCGGTCGAGCGCATCGGCTTCCCGGTCATCCTGAAGGCCGCGGCAGGCGGGGGCGGCCGTGGCATGCGGGTCGTCCGCGACGCCACGGCCTTGCCGGCGGCGCTGCAACAGGCGCGCTCCGAGGCGGCAGGCGCGTTCGGCTCTGACGAGCTTATCATCGAGCGCGCCATCGAACGCGGAAGACACATCGAGATCCAGGTGCTGTGCGACGAGCATGGCCGCTGCCTGCACCTCGGTGAGCGCGACTGTTCGACACAGCGGCGCTTCCAGAAGGTCATCGAGGAAGCGCCTTCGCCCGCGGTGAACGCCGAGCTGCGCCGGGAGATGGGAGAGGTCGCGGTGCGCGCCTGCGAGGCCATCGGCTACACCGGCGCCGGCACGCTCGAATTCCTGCTGGATGGAAAAGGCCGCTTCTATTTCATGGAGATGAACACGCGGCTGCAGGTCGAGCACGGCGTGACGGAGCTGGTCACCGGGCTTGACCTGGTGGAGCAGCAACTGCGCATCGCCCAGGGCGAGCCGCTCGCGTTCGGGCAGGAGGATGTGCGCATGCGCGGCCATGCCATCGAGGTACGGCTGTGTGCGGAGGATCCCGCGGCGGGCTTTCTGCCCCAGGTGGGCCGCGTCGATGTCTGGCGCCCGGCGCCCGACATCCGCGTCGACAGCGCGCTGCACGGAGGCATGGAGATCGGTTCCGACTACGACTCGATGGTCGCGAAGATCATGTCCTGGGGCGAGACGCGTGAACAAAGCATTCACCGCCTGGTCCGTGCCTGCGAGCGCACGGCGCTGCTGGGTGTCCGAACCAACCTTGGCCTGCTCTCGCGCTGTCTGCGCCATCCGCACTTCGTGGCCGGCGAGGTCACCACGGATTTCCTGGCTGGCGAAGACATGGGCAGCCCGGCGTGGCGCGCGCAGCCGTCGGTGCATGCACGCGCCGCGGCGGCCTTGCTGCTGTCGGGCGCGGTCGGCCGCGACGCGTCCGGCATGCAGCGGCTGCCGGCTGGCCCGGCGCAAACGCGGGCGCTGTGGCTCATGGATGCGACGCACACGAGCGGCGCAGGCGCCGCGGCGCAAGGGACGGCCAGCGCGGTGGAACTGCGGCCATCGGCGGACCGGGGCGAAGTCGTCATCCGCTCCCGGCCGGGCGAACCGATCCCCGCGCGCAACGCGACGGATGTGCCAGCGCGCGAGGCAGAGCCCGCCTGCAGCGTTGCCAATGTGCATTGGGAGCCGACCGGGAACTCGGCCGGCGGCTATGGCGGAACGCTCGGGCTTGCGGTCGATGGCGTGTACCGCCAGCTGATGTGCAGCTCGCCTCGACGCGACGAATGGTGGCTGCAGGATGGCGCGGACACGTTCGTGTTCCGGCGGCTGGCGCGCTTCGCTGCCAGCGACGGCGAATCCGTCGGCGGCAGCGTACGGGCGCCGATGAGCGGGCGCGTGGTTGCCGTCATGGTTGGCGAGGGCGACGCCGTCGAGCGCGGCCAGACTCTGGTCGTACTGGAGTCGATGAAGATGGAAATGCCCCTGGCAGCGCCGAGCACGGGGCGCATCGTGCGCCTGCTTGCCCGGGAGGGCATGCAGCTCAACGCGGGCCAGGTGCTGATCGAAGTCGGCGTGGGCGCCGAAGCGGGAAAGGTCGAAGCCGAGGGCGCGGCCTGACCGCGCGGAAGCCGGGATGCAGAGCGGACGCGCCGGGGCACGGCCACGGGCGCATCCAGACACACTACAGGAGAGCATGAATGGTCCAGAACGCAAAACCCGGCCGCGCGATCGTCATTGGTGGCGCATCGGGATTCTGGGGCGACTCGCAGATCGCCGTCCCGCAACTGCTGCAGGAGCCGGGACTGGGCTACCTCGTCTTCGACTACCTCGCCGAAACCACCATGGCGATCCTTCAGCGCGCGCGCCTTCGTGCGCCGGAGCTTGGCTACGCCACGGATTTCGTCAGCGCGGCGCTGAAGCCCAACCTGCAAGCGCTGAAGCAGCGTGGGGTGCGCCTGGTGTCCAACGCAGGCGGCCTTAACCCGGCGGGCTGCCGCGATGCCATCCTTGCCCTGGCGCGAGAGCAAGGGCTGGACCTGAAGGTCGCTATCGTGTCCGGCGACGACGTGCTGGCGCTTCAGGAAAGCTTCCTGCCCTGGCCCGGCGACGAGGCCGATGCCGGGCTTCCCCGGCTGATGTCAGCCAACGCCTACCTCGGCGCCCTGCCCATTGCACAGGCACTGGACGCCGGCGCGGACATCGTCGTCACCGGCCGTTGCGTGGATAGCGCCGCGCTGCTCGGGATCGCCATCCACGAGTTCGGGTGGTCAATGCAGGACTACGACCGGCTGGCGCAGGGCAGCCTTGCCGGCCATCTGGTTGAGTGCGGCGCGCAGGCCACGGGTGGGCTGTTCACGGACTGGGAGCGCGTGCCGGACTGGACCAACATCGGATATCCGCTGGTGCGCATGACCGCCGACGGCGTGTTCGAACTCTACCAGCCGGGCGACGCGGGCGGGCTGGTGACGCGCCAGACCGTGGGCGAGCAATTGCTCTACGAGATCGGTGACCCGAAGGCGTATGCGCTGCCCGATGTCGTTTGCGACTTCTCCGAGGTCCGGATCGAGGACCTGCCGGGCTTCGAGGCCAGCGGCGGGCGGGTGCGCGTCAGCGGCGCACGGGGAAGGGCGCCCAGCGATTGCTACAAGGTGACCGCCACTTACCAGCAGGGTTACCAGATTGCGCTGATGATGGCGATTCGCGGACAGCGGGCGCTGGAGAAGGCCGAACGCACGGCGCAGGCCCTGCTTGCGCGCAGCCGCACCCTGATGGCCAGGAGCGGCCACGCCGACTACAGCGACACCCTGGTGGAACTGCTGGGCGCGGAATCCATGTACGGGCCGCACCGCCGCGTGCGGGACAGCCGCGAAGTGGTGCTGCGCATTGCCGCCCAGCACGATGACAGGCAGGCGTTGGCTTTCCTGCAGAAGGAGGCGGCGTCAGCCGGCACATCGATGGGGCCGGGCACGCGCAGCCATTTCGGCGGACGTTCGGATATCCAGAGCGTGATCCGCACGGTCTCGTTCCTGCTTCCCAAGCAGGAAGTGACGGTGCAATGGAAGATGGCCGACGAGCCGGCGACAACCGTGGAGGTGCCAGCGGGTGGCGCGTCCTCGGAGCGGCCGGCAATCACCGCGCACGTGCCCGGCACATTCGCTGGGGATGCACAACGACCGGACGTGCGCTGCGTGGTGCGTATTCCGCTCGGCACGCTGGCGGTCGGGCGCAGCGGTGACAAAGGCAACGACGCCAATATCGGATTGATGGTGCGGGACCCGGCCTGGCTGCCGGTGGTCAGCGCGCAGGCGACGGCGGAGCGGGTACGCGACTACTTTGCGCACCTGGTTGAAGGGCCGGTGAGACGGTACGAACTGCCGGAAATCGGCGCCTTCAACTTCGTACTGGAAAAGGCACTGGGCGGCGGTGGCTCCTGCAGCCTGCGTTCCGATCCGCTGGGAAAGTGCTACGCACAGATGCTGCTGGACATGGAAATCGAATGCCCCGCAGAGCTGTTGCCCGAAGGGAGCCGGGAAGCAGCCGCCGCTCGCTGACCGGGTGGCAGGGCACTTCGCGACACACAACGAACCAGGAGACACGAGTGATGCAAGCGATTTACCCATCAGCCTGCCAGGCTCAGAGCAGCGCGCGGCGGCGTCCCCCGCGACGGTATGGCGCGGCCGTGGCGATCGGCCTGGCTGCCCTCCTGTGGGGCGCCGCAGCCATTGCCCAGCCATCGCCCGCTGCCGGCACCGAACGCCTCGACAAGCCCGTGCGCATCATTGTTGCCTATGGCGCGGGCGGGGCATCGGACAGCATCGCCCGTTTCGTGGGCGACGGACTCTCCAGGCGTGCCGGAAAGCCCGTGATCGTAGAGAACAAGGCCGGTGCCGACGGCAACATCGCTGCCGAGTCCGCAGTCCGAGCCGCCACCGACGCATATACGCTGCTGGTGTCCGGTTCATCGACGCACGCGGCAAATGCCACCATCTACCGCAGACTTCCCTACGATCCTGAGGCGGACTTTACGCCGCTGGCGACAATGGCCAGCACACCGTTCGTGTTGCTCGTGAATCCCAGGCGCGTGCACGCCGCGACGTTCAGGGAGTTCCTGGCATGGGCCAGGAAGGAGAACAGTTCACTGTCCTTTGCCAGCGCCAACGTGGGCGGCCGTATCAGCGGTGAACTGTTCAAGCAACGAGCGGGCGTCAAGGCGGTCAACGTTCCTTACAAGAACAGCAGCCAGGCCATGACGGACCTGATCGGCGGCCAGTTCGACTACTACCTGTGCGACATGGTCACGGCGCTGCCGCAGATCCAGGCTGGCACGGTGCGTGCGCTGGCGATCTCCAGCGCCGAACGCGCGCCGTCGTTACCCGATGTGCCGACGCTGGCGGAAAGCGGCTTCCCGGACTTCGACGTCAGTTCGTGGATCGCCATCTGGAGCGCCAACGCGTCGACCCCCCAGCCTGTGGCCAGGCTGTTGTCGCGCTGGATCGCGGAGACGCTCGACTCGTCCGGTGGGCGCCAGTTCCTGGTGGGCAAGGGGCTGATTCCGGCCAAGGTCGCGCCGACGCATCTGCAGGAGCTGCAGCGGCGCGACACCAGGCTTTGGGGGAAAATCATCGTCGACGCGGGGATGCAGCAGCCATGAAGAGCGTGGCGCGTTCAGCGCGGCGAAATCAGGCGGCTGATGCCCAGCGCGCTCTCGCCGAGCTTGTCGGTGCGGGCATAGAGCCGGTAGCTGATGGTCGGCAGCGCTGGCATGCCGGCGTGAGGGTCCAGGACCTTCAGGTCGGGGGCCAGCATCTCCACGGTGCGCGGCGTGACCCCCATGCCCGCCCGCAATGCAGCCCGGATACCCGCCAGCGTCGAGGTCTGGAAGGCAACCCGCCAGGGGATGCCGGCTTCCGACAGGGACTTGATCGCCATGCTGTGGAACGGGCAGGCGCCTTCGATGAGCACAAGCGGCACCGGCGCGCCGGGCTGATGGTGGTACCGCGCGCCTGCGATCCAGGTGACAGGCGAGGTGCGCAGCACGACCTGATCGAACTCCGGGTTCGGCACAGGGTCAAGCATGACGACCAGGTCGATATCGCCGCGGCGCAGGGACGAGGTCAGCCAACGGCGGCGGCCAACCTGGATGTCCACGCGCAGGCCGGGAAAGGCCTCGGCACACATCTTCAGGTACTCGGGAATCAGCGAGTCGACGGCGTCAGCGCAAGCCCCGACTTTCACGGGCTCGTCGAAGCCCTTCTGGGTCATGGCGCGATAGGCCTCGTCGTTAAGGCCTACGATGCGGCGCGCATAGTCGAGGAGTCGGCTGCCCGCCATGGTCAGACGCTTGCTGCGGCCGACGCGCTCGAACAATTCACAGCCGAGCGCCGCCTCCAGTTTCTGCATCTGCTGGGACACGGCGGCCTGGGTGCGGAAGACCTGTTCCGCCGCCACAGCGAAGTTTTCCTTTTCCGCCACGGCAACAAAGGTGCGAAGCAGGCCGATGTCAAGGTTGCGAAAGCTCATGTCGAATAGCGTTGCGGCCGCTGCTTGCAAGAGGCGGTGATTTCCAACATTAACCCTCGGGATTGACCAGCATGACTTCCAGCGTATCGCCCACACTCATCGAAACTGCGGCCCCGACCGCCACTGCGGAGGCGCCGTTCGTTCGCACTGCCATTGACGGCGCGGTTTTTCGCATTGAGCTTAACCGATCCGACGCGAGGAATCCACTGAGCGCCGAGATGGTTACGGCATTGTCAAAGGCAGTGGATCGGGCCGAGCAGATGGATGACGTGCGCGTCATTCTTTTCACCGCGGCAGGCAAGGCCTTCAGTGCCGGCGGAGACCTTGGCAATATCACTGACCGCCTGGCAGTCAAGCCCGGCGCGGATGGCCGGGACCCCATCGCGGTAGGCAACCGGCGCTATGGCGAGTTCCTGTCCCGGCTCGCGCAATCGCCGAAGGTTACGGTAGCCTGCGTGAACGGGGCTGCCATGGGCGGTGGCGCCGGCCTGGTATGCGCGGTGGATATCGCCGTGGGCTCCCCGGCGGCACGGTTCGGCTTTCCGGAGGCCGGCATCGGCCTGGTGCCAGGGCAAATCCTCCCTTTCGTCAGCGCACGCGTGGGCGACCAGGTGGCGCGCCGGCTCATGCTCACCGGCGAACGGATCAATGGCGTAGAGGCGCACCGTATCGGCTTGCTGGATTACCTTGCCCAATCCGAGGAGGCACTGCCAGTGCGCGTGCAGGAAGTTCTGGAATTCGTCGTGGCCACGGCACCCGCGGCCAGCGTCGCGACCAAGTCCCTGCTGGCACAGGCCCGCCCGCTGTCAGCCCAGCCGCACGAGGCATTGAAAAACTACCTGGATGCAGCCTCCGTGAAGTTTGCGCAGCAGATGCGCTCCGAGGCGGTGGAAGGTGTAACCGCCGCGCGGGAGCGCCGGCCGGCGCGCTGGAACGTGGGTGCCGGACTGCCGCCGCTGGCGGCCAACTGAACAGCAAGCTTCGCACGTCAACATTCTGGAGGAAACGAGCAATGGCATCACTGGACGGCTTGAAGGTCGTGGACCTGTCCCGGGTACTTGGCGGTCCGCTGTGTGGGCAGATTCTCGGCGATCATGGTGCCAACGTGATCAAGGTAGAGGGTCCGATGGGCGATGAGACGCGTACCTGGGGGCCGCCCTTCAATGAGGCGGGCATGGCCTCGTACTTCGCCGGCATCAATCGCAACAAGCGCACCGTATGCCTCGACCTCGCGTTGCCCGAGGGACGCGCAGTGCTGATGCAATTGCTTGCCGACGCGGATGTGCTGATCGAGAACTTCAAGGTTGGCACGCTGGAGCGTTGGGAGATGGGCTATGACGACGTGCTCTCCACACGCTTTCCGAGGCTCATCCATTGCCGTGTCACCGGCTTCGGTGCGACGGGGCCGCTCGGCGGGCTGCCCGGCTACGACGCTGCGGTGCAGGCGCTCGGTGGCATCATGAGCATCAATGGCGATCCGGATGGCATGGCTACGCGTGTCGGCGTGCCGATCGTGGATGTGACGACCGGATTGAGCGCCGTCATCGGCGTCTTGCTGGCCTTGCACGAGCGCGAGCGCAGCGGCAGGGGGCAATCCATCGAGTCGGCCCTGTACGACAACGCGCTGTTTTCGCTATACCCGCACTCCATCAACACACTATTCACCGGCAAGGCTCCAATGAGGTCCGGCAATGGCCATCCGAACATCGCGCCCTACGATACCTATGCGACGGCCACCGAGCCCATCTATCTCGCGGTCGGCAACAACGGCCAGTTTCAGCGGCTGTGCGAAGCGGTGGAGCGCACGGAACTGGCGGCCGATGCGCGCTACGTGACCAATGCCCAGCGCGCCGTGCATCGCTTCGAGCTCAAGCGCGATCTCGAGGCGGCCTTCAGCCGCTTCGAAGCGCAGTCGCTGTTCGAGCGCCTGGTGGCGGCTGGCGTGCCGTGCGGTGTCATCCACAACGTCGTCGAGGCACTGAACCACCCGCATACCGCGCACCGTGGCATGGTGGCAGAAATCGGCAACTTCAAGTCGGTCGCTTCCCCCGTCAAACTCAGCCGCACACCGGCAACGTACCGTGAGGCGCCGCAACAGATTGGCGCCAGCACGGTGGAGGTGCTGCGCGAGGCAGGCCTTACCGATTCACAAATTGAAAGGCTAATTGACCAGGGCGTGGCGCTTCAGCGAAGGCAGGTTTCGTAATGCGGCAACAATTTTCTTAACCAACACAAGGGTGATCCCCCAGCCCTGCGCGTCGCGGACGCATCGCATATCCGCCGCTACCACGCGCTGTCCGCACCGCCCGGGCCGCGGGTGCGGTGGCCGGCAAACCGCTCGAGCATGAAATCCACCAGCGCCCGCACCTTGTCGGGCCGGTGGTTGCGCGCCGGGAACACCAGGTAGATGTCCGCC
Organism: Cupriavidus oxalaticus; assembly: GCF_016894385.1. NCBI lineage: Bacteria > Pseudomonadati > Pseudomonadota > Betaproteobacteria > Burkholderiales > Burkholderiaceae > Cupriavidus > Cupriavidus oxalaticus. The sequence goes on from NZ_CP069812.1 coordinate 372,410, forward strand.
GGCGCCAGTTGCCACTGCGGCAGCACGCGGCGCAGCGCGCCGCTGCGCAGGTGCTCGGCCACGTCCCATTCGGAGCGCACCAGCAGCCCTTGCCCGTCGAGTGCCCATGCCAGCGCCGATTCGCCGTCGTTGGTGCTCATGGTGCCGCGCACCTTGACCGTTTCCTGCTGCGCGCCGCTGCGCAGGTGCCAGGTGCCGAAGGTCTCGTCGGCCTCGCGGATAAAGATGCAGTTGTGCCGCGCCAGCTCGCGCGGATTCGCCGGCTCGCCGGCGGCCTGCAGGTAGGACGGCGCGGCGCATAGCAGGCGGCGGTTATTGGCGAGCAGCCGCGCGGTGAGCCGCACGTCGGGCAGCTCGCCGAAATGGATCAGCGCGTCCAGGCCCTGTTCGACCAGGTTGAGCGGCCGGTCGCTCAGGTGCAGCTGCACCTCGATCCTGGGAAACGCGCGCGCGAATGCCGACAGCGCCGGCGCGATATGGCGGCGGCCGAAACCCAGCGTTGCCCCGATCTTCAGCAGGCCGTGCGGCGTGCCGCTGCTGCCGGCGATGGCGCGTTCCAGCGCTTCCATTTCCGCCAGGATGCGCGCACCTTCGACCAGGTAGCTTTCGCCCTCCGGCGTCAGGCTGATGCGGCGCGTGGTCCGGTGCAGCAGCCGCACGCCCAGCCGTGCCTCCAGCGCGGCCAGGCGCTTGCTGACCGCGGGCGGCGTCACGCCCAGTTCCTGCGCGGCCGCGGCCAGGCTGCCGTGCTTGTTGATGCACTGGAAGAAGGCGAGGTCGGAGAAGTTGTCCATTGGTGAATTGCATGAACTAAAGAAGTAACGGTACCTGAATTATGTTTCTGTCAGGCAATGATACGATCGTTTCCACAACAATTCATCCCACAGGAGACGCCCGTGAAACTTGTCCGCCTGACTGCCTTGCTGGCCTGTGCCGCAGCTTGCGCCGCCATTGCCGGCACCGCCGCCGCCCAGTCCTATCCCCAGCGCCCGGTCCGCCTGATCGTGCCCTATGCCCCCGGCGGCAGCGCCGACATCGCCGCGCGCCTGGTCGCCGATGCCTGGGCCAGGAGCATGGGCGGCACCATCGTGGTGGAGAACCGCGCCGGCGCGGGCGGCAACATCGGCGTCGACGCGGTCGCCAAGGCGCCCGCCGATGGCTACACCGTCGGCCTGCAGACGGTGTCGCTGGCCATCAATCCCGGCCTGTTCCCGCGCATGCCGTACGACACGCTGAAGGATCTCGCGCCGATCGGCATGGTCGCCAGCTCGCAGCACGTGCTGGTGGTCAACAACAACATCCCGGCGAAAACGCTGCCGGAACTGATCGCCGCGGCCAAGGCCCAGCCGGGCAAGCTGACCTACGGCTCGGCCGGCAATGGCAGCACCTTCCATATGTCGGCCGAGCTGTTCAAGTCCGTGGCCAACGTGCAGATCGTCCACGTGCCGTACCGCGGCGGCGGCCCGGCGCTGGTCGACACCATTGCCGGCCAGGTCGACATGAGCTTCCCGGTGGTGTCCGCGGCCCAGCAGCATGTGCAGGGCGGCAAGCTCAAGGCGCTGGCCGTGACCGGTTCGAAGCGCTCCGCCCAGCTGCCGAACGTGCCGACGGCGGCGGAGGCCGGCCTGCCGGGCTACAGCTTCGAAACCTGGTTCATGGTGTTCGCGCCCACGGGCACGCCCAAGCCGGTCATCGACAAACTCAACACCGCGCTGAACGCCGCGCTGGCGACGCCGGCCACGCGGGACCGGATGCTCAGGGAAGGCTTCGAGCCGACGCCGGGCACGCCCGCGGCCGCCCGGCAGCGGCTGGAAAAAGAAATGCCCCTGTGGGCCGACCTGATCAAGCAGCGCGGCATCACCGCGGAATGACCGCGGAATGACCGTCATACCGTTACCAAGGCTTGTGCCATGACACCCCGGACCCTGTACCAGAAGCTGGTCGACTCCCATACCGTCGCCAGCATCGACGACGACAACGTGCTGTTGTATTGCGACCTGCACCTGATGAACGAATACACCAGCCCGCAGGCCTTCGCCGGCCTGCATGAGCAGGGGCGCGGCGTACTGGTGCCGGGGCAGAACGTGGCCGTGGTCAGCCATATCATTCCCACCCACCCCGGCGCGATCCGCGTGATCGCCGATCCGGCGTCGGCGCTGCAGGCCACCAACCTGCACGCCAATTGCGAGCGGCACGCGATCCCGCTGTTCGACACCAACGACGCGCTGCAGGGCATCGAGCACGTGGTGGCGCCCGAGCACGGCATGATCCGCCCGGGCATGGTGGTGATCTGCGGCGACAGCCACACCACCACCTACGGTGCGCTCGGCGCGCTGGGCTTCGGCATCGGCACGTCGGAGGTCGAACACGTGCTGGCCACGCAGACGCTGGTCTACCGGATGGCAAAGACCATGCGCATCCGCTTGGACGGCAAGCTGCCGGTCGGGACCACCGCCAAGGACCTGATCCTGCGCATCATCGGGGCGATCGGCGCACAGGGTGCGCGCGGCTACGTGGTGGAGTACTGCGGGTCGGCCATCCGCGAGCTGAGCATCGAAGCCCGCTTCACGCTGTGCAACATGACGGTCGAGGCCGCCGCGCGCGGCGCGCTGATTGCGCCGGACGAGGCCGCCATCGACTACGTGCTGCGCCGCGCGCCGGATATCGCTGGTGCCCAGCGCGACGCCGCGCTGCAGTACTGGCAGACGCTGCACAGCGACGCCGGCGCGCAGTTCGACATGGAATACGCGTTCGACGCCAGCCAGGTCGAGCCGCACGTGACCTGGGGCACCAGCCCCGACCAGGTGCTGCCGGTGTCGGGCCAGGTGCCGTTTCCCGAAGACCAGATCGACGAGGCGGCGCAGCGCTCGGTCGAGCGCGCGCTGGCCTACACGCACCTGCAGCCGGGCGCGACGCTGGCCGGTACGCCGATCCAGCACGTCTTCATCGGCTCATGCACCAACGGCCGCATCGAAGACCTGCGCGCGGTCGCCAGCGTGGTGCGCGGCAAGACCGTTGCCGCGGGCGTGCGTGCCATGGTCGTGCCGGGATCGGGCGCGGTAAAAGCGCAGGCCGAGCGCGAAGGGCTGGCCGACATCCTCACCGCGGCGGGTTTCGAATGGCGCCAGCCCGGCTGCTCGATGTGCCTGGCCATGAATGACGACGTGCTCGCCGACGGCGTGCGCTGCGCCTCCACCACCAACCGCAATTTCGAAGGCCGGCAGGGGCGGGGTGCCATCACCCACCTGATGAGCCCGGCCATGGCGGCCGCGGCGGCCATTACCGGCGCGATCACCGACGTCCGCCAGCTGGAGCTGTCCCATGCCTGAACTTTCCTGCCTCACCGGCAAAGCCGCCGCGCTCCGTTTCGAGAACCTCGACACCGACCAGATCATTCCGAAGCAGTTCCTGCGCGGCATCGACAAGTCCGGGCTGGCCGAAGGCATTCTCTATGACCACCGCTTCGACGCCACCGGCGCGCAACGCCCGGAGTTCGTGCTGAACCGGCCGGAGTACGCCGATACGAGCATCCTGATCGGTGGCGCCAACTTCGGCTGCGGCTCCAGCCGCGAGCATGCCGTGTGGGGCCTGCAGCAGTTCGGCATCCGCGCGGTGATCGCGCCCAGCTTCGGCGAGATCTTCTACTCGAATGCGATGAACAACCGGCTGCTGCTGGTGATGCTGCCGCGCGAGGTGATCGAGCGGCTGATGGGCGCGGCAGATGCCGACAGCGCCAATGAGATCCGCATCGATGTCGAGGCCATGCAGGTGCGCACACCGGCAGGCGACTTCCCGTTCGAACTGTCGGCGCGGCATCGCCGCATGTTTCTCGAGGGACTCGACATGATCGGGCTGTCGCTGAAGCAGCGCGACGAGATCGAGCAGTTTGCGCGGCGCTACTGGGATACGTTCCCGTGGGCGAAGGATGTCGCCCGGCGCACCCGCGACCGGCTGGGCACGACCTGAGCCCTCCGCTGCCGCGCCAGCCTTGCTGGCGGGCAGTAGTTCGACATCGACAGCGCTCGATGCGAATTCCATGCATCCGCGGCCGCGCGTGGCTATGCTTGGCATATCTCCGCCACCTTCGGGCAGGCATGCAGCCCCGGACAAATGCCATGACGACGAACGACGACAGCGCGGGCCCGGCGCCGGCCGACGCGGCCCGGACCGCCGGCGCGCGCCTGCTGGCCGCGATGAGCCACGAGATCCGCACGCCGCTGTACGGCATGCTCGGCACGCTGGAACTGCTGTCGATGAGCGAGCTGGACGCAGGGCAGCGCCAGCAGGTGGCGACCATTACCGAGTCGTCGCGGGTGCTGCTGCAGATGCTCGATGACCTGCTCGACTTCTCGCGCATCGAAGCCGGCCAGATCAGACTGGACGCGGTGCCGTTCGATCCGGTGGCGCTGGCCGAAACCGTGGCGCGCGCGCAGGAGCCGCTGGCCCTGCACAAGGGCGTGGCCCTGGACTGCGACCTGCAGCCGGGCCTGCCGTGGCTGCTGGGCGATCCGCTGCGCGTGCGGCAGGTGCTGGCCAACCTGTTGCGCAATGCGATCAAGTTCACCGCGCAAGGGCGCGTCACGCTGCGCATGTGGCAGGAACCGCAGCCCTCGGCGGACCAGGTCACGCTGATGCTGGAAGTGGCCGACACCGGCCCCGGCATCGATGGCGCGCTGCTGCCGCACCTGTTCGAGCCCTTCACGCAGGGCGATGCCACGCGCGCGGCCGAACCCGGCGGCGCCGGGCTCGGGCTGACCGTCTGCAGGAAACTGGCCCGGCTGATGGGCGGCGACATCACCGCCGACAGCTCGCCGGGCCAGGGCAGCCGCTTTACCGTTGCGTTGCAGCTGCCTGTCACCGCCTCACGGCCGGCGCCCGGCGCCGCCGGTGCCGGTGCGGCGCCAGCGATGCCGGTGCTGCCGCAGCTCGGGCTGCGCGTGCTGGTCGTGGAGGATCATCCGCACAACCGGCTATTGCTGCGTGGCCAGCTGGAGCGGCTTGGCTGCGCGGTGCAACTGGCGGGCGACGGCGCGCAGGGGCTGGCGGCATGCACGGCAGGGGCCTTCGACGTCGTGCTGACCGATGTGCAGATGCCGGTCATGGATGGCTACGCGCTCAGCCGCCGGCTGCGCGCGGCGGGCAACCCGGTGCGCATCGTCGCGCTGACCGCCAACGCCGGCGCCGGCGAAGCCGATCGCTGCCATGACGCCGGCATGGACCGCTGCCTCGTCAAGCCCGTGCTGCTGCAGGAGCTGGCGGCGTGCCTGCAAGCGCTGATGCCGGGGCGCGCTCAGGCGTCGCCGTGCGTTAGCGCCGACGCCGATGCCGCGCTGCTGGCGCGGAGCGTGCATGCCGATTTCGATGCCTTGCTTGCCGCTGCCGCCAGCGGCGACCTGGGCGCGGTACAGGCGCACGCGCAGCGCATGCGCGGCGCGCTCGCGCAGGTCGATGCCGCGCGCGACGCGGCGGAGCTGTGCCGCGAACTGGAGGCCGGCGCCGCGTGGGCCGTGCAGGCGACGCAGGACCGCATCGGCGAACTCGGCCTGATCCTGGATGCCTGCCTGCCCGGCTACCGCCATTCACGCTTGTCGCCATGATCCGGGCCGGATCGCGGACGCCCACCCGGTCATCGTCATCGGGATCCTGCGCGGGATCCTGCGCGCGCCCGCGGTGATCTACCTGCGGCCCCGCCTCACGCAAGGGCGCCGGGCGCCTGCAAGGCTTCGTCCCGCTCCCACGCGACGCAGTTGCGGCCGCGGTTCTTGGCCGCGTAGAGCACGTGGTCGGCGCGCATCAGCAGCGTATCCAGGTCTTCGCCGGGCCGCAGCGTCGCCACGCCGAAGCTGGCGGTCACGCGGTGCACGCCGGGCAGTACCGTCATCGGCGTGTGTTCGAGCGTATGGCGCAGGCGCTCGGCCAGTTGCAGCGCGGCGTCGGGCGCGGTATCGGGCAGCAGCACGACAAACTCTTCGCCGCCCAGCCGCGCCGCGATATCGCGCCGGCGGATGCCGCCGGCGATGATCTGGCCGAACTGCGCCAGCACCGCGTCGCCGGCGCTGTGGCCGTAGTTGTCGTTGATGAACTTGAAGAAGTCGAGGTCGCACACCAGCAGGCTGAGCGGCTGCCCGGGCGGCGGCGGGATCTGTTGCACGGCGAGCGCGGCCAGGCCGCGGCGGGTATGCAGCAGCGTCAGCGGGTCGGTGTCGCGCTCGTGCCGCAGGCCGACGATGATGTCCTGCACCGCCGCGGCCAGCAACGCCAGGGCCAGCGCCATCAGCAGCAGCGCCAGCGTGGCCTGCAGCCACAGCCAGTAGGCCGATCGGATAAAGGTGGCCGGATCGTGCGATGCGGCCGGGATCACGGTCAGCACGGTGCGCGGCAGGAAATGCAGCGAGAACAGCAGGTAGACCCAGAACAGCACGCGGTCCGCCAGGCGCCCGGCGCGCAGCCGGGCCAGCGCCGGCATGCCCAGCAGCAGGATCATGGCGATGCCGACGTTCAGGATGTAGATGCGCGCCACCAGCCGCGGCTGCACCAGGTCGAACCACGCGATCGCGCCGAGCAGTGCGAGCGGCAATGCCACCTGCGTGCAGGTATCGACCCGCGCACCGATGCGCGCCAGCATGCCGCGCAGCAACAGCACCCCGCTGCCCAGGTACAGCAGGCCGGTCACCGTGGCCTGTCCGCCGCCGGGCCGCGGCGGCCAGACGATCTGCAGGGTGATGGCGATCGCGTACATGCCGTACGCTGCGGCCGGCAGCAACAGGTAATGCCGGGTGCGCTCATAGCGCCAGGCCAGCACGAAGCACAGCGAGAATGCGATGGCGATGGCGGGATTGACCAGTGCCAGGAATCGACCAGCGTCTTGCAACACGAGAGTCCCCTGTTTTTGTCGTTCTCTGGCAGGGGTGGTTGCAAGCCGCGGCGAGGGCGCGCATGCGCTGTGGCATCGCGCGGCCGAAGGGCATGGCCAGGGAACATGATGGGACGCATGCGCGCCCTGGGCAGGTGCGGCGCTTGCCGCGGCCTGCCGCGTGTTTCCGTCAGGTCGCATTTTAGCCACCACCACGGCACCCGGCACATGGCGCCTGCTGCCGCCGGGCAAACAATTGTGAACGCCGGGACGTGGCTGCCGGGCCACGGTTGCCACGGTTTTCCGCTTTTGTGACTAATCTGGTAGATGCTGTCCGGATCCTCCGGCAGTTCGGTTTTCCGTACGCAAGGAGATCACGATGAATATCAAGAAAGCGATGCCTGTCCTGCTGCTGGCGGCAAGCGTGCTGGCGGCGCCGTTTGCCATGGCGCAAGGCAGTGGCCAGACCACCCGGCCGATGACAGAACCCGCTGGGGCAGCGCCGCCGCCAGCTCCGCAAAGCTCGCCGTATATGCAGGTGCAGCAATGGAAGAAAGGCGACCGCCTGCCGACCGAGTTCAGGGACCGCCAGTATGTGATCGACGATTACAAGCAATACAACCTGCCCGCGCCGCGCAAGGGCACGCGCTGGGTAGGCGTTGGCGCCGAGTATTACCTGGTGGCGCCGAACGGCGTCATCCAGCAGGTGGGGTCGGGCTCCTGATCCACACGTCCGGGGCGTCTCGCCCCGGGGCAATGCAGCAAAGCAAAGCCGCCGCGCGGGGTTGCGCAGCGGCTCTTTTTTCAGCGTCCCGCTTCAGATGCCAAGTATCTTCTTGGCCTCGAGCAGCGACTTCATCGATTCGTCATGCTTGCCGGCCTTGTGGTAGGCCTCGCCGTCCGCACGCAGCTTGGCCACCTTGGCGGCATCGTCGGACGACAGCGCGGGCTTGGTCTTGAGCTTGGCGTCGATGTCCTTCATCTCGTTGGGGCAGTTGTGGGCGAGCGCCAGGCCGCTGGCGCCGCACAACACCAGCGCCGCGAGGATCGGAATGGATTTACGCACGTCGGCCTCCGCTTGGGGATGGTGGGATTTCAAGCATAGTGCATGGCCCGCGTGGCGGACATGCCCGCTGCCGGCCGGCAGTTCCCGTGCCGGTTTTCCCGCGCGCTTTCCGATGTTATGTTGGAGGGCGTCTGCTTTTGCCCGCCCGGAGCCGGACGCCTCAGCCCCTCGACCGGTTGCGCATGGAAAACTCTGCCGAGAATTTTTTGCTGGCCCTGCTGTGCGCCGCGGTGCTGACCGTGACCGTGGTGGGCATCCACTACGAAGCGCTGCGTCTGCTGTCGTCGCTGCATCCGCGGCGCTGGAGCGGGCGCGTCAATATCGGCGTGCTGATCGTCTGCATCATCCTGGTCCACTGCCTGGAGGCGATGGTGTTCGCGTTCGGCTTCTGGTTTGCCGACAACGAGCTCGGCCTCGGCTGGCTGGCGGGATCGACCGCGCCCGGCATGCCGACCCGCCACGGCCAGCCGTCGCTGCTGGTCTACGCCTACTTTGCGCTGGAGACCTTTACCACGCAGAGCCTGGGCGACCTCTACCCGGTCGGCGCGACCCGGCTGATCGCGACCATCGAGCCGCTGGTGGGCCTGATCCTGATCGGCTGGTCCGCATCCTTTACCTATGTGGTGATGCGGCGCGACTGGCTGCTCGACGAAGAGGGCGAGCACCGCGGGCGCTAGCGCATGCCGCCGCCCGCGCCGGCAACAAATGCCGGAAGTGCCGCAGATGCCGCTAGTGCCAGACAAGCCGTGAACGTTTAAGCTGGCGACTCCTGCAAAGCAACGAGCCATATTTCCGAGGAGACACCATGCCCAGCCGCCAGCGCATCCTGATCCGCCTAGCCGCACTTGCCACCCTTGTCGTGGCCTGCAGCGCCCAGGCGCAGAAGCAGGACGGCCAGGGCGCCGCCGCAGCTGCCATCAACGAGGCAGTCCAGCAGGGCACCACGCCCTACCGCCCCGATCCGGACGCGACGCCGGCCAGCATCGAGTCGGCGGAATGCCGCGAACTCGCCGCGCAGATCGCCGTCGCGCCCAAGCGCGAGTACCGCGCCACCGACTCGACCATCGAGACCGCGCAAGGGCGGCAGGTGCCCGAGCTGGAACGCGAGCGCCCGCGCAAGTCGTTGCAGCAGGCGTACCAGGAGAAGTGCATCCGGTAAGCCGGTTCCACGGCGGACGGTCGCGCCAGGCGCGCCATCCGCTGCTGCCCTTCCGCCATCCACCGCCTCGCGCGGTTCCGCGCCTGATTCCCCGCCTCCTTGCCAGTGTCCATGCTGCGCCGCCGCACGGATCTGGCGCGCCAATGCACCACGTTCGCGCACATTTTCCCGCAGTCCCAACAGCTGTTTCGCCGCGCCCGTTAAAAATACATATGTTTCATGGTTATCCATGATGGAACACTTGTTGCTGATTGCATAGCATTCCCGATGCGATGGTGCATCGCTGAACGGCACCCATGCCAACCAAGCTATCCAAGGAGAGCCTGTATGAAAGCAGCAGAAGTCACGCGTCCGTGCGGCGGTTCACCGACCCCGCGCCGGTTCACGGCTGCCGCGGCCGCCGCCGCGGCGCTGGTGCTCTGCAGCGGCACGGCCGGCACGGCGCATGCTGCCGGTGTTGCCGCAGGTGTTGCCGCCGGTGTCGCCGCCGGTGTCACCGATTCCGCCGCCAGCCCGACCCTCGGCAAGATCAAGTCCTCAGGCACGATCTCCATCGGCCATCGCACCGCGTCGATCCCGTTCTCCTACTACGACGCCAACCAGAAGGTGATCGGCTTCTCGCAGGACATCTGCGACCGGGTGATCGATGCGGTGAAGCGCGAGACCGGCGTGCCCGCGCTGCAGGTGCGCATGGTGCCGGTGACCTCGCAGAACCGGATCTCGCTGGTGCAGAACGGCACCGTCGACCTGGAGTGCGGCGTCACCACCAACCTGAAATCGCGCCAGCAGCAGGTGGCGTTCTCGACCACGTTCTTCGTCGCCGGCACGCGGCTGCTGGTGAAGAAGGGCAGCCCGGTGCGCGACTTCGGCGACCTCTCGGGCAAGGCGGTGGTGACCAATGCCGGCACCACGTCGGAGCGCATCCTGCGCCGGCTCAACGACGAGAAGCAGGCCAACATCACCATCCAAAGCGCCAAGGACTATGGCGAGTCGTTCCTGATCCTGCAGTCAGGGCGGGTGGCCGCGTTCATGATGGACGACGTGCTGCTGTCGGGCGCGCGCACGCTGGCGCCCAATCCCGCCGACTGGACCGTGGTGGGCACGCCGCAGTCGTTCGAGGCCTATGCGTTCATGCTGCGCAAGGACGATCCCGGCTTCAAGCAGGTGGTCGACGGTGCCATCGGCGGGCTGATCCGCAGCGGCGAGATCAACAAGCTCTACAGCAAGTGGTTTGCCGCGCCGGTGCCGCCCAAGCAGGTCAATTTCGAGCTGCCGATGAGCGAGCCGCTGAAGAAGGCCTACGCCAGCCCCAACGACGAGGCCTTCGAGTAGTCCGCTCAGCCGCGGCCGGCGGGCACGTAGGCGCCGGCGCGGTGCAGCTCGCCTTCGGCCTGCTCGAGCGCGCGGATCGCGCCCTTGCCCTTGCGCGCCAGCAACTGCTCGACCAGCGCCTCGACCATGGCCACGCCGGCCGTGATCGACGGGAAGAACGACGGGCTCTCGACCGAGAACAGCAGCGTGCAGTCGGCCGCCAGCGCGATCGGCGCCACGGTGCTGTCGGTCAGGGCGATCACCTTGCAGCCGCACTCGCGCGCGGCCGCCGCCACGCGGATGCTTTCCTGCGAATACGGGGCAAAGCTGGCCACCACCACGGCGTCCTTGGGTGCAAGCCCGCGCAGCTCCATTTCCAGCGTGCCGGCATCGGCGCGGATCAGCTGCACCGAGCTGCGGAACAGCCGGTAGACATAGTGGAAGGTGAACGCGATCGGGAAGCACGAGCGGAAGCCCGCCACGTGCACGTTCTGCGCCTGCGACAGCAGCTCCGCCGCCTGCTGCAGCGTCTTGTCGTTGTTGGCCGCAATCAGGTCGAGGTTGTGGTGCTGGGCGTCGAGCATCTCGCCCAGCATGCGGCTGGCGCTGCTTTCGCGCACCACCTTGCGCGCGCGGCGCGCATAGGGCTGGCTGCCGCCGCGCAGCGCATCGACAAAGAGTTCGCGCAGGCCCTGCCAGCCCTCGAAGCCAAGGTGCTGTGACAGCCGGACCAGCGTGGCGGGCTGCACGCCGGCGCTGGCGGCGATCTTGCGCATCGACAGCACCGGCACGTCCTGCGGGTGGTCGAGCAGGTAGCGCGCGCCGCTCTGGAACTGCGTGCTCAGGCTTGGGAAGCTGGCGCGCAGCAAGGCCAGCAGCGCGTCGAGGTCCTGGGGCGGCGCCGGCGTGGGATTGGCCTGGGGAGGTTGCGGCGGATGGGTGGGGCTGTCGGACGGCATGGGCACTCCGGATTCGTGGTTGTAACGATTGTTGCACAGCCGCGCACGGGAGCGCGCCGCGCGGTGGCGCTCGGGACACATCGTCGCGTCGAAAGCCCGTCGAAAGCTGTTAACGTCCGGCGGCCGCCAAGCTGTACCCAAGGGATTTGGCAAGCCCCCCGATTGTCGGATTGCCGCAACGCCGGCGCACTGTCATCAGAATTTTCTTACCCACTTAAGGGGCAGTGACTTACACTCCGCGCCATAACCTCCGGAAATCGGTCAACCGGAACATAATTGGTACGGAGCGCGAGCATGGGACATAGAAGCCCTGCAGTGCGACACGGCGGCATGGTCACGCCGCCGTTTCGGGTCAAGGGTCAAATCGGGGCAGGAACAGACGCGGCGGGCGCCATGCCAGGCCGCGGCGCGCACGCGCGCGGCTTCACGCTGGTCGAGCTGATGATCGCCGTCGCGATCATCGCCATCCTGGCCGCCGTCGCCATCCCCAACTACAGCCGCCATGTGGTGCGATCGCACCGCGCCGCGATCGAGTCGTTCATGCTCGAAGTCTCCGGCGCGCAGGAGCGGTTTCTCGTCGACAACCGCGCCTATGCCGCCAGTCTCGGCGCGCTCGGCATGTCGGTGCCGGCCGCGCAGGGCACGCGCTACGACGTCACCGTCACCCCCAATGCCGCGCTGCCGCCGGGCTACAGCATCGTGGCCACGCCCAAGGGCAGCCAGCTGAGCGCCGACACCGGCTGCGGCACGCTGACGCTGACCAGCGCCGGCGCCAAGTCGGCGTCCGGTGGCGGTACCGATTGCTGGAACTGACCATGGCAGCCACCTACCGGCTTCGCCTGTGCCGCCCGCAGCCGCGGGCGCTGCACGGCTTCACCCTGGTCGAACTGATGTGCACGCTGGCCGTGCTGGCGATCCTGGCGTTCGCCGCCGCGCCCTCGTTTGCCTCGCTGATGGCGGGGCAGCGCGTGCGCAGCGCCTCGCTCGACCTGAGCTCGGCACTGCTGCTGGCGCGCAGCGAGGCGGTCAAGCGCAATGCCACCGTGACGCTGGCGCCCACCGGGGCGGCGTGGACCGCGGGCTGGACCGTCAGCGCTGGTGCGGAAACGGTGCGCACCTTCGGGCCCTACGGCGGGCTCGCCATCACCTCCAGCGCCGCCGGCGCGGTGGTGCTCGGCAACGACGGCCGGCTTGCCGGCGCGGCCATGCGCTTCGAGCTTGCGCCCGCCAATGACACCTCCGCCGCGCTGCGCGCGTGCGTGCAGGTCAGCGAGACCGGCCGCGTTGCGTCCGACACCGGAGCCTGCCCATGACCCGAACGCTTTCACGGCCGCGACGGCCGCGCGCGCGGCCAGGCCGCCGCGCCAGGCAGGGCGGCTTCCTGCTGATCGAAGTGCTGGTGGCGGTGGTGATCCTGCTCGTCGCGCTGCTCGGCACGGCCGGGCTGGTGGCGCGCTCGGGACAGACCGAGATGGAGTCGTACCAGCGGGTGCAGGCGCTGGCGCTGCTGCAGGACATGACAACGCGCATCAATGCCAACCGCCAGGTGGCGCCGTGCTATGCCGACGGCGCCAACGGCATGCGCCTGGGCACCGGCAGCGCGGCGCCGGCAGCGTGCACCCTGGGCACTGATGCGCAGAACGCCACCGCCAACGGCGACCTGCAGGCCTGGAACGCAGCATTGCTGGGCAGCGCCGAAGTCAGCCCGGGCGCCGCCGGCGTCGCGGCGCAGGCCGTCGGTGCGATGATCGGCGCGCGCGGCTGCATCGACACCGTCGACGCGGCCGCCAGCATCTACCGCATCACCGTGGCCTGGCAGGGCCTGGCCGCCACCGGCGCCCCCGCGCTCGGCTGCGGCCAGGACCAGTACGGCACCGATGCCCACCGCCGCGCGGTCAGCACGCAGATCCGCATCGGCTCGCTGGGGACCGTGTCATGACGGCAGCACTGCGGATTGCCCGGGGCCGGCTGCGGCGGCGCCAGCGCGGCGTGTCGCTGGTCGAACTGATGATCGGCATCACCATCGGCCTGGTGCTGCTGACCGCGCTGGCCAGCCTCTATTACGCCAACAGCTTGTCGCGCACCGAGTTCGTCAAGTCGGCCGAGCAGGTCGAGAACGGCCGCTATGCGCTGGACCAGATCCGGCGCGAAGTGGAACTCGCGGGATTTTTCGGGACGGGCAGCATCGCGCGGGGCGCCACGGTTGCCGGCCCGGCGCTGTGCGCGACGGATCCCGCGGCGCTCGGCTTCACCGCCGGCGGCACCGTCCCGCTGCCTCTGGCCGGCTATGCCGCCGGCGTGGCCGCACCCTGCCTGCCGGACCTTGCCGCCACCTCGGAGGTGCTGGTGGTGCGGCGCGTGTCGACCACGCCGGTGGCGGCCCCGATGCCTGGCGTGCCTTACCTGCAGGTGTCGGCCTGCCCGAACGACAGCACTGCCTTTGTCTTCGATGCCAGCGCGGCGGCGGCTTTCCCGCTGCGCACCAAGGCTTGCGATGCGGCGGTGCCGGCAGCGCTGCGCGAGGCGGTGGTGCGCGCGTTCTATCTCGCGCCGTGCGACCGCTGCAGCAACGGCGGGGACGGCATCCCCACGCTGAAGATGGCCGAGCTGGTCAACGGCGCATTCCAGTCGCGTTCGCTGGCGCAAGGCATACAGGACATGCACCTGGCGTACGGCGTGGACCTGGACAGCAACGGCTCCGCCGACTGCTATGTGGACGATCCCGGCGCCAACAACGCCGCTGCCTGCCCCATCGTGCCGGGCTACGACTGGACCGATGCGCTGGCCAACTGGAGCAATGTGACCACCGTGCGCGTGAACCTGCTGGCACGCACGCTGCGGACCTCCGGCGGCCAGGTGGACACCCGCACCTATGACCTGGGGCGCGCCGCCGCCAGCGGCCCGTTCAATGACGGCTACAAGCGCCATGTCTACGCCCAGGTGGCGCGGCTGGTCAATGTGGCAGGACTGCGTGAGCAATGACGCGATACCGCGAAGGGCGAGCAATGAAGAGGTCATCCGGCAGTCCGCTGCGCCGCAGGCAGACCGGGGTCACGCTGGTCGTGACCCTGGTGTTCATGGTCCTGTTCCTGCTGATCGCCGTGGCACTGGTCAACTCGGGCCTGATCAATGTCAAGGTCGCGGCCAACCAGCAGCATACCGCCGAAGCGCGTGACGTCGCGCAGCAGTCGATCGAGCAGGTGATCTCCGACGACTTCACCAAGGCACCGGCAGCCATCAGCGTGGCGGTGGATGTCAGCGGCGACGGCAAGGCCGACTACGTGGCCCAGGTCGCCACGCCGGAATGCGTGGCGAGCAAGCCCATCAAGAACGTCGAGCTCGACCTGAAGGATCCCGACGATGTCTCGTGCATGATCGGAAGCGGTGTGCAGAACACCGGCATCGTCACGGCCGGCAACAACGCGGGCAACTCGCTGTGCAACGCCACCCAGTGGGACGTGTCCGCCACGGTCGACGACAGCGCCGGCACCGGCGCCGTGGCAACGGTCCACCAGGGCGTGGCGGTGCGCATGCCGACCGGCTCGGCCTGCCCCTGACCGCACGGGCATTGCCACCTATTCACCATTGATCGCACAGGAACCCGGATGACGAGCCCAGCCCGCCGGAATCGGCGCCATGCCGCCTTCGCCGCAGCCCTGCTTGCCCTGGCCGGATGGCAGGGCGCGCATGCGGAAGACATCGACCTGTTCACCGGCCTGCAGAACAATGCCGGCACCAAGCCCAATGTGTTGTTGCTGCTGGACAATGCGTCCACGTGGAATGCGGCCACGACCATCCGTGGTTGCGATGTCCCCGATGTCGTCAGCGCCAACAATGCCGGCACCGACGTCGGCGCGATCCAGTGCGCACTTTACCGGGCGGTGAATACGCTCGTGACCAACGAGCAACTGGCCGGCAACATCAACATGGGGCTGATGATGTTCGGCACCGGCACCAACCCCGGCGGCAAGTTCCGCTACCCGTCGGCTGCGCCGTACACGTTGCCGCTGATGGACCTCGAAAACGGCGGCAAATTCCTGGAGTACATCAAGAGCATCGACCGCCAGGCCGACAACTCGAACAACTCCCAGGTGGGCGGCGGCATGCAGGAGGCCTGGGCATTCTTCAGCGGCAAGAAGGGCTTGTCGGGCACGCAGTACGCGTCGCCGATCACCAACCCGTGCCAGAAGAACTTCGTCATCTACATTGCCAACGCGGTCAACAACGGCAAGCCGCAGGACACCGGCACCGAGGCCAGGGACGCACTTGCCGCGGCCGGTGCAAGCGCCAGGCAGCTGACCCAGCTCAAGCTCGACACGGCGGCCAACAAGTATGAAAGCAACTGGGGCGACGAGTGGGCGCGGTTCATGTACGAAACCGACGTGAACGGCAATCTCGACAATAACCAGAACATCATCACCTATACCATTGCCGTCACGGACGACAGGAACCCCGACTATGTCGAGTCGACCCGCAGCATGGCCGACAACGCCGGCGGCAAGCGCTATGTGGTCAGCCTGGGCGACGTGGATGCGCTGGTGAACGCGCTGCTGCAGATCTTCAACGAGATGCAGGCGGTCAACAACGTGTTCTCGTCGGTGAGCCTGCCGGTCAGCGTGAACGGGCAGGGTTCGTACCTGAACCAGATCTACATCGGCATGTTCCGGCCCGACGCCACCGCGGCGCCGCGCTGGATGGGCAACCTGAAGCAGTACAAGCTAGGCTACGACAACAAGAACCAGATCGTGGTGCTGGACGCCAACCCCAGCGGCCCCAACCAGCAGAGTGCGATCAGCAACGCCGGCACGGGCTTTATCTCGCCTAACGCCAAGAGTTTCTGGACCGCCGAGCCGCCGCTGGGGTTCAGTGGCTCGAGCTATACCGGCAGTCCGGCAAGCGGCTGGCCTGCCAAGGGATTCTGGGTCAACAGCCCCTCCGGGGCCGCCGGTGCGCTGGATTCTGCCGACGGCGTGGCGGGTGTGGTCGGCGGCGACGGCGAGATCGTCGAGAAGGGCGGCGCCGGCGAAATGCTGCGCGCGCAGTTCACCACCGACCAGAGCGGACGCAAGCTCTACACCTGCCCGTCCGGGGTATGCAGCGGCAAGACGCTGGCTTCATTCGATACGTCCAACGGCTGGCTGGCCGGCACCGGCGGGCAGGCTGCGCTCAACGCCACCGCGGCCGACGTCAGCAACCTGATCAGGTGGGTGCGTGGCCGCGACGTGCGGGCGCTGGGCGACAGCGCGATCGCCGGCGCGGAGCAGCAGAAGGGTCCTGGGGGCAGCGTCACCGTGCGCGGCTCGGTGCATGGCGACGTGCTGCATTCGCGCCCGGTGGTGATCAACTACGGCGGCACGACCGGCGTGGTGGTGTTCTATGGCGCCAACGACGGCGTCTTCCATGCGGTCAACGGCAACCAGGACATCGGCATCGGCGGCGTGCGGCCGGGCGGGGAACTGTGGGGCTTCATTCCGCCTGAGTTCTACGGCAAGCTCGGCCGGCTCTATACCAACCAGCCCGAAGTGCAGCTGAGCGGATCGCCCACGGGCTCGGGTGCGAAGCCGCGCGACTATTTCTTTGATGGCACCACCACGGTGTTCCAGGACCTGCGCGACCCGGCCAAGCCGCGCGTGGTGATCTACCTGACCGCGCGCCGCGGCGGGCGCCTGACCTATGCGCTGGATGTGACCGATCCGCTGGCGCCGGAATTCCTGTGGAAGGCCGACAGCACCAGCATCCCGGAGCTTGGCCAGACCTGGTCGCAGCCGCGCGTGATCCGCGTCAAGGGGTATGCCAACCCGCTGGTGGTGATGGGCGCCGGCTACGACCCCGCCGAGGACGCCGAGCCTTCGCAGGGCGGCAGCGGTTCGGGGCAAGGACGTGGCGTGATCGTGTTCGATGCCTTCGAGGGCAAAGTGGTGCGCGCATGGCTGGCAGACTGCACCGGCCTTGCCGCCACGGTGTGCACGACGCCCGCCGGCTTGAACCGCGCGATCCCGTCCGACGTGGCGGTGGTGGACCGCAACGGCGACGGGCTGGTCGACAAGGGCTATGTCGGCGATGTTGGCGGCAATGTCTGGCGGCTGGACTTCGAGACCGCGGCCGGCATCGGGTCGGATGCCTGGACGTTGCAGAAGTTCGCGTCGCTGGGCGGCGCGCAGGCCACCAACGATGCGCGCAAGTTCATGTATCCGCCGGACGTCATCACCACCGGCAACTACGATGCGGTGATGATCGGCAGCGGCGACCGCGAGCATCCGCTGTACACCACCAGCACCACGCCGGGCCTGGCCTATAACGTCAGCAACCGCTTCTACATGCTGAAGGACACGGTGCTCACCGGCGGGCTGCCGTCGACATGGACGGCGCTGACCGAGGCCGACCTGTTCGACGCGACTTCGACCGCGTACACCGACACGACCGCCGGCAAGGGCTTCTACCTGGTGCTGGGCACCGGCGAGAAGGTGGTCAACGCGCCGCTGACCGTGGCCGGCTACACCTACTTCGGCACCAACCAGCCGAGCGTGCCCAAGTCGGGCGTGTGCTATCCGGACCTGGGCATTGCGCGCGGCTATGCGGTTTCGTTCCTGACCGGCAAGGGCCTGAACAACAACCGCCATGTCGTGTTCAACAACGGTGGCCTGCCGCCGTCGCCGGTGTTCGGGGTGGTTGCCGTCACGGATGCGGCAGGCAACACCAGCAACGTGCCGGTGCTGATCGGCGGCGGCAACCAGACCGGTCCCGGCGGCGGCGACAATACTTCGTCGCTGGGCGCGCAGAAGATCTCGCCGCCGGGGATCGGCAAGCGCAAGCGCACTTACTGGTACACGCAGACCGACCGGAAGTGACCGGCCGCGGCAGTGGGGCGCTTGCCGGCGCCCTTACCGGCTCGTTTGCCGGCTCGCTTGCCGGCTCGCTTACCGGGGCGCCGCTGCCATTGCCGCATCATCCTCCTGCCACCACCCGCCGCCCAGCGCCTGCAGCAGCGCTGCCGAATCCGCCAGCCGGTCGGCGCGCGACTGCGCCAGGTCGAGGGATGCCTGCCGCGCCTCGCGCTCGGCATCGAGCACGGCCAGCTGGCTGACGCCGCCGAGCCGGTACTGTTCCGACACCACCGCCAGCGTGTCGCGTGCCTGGCGCGCGTTGTCGGCGCGTTCGCGCAGCGTGGCGGCGTCGGCCTCGAGCGCGCGCAGCGAGTCCGCCACGTCCTGCAAGCCCTGCAGCACGGCCTGCCGGTAGGCGGCCAGCGCCTGCTCGTACGCCGCTTCGGCCGCGCGCTTGCGCGCCTGCAGCTCGCCGCCGCGGAACACCGGCTGCACCAGCCCGGCCGCCAGGCTCCACACATTCAGGCTGCTGAACAGGTCGCGCGCGGCGGTGGCCTGGCTGCCGCCGCTGGCGCTTAGCGTGACCTGCGGATAGAGGTTGGCCGTGGCCACGCCGATATCGGCGCTGGCCTGGTGCAGCAGCGCTTCGGCCGCGCGGATGTCGGGGCGGCGCCGCGCCAGCGTGGCCGGCAGGCTGACCGGCAGCGTGTCGGGCAGGTGCAGTGCGTCCAGCGTGAATGTCGGCAAGGACGCCGCCGCCGGGGTCTGGCCGGTGTAGACCGCGAGCTGGTGGCGCGTCGTTTCCAGCTGGCGCTGCAGGCCCGGCACCAGCGCCTGCGTCTGGGCGAGCTGTGCGCGCTGGCGCTGCACGTCGACGCGCGCGACACCGCCGGCGCGCAGGCGTTCCTCGGCGATGCCAAGCTGGCGCCGCTGGGCTTCGGCCAGCGCCACCGTGTCGACCAGCTGCGCGCGCAGTCCGGCCTCGCGGATCGCCGCGGTGGCGACGTTGGCGGCCAGCGCCAGCCGCGCCGCTTCCAGCTCGTAGCGCTGGTAGTCGACCGCCGCCTGCAGCCCTTCCAGCTCGCGCCGCTGCCCGCCGAACAGGTCGAGCACGTAGGACACCTGCACCGTGGCGCCGTACAGCGTGAACGGTCCCGGGCTGGGGATCGACGTGATGCCCATCGACTGGAAATTGACCTGCTGGCGCGTGGTATCGAGCTGCGCGTCGACCGCGGGCCAGCGCGTGGCGCCAGTGCGCGCGGCGAGATTTTCCTGCGCCTCGCGCAGCCGCGCGCGCGCCTGCGCCAGCGTGGGGCTGGCGTCGAGCGCCATGCGCATGGTGGCGTCCAGCTCGGGGCTGCGGAACAGCGTCCACCATTGCGCCGGCACGTCGGCGCCGGCGGCCAGCGTCTGCGCGTGCGATTGCGCGTGGCGATCGCCGCTGTCGGCCGCCACGGTGGCAACCGGTTGCGGGCCCGGCACGTAGCCGGCATCGTCGGGCGGCGCAGGGCTGCGGAAGTCGGGGCCGACGGCACAGCCGGCCAGCAGCGCGGCCGCGGCCATCAAGGGAAAAAGTCGGGCCATGGCAGCCATCCTTCAGTCCAGCGTGCGGCGGTAGAAGCGCACCGCGATCATCATCACCACCACGATGAACAGCGCCATCGGCCAGACCTGCGGCCATAGCTCGGCCCAGCCGCTGCCCTTGAGCAGGATGCCGCGCACCATGCGGTTGAAATACGTCATCGGCAGGATGTTGCCGATCGCCTGCGCCCAGCCGGGCATGCCGGCGAACGGGAACATGAAGCCCGACAGCAGGATGTTGGGCAGGAAGTAGAAGAAGGTCAGCTGCATCGCCTGCAGCTGGTTCTGCGCCAGCGACGACAGCGTGATGCCCACCGTCAGGTTGGCCGCGATAAACAGCAGCGCCGCCAGGTACACCGCCGTCACCGAGCCGACGAACGGCACGCTGAAGACCCAGCGCGCGGCCAGCAGCACGATGGTCACCTGGATCAGCCCGATGAAGATGTACGGCACGATCTTGCCGGTCATCACCTCCAGCGGCCGCACCGGCGTGGCCAGCAGGTTCTCCATGGTGCCGCGCTCGCGTTCGCGCGTCATCGCCAGCCCGGTCATCATCACCATGGTCATCGACAGGATCACGCCCATCAGGCCGGGGATGATGTTGTACTGGGTCAGGCCTTCGGGGTTGTACAGGCGCTGCACCTGCACGTCGAACGGCGCCTTGCCGCCCGCCAGCGGCGCCAGCGAGCCTTTCAGGTCATGCTTGCCGACGCTGAACGGCAGTTGCGGCAGCGCCGCGATCGCCTGCCCGGTGGCCGAGGGATCGGTGGCATCGGCCTCCACCAGCAGCGCGGGGCGTTCGCCGCGCAGCAGCTTGCGCGTGAAGTCGGGCGGGATGCTGAGCACGAACTGCACGTCGCCCTTCATCAGCGCCTCGCGTCCGGCGGCTTCGTCGGGCAGCGTCGCGACCACCTTGAAGTAGGTGGAGTTCTGCATGCTGGCAATAAAGGTGCGCGTGAATTCGCTCTGGTCGGCGGCGATCACCGCGGTCGGCAGGTGGCGCGGGTCGGTGTTGATGGCAAAGCCGAACAGCAGCAGCTGCATGATCGGCAGGCCGACGATCATGCCGAAGGTGACGCGGTCGCGGCGCAGCTGCAGGAATTCCTTCAGCACGATGCTCCACCAGCGCTGGAGCGAGAAGCGCGTGGCGTTGGCACGTGGCTTGCGGGGGTTTGGGATTGCGGCGGCGTTCATGTCGGCTCCTTCGCCTTGCGCGTGCCCATGTTGTCCTCGGCCCGGCCCATCATGTGGATGAACACGTCTTCGAGGCTGGTCTCGGCCTGCGTCACGCGGCGCCCCGGTCCGGCCAGGCGTTCCAGCGTGGCGGCCAGCGCTTGCGCATCGCGGCCGGTGACGTGCAGCGCGGTGCCGAATGCCACGGTCTGCTCCACGCCGGGCGCGCCCTGCAACTGCTCCGACAGCGTGGCGAGGTCGTCGCCTTCCACGCTCCATGTCGACAGCTGCTGGCTGGCCACGACTTCGTCGGCGGTGCCCTGCGCCAGCAGCTTGCCGTAGGCGATATAGGCGAGCTTGTGGCAACGCTCGGCCTCGTCCATATAGTGCGTGCTGACCAGCACCGAGATGCCGCGCGCGGCGAGCAGGTGCAGCTGCTCCCAGAACTCGCGGCGCGCCTTGGGGTCCACGCCGGCAGTGGGCTCGTCGAGCAGCAGCAGTTCCGGCTCGTGCAGCAGGCAGGCCGCCAGCGCCAGCCGCTGCTTCCAGCCGCCCGACAGCGACCCCGCGAGCTGCGCCGAGCGCGTGGCCAGGCCCAGGTCCTCGAGCGCGCGGTCGACGGCATTGCGCCGGTCCGGCATGCCGTACACGCGCGCGACGAAGTCGAGGTTCTCGCGGATCGACAGGTCGTCCCAGTACGAGAACTTCTGCGTCATGTAGCCGACGCGGCGCTTGATCTGGTCGGCCTCGCTCAGGATGTCGAAGCCCAGGCAGGTGCCTTCGCCAGAATCGGGCGTCAGCAGGCCGCACATCATGCGGATCGACGTGGTCTTGCCGCTGCCGTTGGGGCCGAGGAAACCGAAGATTTCGCCGCGCGCGACCTGCATGCTGAGGTCGTTGACCACGTGCTTGTCGCCGAAGTGCTTGTTCAGCCCGCGCACGTCGATGGCGAGTTCCTGCGCGCGGCCGTTGGCAGCGTGGCTGGTTTCCATGTTCATTGCCGCACCACCTCGACGGGCTGGCCGGGCCGCAGCTTGGTGGCGTCGGCTGCTGACGGGCGCGCTTCCACCAGGAACACCAGCTTGTTGCGGGTCTCGTTGCTGTAGATCACCGGCGGCGTGTATTCGGCTTCGTTGGCGACATAGGTGATGCTGGCCGCCACCGGCGCGGCGCAGCCATCGCAGCGCACCTGCACCGCCTGGCCGTTGCGCAGCGCGCCGACCACGGCCTCGGGCACGTAGAAGCGCACCTTGACGTTGCCGGGCGGCAGCATGCGCACCACCGGGCTGCCGGCGGGCACCCATTCGCCGAGGCGGTAGGGCGTGTCGTAGACCAGCCCGGCCTGCGTGGCGGCCACGGTCTTGCGCGACAGTTTCCAGTCCGCCTGCGCCAGCGCGGCGCGCGCCGCGGCCACTTGCGCGGCCTGCGCCGCCTGTTGCGCATCGCGGCCCGGCAGCCGTGCCACGTCGATATCGCGCTGCAGCTCGCGCACGCGCGCCGCATCGCTGCGGGCCTGCGCGCGCGATTCATCGAGCTGCGCCTGCGCGATGCCGCCAATCTCGAACTGGCGCTCGTCGCGCCGCAGTGCGGCGGCGCTGCGTTGCGCCTGGGCCTGGGCCTGCGCCAGCTGGGCACGGCTCACGTCGACTTCGACCGGGCGTTTGCCGGTCTTCATGTCCTGCAACTGCGCTTCGGCGGCGCGCAACTGGTCCTCGGCCTGCTGGCGCGCGGCGCGTTCGTCGTCGGATTCAAGCGCGAACAGCGCGGCGCCTTGCGCGACCTGCTGGCCGCGCTGCACGGAGAGGGTGTCGAGGCGGCCGGCAAAGGGTGACGCGACGCTGACGAACTCGCCTTCGATATAGCCTTGCCAGTTGTCGGTACCGGGCTTGCTGCAGCCGGCGGCCAGCAGCGTGGCGCCAAGCAGCGCAGCGATGGGAAGCGCGCGCGACAGCGCGCGAAAGGTGGAAACAGCGGCGTTCATGAAGCGGACTCCGGGGAATGCCTGGGCGCGCGGCCCTTCTTCTTCGATGCGGGCGAGGTTTCGGCGCCGGCAGCCGGCGCGGGGGCCAGCCCATGCGTGAGCAGCGCCGAGACATGGCGCACCAGCGCGTCGGTATCGACCGCTTCGGCGCCCGGCAGCCGGCGCCAGATATGCGTGGTGGCCAGCGGCAGCAGCGTCAGGCCCACCAGCGACGGCATCACCAGCGCCGGCTCCAGCCCGCGGTTGAGCTGCCCGTTGGCGATCGCCGCCGCCAGCGGCGCCATCATGGCGCCGGCACGCTGCAGCGCAAAGCGCTTGAGCACGCGCTCGCGCAGCGCGCCGTCGTCGCTGGCGACCTCGCGGATCCACAGGCCGGGAAACCATGGCGTATCGGCCGCGGCACGGACCAGCCGGGTGGCGATGCCGACCAGCATCGCCAATGGCTCCGTGTCCTGCGGGCCGGCTGCGAAGAACTGCGCCACCAGCGGCTGCACCTTTTCCTCGATCACGGCATCGAGCAGCAGCTCGCGGTCGCTGAAGTAGTAGTGGACCAGTGCTGGCGTGACGCCTGCCTGCACAGCGATGGCCTTGACCGGCGTGCCGGCGACGCCTTGCCGCGAAAACAGGTCGGTGGCAGCGTCGAGAATGCGCTCGCGCTGGCCGGGCTGGCCCGCGGCGGGGCGGCCGGGCGTGCGACGCTCGGGGGGCTTCGGGGTAGCGGGTTTGCGCGGCATGGACGTGTGTCGAACCGGGTTGAATTAATATTAATTTTAGAATTAATTAATTCAAGTTCGGTTACAACGTCGGCATTCGCGCACCTGGCGTGCGGGCAGGTGTCAGCGGGCGGCGCGCTGAAGTGGAGTCCCTGGGGGCCGGTGAAGCCCTAAGGGTGAGGTTGCGCAGGGAGTCTTGAGGCCGGCACGAAGCGCCGGTGGTCGACGATGCCGCTTCAAATCCAGTACGCCGGTCCCCTCTCCCGCGTGCTTGCGGGAGAGGGGAGCAAACTGGTAGCGCTTGAAAACACCTACTGCCGCGCATTCCTCTTGTTGTCCGGCCAGGCCGTATTGAAGTTCGTCCGGAACGGATTGATATCCAGCCCCCCACGCCGCGTGTAGCGCGCATACACCGCCAGCTTCACCGGCTTGCACTGCCGCAGCACGTCCATGAAGATCCGCTCGACGCATTGCTCGTGGAACTCGTTGTGGTTGCGGAACGAGATCAGGTACTTGAGCAGCGCTTCCTGGTTGATCGGCGCGCCCACGTAGCGGATCTGCACGCTGCCCCAGTCGGGCTGGCCCGTGACCAGGCAGTTGGATTTGAGCAGGTGCGACACCAGCGTTTCTTCCACCGGCGTTTCTCCCTGGTCGGCGAACAGCAGTTCGGGCGCGGGCTCGTAGCGGTCGACCTCGATGTCGAGCCGGTCCAGCAGCAGGCCGTCGAGCTCGCCCATCTGCTGCTTGCCGAGATCCGCCTCCGTTACCAGCCGCACCTGCACCGTGCCGCCGGTGGCTTCGGACAGGTCGTGGTGCAGCAGCTGCTGCAGCGCTTCGGGCGAAGCGATTTTGGTCTGGTTGAACGAATTCAGGTACAGCTTGAACGACTTGGACTCGACAATGTTGGGCGTGTCCGACGGGATGATGAAGGTGGCCAGCGCCACCTGCGGCTTGCCCTTCAGGTTCAGCCATGACAGTTCGTACGCGTTCCAGATGTCGACGCCGAAGAAAGGCACCGGCTTGCCTTCGGGCAGGCCGATCTCGGTGCGCTTGGGCTGGCGCGGGATCGGGAACAGCAGCGAGGCGTCGTATTCGGTCTTGTAGGCCGAGGGCTTGCCCAGCGGCGAGTGTTCGGGGAGGCTCATGGGGCGCTCAGCGGAAATCGGGACAGCGGTCAGGACAGCAATCAGGACAGGAACAGCTTGTACACCGGGTTGTCGGTTTCGTCCCAGTGTACGTAGCCCAGCGTCGAAAGGAAGGCGCGGAAGGCGCGCTTTTCGTTCTTCGGCACCTGGATGCCGACCAGGATGTTGGAGGTGTCCGCCCCCTGGTTGCGGTAGTGGAACAGGCTGATGTTCCAGTTCGGGCTCATGCTCGACAGGAACCGCATCAGCGCACCCGGCCGCTCGGGGAACTCGAAGCGGTACAGCAGCTCGTCATGCGCCAGCGCCGAGCGGCCGCCCACCATGTAGCGGATGTGCTGCTTGGCCAGTTCGTCGTTGGACAGGTCGAGCGTGTCGAAGCCATGCTTGCGGAAGCTGGCGGCGATCTTGTCGTTCTCGGCGCGGCTGGCGATCTGCACGCCGACGAAGATATGCGCCATGCTGGTGTCGGCGATGCGGTAGTTGAACTCGGTCACGCTGCGCGTGCCGACCAGCTCGCAGAAGCGCTTGAAACTGCCGCGCTCCTCGGGGATGGTCACGGCGAACACACCTTCGCGCGCCTCGCCCACCTCGGCGCGCTCGGCGACGAAGCGCAGGCGGTCGAAGTTCATGTTGGCGCCGCACGCGATGGCGACCAGGTGCTGGCCCTTGAGCTTCTCGCGCTCGGCATACGCCTTCAGGCCGGCTACCGCCAGCGCGCCGGCCGGCTCCAGGATGCTGCGCGTGTCCTGGAACACGTCCTTCACGCCGGCGCAGATGGCATCGGTGTCGACCAGGATGATGTCGTCGACCAGCTCGCGCGTGATGCGGAAGGTCTCCTTGCCGACCAGCTTGACCGCGGTGCCGTCCGAGAACAGGCCCACTTCCTTCAGCTCGATGCGCTTGCCGGCGTCGACCGAGCGCTTCATCGCATCCGAGTCGACGGTCTGCACGCCGATCACCTTGATCTCCGGACGCACCGCCTTGATGTAGGCGGCAACGCCCGAGATCAGCCCGCCGCCGCCGATGGCGACGAACACGGCATGGATCGGGCCCGGGTGCTGGCGCAGGATTTCCATGGCGATGGTGCCCTGGCCCGCGATCACCTCGGGATCGTCGAACGGGTGGATGAAGGTCAGCTTGTGCTTTTTCTCCAGCTCGGCGGCGTGGTGGTAGGCATCGCTGTAGGACTCGCCGTGCAGCTCGACCTGGACCCACTGGCCGCCGCGCTCGCGCACCGCGTCGATCTTTACCTGCGGCGTGGTCACCGGCATGGCGATGATGGCCTTGCACTGCAGCCGGGCCGCGGACAGCGCCACGCCCTGGGCATGGTTGCCGGCCGACGCGGCAACCACGCCGCGCTTGAGCTCCTCCGCCGACAGCGACGCCATCTTGTTGTACGCGCCGCGCAGCTTGAACGAGAACACGGGCTGCGTGTCCTCGCGCTTGAACCAGACCGAATTGCCGGTGCGCGCCGACAGCTGGTGCGCATAGGTCAGTTCGGTCTCCTGCGCCACGTCGTAGACCTTGGCGGTCAGGATTTTCTTCAGGTAATCGGGGCGGGCGGCGGACGAGCGGGTCATGGTGTCAGGGCAGGGGCCGCGGGGGCGGCGCAAAAAAACCGGAAATTCTGGCGGAAACCGCCAATGATAAAGGATGGCGGCACCGCGCACCCCACCGGGGCGGCCCACCCGTCGCCCGGCGCGGCGTGCACGGGAGGGCGGTGGGCGTTGTCTGAAGTGGCTGGGAGTGCACTGGTGGCGTGGCTCGGAACGAGGCGCCGGGGCTGGCCCCGGACTTGCATCGGCTGACGATTGCGCTGCCGCCATGTAGGACGGCGCCCGGTGGACGCCGGTCAAACTGACGTGTTACGGTGTAACGCGATGCCTCAGCTACCGCTTATCGAACCCAATACCGCCCTGTTTCTCGACTTCGACGGCACGCTGGCCGACCTCGCGCCGCGGCCCGAACTGGTGCAGGTGGAGCCTGAACTGGTCGGCACGCTGCGCCTGCTGTACCAGCGGCTGGACGGCGCGCTCGCCGTCATCTCCGGCAGGCCGATCGTCGAGCTGGACCACTTCCTGCGGCCCTTGCAGCTGCCGGCGGCCGGCATCCACGGGGCCGAATTCCGCACCGACGGCGGCATGGTGTCCCAGACCCCCGCGCCCGCCCTCGAGCCGCTGATCCCACACCTTGAAGCGCTGGTGCACGCCTACCCGGCGTTGCGGCTGGAGCGCAAGTCCGTCGCCGTTGCCATCCACTACCGCCAGGCGCCCGAGCTCGCCGGCCTGGTCGATGCCGCCGTCACTGACGTATTGCGCCACGCGGTGGGGCTGGAGGCCTTGCCCGGCAAGATGGTGGTCGAGATCAAGCCCGCCGGGGTCGACAAGGGCGACGCCATCGCCGCCTTCATGAAGTCGGCACCGTTTTGCGACCGCACGCCGCTGTTTGCCGGCGACGACATGACCGACGAGCCCGGCTTTGCCGCCGTGCGCAAGCTCGGCGGGCTGGGCGTGCTGGTGGGCCGGCGCGAGACCGTGGCCGGCGTCAGCGTGGAGGGGCCCGCGGCGCTGCGCAGCTGGCTGCACCGCTCGGCGCGGGCGCTGGATCAATCCGCGCGCGCCGCCGGCCAGCCCGGCGCCGTGCCGCACGAGGCCGAGCCAGGCCGCGAAGGCGCACCGCGCCACAACCCGCATCCGACAGCATCCTGAGGGAGGTACTGCTGTGACCAATACGAGCAGCCCCAGCGAGCTGGGCAAGCCGCCGAGTGAAGGCGTGAACAAGACCGTGGACGGCAGCAGCCGGTATGCCGAGCCGTCGCTGTCGCTGGGCATGATCGGCAACTGCGCGATCTCCGCGCTGGTGGATGGCCGAGGGCGCATCGTCTGGTCGTGCCTGCCGCGCTTTGACGGCGATCCGGTCTTCAATGCGCTGCTGGACCCCAGCGAGAACGCGGGCCAGTTCTCGATCGAGATCGAGGACTTCCACAGCGCCAGCCAGTGGTATGAACCCAATACCGCGGTGCTGCGCACGCGGCTGACCGACACCCATGGCAACTGCCTGGAAATCACCGATTTCGCGCCGCGCTTCTTCCGGCTGGGACGCTATTTCCGCCCGACCACGCTGATCCGGCGCATCCGTCCCGTGCGCGGCGCACCGCGCGTGCGGGTGGTGGTGGCGCCGCGTTTCGAATGGGGCCGCAAGGCGCCCGAGATCACGCGCGGCAGCAGCCATGTGCGCTACATCGGGGAATCGATGACGCTGCGCATGACCACCGATGCGCCGCTGGCCTACGTGCTGTCGCACACGCCGTTCCTGGTCACGCGCGGGCACAACTTCATCCTGGGCCCGGACGAAACCCTGGCGCATGGCGTGGAAGAGATCGCGCGCGACTTCGAGCAGGAAACCACCGCTTACTGGCGCCTGTGGAGCCGCCGGCTGGCGGTGCCGCGCGAATGGCAGGACGCGGTGATCCGGGCGGCCATCACGCTGAAGATGTCGCTGTACGAAGAGACCGGTGCCATCGTCGCGGCGATGACCACCAGCATCCCCGAGGCGCCAGGCAGCGGCCGCAACTGGGACTACCGCTTCTGCTGGCTGCGCGACGCGTTTTTCGTGGTGCGCGCGCTCAACAGCCTGTCCGAGGTCGGCACCATGGAGGACTACCTGCGCTGGCTCTCCAACGTGGTGATGCAGTCGCAGGACGGGCATATCCAGCCGCTGTATGGCATCGGCCTGGAGCGCGAGCTGCCCGAGAGCATGCTCGACCACCTGGCCGGCTACCGCGGCATGGGGCCGGTGCGCGTGGGCAACCAGGCGCAGGAACACTTCCAGCATGACGTCTACGGCAACGTGGTGCTGGGCGCGGCGCAGGCCTTCCATGACCACCGGCTGCTGCACCGCGGCGGCCCGGCCGAGTTCCGCCGGCTGGAAGAGGTGGGCGAGCAGGCAGTGAAGGTCTTTGGCACGCCCGATGCCGGCATGTGGGAGTTGCGCACGCGCGCCCGCGTGCATACCTCGTCGGCGCTGATGAGCTGGGCCGCGTGCGACCGGCTGGCCAAGGTCGCCGAGAAGCTGCAGATCCCGACGCGCGCGGCGTACTGGCACGACCATGCCAGCCGCATGAAGGAACAGATCCTGGCCGAGTCGTGGAGCGAATCGCGCCAGGCCTTTGCCGAAAGCTTCGGCGGGCGCGAGCTCGACGCCAGCGTGCTGCTGATGGCCGAGGTCAACTTCATCGATCCGCGCGACCCCCGTTTTATCGCCACGGTGAAGGCGCTGGAGACTTCGCTGTGCGACGGGCCGTATATGCGCCGCTACGAGGCGCCCGACGATTTCGGCAAGCCCGAGACCGCGTTCAATATCTGCACCTTCTGGCGCATCGACGCGCTGGCGCGCATCGGCCGGCGCGAAGAGGCGCGCGAGATCTTCGAAGCGATGCTCGCGGCGCGCAACCCGCTCGGCTTGCTGTCCGAGGACACCCATCCCGTGACCGGCGAGATGTGGGGCAATTTCCCGCAGACCTACTCGATGGTCGGGCTGATCAATGGCGCGATGCGGCTGTCGGCGCCGTGGGACACGGTGATCTGACCCTGCACCCGCGCCCCCGTCATCCCGCACCACAACAACAAAGGAATCCAGAAAACAACATATGCCAAGACTTGTAGCCGTATCCAACCGTGTCGCAGATCCGCGCAACGTGGCCGCCGGCGGCCTTGCCGTGGCGCTTTCCGAAGCCTTGCGCCAGACTGGGGGGATGTGGTTTGGCTGGAGCGGCAAGGCGCTGGACTCTGCCCAGGGCGGCACCCCCGGCGAAGGCGAACTGCACCTGCAGCAGGCCGGCAACGTGACGCTGGCCACGGTGGACCTGAGCCGCGAAGACCACGACGCGTATTACCTCGGCTACAGCAACGGCGTGCTGTGGCCGGTGTTCCACTACCGGCTCGACCTCGCCGACTTCGATTCCAACTTCCTCAACGGCTATCGCCGGGTGAACCAGCTGTTCGCGCGCAAGCTGGCGCCGCTGCTCAAGCCCGACGACGTCATCTGGATCCACGACTACCACCTGATCCCGCTGGCGTCCGAGTTGCGCGCGATCGGCTGCGGCCAGAAGATCGGCTTCTTCCTGCATGTGCCGCTGCCGCCGCCGCTGATCCTGGCTGCCATCCCGCAGCATGAGTGGCTGATGCGCGCGCTGTTTGCGTACGACCTGCTCGGCTTCCAGAGCCATGCCGACGTGGAGCACTTCTCGCGCTACGTGCAGGCCGAGGCCCAGGCCGAACCGATGGGCGAACACCGCTACCGCGCCTTCCATCGCACGGTGCGCGCGCAGGCCTTCCCGATCGGGATCGACGTGGATGAGTTCATTGCGCTCGGCCGCGGCGAGGAAGCGCAGGAAACCTACGAGATGATGTGCGCCCAGTACGCGCGCCGGCGGCTGCTGCTTGGCATCGACCGGCTCGATTACTCCAAGGGTTTGCCGCAGCGGCTGAAGGCGTTCTACCGGCTGCTGGCGGAATATCCGGAAAACCGGATGAGCGCCACGCTGGTGCAGATCGCCGCGCCGTCGCGCGAGTCGGTCGATGCCTATGTGGACCTGCGCAGCGCGATGGAGCAGCTGACTGGTGCGATCAATGGCGAGTTCGGCGAGCTGGACTGGATGCCGGTGCGGTATATCCATCGCACTACCGCGCGCAAGCGGCTGCCCGGGCTATGCCGCGCGAGCCGCGTGGCGTTGGTGACGCCGCTGCGGGACGGGATGAACCTGGTGGCCAAGGAGTTTATTGCCGCGCAGGATCCGGAGGATCCGGGGGTGCTGGTGTTGTCGCGTTTTGCCGGGGCGGCGGAGCAATTGAAGGAGGCGCTGCTGGTGAATCCCTACGATACCCGTGCGACTGCGCAGGCGATCCAGCAGGCGTTGCATATGCCGCTGGCCGAGCGCCAGTCGCGGCACCAGAAGCTGCTGGAGCGGATTCGGGTGCAGGATGTGCACTGGTGGAGTGGTGAATTCTTGCGCGCGTTGGCTGAGACTGAGGGTGGTTGATTTGTTCTGCTACCGCCTGTTTGGGAGTGCGCTATGAGTGAGGATCTGGCATCGCAAACATGCACGCCATGTCGTGGCGGCGTGCCGCCGCTGACGCCTGATGAGGCAGAGGCGTTATTGCCGCAGGCGCCTGGATGGGATCTGGTGGATGGGGCTACGCGGTTGGAGAGGCGATTTTCATTTGCCAACTTTGCCGAGGCATTGGCGTTTGTTGATCGCGTCGGGCAGCTGGCGGAAGAGCAGGGGCATCATCCGGAGATCAGTTTTGGATGGGGGCATGCTACGGTTTCCTGGCGGACCAAGAAGATCAAGGGGTTGCATCGGAATGATTTTATTATGGCGGTGAGGAGTGGGGAGTTGGTGGGATAGGGTTCTTGCTGACTGCTGACTGCTGACTGCTGACGTTGCTTGCTGCGGCCTGCATCTGGTGGATATTTGATGTGCCCGGTTCCGCCCTAAAGGGCGGGTAACTTTTTGTCCGAGCGACAAAAAGTCACCAAAAAGCGCGTTTACGGCCCTGCGGGCGGTCACTCTTATCGTAGTGTGCCGGGGCTTTCGTACGGGGCTGGGCTTCGTTGCAGGACAGGGCTGCCTGACGCCTTGGTGCGCCACCGTGGCTCGGGATTGACGCGGTGATTGAACGAGCCCAGAGCTGTGATTGGCCCCTGCTGCGTGGGTCAACGTAGGAACGCCTGCGGCTGCGCTGCGCGCCGGCAGCATCTCAGGGGCAGGGGCAGGGGCAGGGGCAAGGGCTCGGGCACGGAACGCGTCGCTGCGCTCGCTTGGCGCTATTGCTGATGAGCCCACAAGCCTATCCCTGCCCGTTGTTTGCTCCCCTCTCCCGCTTGCGGGAGAGGGGCCGGGGGTGAGGGCCGGAGCCTCCACGAAGTGCATCCAGCCAATTCTGTCAGGCCGGGCCCGAATCCACGTTAGCGATAGCCATATCGCCACGCCCAGCAGACAGGACCTGCGCGCAGCGCAGCCGAAGGCGTTCCTACCACGCCGCCCGCAGCAGGGCCACTCACAGCTCTGGGCTCGTTCAAAAACCGTATCAACCCCAAGCCACGGTGGCGCACCAAGGCGTCAGGCAGTCCTGCCCTGCAACGAAGCAAAGCCCGTACGAAAGCCGTAGCCCACTACGATAAGAGTGACCGCCCGCAGGGCCGTAAACGCGCTTTTTGGTGACTTTTTGTCGCTCGGACAAAAAGTTACCCGCCCTTTAGGGCGGAACCGGGCATATCAAATAGCCACCAGATGCCCAGCCGCAGGCACAGACACATAGGCAAAAAAATTCACCCCAAATCCCCAGGCGTATCAATATCCCGAAACGCCCCCTCATCCTCCGTCAATATCCGCGTCACCGGCTTACCCTGAAGCAAAGCCCGCGCCCCTTCATCCCCATCAAGCCTCAGCAGGTCATCCCGCCAGGCAGCACCAAAGCCGACAGGATGCCCTCGCTGACCATCCCGCCAAGGCGCAGCAATAATATCCGGCGCGGTAATCGTCAACGCCACTGCCCGCACCAGTTCCATCGGCAACCAAGGCATATCGGCAAGCGCAACCACCCATCCCCGCGCCTCAGGCGTAGCCGCCACCGCCGCGCGCAGCGCGGCCCCCATGCCTTGCTCGGCCTCGGCCGATTCGAGTACACGGCACCCCCCACGCCTCAACTCTTCCGCCAACTCCGGATTACCCGGCCGAATCACCGCAATCGAATCCGGCAGCGCCGCAGCCAACGTCCGCGCACTGCGCCAGGCGACAGTGCGCCCGCCGGGCAACACTTCAAGCAACTTGTTCCGTTTGCCGGCAGCATCAAACCGCCGGCCAAAACCCGCCGCCAGCAAAATCCCGGTAGGCAGGTCGGTGCGAAGCAAGGGAGCATTGGGGGCGGCAGTCATGGCGGGTACTCGGTTATCACGCGTCAGGTCGACGGACCAGGAGAAACATCGCAGCTGCTGCCGGTGCCGGCAGCCATCTCGCGCGCGGCCTTGGCGCCTTCCACCTGCAGGATGTCCGGCAGCGACACATGGTTCTTGGCGGCAACGACTTCGGCCAGAATCGAGATGGCGATTTCCGGCGGCGTACGGCTGCCAATATAGATGCCGACCGGCCCATGCAGCCGCGCCAGCTGCAGCTCGGTCAGGTCGAATTCCTTCAGCCGCTCGCGCCGCGTCTGGTTGTTGCGGCGCGAGCCCAGCGCGCCCACATAGAAGGCGTTGGTGCGCAGCGCTTCCATCAGCGCGAGGTCGTCCAGCTTGGGATCGTGCGTCAGCGCGATCACCGCGCAGCGCTCGTCCAGCTTCATGTCCATCACGGTGTCGTCCGGCATGGTGCGCACCATGGTCACGCCGGGGATGTCCCACGTTTCCGTGTATTCCTCGCGCGGATCGCACACGGTGACCTGGAAGCCCAGTCCGACGGCGATCTGGCACAGGTACTTCGACAGCTGCCCCGCGCCGATCACCAGCATCCGGTAGCGCGGGCCGTGGATGGTCAGCAGGGTCTTGCCGTCGAAGCCCAGCCCGTCGGTGGCATTGGCCGGCCCCAGCGTGGCCACACCCGTAGCCATGTCGAGCGTGCGCGCGACCAGCCGGCCGTTTTCCACGGCCTCGAGCAATTCGGCAATGCCGCTGGCCGGCTTGAGCGGCTCGGTGACCAGTTCGATGGTGCCGCCGCAGGGCAGCCCGAAGCGGTGGGCTTCTTCGGCGCTGATGCCGTACTTGATGGCTTCCGGGTGGTCCGACGTGATGCCTTGCCGGCGCACGCGGTCGATGATGTCGTCTTCGATGCAGCCGCCCGAGACCGAGCCGACCACCAGGCCATCATCACGCACCGCCAGCATCGCGCCCTCGGGGCGGGGCGACGAGCCCCAGGTGCGCACTACCGTGACCAGCAGCACGCGATGGCCCTGCTGCTGCCAGTGCACGCCGTTCTTCAGGACTTCGAGATCCACGCTGTCCATGATCGTTTCCGCTTCGGTTCCTCTGTCTGTTCATTCTCGCCCGCGGCTGCGGCGGGGGCGCCCTCGGCCGCTGGCGTTTCTTGTGTGGTGTCCGGTGTTACCGCCTCGGTGAAGCGCGCAAAGAAGGTATCCGCCAGCTTGCGTGCCGCGGCGTCCACCAGCCGCGAGCCGATCTGTGCGATCTTGCCCCCCACATGGGCGTCGACGGTGTACGTCAGCACGGTCTCGTCGCCGTCGGGCTCCAGCTTTACGCGGGCGGTGCCCTTGCCGAATCCGGCCGCGCCACCCTGGCCGTCGAAACGGATCGTGTAGCTGTCCGGCGCCTGGATGTCCTCCAGCGCCATGCGGCCCTTGAAGCGTGCCTTGACCGGGCCTACCGCGGCCGTCATGGCCACCAGGTAGGCGTTTTCGCCGTCGGGCTCGATACTCTCACATCCGGGGATGCATTGCTTGAGCAGCGCGGTGTCGTTGAGCGCTTCCCATGCCACCTGCTGGGGAATCGGCAGGCGCTGGCTCTGGTTCATTTCCATGGCGGGGCTTCCTTTCTTGGTGGGTTGGGGGCGCCGGCCCGCACGGGGTCACCCTGGCCGCCCTGGTCTGACAGCAGGGATTCGAGCGCCAGCAGGCTGGCCAGGTTGTGCGCCGGGCGCAGCGCGTCGACATGCGGCAGGATCGCCTGCACGCCGCGCGCCTGCGGCGTGAATCCAGGGTAGCGCAGCAGCGGGTTGAGCCAGACGATGCGGTGCGCAAAGCGGCGCAAGCGAGCCATTTCGTCGCCGAGCAGGTCGATATGCTCGTGATCGAGCCCGTCGGTGACCAGCAGCACGGTGGCGCGGCCGGACAGCGTGCGGCGCGCCCAGTGGCGGTTGAAGCTCGCCAGCGCGGCGCCGATGCGGGTGCCGCCGGCCCAGTCGCGCACCTGGGCGGTGATCACGGCGACGGCCTCGTCGGGGTCGCGTTCGCGCAGCGAGCGGGTGATGTTGGTCAGCCGTGTGCCGAACAGGAACACCGACAGCCGCTCGCGCGACTGCATCAGCGCATGGCAGAAGTACAGCACCGCGCGCGAGTACTGGCTCATCGAGCCGGAAATATCGAGCAGCAGCACCAGCGGGGGCTTGCGCTCGGCGTGCTTGCGGAATTTCCAGCGCAGCCATTCGCCGTGCTGGCGCACCGCCAGGCGCGCGCTGGCGCGCAGGTCGGCGTGGGTGCCGCAGGTGGCGGCGCGCAGCCGGCGCGTGCGCTGCAGTGCAAGATGGGTGCGGCGGGTGCGCACCAGATGCTGCAGGGCACGCCATTCCTGCGCGGTCAGGGTTTCGAAGTCGCGCTGCGCCAGGCGTTCCTGGTCGGAGAAGGTCAGCGGCACATGGATACGCTCGGGCTCTGTCTGCGCCGGGCGCGATGGCATGTCCGGCTGGCGCGCGGCCAGCGCATCGGCGAGCCGGTTGCTGCGCCTGGGCGGCGGCGCGCCCGCGTCGACGCGCGGCAGCAGCAACGCGCGCAGCTTGCCTTCCCAGTCGGGGTCGCGCCAGAACAGGTCGAAAGCGGCGTCGAACAGCGGCCGCTGGTCGGGGCCGGACAGCACCAGGGCCGCCAGCGCGGCGCGCACGTCATCGCGCCGGCCGATGTCGACGAGGCGCAGCGCGGCCAGTGCATCGACCGCGTGCGCCGGCGACAGGGCGAAGCCGCCGTCGCGCAGCAGCCGCATGAAGTGGGTGACGTTGCGCGCCAGCACCGGCAGTCCTGCATGCGGACCGCCGCTGCGCGCCGCGGCGTGCAGCATGGGCACGGTTCAGCCTCCCGGCGCGGCGCCCGCCAGCAGTTCCGCCACGGTGGGGCCGTCGACGCGCGCCAGGTCGTCCTGGTACTTGAGCAGCACGCCGAGCGTATCGCGCACCGATTGCGGGTCGAGCTCGGTTACGCCCAGCGCCGCGAGCGCGCGGCACCAGTCGATGGCCTCGGCAATGCCGGGCGCCTTGAACAGGTCGATGCCGCGCAGCCGGTGCACGAAGTCGATCGCCCGCGCCTGCAGCGCCGCGGCGGCTTCGGGCGCGCGCGCGGCGACGATCTGCAGTTCGCGGTCGCGGTCCGGATAGCCAACCCATTGGTACAGGCAGCGGCGCTTGAGCGCGTCATGCACTTCGCGCGTGCGGTTCGAGGTGATCACGATCAGCGGCGGGCGCTCGGCGCGGATCACGCCGATCTCGGGGATAGAGACCTGGAATTCGGACAGCACCTCCAGCAGGAAGGCTTCGAACGGTTCGTCGGCACGGTCGATCTCGTCGATCAGCAGCACGCGCGGCACGCCCGGTGCGGCGGGGTCGGGCAGCAGCGACTCCAGCAGCGGGCGCTTGAGCAGGTAGTCGTCGTGGTACAGCGATTGCGCCTCGGGCCGCTCGCCGCGGGCCTCGGCCAGGCGCAGCGCCATGATCTGGCGGGGGTAGTCCCATTCGTAGAGCGCGCTGGCGGCGTCGAGTCCCTCATAGCACTGCAGACGCAGCAGACGCGTGCCGAGGACGCCCGCCATGGCTTGCGCCAGTGCGGTCTTGCCGACGCCGGGCTCGCCTTCGAGGAACAGCGGGCGCTGCATGCGCAGGGCAAGGTAGAGCACCGTGGCGGTTTCGCGGTCGGCGAAGTATTGCTGGTGTTCGAGCTGGGCGAGGGTGTCGTCGATGGAGGTGGGGAGCATGGGGCGATCTATATTGCCGACGCGTCTCGCACGCCAGCGGTTTGCTCCCCTCTCCCACTCGTGGGAGAGGGGCGGGGGTGAGGGCGGGCGCTGGCAACTGCGACGGCGATCACTTCGTTGAGGCGCCGGCCCTCACCCCCGGCCCCTCTCCCGCCTTGCGGGAGAGGGGAGGCCACAATGGGAAACAGGATCCGCCAACTATCCCTTCACCGCCGCCTCCACCGCCCTTGCCGCCAGCACCGGAATCAAATGCGCCCGGTACTCCGCCGACGCATGCAGGTCGGTATTCAGCGTCCCCGCATCGACCTTCACGCCACGCGCCGCCTGCGCGGTGAAGCTGGCCGACAGTGCCTGCTCCAGCGGCCGGCACCGGAACACGCTGTCGGCAGCCCCGGTGACCGCCACGCGCACCGAATTCCCGGAGCGCGCCACCATCACCCCCACCAGCGCAAAGCGCGATGCCGGATTGCGGAACTTCACATAGGCCGCCTGATCCGGGATCGGAAAGCGCACCGCGGTGATCAGCTCGTCCGGCTCCAGCGCGGTCTCATACAGCCCCTTGAAGAAGTCATCCGCCGCGATGCTGCGCCGGTCGGTGACCACGGTGGCGCCCAGCCCCAGCACCGC
The DNA here is from genome assembly GCF_016894385.1 of Cupriavidus oxalaticus. Lineage (NCBI taxonomy): Bacteria > Pseudomonadati > Pseudomonadota > Betaproteobacteria > Burkholderiales > Burkholderiaceae > Cupriavidus > Cupriavidus oxalaticus. The sequence continues at coordinate 409,490 of NZ_CP069812.1, forward strand.
CGCGGGATAGCACGCCGCCGGATCATCGTTCGCCAGCGCGCCGCCGATGGTTCCCATCGCGCGCACCTGCCGGTCGCCGATGCCGCCGGCCAGCGCCGCCAGCGCCGGGATGCGCTGGCGTACCTCGGCGTTCTCGGCTACGTCGGCATGGCGCGCGGCGGCGCCGATGACGATCTCTTGGCCGTCGACGCGGATCTCGGCCATGCCGGGAATGCGCGTTACGTCGACCAGCGCGGAAGGCGATGCCAGCCGCAGCTTCATCGCCGCCAGCAGGCTCTGGCCGCCGCCGAGGAACTTGGCGTCGGGATCGGCCTTGACCTTGGCCACCGCCGCCTTGGCATCCGCGGCGCGTTCAAAGTTGAATGCGTACATGTCGGTTTCCTTTGCGGTGTGGATGGATCAGGGCTGAGGCCGCGCGGCCTGGATCGCCTGCCATACGCGATGCGGCGTGGCGGGCATCTGCACATCCTTCACGCCCAGCGGCGACAGCGCATCGACCAGCGCGTTGATGAACGCCGGCGGCGAGCCGATCGCGCCGGCTTCGCCGCAGCCCTTTACGCCCAGCGGGTTGTGCGTGCACGGCGTGCCGGTGGCTGTTTCGACGGTGAAGTCGGGCAGGTCTCCTGCGCGCGGCATGGCGTAGTCCATGTACGAGCCGGTCAGCAGCTGGCCGCTGTCGTCGTCGTACACGCACTGCTCCAGCATGGCCTGGCCCAACCCTTGGCCGATGCCGCCATGCACCTGGCCTTCGACGATCATCGGGTTGATGATGTTGCCGAAGTCGTCCACCGCGGTGAACTTGATCACCTGCGACTCGCCCGTGTCGGGATCGACTTCGACCTCGCACACATAGGCGCCGGACGGGTAGGTGAAGTTGGTCGGGTCGTAGAAGGCGTTTTCGTTCAGGCCCGGCTCCAGCTTGTCGAGCGGGTAGTTGTGCGGCACGTAGGCGCTCAGCGCGACCTCGCCGAAAGTTTTGGTCCGGTCCGTGCCCGCCACGCGGAACACGCCATTGCTGAACTCGATGTCGTTGTCCGACGCCTCCAGTAGGTGCGCGGCGATCTTCTTTGCCTTGGCCTCGATCTTGTCGAGCGCCTTGACGATGGCCGAGCCGCCCACCGCCAGCGAGCGCGAGCCGTAGGTGCCCATGCCGAACGGCACGCGCCCGGTGTCGCCGTGCACGATCTCGACCTGGTCGAGCTGCAGCCCGAGGCGGTCGGCCACCACTTGCGCGAAGGTGGTTTCGTGCCCCTGGCCGTGGCTGTGCGAGCCGGTGAAGACCGTCACCGTGCCGGTCGGATGCACGCGGATCTCGCCGACTTCGAACAGCCCCGCGCGTGCGCCGAGCGCGCCGGCGATGTTCGAAGGTGCGAGGCCGCACGCTTCGATGTAGCAGGAATAGCCAAGGCCACGCAGCTTGCCGCGCTGCTTCGCTTCATCGCGCCGTGCCGGGAAGCCCTTGACGTCGGCCAGCTCCTGCGCGCGCGCCAGGCAGGGCTCGTAGTCGCCGGTGTCGTAGGTCAGGCCCACCGGCGTGGCATACGGGAACTGGCGGATGAAGTTCTTGCGGCGCAGCTCGGCCGGATCGGTCTTCAGCTCGTGCGCGGCGGTTTCGACCAGCCGTTCGACCACGAAGGTCGCTTCAGGCCGCCCCGCGCCGCGGTAGGCATCGACCGGCGCGGTGTTGGTGAACACCGCCTTGACCTCGGCATAGATCGCCGGGGTCGAGTACTGGCCGGCCAGCAGCGTCGCGTACAGGATGGTCGGCACGCTGCTGGCAAAGGTCGACAGGTACGCGCCCATGTTGGCGACCGTATGCACGCGCATCGCCAGGAACTTGCCGTCGGCATCGAGCGCCAGCTCGGCCCTGGTCACGTGGTCGCGGCCATGCGCGTCGGTCAGGAAGGACTCGGAGCGGTCCGCGGTCCACTTGACCGGGCGGCCGACCTTCTTCGACGCCCAGGTCAGCGCCACGTCTTCCGGATACAGGAAGATCTTGGAGCCAAAGCCGCCGCCCACGTCCGGCGCGATGATGCGCAGCCGCGACTCCGGCAGCCCCAGCACGAACGCGCCCATCAGCAGGCGTTCGACGTGCGGGTTCTGGTTGGCGACGTAGACGGTGTAGCTGTCGTCCTGGCGCGCATAGCTGGCGTTGACCGCGCGCGGCTCGATCGCGTTGGGGATGAGCCGGTTGTTGACGATCTCCAGCGTGGTCACGTGCGCGGCCCTGGCGAAGGCGGCGTCGGTGGCGGCCTTGTCGCCGTGGCCCCAGGTGTAGCAGGTGTTGGCCGGCACGTCGTCGTGCACCAGCGTCGACGCCGACGCGGCATCGGCGGCGCGCACCACGGCGGGCAGCTCTTCGTAGTCGACGTCGATCTTCTCGGCGGCGTCGCGCGCCTGCTGCAGCGTCTCGGCGATCACCAGCGCCACCTGGTCGCCCACATGGCGCACCTTGCCCTGCGCGATCACCGGATGCGGTGGCTCTTTCATCGGCGAGCCGTCGATGCTGTGGATCAGCCAGCCGCAGGGCAGGCCGCCCACCTTGTCGGCGGCGAGGTCGTCTCCGGTCAGCACGGCGATCACGCCGGGCGCGGCCAGCGCCCCGGTCTTGTCGATCGAGCGGATGCGCGCATGCGCATACGGCGAGCGCAGGAAATACGCATAGCTCTGCTGCGGCAGCACGATGTCGTCGGTGTACTGCCCGTTGCCGGTCAGGTAGCGGAAGTCTTCCTTGCGCTTGACCGGTGCGCCCACCAGGCGCTGGCTCTCGGGTGCGTTCATGGCGTCTCCCCTTTATTCAGCGCTGGCGGCCGTGCCCTGCATGGCCGCCTGGCCCTGCTGCACCGCACGCACGATGTTGTGGTAGCCCGTGCAGCGGCACAGGTTGCCTTCCAGGTGCGCGCGGATGGTGGCGGCGTCGGCGCCGGGATGTTCCTGGACGAGTGCCGTCGCGCTCATCACCATGCCCGGCGTGCAGAAGCCGCATTGCAGCCCGTGGCATTCGCGGAAGGCCTCCTGCATCGGGTGCAGGCCGTTGCCAGGCTTGTCGCCGGCCAGCCCTTCGATGGTGGTCACGGTGGCGCCGTCCGCCTGCAGCGCCAGGATGTTGCACGACTTGACCGCCCGGCCATCCAGGTGGACCGTGCAGGCGCCGCACTGCGCGGTGTCGCAGCCGACGTGGGTGCCGGTCAGGCGCAGCTGTTCGCGCAGGAACTGGACCAGGAGGGTGTTGGGTTCTACCTGCGCGTCAACGGCCTTGCCGTTGACCGTCAGGCGGATCGGAATCGCCATGCTTGTCTCCATGTGGGGTGGACGCGCATGACCAATTCCCAAATCCCGAAAGCAACTGCGCGGGACTGGCCACGACGCGGTATTGCCGCTTAAGACGGCTATAGGACGGCTAATTCGTGATATTGGTGCTGCCGCTGCAACGGCTCCAGGTGCGCCAGCGAACGCTGCGGCCGGCGCTTTGGCACGGCCGGCGAACGTTTGGCCGCGACAGGCTCTAACAGTTAATCACAAATCCCAGGCAGGTGCCATGAGGTTTGCCCGGGCCCCAACCGGGGTAGGGCGCCTCGATTCGGACTGGCCGGGCCGCTGCTAGAATGACCCGGCCCTCCCGCCTGCCCCGACATGGAAGCCTTCTTCGACTGGCTGTTTCAAACCGTCGCCTTGCCCAAGGTGGGCCTGCCCGCGATCTTCGTGGTCAGCCTGGTCTCGGCCACGCTGCTGCCGCTGGGCTCGGAGCCGGCCGTGTTCGGCTACGTCAAGCTCAATCCCGGGATGTTCTGGCCGGCGATCCTGGTGGCCACCGCCGGCAATACCGTAGGCGGCGCGATCGACTGGTGGCTGGGCTATGCCGCCAAGCTGGCGCTGGTGCGCTACCACCTGCGGCGCCGGGCGCGCCAGCACGAACTGGAGCACGAACAGCACCGGGGGCACGCGCGCAAGCCGCCCAAGCCCAAGCTCGACGCCAAATATTTCCGCTGGATGCGGCGGCTGGGGCCCCCTACGCTGCTGCTTTCATGGTTGCCGGGCATCGGTGATCCCTTGTGCACGCTGGCCGGCTGGCTGCGGCTGTCGTTCTGGCCGAGCCTGGCCTGGATGGCGGTTGGCAAGTTCCTGCGCTACCTGGTGATGACGGCCAGTCTGCTATGGATCCCGGACAGTTTTTGGCAGAACATTGCGCATACGGTCAAGGCACTCTTCTGAGTGGAGTGCGTGAAGTGGCACATTTGCCGTAACATGCGCACCACGCCAGTGCGCCTAATCCCTTGTTCCGGCAAGGATTCCTCCTTGTTGCGGTGCGGCGAAACCGGGCCTTGCAGTACAATCGCCCTTTAATGAACGATTCGCGCACTGTCCCCGTGCGCAGCAGGAAGCGGTCCCCTCCATGAACGCCCCACTCGTGCTCGACGCCAAGCTCGCCGCGCAGGACGCCCCGCCGCGCCTGCGTGAGATTCCTTATAACTACACGTCCTTCTCGGACCGCGAGATTGTCATCCGCCTGCTCGGCGAAGAGGCCTGGCGCATCCTGGACGAGCTGCGCAGCGAGCGCCGCACCGGCCGCTCGGCCCGCATGCTGTACGAGGTGCTGGGCGATATCTGGGTGGTTCGCCGCAATCCCTACCTGCAGGACGACCTGCTGGAGAATCCCAAACGCCGTCAGATGCTGGTCAGCGCGCTGCACCACCGCCTGAACGAGATCGAGAAGCGCCGCGCCGCCGACCGTGCCGAGCACGCCGAGCCCGCCGCCGAAGACCGCTCGCACCGCGTGGAGCAGCTGGTCGCCTTCGCCAAGCAGGCGATCGAAGACTTCAAGAACGAATTCGCCGCCGCCTACGACCTGCGCAAGCGCGCGCAGCGCGTGCTGGGCCGCGTCACGCAGAAGGACAACATCAAGTTCGATGGTTTGTCGCGCGTGTCGCACGTGACCGACGCCACCGACTGGCGCGTGGAATACCCGTTCGTGGTGCTGACGCCGGACACCGAGGAAGAGATCGCCGGCCTGGTCAAGGGCTGCTTCGAGCTCGGCCTGACCATCATCCCGCGCGGGGGCGGCACCGGCTATACCGGCGGCGCCGTGCCGCTGACGCCGATGAGCGCGGTGATCAATACCGAGAAGCTGGAGCAGCTGGATCCGGTCGAGCAGACCGACCTGCCGGGCGTGTCGCACAAGGTGGCGACCATCTTCTCGGGTGCCGGCGTGGTGACGCGCCGCGTGGCCGATGCCGCGGACAAGGCCGGCCTGGTGTTCGCGGTCGACCCGACTTCGATCGACGCCTCGTGCATCGGCGGCAATGTCGCCATGAACGCCGGCGGCAAGAAGGCCGTGCTGTGGGGCACCGCGCTCGACAACCTGGCCTGGTGGCGCATGGTGGACCCGGAAGGCAACTGGCTGGAAATCACCCGGCTGGACCACAACCTGGGCAAGATCCACGACGTGCCGGTGGCCACCTTCGAGCTGAAGTGGTCGGACGGCAACCGTGCCCCGGGCGAGAAGGTGCTACGCACCGAGACGCTCGCGATCGAGGGCCGCAAGTTCCGCAAGGAAGGCCTGGGCAAGGACGTCACCGACAAGTTCCTGGCCGGCCTGCCCGGCGTGCAGAAGGAAGGCTGCGACGGCATCATCACCAGCGCGCGCTGGATCCTGCACCGCATGCCGAAGTTCATCCGCACCGTGTGCCTGGAGTTCTTCGGCCAGGCGCGCGACGCCATCCCCAGCATCGTCGAGATCAAGGACTTCCTCGACGCCGAGACGAAAAAGCCCGGCGGCGCCATCCTGGCCGGCCTGGAGCACCTGGACGAGCGCTACCTGCGCGCGGTCGGCTACGCCACCAAGAGCAAGCGCAACGCCTTCCCGAAGATGGTGCTGATCGGCGATATCGTCGGCGACGATGAAGACGCCGTGGCGCGCGCCACCTCGGAAGTGATCCGCATGGCCAACGGCAAGAGCGGCGAAGGCTTTATCGCCGTCAGCCCCGAGGCGCGCAAGAAGTTCTGGCTGGACCGCTCGCGCACCGCCGCGATCGCCAAGCACACCAACGCCTTCAAGATCAACGAAGACGTGGTGATCCCGCTCAACCGCATGGGCGAGTACACCGACGGCATCGAGCGCATCAATATCGAGCTGTCGATCAAGAGCAAGCTACAGCTGGTCGACACGCTCGAAGCGTTCTTCGCACGCGGCAACCTGCCGCTGGGCCGCAGCGACGACGCCAACGAAATCCCCAGCGCCGAGCTGCTGGAAGACCGCGTGCAGCACGCGCTGACGCTGCTGCGCGAGATCCGCGCGCGCTGGCGCTATCTGCAAGACCACCTCGACACGCCGCTGGCGCAGGCCAGGGCCTCGCTGATCGGGCACGGGCTGGGCTTGCTGGGGCAGGAATTCGAGGCGCGGCTGCACCAGCAGCCGGACGCCAGCGTGTTCCACCTGCTGCAGGACCGCACCATCCGCGTGTCGTGGAAGAACGAGATTCGCGCCGAGCTGCGCAAGATCTTCAACGGCGGCGAATTCAAGCCGATCCTGGACGAAGCCCAGAAGATCCACAAGCAGGTGCTGCGCGGCCGCGTCTTCGTGGCGCTGCACATGCACGCCGGCGACGGCAACGTGCACACCAACATCCCGGTCAACTCCGACGACTACGACATGCTGCAGGACGCGCACCGCGCGGTGGCCCGCATCATGGACCTGGCGCGTTCGCTGGACGGCGTGATCTCGGGCGAGCACGGCATCGGCATCACCAAGCTGGAGTTCCTGACCGAGGCAGAGATCGGCGACTTCCGCGCCTACAAGCAGAAGGTCGACCCGCAGGGCCGCTTCAACAAGGGCAAGCTGCTGCCTGGCGCCGACCTGCGCAATGCCTACACGCCGTCGTTCGGCCTGATGGGGCATGAGTCGCTGATCATGCAGCAGAGCGATATCGGCGCGATTGCCGAAAGCGTCAAGGACTGCCTGCGCTGCGGCAAGTGCAAGCCGGTGTGCGCCACGCACGTGCCGCGCGCCAACCTGCTGTACAGCCCGCGCAACAAGATCCTGGCGACCTCGCTGCTGGTCGAGGCCTTCTTGTACGAAGAGCAGACCCGCCGCGGCATCTCGGTCAAGCACTGGGACGAGTTCTCCGACGTGGCCGACCACTGCACCGTGTGCCACAAGTGCGTGACGCCGTGCCCGGTCAAGATCGACTTCGGCGACGTGTCGATGAACATGCGCAACCTGCTGCGCAAGATGGGGCAGAAGAAATTCAACCCCGGCACCGCGGCGTCGATGTTCTTCCTGAACGCCACCAACCCCGAGACCATCAACCTGACCCGCAAGGTCATGATCGACTGGGGCTACAAGGCGCAGCGCCTGGGCAACGAGGTGCTGAAGAAGCTGGCCAAGAAGCAGACCGCGCATCCGCCCGCCACCGTGGGCAAGCCGCCGGTGCGCGAGCAGGTGATCCACTTCATCAACAAGAAGATGCCGGGCAACCTGCCCAAGAAGACCGCGCGCGCGCTGCTCGACATCGAGGACAACGAGATCGTGCCGATCATCCGCGACCCGAAGGCGACCACGCCGGAGTCGGAAGCGGTGTTCTACTTCCCGGGCTGCGGCTCGGAGCGGCTGTTCTCGCAGGTGGGCCTGGCGACGCAGGCGATGCTGTGGCACGTCGGCGTGCAGACCGTGCTGCCGCCGGGCTACCTGTGTTGCGGCTATCCGCAGCGCGGCAGCGGCCAGTACGACAAGGCCGAGAAGATCGTCACCGACAACCGCGTGCTGTTCCATCGCGTGGCCAACACGCTGAACTACCTCGACATCAAGACCGTGGTGGTCAGCTGCGGGACCTGCTACGACCAGCTCGCCGGCTATGAATTCGAGAAGATCTTCCCCGGCTGCCGCATCATCGACATCCACGAGTACCTGCTGGAGAAGGGCGTCAAGCTGGAAGGCGTGACCGGTACGCGCTACATGTACCACGATCCCTGCCACACGCCGATCAAGACCATGGACCCGACCAAGCTGGTCAACGACCTGATGGGCGGCAACACGGGGCTGGGCAAGATCGAGAAGAACGAGCGCTGCTGCGGGGAATCGGGCACGCTGGCGGTGACGCGTCCTGACATTTCGACGCAGGTCCGCTTCCGCAAGGAAGAGGAAATGACCAAGGGCGCCGACAAGCTGCGTGCCGACGGATTCACCGGCGACGTCAAGATCCTGACCAGCTGCCCGTCGTGCCTGCAAGGTCTGTCGCGCTACAACGAAGATGCGTCGGTGCAGGCGGATTACATCGTGATCGAGATGGCGAAGCACCTGCTTGGGGAGAACTGGATGCCGGAGTATGTGGCCAAGGCCAATGCGGGTGGGATTGAGCGGGTGCTGGTGTAAGGCCTGACGGCGTTGACTCTCCCTGCCGGTTTGCTCCCCTCTCCCACTTGTGGGAGAGGGGCCGGGGGTGAGGGGAGGCGCCGGCATACCGCAGTCCTTCGCCATGGCAAGCGCCGGCCCTCACCCCCGCCCCTCTCCCGCTCGCGGGAGAGGGGAGCAAACCGACAGGGTTTGACATTCGCTACTGCAGCGCAATCTGAAAGGACCGCAATGCCCCGCAGCCCCAACTGCCCCCTCTGCGAAACCGACGGCGGCGAACTGGTCTGGATGGGCGACCGCGCCCGCCTGATCCTGGTCGAGCATGACCGCTTTCCCGGCTTCTGCCGCATCGTCTGGAACGACCACGTGGCCGAACTCACCGACCTGGACGATGCCGACCAGGCCTGGCTGATGCGGCTGGTGGCGCGCGTGGAGCGGGTGGTGCGCGAGGTGATGGCGCCCGACAAGGTCAACCTGGCGGCGTTTGGCAACATGGTGCCGCACCTGCACTGGCACATCATCCCGCGCTACCGCTGGGACACGCATTTCCCCGAGGCGATCTGGGCGGCGCCGCAGCGCGCGGCGGACAGCGTGCGGGTGCAGGAACTGGCCAGCCGGCTGCCGGCGCTGCGCACGGCACTTTCGCTGGTCGAAGCCAGCGACGCCTGAAGCCTGAGGCCGGGCGCGGAACCCGCGCCGGCCCGCAACCGTCTGAATGCTGTTGCCGCCGCGGTCGCGCCCGCGCGCCGCGGCACGAGAACAACAAGCCCGGCCATGCATCCCGCTGGCGGGCCAGAAAGCTGCCGCTATGTCCTCGACCCCGACTTCCGTCACCGTGCCGGGCCCGGCCGTCCCCGCCAAGGCCCTCAAGATCCAGAGCCGGCTGCGCATGGCCGCGACCTGGGCATTGATCAAGCCCTACTGGAAATCCGACGACCGCGTCGCCGGCCTCGGCCTGCTGGCGCTGGTGGTCGTGCTCAACCTGGGCATCGTCTATATCAACGTGCTGCTCAACGAGTGGAACCGCGTGTTCTACAACGCGCTGGAGCAGCGCGACTACGCCTCGTTCAAGGTACTGCTGCTGCGGTTCTCGTGGATCGCGGCGTTCTTCATCGTCGCGGCGATCTCGCGCCAGTACTACACCATGATGCTGCAGATGCGCTGGCGTACCTGGATGACCGGCCGCTTCATGGGCCACTGGCTCGGGCACCAGGCCTACTACCGCATCGAGCAGACCCGCGCCACCGACAACCCCGACCAGCGGATCGCCGACGACCTGCGCCTGTTTACCGACGGCGCGCTGTCGCTGTCGCTCGGCCTGCTCAACTCGGTGGTGACGCTGCTGTCCTTCGTCGGCATCCTGTGGACGGTGTCGGGGCCGATCAGCTTTGCGCTGGGCGGCACCGTGTGGACCATTCCCGGCTACATGGTGTGGTTCGCGGCCGGCTATGCGGTGATCGGCTCGCTGGTGGCGCACGTGGTCGGGCGCCCGCTGATCGGCCTGAACTTCCAGCAGGAACAGTACGAGGCGGATTTCCGTTTCACGCTGGTGCGCCTGCGCGAGAACAGCGAGCCGGTGGCGCTGTACCGCGGCGAGCCGACCGAGCAGGCCGGGCTGCGCGCGCGCTTCGACCGCATCCGCGCCAACTGGTACCAGCTGATGCGCTATACCCGGCGGCTGACCTTCGTCAGCTCAGGCTACGCGCAGTTCGCCATCATCTTCCCGATCCTGGTGGCGGCGCCGCGCTACTTTGCGGGCAAGATGACGCTGGGCGGGCTGATGCAGACCAGCTCCGCGTTCGGGCAGGTGCAGGGGGCGCTGTCGTGGTTCGTCGACAGCTATGCCACGCTGGTGGGCTGGAAGGCCGCGGCCAACCGCCTGATCGACTTCCAGGAAGCCATTCGCGTGGCCGAACGCCAGGACCAGGCCCCCGGCGGCACGCGCGACGTCGAGGTCGAGCATACCGGCAAGGCGGAGCAAGGCATCGTGATCGACGGCCTGGCGCTGGCGCTGCCGGTGCGCGCCGCGCGCGGCAGCGCCGTCGGCCAGCGCCCGCTGGTGGCGCCGTTCTCGTTGTCGGTCGCGCCGGGCGAGCGCTGGCTGGTCAGCGGCCCGTCCGGCTGCGGCAAGAGCGTGCTGTTCCGTGCGCTCGCCGGGATCTGGCCGTACGGCAGCGGCACCGTGACCATGCCCGAGGGCAAGCGCATGCTGTTCCTGCCGCAGCGCAGCTACCTGCCGATCGGCACGCTGGCCGATGCGCTGGCTTACCCGGACGCCGGCACCGAGCACAGCAAGGAAACCCTGCAGGCGGCGCTGCGCCAGGCGCGGCTGGCTGCGCTCACCGACCAGCTTGACGTGTTCGACAACTGGTCGCTGCGGCTGTCGCCGGGCGAGCAGCAGCGGCTGGCGTTCGCGCGCGCGCTGCTGCAGAAGCCCGACTACCTGTTCCTGGACGAAGCCACCAGCGCGCTCGACGAGGAGACCGAAGAGGCGATGTACCGGCTGATGGTGGAGTCGCTGCCGGGCGCGGCGATCGTCAGCATTGCGCACCGCAGCACGGTCGCTGCCTTCCACGGCCGGCGCCTGCGCTACCTGCCGCAGGACGAGGAGGCGGCGCGGGCTGCGCAAGCCGGCGAGCCTAGGGTAAGCTATCGGGTCGTAAGCGAAGCGTGATGCGGCGCGAGGCGGCGCCCCCGGGGCGCCGCCTCGCTCATGCCGCTGCGCCGGATTCCCCCCTTAGAGCGCCCGTAAGCGGGCCGCGATCATCATGGCAGGCCTGGACAAAGACACTCCCCATCCCACCGCTCTGACCGTCCACACGCAATCGCGCGTGCTGGAGGTCGGCTTCGACAACGGCCGCAGCTTCCGCCTGCCGTTCGAACTGCTGCGCGTGTATTCGCCCTCGGCGGAAGTGCAGGGCCACGGCCCCGGGCAGGAAATCCTGCAGACCGGCAAGCGCGACGTCGGCATTGGCGCCGTCGAGCCGGTGGGCAACTACGCCATCCTGATCCGCTTCACCGACGGCCACGACACCGGCATTTATTCATGGGAACTGCTGTACCGGCTGGGCGACCAGCAGGATGCGCTGTGGCAGGACTACCTGAAGCGGCTGGAAGCCGCCGGCGTCGATCGCGATACCCCCATGCCTGGCGCCGGCGCGGCCGGCGGCCACGGTTGCGGCCACCACCATTGAGCCGCCCCCGACCATCCTGGAGTCTGAGAAATGAGTGAAACCCACTTCGGGTTTGAGAAAGTCGACGAAACGGAAAAAGCCGGCAAGGTCGCCGGCGTGTTCCATTCGGTGGCGAGCAAGTATGACGTGATGAACGACCTGATGTCGGGCGGCATGCACCGGCTGTGGAAGATGTTCACCATCGCCCAGGCCAATGTGCGGCCCGGCCACAAGGTGCTGGACATCGCCGGCGGCACCGGCGACCTGGCCAAGGCGTTCGCGAAGCAGGCCGGCCCGACCGGCCAGGTCTGGCTGACCGATATCAACGAGTCGATGCTGCGCGTCGGCCGCGACCGGCTGCTGAACAAGGGCATCGTCACGCCGGTGGCGCTGTGCGACGCCGAGAAGATCCCGTTCCCCGACAACTACTTCGACCTGGTTACGGTGGCCTTCGGCCTGCGCAACATGACGCACAAGGAAGCCGCGCTGGCCGAGATGCGCCGCGTGGTCAAGCCGGGCGGCAAGGTCATGGTGCTGGAGTTCTCCAAGGTGTGGAAACCGCTGGAGAAGGCGTACGACGTCTATTCTTTCAAGGTACTGCCGTGGCTGGGCGAGCGCGTGGCAGGGGATGCCCCCAGCTATCGTTATCTGGCAGAATCCATCAGAATGCATCCAGACCAGGCTTCACTTGTACGCTTGATGGAACATGCCGGCCTGGAGAATGTCGAATACTTCAATCTGACGGCCGGAGTGGTGGCGCTCCACGTCGGGCGAAAGTATTAAGAACACTTGAAATTGCCATGCCTCACCCATAGATGGGTGAAACTGACAGGGGATAACAGCATATGTCGTCAATTCGTGGAAAATTCCTGGTAGGGTCGCTGGTCACGGCGCTGGCCTTCGGGATGGCGTTCGACGCCGAGGCCAAGCGCATGGGCGGCTCGCGCAGCATGGGCAAGCAGTCTGAATCGGTGACGCAGCGCCAGCAGACGCAGCCCACCTCGCCCACGCAGCAAGCGCAGCAACCTGCACAGCAGGCAGCGCCGGCCACGGCCGGGGCGGCCGGCGCGGCAGCGGCCGCGGCGCCCAAGCGTAACTGGGGCGGCATCCTGGGCGGCATCGCCGCCGGCCTGGGTATCGGCTGGCTGCTGTCGCACTTCGGCCTGGGCGGCGCGGCGCTGAGCTTCCTGTCCAACCTGATCCTGATCGCGATCGTCGCCTTCGCGGTGATGTGGCTGATCCGCAAGTTCCGCGGCGGCAGCCAGCGCAGCCAGCAGCCGGCTTATGCAGGTGCCGGCAATGCCGGCGGCATGGGCCGCAGCGCCGAGCCGATGCTGCGCCAGCCGACGGCCACCCCGGCGTCCAACCCGGTGATGCCGGGCGCGGCGGCCGCACCGGTGGCAGCCGATGCCGGGGCCCCGCAGCCGTGGGGCGTGCCGGCCGATTTCGACGCCGACAACTTCCTGCGCAACGCCAAGGTCCACTTCGTGCGCCTGCAGGCAGCCTGGGACGCCGGCAATCTCGACGACATCCGCGAATTCACCACGCCTGAGATGTTCGCCGAGATCAAGATGGACCTGTCCGAGCGCGGCGCCGAGGTCAACAAGACCGACGTGGTCACGCTGGAAGGCCAACTGCTCGGCATCGAGTCGACGCCGTCGCAGCATATCGCCAGCGTGCGCTTCTCCGGCATGATCCGCGAGAAGGCCGGCGAGGCGGCGCAGCCGTTCGCCGAGGTCTGGAACCTGGCCAAGCCGGCGACCGGCACCGGCGGCTGGCTGCTGGCCGGCATCCAGCAGGAGTCGTGATGCCGCGCCTCCGTGGCGAGTGATGCGCCCGGGGGAGTAGCTTAGAATGGAGGCCCACGTGAAAGCGTGGGCCTTTTTGTTTTGGGCGCCCGGCGTGCAACCTCGCCGGATGCCCGCATGTCTTCCAGCCAGCCAACCCGCGCTGCCATGAACACTCTGCCTTCCGCCCTGGCCACTCCCGCGATCTCTGCACTGAACCACCTGCTCGAGCAGGAGCCGTGGGCCCGCAACCAGCTCGCGCCGTTTGCCGGGCGCGTGATCCGCTTCGATGCCGCCGCCTTCGTGCTGTCGCTGAAGGTCACCGAACACGGCGGCACCGAGCAGGCGCCGGAAGCCGAGGCGCCCGCGGTGACGCTGCGCGTGCCGGTGCAGCAGTGGCCGCTGGTTGCCGCCGACGTCGCCGAAGGCGGCCAGGCCGCGGCCATGCGCCATGTGCGCATCGAAGGCGATGCCGAACTGGCCAACACCGTGTCGGCGCTGGCGCGCAACCTGCGTTGGGATGCCGAGGAAGACCTGTCCCTGGCGCTGCGCGGCATCATGGGCGGGCCGCTCAGCGACAGCGTGGCGCAGCGCGTGGTCGGCGGTGCGCGCCAGGTGCACGAACAGGCCATGCGCGTCGGCCGTGCGCTGGTCGACAACGTCACCGATTACCTGCTGGACGAGCAGCCGACACTGGTGCGCCACGCCGCGCTGGATGCCTTCGGCACCGACGTGGGCCAGCTGCGCGACAGCCTGGCCCGGCTGGAGAAGCGGCTGGAAAAGCTCGAGCGCGCCGGCCTCTCGGCCAACCCCGCCGCCAGCCCCGCCGCGCCCGGCCAGCTGCCGTCGCCGCACCGCTGAGTCGGCCCCGCCCGAATCCCCCCAATGCCAACCGCTACCCTGACTGCCCGCCCCGGCCCCGAGAAGACTCCCGAATGACCCGCCTCCTGCGCCTTGGCAAGATCCTCTTCGTCATCCTCTACTACGGCCTGGACGAGCTGGTGCTGTCCGGCTTCAGCAACCGCAAGATCCGTTTCCTGGTGCGCGTCATCACCATCGGGCGCAAGCTCGACATGCCGCGCGGCGAGCGCCTGCGGCGGGCGCTGACGGCGCTGGGACCGATCTTCGTCAAGTTTGGCCAGGTCCTGTCGACGCGGCGCGACCTGATGCCGCCCGACATTGCCGACGAGCTGGCCAAGCTGCAGGACCAGGTGCCGCCGTTCGACTCGGTGGTGGCGGTCAGGATCATCGAGCGCTCGCTGGGGCGGCCGATCGCCCAGCTGTTCGAGACCTTCGAGCACCAGCCGGTGGCCAGCGCCTCGATCGCGCAGGTCCACTTCGCCACGCTCAAGGGCGGCCCCAACCACGGCCGCGAGGTCGCGGTGAAGGTGCTGCGCCCGGGCATGCTGCCGGTGATCGACAGCGACCTGGCGCTGATGCGCGACATGGCCACCTGGCTGGAGCGCTTCTGGGCCGACGGCAAGCGCCTGAAGCCGCGCGAGGTGGTGGCCGAGTTCGACAAATACCTGCACGACGAACTCGACCTGATGATCGAGGCGGCCAACGCCAGCCAGCTGCGCCGCAATTTTGCCGACACCAACCTGCTGCTGGTGCCCGAGGTGTTCTGGGACTGGTGCAGCAGCTCGGTGTTCGTGATGGAGCGCATGCACGGCATCCCGATCTCGCGCACCGAATCGCTCAAGGCCGCCGGCGTCGACATGCACCAGCTGGCCGAAGAGGGCGTCGAGATCTTCTTCACCCAGGTGTTCCGCGACGGCTTCTTCCATGCCGACATGCACCCGGGCAACATCCTGGTGTCGGTGCAGCCGGAGTCCTTCGGCCGCTATATCGCGCTGGACTTCGGCATCGTCGGGGCGCTGTCCGAGTTCGACAAGAACTACCTGGCGCAGAATTTCATCGCCTTCTTCCGGCGCGACTACCACCGCGTGGCGCTGCTGCACGTGGAATCCGGCTGGGTCCCGCCCGAGACCCGCGTGGAAGAGCTGGAAAGCGCGGTGCGCGCCTGCTGCGAGCCGTACTTCGACAAGCCGCTCAAGGAAATCTCGCTGGGCATGGTGCTGATGCGGCTGTTCCAGACCTCGCGCCGCTTCAACGTCGAGATCCAGCCGCAGCTGGTGCTGCTGCAGAAGACGCTGCTCAATATCGAAGGGCTGGGCCGCCAGCTCGATCCGGACCTGGACCTGTGGAAGACCGCCAAGCCGTTCCTGGAGCGCTGGATGTACGAGCAGGTCGGCTGGAAGGGCGCCTGGGAGCGGGTCAAGGTAGAAGCCCCGCAGTGGGCCAAGATGCTGCCCGACTTCCCGCGCCTGGCGCACCAGTTCCTGGAGCGGCGCGCGCTGGCCGGCAACGGCGAGCAGGACAAGCTGCTGGCACTGCTGGTGGCCGAGCAGCGCCGCACCAACCGGCTGCTGGGCACCGCACTGCTGCTGGTGGGCGGCTTCGTCGCCGGCATCGTGCTGACGCACGTGCTGGCCTGGGCCGGCCACTGGTAAGCCCGGCCACCGCATATCGCATCCCCTGTATATAGAAAGCAAGAAGCGAGGAGACCATGCCTGACGCGCCCAAGCCCGCCGCGGGCCCCGCCCCGGCCTTCAGCACCCGCAACGCCGCCGATCCGTCGTTCTGGGACGAGCGTTTCGCGCAGCACTACACGCCGTGGGACGCGGGCGGCGTGCCGGAAGAGTTCCGCCAGTTCATCGCCGGTCGTGCCCCGTGCCCGACGCTGGTGCCGGGCTGCGGCAACGGCTGGGAGGCGGCCTGGCTGTTCGAGCAGGGCTGGCCGGTGACGGCGATCGATTTTTCGGCCCAGGCGGTGGCGTCGGCCAGGCGCGAGCTGGGTCCCGCCGGCGCAGTGGTGCAGCAGGCCGACTTCTTCGTCTTCACGCCGCAGCCGCAGTGCCAGCTGGTCTACGAGCGCGCCTTCCTGTGCGCGCTGCCGCCGGCGATGCGCGCGGCCTATGGCGCCCGCGTGGCCGAGCTGCTGCCGCCGGGCGGCCTGCTGGCGGGTTACTTCTACCTGGGCGAGAACCGCGGCGGTCCGCCGTTCGCGATGCCGGAGGCGGAGCTGGATGCCCTGCTAGGCGCAGCCTTCGAGCGCATCGAAGACCGCTCCTCGGCCGCGCCGCTGCCGGTATTCCAGGGGCAGGAGCGCTGGCAGGTGTGGCGCCGGCGGGCTGTCTGAGCCTGGATTGAGTGATGTCTTATCCGCTTCCTCTGTCATTCCTGCGCAGGCGGAAATCCAGCGTCTTTTGAAGTCACGGGGTTCCCGCCTGCGCGGGAACGACGGGGCGTGGCGCATTTGCCCCACCCGGGAATTTTTTTCTCACGCGCTGGTCTCGTCGCTATAATCCGCGTTTTGATTCGGCTACGACCGCAGGCCCTGCCGCGCGCTCCCGCTCCGGGAACTCGCCAAGAAGCTCCTCACGCGGCCCCGACCGATGAATTGGACTCCGGGCAGGCGCGCACCCGTGACGCATGCATGATCTTGCCCGGCATTCGGTTTTTCGCCACAAGGGCACTTTCTGCATAGGGCAGCGGCATGCTGATCTGGTTTGTCATCATCTACTGGGTAATCTCGGTCGGCATCGGCCTGTGGGCGGCGCTGCGCGTACGCAACACCACCGATTTCGCCGTCGCCGGGCGCAGCCTGCCGTTCCATATCGTCACCGCCACTGTCTTTGCCACCTGGTTCGGCTCCGAGACCGTGCTTGGCATCCCCGCCGTGTTCCTCAAGGAGGGGCTGTCGGGCGTGGTGTCTGATCCGTTCGGCTCGTCGCTGTGCCTGATCCTGGTGGGCCTGTTCTTTGCCCGGCCGCTGTACCGGATGAACCTGCTGACCATCGGCGACTACTACCACAACCGCTACGGCAGGCTGGCCGAGGTGCTGACCACGCTGTGCATCGTGGTGTCCTACCTGGGCTGGGTGGCGGCGCAGATCAAGGCGCTGGGACTGGTGTTCTATACCGTGTCGGACGGGGCGCTGTCGCAGGAGGCCGGCATGATGATCGGCGCTGCCAGCGTGCTGATCTATACGCTGTTCGGCGGCATGTGGTCGGTGGCGATCACCGACTTCATCCAGATGATCATCATCGTGATCGGCATGATGTATATCGGCTACGAGGTCAGCGGCCAGGCCGGCGGCTTCACGGCGGTGGTGTCGCACGCGGCCGCGGCCGGCAAGCTCGAATTCCTGCCGGCGCTGGATTTCGTGCAGATCATCGGTTTCTCGGCCGCGCTGTTCACCATGATGCTGGGCTCGATCCCGCAGCAGGACGTGTTCCAGCGGGTGACTTCGTCGCGCACCGAACAGATCGCCGGGCGCGCCTCGGTGCTGGGCGGCGTGCTGTATTTCTGCTTCGCCTTCATCCCGATGTTCCTGGCGTATTCGGCCACGCTGATCGATCCGGGCATGGTGGACAAGTACATCGACACCGATTCGCAGCTGATTTTGCCGCAACTGATCCTGCAGCACGCCCCGATGTTCGCCCAGGTGATGTTCTTCGGCGCGCTGCTGTCGGCGATCAAGAGCTGCGCCTCGGCGACACTGCTGGCGCCGTCGGTGACCTTTGCCGAAAACATCCTGCGCCCTTACTTCCGCCACCTCGACGACAAGCAGTTCCTGCGCGTGATGCGGGCCGTGGTGCTGGTGTTCACCACGCTGGTGACGCTGTTCGCGCTGAACTCGCACCTGTCGATCTTCCATATGGTCGAAAATGCCTACAAGGTCACGCTGGTGTCGTCCTTCGTCCCGCTGGCCTTCGGCATGTTCTGGAAGCACGCCACCCGCCAGGGCGGCCTCGCCGCGATCCTGCTGGGCCTGACCTCATGGCTGACCTGCGAGGTTGCCTTCGCCGATGCGGTGGTGCCGCCGCAGATGGTGGGCCTGCTGTTCTCGGTCAGCGGCATGGTGGTCGGGTCGCTGCTGCCGCAGTGGATCGCGGATCACGCACCGGTCAAGGAAGTGCATATCGCCTGACCCGGCGCCACCGCCACTCCCAGGCAGGGCCCCCGATAGCCCTCCATTTCCGGCCATCAGCCAGCCACAGAACGGTTTATAATTCAAGGCTTTGCATCGCCATGCGGGGCGGCCTGCGCGGGTTTCCGCGCTCCCCGGCACCGGCGGCGATGCCCGCCTTTGTACCGATTTCCGTAGTTTTCTCGCCAAAAGACACCATGCCGATCTATGCCTACCGTTGCGACGCCTGCGGCCACGGGCGCGATGTGCTGCAAAAAATGAGCGACGCCCCGCTGACGGACTGCCCGTCGTGCGGCGCCGCCGGTTCGTTCAAGAAGCAGCTGACCGCGGCCGGCTTCCAGCTCAAGGGCTCGGGCTGGTACGTGACCGACTTCCGCGGCGGCAGCGGCGGCACCAGCGCGCCGGCCGCGGGCGGTGCGGCTGCCGGCGCGGCTGCGGCCAGCGCCCCGGCTGCCGCCGAATCGTCTTCGGCCAGCACCACCACCGCCGCCGCACCTGCCGCCGGCGGTTGCGGCAGCGCCTGCGCCTGCCACTGATCCGGATCGCCACGTGGTTGCCAAGAAGACTTCCGCCCTCAAGACCTGGTTCCTGACCGGTCTGCTGGTGCTGGTGCCGCTGGGCATCACGCTGTGGGTGCTCAGCCTGATCATCGGCACGATGGACCAGAGCCTGGCACTGCTGCCCGAGGCCTGGCGCCCGGACCGGCTCATGTTCGGCAAGCGCGTCACCGGCCTGGGCGCCATCCTGACGCTGCTGTTCATCCTGCTGGTCGGCCTGCTGGCGCATAACTTCATCGGCCAGCGCCTGGTGCGCTGGTGGGAAGCGCTGCTGGGCCATATCCCGGTGGTCGGCCCGATCTACACCAGCGTCAAGCAGGTGTCGGACACGCTGCTGTCGTCGTCGGGCAATGCCTTTCGCAAGGCGCTGCTGGTGCAGTACCCGCGCGAGGGCTCGTGGACCATCGCCTTCCTGACCGGCCGCCCCGGCGGGGACGTGCAGAATCACCTGCAGGGCGAGTACGTCAGCGTCTACGTGCCGACCACGCCGAACCCGACTTCGGGCTTCTTCCTGATGATGCCCAAGGCCGACACCATCGAACTCGACATGACCGTCGACGCCGCGCTCAAGTACATCGTCTCGATGGGCGTGGTGGCGCCGGCCGAACTGCCCCGCAAGAGCGACAGCGGGCCAGCGCCGCAGCGGCCGCCGGCCAGCCGCGCCAGCAGCGGGGAAGCGGTCGAGACGACCGATCCTTAAGCATTCAAACAGATACGAGCCGCCCGATCTGCTGCGGGCGGCAGCGTTTTACCGGGAATCTCCTTATGTCCTCCATGCGTACTCACTACTGCGGTCTGGTGACCGAACAACTCTCGGGCCAGGAAGTGGCCCTGACCGGCTGGGTCCAGCGCCGCCGCGACCATGGCGGCGTGATCTTCATCGACCTGCGTGACCGCGAAGGCCTGGTGCAGGTGGTGTGCGACCCGGACCGCCCCGAGATGTTCAAGGCCGCGGAAGAGATCCGCAACGAGTTCTGCATCCGCGTCACCGGCAAGGTGCGTCCGCGCCCGGCCGGCACCGAGAACGCCAACCTGACCTCGGGCAAGATCGAAGTGCTGTGCCACGAGCTGACCGTGCTGAACCCGTCGGTCACGCCCCCGTTCCAGCTCGACGACGACAACCT
Organism: Cupriavidus oxalaticus; assembly: GCF_016894385.1. Lineage (NCBI taxonomy): Bacteria > Pseudomonadati > Pseudomonadota > Betaproteobacteria > Burkholderiales > Burkholderiaceae > Cupriavidus > Cupriavidus oxalaticus. Next base: position 429,474 of record NZ_CP069812.1, read on the forward strand.
GTCGGAAACCACGCGCCTGACGCACCGCGTGCTCGACCTGCGCCGCCCGCAGATGCAGTACAACCTGCGCCTGCGCTACAAGGTGGCGATGGAAGTGCGCAAGTTCCTGGACGCCCAGGGCTTCATCGACATCGAGACCCCGATGCTGGGCAAGAGCACGCCCGAAGGCGCGCGCGACTACCTGGTGCCGTCGCGCGTGAACCCGGGCCACTTCTTCGCGCTGCCGCAGTCGCCGCAGATCTTCAAGCAGATGCTGATGGTCTCGGGCTTCGACCGCTACTACCAGATCACCAAGTGCTTCCGCGACGAAGACCTGCGCGCGGATCGCCAGCCTGAATTTACGCAGATCGACTGCGAGACCTCGTTCCTGAGCGAGCAGGAGATCCGCGACCTGTTCGAGGGCATGATGTGCACGGTGTTCAAGAACGCGATCGATGTCGACCTGGGCGCCTTCCCGGTGATGGAGTTCCGCGAGGCCATGGCCCGCTTCGGCTCGGACAAGCCTGACCTGCGCGTCAAGCTGGAATTCACCGAGCTGACCGAGGTGATGAAGGACGTCGACTTCAAGGTGTTCTCGGGCCCGGCCAACAGCGACAACGGCCGCGTGGTCGGCCTGCGCGTGCCCGGCGGCGGTGCCATCTCGCGCGGCGAGATCGACGCCTACACCCAGTTCGTCGGCATCTACGGCGCCAAGGGCCTGGCCTGGATCAAGGTCAACGAAGTGGCCAAGGGCCGCGACGGCCTGCAGTCGCCGATCGTCAAGAACCTGCACGACGCCGCCATTGCCGAGATCCTGAAGCGCACCGGCGCCCAGGACGGCGACATCATCTTCTTCGGCGCCGACAAGGCCAAGGTGGTCAACGACTCGATCGGCGCACTGCGCCTGAAGATCGGCCACTCCGACTTCGGCAAGGCCAACGGCCTGTTCGAGGACGCCTGGAAGCCGCTGTGGGTGGTGGACTTCCCGATGTTCGAGTACGACGAGGAAGACGCCCGCTGGGTCGCCATGCACCATCCGTTCACCAGCCCCAAGGACGAGCACCTGGAGTACCTGGAGACCGACCCGGGCAAGTGCCTGGCCAAGGCCTACGACATGGTGCTGAACGGCTGGGAAATGGGCGGCGGCTCGGTCCGTATCTTCCGCTCGGACATCCAGAGCAAGGTGTTCCGCGCGCTCAACATCAATGACGATGAAGCCCGCGCCAAGTTCGGCTACCTGCTGGACGCGCTGCAGTACGGCGCGCCCCCGCACGGCGGCCTGGCCTTCGGCCTGGACCGTATCGTGACCATGATGGCCGGCGCCGACTCGATCCGCGACGTGATCGCCTTCCCGAAGACCCAGCGCGCGCAGGACCTGCTGACCCAGGCCCCGAGCCCGGTCGACGAGAAGCAGCTGCGCGAGCTGCATATCCGCCTGCGCGCTGCCGAGCCGAAGCCGAACGCCTGAGCCGCTTCAGCACTTGGGTAAAGAAAGCCGCGCCGATGCGCGGCTTTTTTGCCTTCTGCGCAATACCGGTCGGTGTGACGGTGCCGCCACCAGCGCTTTGGTTTCGATTTGTTACCGGTAGGAACGAAGCCCGCGACGGCCGTGTCTCCTTTCTTTGACACGCAATTTGCCGAGGGGCCCCGCGATGAAGGCTCCCGGCGCTCGGGAGGAAATTCGTGAACCTGAACCTGGATACCGAACTGATCCGCCAGTTTCTGCTGGCCCACCAGGAGACCATCGTGACCTGGCTGGTGGCGGGGCTGGTGATGCTGCTGCTGGCCCGCTTCGAGCTGCGCCGGGCCCAGCGCCGCGCCGCGTTGGCCATGTCCGAAGCGGTGGCGACCACCGTGGCCGCGTGCGTGCCCGATATCGCCCACGCCGTGCAGGCGGCGTCGCCGCAGCCGCTGGCCGAGCCGGTCGAGATGCAGCGCGCCGAAGCGCTGCGCCGGCTGGCGCTGGATACCGTCGGCGCGGTCATGACGCGCGGGCGCTGGCTCGATGAGCTGGGCAACCTGCGCCTGGCCGACGACGCGCTGCTCGACGGCCAGCGTGCCGGCGGCGCCGACCCGCTGCTGGTGGTGGCGCCGCAGCCGGCGGTACAGGCCTACCTGGCGGCCCAGCGCGTGTTCGAGGACGAGGCCGCGCAGGTGCAGGCGCTGCGCCGCGATGCCCAGCGCCACCAGGAAGGGCTGCAGGCGCTGGATGCCGAGGCCGCGCATATCGAGCAGGAGACCGGCAGCATCGTGCTGCGCTTCGAGCAGGTCAATGCGCAGGCCGCCCAGGGCGTCGATGGCGGCGACTACCAGCGCTTCCTGATCCAGAAGTACAACGCTCTTGGCCAGCGTGAGAAGGAAATCGCACAGGAGCGTGTACACCTGCAGGCCCAGGCGCGGCTGAGCGCCGACGTGCTGGCGGATCGCGCCCACGCTGCCTCCCGGCGCTATCGCGAGTCACTGGCGCCGCTGATGGAACAGCTGCGGGCCGCATGGGGCCATGGCGATTCGCCGCAGGTGTTCGATACCTGGCAGCATAGAGGCACCGAGCCGGGCACCGAGCCGTACCTCGCGCCGCACGCCCCCGCGCGCAACGCCGCCTGAGACAAGGGTCATCGGACCCGGGGATAGCGCTTTCGCGTGGCAAGCGCGCGCGGCTGCGCTATCCTTGGGTTTGTCCTTTCGCCCAGACCCATGCCCTACAAGATTCCGGAATCCGTGCTGGTCGTGATCTACACGCCAGATCTTCAAGTCTTGCTGCTGGAACGCGCCGATCGCCCGGGATTCTGGCAGTCCGTGACCGGCAGCCTCGATACCCTGGACGAACCGCTGGCAGTGACCGCCGCGCGCGAGGTGGCAGAGGAAACCGGCATCATCGCCGGCGAGCACCTGCTGGCCGACTGGGGCCATTCGATCCAGTACGAGATCTACCCGCAATGGCGGCACCGCTATGCCGAAGGCGTCACGCGCAATACCGAGCACTGGTTCGGCCTGCGCGTGCATGAAGCGCTGCCGGTGACGCTGGCGCCACGCGAGCACCTGCAATACAAGTGGCTGCCGTGGGAGCAGGCCGCCGCGCACTGCTTTTCCAGCAGCAACGCCGAAGCCATCCGGCAACTGGCCTGGCGTGCCACCACCGGGGTGGCCGGGAAGCCGGCACTGTGCGGAGCGCAGCCATGAAGCTGCGCGTGGTCACCTACAACATCCACAAGGGGGTGACCGGCCTGTCGCGGCGCCCGCGCATCCAGAATGTGCGGGCCGGCCTGCATGCGATGGATGCGGACATCGTCTTCCTGCAGGAAGTGCAGGACCGCAACGACCGCCTGGTGGCGGCGGCGCTGTTCGATCCCGACCATACCCAGCTCAACTACCTGGCGACCGATGCGTACCCGCACTCGGTCTACGGGCGCAACGCGGTCTATGACTACGGCCATCACGGCAACGCGATCCTGTCGCGCCATCCGATCCTGATGTCCGAAAACCTCGACATCTCCGACCACCGTTTCGAGCAGCGCGGGCTGCTGCATGCGGTGGCGGACATCAACGGCATCGAAACCCATCTGATCTGCGTGCACTTCGGCCTGTTCGCCCGCAGCCGCGCGCGCCAGGCCGAGGCGCTGGTCGAGCGCGTGCGCACCGTGGTGCCCGAGGGGGTGCCGCTGGTGATCGCCGGCGACTTCAACGACTGGAATCACCGGCTCGATGCGCAGATCTGCAATACGCTGCATGCGGTCGAGGCGTCCCACGCGCGCGGCGCGCGGCTGCATACGTTCCCGAGCCATATGCCATGGTGGCAGCTCGACCGGATCTACGTGCGCGGCTTCGAGATCGAGCGCGCGCACGCGCTGACCGGGCGGGATTGGGCGCAGCGGTCGGACCATGTGCCGCTGGTGGCGGAGCTTGGGCGTCCGCTCGCTGAGGCGGTGGAAGCGGCGGCCGAGCAGCGCGACAAGGCTGCCTGAGGGCCTCCAACAGCGCTGGCTTTCTCCCGTCTCCCGCCAAGGCGGCGGGGCGGGATTCCGCAGTCAGCGGCTCGAATAGTCGCGGATAAAGGCGAAGACGGCGTCGGCGTCGTTCAGATCCAGCACCGGCAACGACGTCATCGCCGCGGTGGCCGCGACATCATCACTAGCCACCGCCACCACCCCCGGTACTTCATCCCACAGCGGCGTGCGCCCCAATCCGGGCCGGAACACTTCCAGCTTGGGAAAATCGCTGCGCTTGTAGCCCTCCACCAGCACCAGGTCGGTGTCGGCCGGCAGCACCGCCAGCGCATCGTCCAACTCGGGCGACGGCACGGCCTCGGGGTAATGCCGCATCAACGTCAGGTGGCGCGCGCCGACCAGCACGACGTTGGCGCAGCCGGCCTCGCGCATGCGCCAGGAGTCCTTGCCCGGCGTGTCGGGATCGAAGCCGTGGTGGGTGTGCTTGACGCCGGCCACGCGCAGGCCGGCGGCGACAAAACGGGGGATCAGCTGGTCGAGCAGCGTGGTCTTGCCGCTGCCGGACGAGCCGGTGATGCCGAATACCTTCACGATCGGTTCCGTGGGGGGCGCGTCGATGATGGCAACGACGATAGCAGAGATCTGCGCACATGTGCACGCGGCGTCTTTCGGACAGAATTCTGTCCGATAATCTCGGCATGTCACGGATCTCCCACTCCGAGCGGCCGGATGCGACCGCCGCTGGCACCGAACACACCGCCGAACACAGCGCCGAACACGGCGCCGACCGGCAACGCCACCGCATGCTGCGCTGGACATGGCGCCGCGGCAAGCCGACCAGCGGCAACACCGTGCGCCTGCTGCACGGCGGCCAGGACTTCTTTCCCGCGCTGATCGAAGCGATCGACCAGGCCGCTTTCCAGGTGGTGCTCGAAACCTACATCTATGCCGACGACGACATCGGCCGCGCCGTCAGCGACGCGCTGGTACGCGCCGCCGCGCGCGGCGTCTCGGTGCGCGTCACCGTCGACGGCTTCGGCGCCGGCGACATGCCCGCCGCCATGGCCGAACGCCTGAGCGCCGGCGGCGTGCAGCTGCGCGTCTACCGCAAGCTGCGCGGCTTCCGGCTGGCCCGGCGCCACCTGCGCCGGCTGCACCGCAAGCTGGCGGTGATCGACGGCGAGGTGGCCTTCGTCGGCGGCATCAATATCATCGACGACCTCAACCACGGCCCGTTCGAAGGCGCCAACCTCGGGCCGCGCTACGACTTCGCGGTGCAGGTCAGCGGCCCGCTGGTAGACCGCATCGCGCTGACCGCCGAACGGCTCTGGTGGCGCCTGGCGCTGCGCGACACGCACGGCAGCGGCCGCGCCGCCGCGGTGGCGGGCTACCCGCTGCTGACCGACCTGCCGCCGCGCGGCGAGCCCAGCAGCGGCGTGCGCGCCGCGCTGCTGCTGCGCGATAACCTGCGCAACCGCCGCACCATCGAGCGCGAATACCGGCGCGCGCTCGGCGCCGCGCGCCAGGACGTGATCCTGGCCAACGCCTATTTCCTGCCCGGCCACAAGATGCGCCGCGCGCTGCTGGCCTGCCGCGCGCGCGGCGTGCGCGTGCGGCTGCTGCTGCAGGGCATGGTCGAATACCGCCTGCAGCACTACGCCACGCACGCGCTCTATGCTTCCTTGCTGGAGGCCGGCGTCGAGATCTACGAGTACGCAGAGAGCTTCCTGCATGCCAAGGTCGGCGTGGTCGACGAAGCGTGGGCCACCGTGGGTTCGAGCAACATGGACCCGTTCAGCCTGCTGCTGGCGCGCGAAGCCAACGTGGCCGTTTATGATGCTGCCTTCGCCGCGGAACTGCGTACGGCGCTGGAGCGCGCCATTGCGCACCGCAGCGTGCGCATCATGCCCGACGTCCATGCACGGCGCTCGCCACTGCACCGGTTGGCGAACTGGACTGCGTATATGCTGCTGCGGCTCGGCGTGATCATCGCCGGCGTCGCGGGGCGCTACTGAAACGGTTGCCACTGTGGGTTTGCTGCCATGCGGCAACGCACGGCTTGCGAGCCGTTGCGTCGCCTTGCGTGACGGGCATGCTGCATTGCGGCCCGTTTAGAAACACGGGTCTAATTAAAAGCTTGATGGTCGACTGCTGCGCCAGAATAATCTGAACGACCGTTCTTTTTTGGCTTAGACTGCGTGCATTCGCGGTATGCAGTGGCAAATTCGCCGGCTGCCCGCAAACAAATGCAACGTCAGGGTCATACGCACAGGCCGCAGCAGGGCCTTTGCAGAACGGAGAAATAACATGCGACACCAGTCAGCCCGTCTCGAATCCGCCGCCGCCTCCCCCGCGCCCATGCGCAAGGGTGAGATGACGCGCGTGGCGATTCTGGATGCCGCACTGGAGCTGTCGTCCCGCGACGGGCTCGAGGGTCTGACCATCGGCCTGCTCGCGGAACGCATGCAGATGAGCAAGAGCGGTGTCTTCGCGCACTTCGGTTCGCGCGAGGACCTGCAGGTGGAGGTGGTGCGGGAGTATCACCGCCGGTTCGAGCAGGAGGTTTTCTACCCCTCCTTGCAGGAGCCGCGCGGACTGCCCCGGCTGTGGTCGATGGTACGGCGCTGGATGGAGAAGCGCATCCAGGAAGTGACGACTGGGTGCATCTACATCAGCGGCGCCGTGGAGTATGACGACCGCACCGGCAGCCTGGTGCGTGACGAGCTGGTCAAGAGCGTCACCATCTGGCGGGCAGCGCTGAATCGCGCCATCGACCAGGCCAAGGAAGAGGGCCATTTGCGCGCGGATTGCGATCCGCGCCTGATGCTGTTCGAGATGTACAGCCTTGAACTAGGCTTGCATCATGACGCCCGTTTCCTGCGCCTGCCTGACAGTGCCGAGCTTGCCATGGTCGCGCTCAACAAACTGATTCAGTCTTACCGTACCTGAGGCCGTCGGGTCGGACCGGATCGCGAGCAGCGAGGCGGGCGGCGTGGCGGCATCGAATCACTCCAAGGAGTCTCTGATGGGCCAGTACACCGCACCGTTGCGCGACATGCAGTTCGTGCTCCATGAACTGCTCGGCGCCGAAGCCGAACTCAAGGCGATGCCGCCGCACGCGGACATCGACGCGGACACCATCAACCAGGTCATCGAGGAAGCCGGCAAGTTCTGCTCGGACGTGGTGTTCCCGCTCAACCAGGTGGGCGACCGCGAGGGCTGCACCTATGTCGGCGACGGCGTGGTCAAGGCCCCCACCGGCTTCAAGGAAGCCTACCAGCAATACGTCGAAGCCGGCTGGCCGGCGCTGGCGTGCGACCCGGCTTTCGGTGGCCAGGGCCTGCCGATCGTGGTCAACAACGTGGTCTACGAGATGCTCAACTCGGCGAACCAGGCGTGGACCATGTATCCGGGCCTGTCGCACGGCGCCTATGAAGCGCTGCATGCGCACGGCACGCCCGAGCTGCAGCAGGCCTACCTGCCCAAGCTGGTGTCCGGTGTCTGGACCGGCACCATGTGCCTGACCGAGCCGCACTGCGGCACCGACCTGGGCATCCTGCGCACCAGGGCCGAACCGCAGGCCGACGGCTCCTACCTCATCACCGGCACCAAGATCTTCATCTCCGCCGGCGAGCACGACCTGGCCGAGAACATCATCCACCTGGTGCTGGCGCGCCTGCCGGACGCGCCGCAGGGCACCAAGGGCATCTCGCTGTTCGTGGTGCCCAAGTTCATCCCCGACGCCAGCGGCAACCCGGGCGAGCGCAACGGCATCCAGTGCGGCTCGATCGAACACAAGATGGGCATTCACGGCAACGCCACCTGCGTGATGAACCTGGACGGCGCGCGCGGCTGGCTGGTGGGCGAGGCCAACAAGGGCCTGAACGCCATGTTCGTGATGATGAACGCCGCGCGCCTGGGCGTGGGCGCGCAGGGCCTGGGCCTGACGGAAGTGGCGTACCAGAACTCGGTCGCCTACGCCAAGGACCGCCTGCAGATGCGCGCGCTGACCGGCCCGAAGGCGCCGGAAAAGGCCGCCGACCCCATCATCGTGCACCCCGACGTGCGCCGCATGCTGCTGACGCAGCGCGCCTACGCCGAAGGCGGCCGCGCCTTCAGTTACTGGACCGCGCTGCAGATCGACCGCGAACTGTCGCACCCCGATGAAGCCGTGCGCAAGCAGGCCGGCGACCTGGTCGCGCTGCTGACGCCGGTGATCAAGGCCTTCCTGACCGACAACGCCTTTACCTCGACCAACGAAGGCATGCAGGTGTTCGGCGGCCACGGCTACATCTCCGAATGGGGCATGGAGCAATACGTACGCGACGCCCGCATCAACATGATCTACGAAGGCACCAACACGATCCAGTCGCTGGACCTGCTGGGCCGCAAGATCCTGGGCGACATGGGCGCCAGGATGAAGGCCTTCGGCAAGATCGTGCAGGAGTTCGTGGAAGCAGAGGGCACCAACGAAGCCATGCAGGAGTTCGTCAACCCGCTGGCCGACCTGGGCGACAAGGTGCAGAAGCTGACCATGGAAATCGGCATGAAGGCGATGGGCAACGCCGACGAGGTGGGCGCTGCCGCGGTGCCGTACCTGCGCGTGGTGGGTCACCTGGTGTTCTCGTACTTCTGGGCCCGGATGGCCAAGATCGCGCTGGAGAAGGAAGCGAGCGGCGACAAGTTCTACACCGCCAAGCTGGCCACGGCGCGCTTCTACTTTGCCAAGCTGCTGCCGGAAACGGCTGGCGAGATCCGCAAGGCGCGCGCGGGTTCGGCTTCGCTGATGGCGCTGGACGCGGATCTGTTCTGATTGATCTGCATGGCTGACTCCCGCTGATGGTTGCTCCCCTCTCCCATTCATGGGAGAGGGGCGGGGGTGAGGGCCGGCGCTTCAACGAAGTGCGTCGGCATAGCAACCTCCTGCCCTCACCCCCTGCCCCTCTCCCGCAAGCGGGAGAGGGGAGCCAACCGGCAGCAATGGGACAGCCACACACTCTCACCTCAACGCTCACTAATCCAGGAGCGAGCATGTCCAATTTCATCGTCAAGAAAGTCGCCGTGCTGGGTGCCGGCGTCATGGGGGCGCAGATCGCCGCGCACCTGATCAACGCGCGCGTGCCCGTGGTGCTGTTCGACCTTCCCGCAAAAGAAGGCCCGAAGAACGGCATCGCGCTGCGCGCCATCGAGAACCTGAAGAAGCTGTCGCCCGCGCCGCTGGGCCTCAAGGACGAGGCCGGCCTGATCCAGGCGGCCAACTACGAAGACGACATCGCGCTGCTCAAGGAGTGCGACCTGGTGATCGAGGCGATCGCCGAGCGCATGGACTGGAAGCACGACCTGTACAAGAAGGTCGCGCCGCACCTGGCGTCACACGCGATCTTCGCCACCAACACCTCGGGCCTGTCGATCACCGCACTGTCTGACGGGTTTGACCCCAACCTGAAGTCGCGTTTCTGCGGCGTCCACTTCTTCAACCCGCCGCGCTACATGCATCTGGTCGAGCTGATCCCGACCGCGGCCACGCAGCCGGAGATCCTCGACCAGCTGGAAGCCTTCCTGACCACCACGCTCGGCAAGGGCGTGGTGCGCGCCAAGGACACGCCCAACTTCATCGCCAACCGCGTCGGCATCTTCTCGATCCTGGCGGTGTTCGCCGAGGCCGAGAAGTTCGGCATCCCGTTCGACGTGGTCGACGACCTGACCGGTGCCAAGCTGGGCCGCGCCAAGTCCGCCACCTTCCGCACCGCGGATGTTGTCGGCCTGGACACCATGGCGCACGTGATCAAGACCATGCAGGACAACCTGCACGACGACCCGTTCGCGCCGGTGTACAAGACGCCGGCCGTGCTCAAGGGCCTGGTCGATGCGGGCGCGCTGGGCCAGAAGACCGGCGCCGGCTTCTACAAGAAGGAAGGCAAGGCCATCAAGGTGCTCGACGCCAGGACCGGCCAGTATGTCGAGTCGGGCAAGAAGGCCGACGAGATCGTGGTGCGCATGCTGAAGAAGGAGCCGGCCGAGCGCATCAAGCTGCTGCGCGAGTCCACCAACCCGCAGGCGCAGTTCCTGTGGGCGGTGTTCCGCGACGTGTTCCACTACATCGCCGTGTACCTGGAGCAGATCGCCGGCTCGGCCGCCGATATCGACCTGGCGATCCGCTGGGGTTTCGGCTGGAACTCGGGACCGTTCGAGGACTGGCAGTCCGCAGGCTGGAAGCAGGTGGCCGAGTGGGTCAAGGAAGACGTGGTCGCGGGCAAGGCACTGTCGGCCGCACCGCTGCCGGCATGGGTCTTTGACGGCCCCGTCGCCGAGCGCCGGGGCGTGCATACCCCCGAGGGCTCGTGGTCGCCCGCGACGCAGTCGTTCGTCGCGCGCAGCACGCTGCCGGTGTACCAGCGCCAGGTGTTCCGTGCCGCGCTGAAGGGCAGCGAAGCGGTCGATCCGCGCAAGGCGGGCCGCACCGTCGAGGAGAACGACGCCGTGCGCATCTGGGTCAGCGAAGGCCAGGACGACGTGCTGGTGGTCTCGTTCAAGAGCAAGATGAACACCATCGGCCCGGACGTGATCGACGGCCTGACGCGTGCCATCGACCTCGCCGAAGCGCAGTACCAGGGCCTGGTGGTGTGGCAGCCGACTTCGCTGCAGCTCGGCGCGCCGGGCGGCCCGTTCTCCGCGGGCGCCAACCTGGAAGCGGCGATGCCGGCCTTCATGATGGGCGGCGCCAAGGGCATCGAGCCGTTCGTGAAGAAGTTCCAGGACGGCATGATGCGCGTGAAGTACGCGTCGGTGCCGGTGGTGTCGGCAGCGTCCGGCATCGCACTGGGCGGCGGTTGCGAGCTGATGCTGCATTCCGCTGCACGCGTGGCCGCGCTGGAGACGTACGTCGGTTTGGTCGAAGTGGGCGTGGGCCTGGTTCCGGCCGGAGGCGGCCTGAAGGAAGCCGCGCTGGCCGCTGCACGCACCGCCCAGGCAGCGGGCAGCACCAACTACCTGCAATTCCTGACCAGCCGCTTCCAGAGCGCGGCGATGGCCAGGGTTTCCGCATCGGCGCTGGAAGCGCGCCAGATGGGCTACCTGCAGCCGTCCGACAGGATCGTCTTCAACGTGCACGAGCTGCTGCACGTGGCGCAGAACGAAGTGCGCGCGCTGGCCGATGCCGGCTACCGTGCGCCGCTGCCGGCGCTGATCCCGGTGGCGGGCCGCTCGGGCATCGCCACCATCAAGGCGTCGCTGGTCAATATGCGCGACGGCGGCTTTATCTCCGCGCATGACTTCCTGATCGCCAGCCGCATCGCCGAAGTGGTGTGCGGCGGCGACGTCGAGGCCGGCTCGCTGGTCAGCGAAGACTGGCTGCTGGCGCTGGAGCGCAAGGCCTTCGTCGACCTGCTGGGCACCGGCAAGACGCAGGAGCGCATCATGGGCATGCTGCAGACCGGCAAGCCGGTGCGCAACTAACAGGCAAGCGAGGAACCGAGATCATGAAACAACTGCAAGACGCATACATCGTTGCGGCCACCCGCTCGCCGATCGGCAAGGCCCCCAAGGGCGCGTTCAGGAACACGCGCCCGGACGACCTGCTGGCTACCATCCTGAAGGCCGCGGTGGCACAGGTGCCGGACCTGGACCCGAAGCTGATCGAGGACGCCATCGTCGGCTGCGCCATTCCCGAAGCGCAGCAGGGCCTGAACGTGGCGCGTATCGGCGCGCTGCTGTCGGGCCTGCCCAATACCGTGGGCGGCATCACCGTCAATCGCTTCTGCGCCTCGGGCGTCAGCGCCGTGGCGATGGCGGCCGACCGCATCCGCGTGGGCGAGTCGGACGTGATGATCGCCGCCGGCATCGAGTCGATGAGCATGGTGCCGATGATGGGCAATTCGCCGTCGATGTCGCCATCGATCTTCGAGCGCGACGACAACGTGGGCATTGCCTACGGCATGGGCCTGACCGCCGAGAAGGTGGCGCAGCAGTGGAAGGTCAGCCGCGAGGACCAGGACGCGTTCTCGCTCGCTTCGCACCAGAAGGCCATCGCGGCGCAGCAGGCCGGCGAGTTCAAGGACGAGATCACGCCGATCGAGATCGTCGAGCGCTTCCCCGATCTCGCCAGCGGCCAGGTCAGCGTGAAGACCCGCACCATCTCGCTGGACGAAGGTCCGCGTCCCGACACCACGCTGGAAGGCCTGGGCAAGCTGCGTCCCGTGTTTGCCAACAAGGGCAGCGTCACCGCCGGCAACAGCTCGCAGACCTCGGACGGCGCCGGCGCGCTGATCCTGGTTTCGGAAAGGATCCTCAAGCAGTTCAACCTGGTGCCGCTGGCGCGCTTCGTCTCGTTCGCGGTGCGCGGCGTGCCGCCCGAGATCATGGGCATCGGCCCGAAGGAAGCGATTCCGGCCGCGCTGAAGGCGGCGGGCCTGACGCAGGACCAGCTCGACTGGATCGAGCTGAACGAAGCGTTTGCCGCGCAGTCGCTGGCCGTGATGCGCGACCTGGATCTCGATCCCGCCAGGGTCAACCGCATGGGCGGCGCGATCGCGCTGGGACACCCGCTGGGTGCCACCGGTGCGATCCGTTCGGCCACGGTGGTGCATGCGCTGCGCCGCCACAACCTGAAGTACGGCATGGTGACCATGTGCGTCGGCACGGGCATGGGCGCCGCAGGGATCTTCGAGCGCGTCTGATTGCCACAGCCACCAAAAAACGAGGACACCATGAGCATCCGTACCAGCATCGAGCAAGGCATCCTGACCCTCGAGTTCGACCGCATCGACAAGAAGAACGCCATCACCGCGGCGATGTACCAGGCGCTGGCCGACGCGCTGCGCGCGGCCGAAACCGACCGCAATGTGCGCGTGATCCTGCTGCGCGGCAAGCCCGAGATCTTTACCGCCGGCAATGACCTGGAAGATTTCCTGCAACGCCCGCCGACTGCAGGCGAGGGCACGGAACAGGCGCCGGTGTTCCAGTTCCTGTACCAGCTCAGCCATGCCAGCAAGCCGGTCGTCGCGGCGGTCAGCGGCGCAGCAGTCGGCGTGGGCACCACGCTGCTGCTGCATTGCGACCTGGTCTACGCGTCCGACACGGCCAGGCTGTCACTGCCGTTCGTGCAGCTGGGGCTATGCCCCGAGGCGGCATCGAGCCTGCTGCTTCCGCGCCTGGTCGGCTACCAGCGCGCCGCCGAGAAGCTGATGCTGTGCGAGGCGTTCAGTGCGCAGGAAGCGCTGGAGATCGGCCTGGTGACGCGCGTGCTGCCGGTCGCGGAGCTGCATGACTTCGCGCTGCAGCAAGCGCGCAAGCTGGCGGCGCTGCCGGCTTCGTCGCTGCGCGAGACCAAGCGGCTGATGAAATCGGGCGCGATGGCCGAAGTGGACAAACAGATGGCCGATGAAGGCGCGGTGTTCCGGCGCATGCTGATGGCGCCGGAGGCAAAGGAGGCGATCAGCGCGTTCTTTGAGAAGCGGAAGCCGGATTTTTCGAAGTTTGAGTAAGGGGGGGCGGGAGACTGCCTCTACCACTTTCTTGCTCCCCTCTACCGCCTGCGGAAGAGGGGAGAAAAGCCGAGGCGGGCGTGGCCCTCAAGCCGTCGGCAACACCCGCGGCTGCCGCGACTCATCCGTCGCCACATACGTCAACGTCGCCTCGGTCACCTTGACGATCTCGTTGCTGTGCCGCATCCGCTGCGCATAGACCTCCACCTCGACCGTGATCGAGGTACGCCCCGTCTTGACGATATCGGCGTAGAAGCTCACCAGGTCGCCAACAAACACCGGGTGCTTGAACAGGAAGGAATTGACCGCCACGGTGGCGACACGCCCTTGCGCGCGTTCGACCGCGGGAATCGACCCGGCAATATCCACCTGCGCCATGATCCAGCCGCCGAACACGTCGCCGTGCACGTTGGCGTCGGCAGGCATCGGCACCACGCGCAGCGCGGGATTCTTGCCGGCGGGCAGGGCGGGGACGGTATGGGGAGCGTTCATGGTGGTATGCGGGTGGGCTACTGAAGGGCGCGCGGGCCGCAGCGAAAAACCCTTCGCCTGCCGCGCCATGCGATTCCTGCGACAATCGCGCATTGGCCCGGATTCTAACGTATGCGCCGCTATTCCACGACCGCCGAACAGGCCCCCGATCCCGCTTCGGTCAAGCTTTTTCCCGGCCAGCGCGCCCCCCGCAGCGACTGGCAGACCGTCCGCAACCTGCTGCCCTACGTCTGGCACTACAAGTGGCGCGTGATGCTGGCGCTCGCGTGCCTGGTCGCGGCCAAGGTGGCCAACCTGGGCGTGCCGGTGCTGATGAAGCGCCTGATCGACAGCATGAACCTCACCGCCGGCGATCCGCGCGCACTGCTGGTGGTGCCGGTCGGGCTGATTGTCGCGTACGGCATGTTGCGGCTGTCGGCGACGCTGTTCACCGAGTTGCGGGAAATCCTCTTTTCCAAGGTCACGCAGAGCGCCGTGCGCGAGATCGCGCTGCAGGTGTTCCGGCACCTGCATGCGCTGTCGCTGCGCTTCCACCTGGACCGCCAGACCGGCGGCATGAGCCGCGACATCGAGCGCGGCACGCGCGGCATCCAGTCGCTGATCTCGTACTCGCTGTACAGCATCCTGCCCACGCTGGTGGAGATGGGACTGGTGATCGGCTTCTTCATCCTGCACTACGACATCTGGTTCGCGGCGATCACCGGCTGCGCGCTGGTGAGCTATATCGTCTTCACCATCGTCGTGACGGAATGGCGCACGCACTTCCGCCGCAGGATGAACGAGCTGGATTCGCGCGCCAACCAGAAGGCGATCGATTCGCTGCTGAACTTCGAGACCGTCAAGTACTTCGGCAACGAGGAATACGAGGCCCGGCGCTACGACGAGAACCTGCTCAAGTACCGCGCCGCGGCGATCCGCTCGCAGAATTCGCTGTCGTTCCTGAACTTCGGCCAGCAGGTCATCATTGCCGTGGGGCTGATCCTGATCCTGTGGCGCGCCACCGTGGGCGTGGTGGACGGAAAGCTGACGCTGGGCGACCTCGTGCTGGTCAACACGCTGATGATCCAGCTCTATATCCCGCTGAACTTCCTCGGCGTGATCTACCGCGAGATCAAGCAGGCGACCACCGACATGGACCGGATGTTCGTGCTGCTGGGCACGCACCAGGAAGTGGCCGACACGCCCGGCGCGCAGCCGCTCAGGGTCAACGGCGCGCAGGTGCGGTTCCGCGACGTGTGCTTCGGCTACGAGCCGGACCGCACGATCCTGGACGGCGTGGATTTCAATATCGCGGCAGGCACCACGACCGCGGTGGTCGGCCACAGCGGCTCGGGCAAGTCCACGCTGGCGCGGCTGCTGTTCCGCTTCTATGACGTCAACCGCGGCGCGATCGAGATCGACGGACAGGATATCCGCGCGATCACGCAGGACAGCCTGCGCCGCGCCATCGGCATCGTGCCGCAGGACACGGTGCTGTTCAACGACAGCATCTACTACAACATCGCCTACGGTCGTCCCGACGCCACGCGCGAGGAAGTCATCGCCGCGGCGCAGGCGGCGCAGATCGACACCTTTATCCGCGAGCTGCCGCAGGGCTACGACACGCCGGTGGGCGAGCGCGGCCTGAAGCTGTCCGGCGGCGAGAAGCAGCGCGTGGCGATCGCGCGCACGCTGCTGAAGAACCCGCCGGTGCTCGTCTTTGACGAGGCCACCTCCGCGCTGGACTCGCGCACCGAGCAGGCGATCCAGGCCGAGCTGATGCGGCTGGCGCAGAACCGCACCACGCTGCTGATTGCACACCGACTGTCCACCGTGGTGCATGCCGACCAGATCCTGGTGATGGACCACGGCCGCGTGGTCGAGCGCGGCACGCATGCCGAACTGATGCGCGCCGGCGGGCGCTATGCCGAGATGTGGGACATCCAGGCGCGCGCCGCCGCCAAGGGCGGCGAAGCTGTTGGCGCCGAAGCGCTTGCGCTAGACGTGGGCGATGCCACGCAGGACGCGTAGCACCGCGCACGCACCAAGGCGCGGCAGCCATCGGGCAGGTGACGCGCCCCGGCGCGCGGTGGATAATCCGGCGTCATGGAAATCAAATGGCTTGAAGACTTCGTCAGCCTGGCCGAGACGCACAGCTTCTCGCGCTCGGCCGAGCTGCGCCACGTCACGCAGCCCGCTTTCTCGCGGCGCATCCAGTCGCTGGAGGCGTGGGTCGGCACCGAGCTGATCGACCGCTCCAGCTATCCCACCAGCCTGACGGCGGCCGGCAAGGTGTTCTACGAGCAGGCGCTGGCGATGCTGGCGCAGGTCAGCGAAACGCGCGCGCTGATGCGCGGCCAGCGCTCGGCCAATGCGCAGGTGCTGGAGTTCGCGGTGCCGCATACGCTGTCGCTGACGTTCTTCCCGGAATGGCTCAAGGCGCTGGAGCGCAGGGTCGGCACGCTGCCGTGCCGGCTGCGCGCGCTCAACGTCCACGATGCGGTGCTGATGCTGGTCGAAGGCGGTTGCGACCTGGTCATGGTCTACCACCACGCGCGCCAGGCCATCCAGCTCGATCCGGCGCGGTACGACATGCTGGTGCTTGGCACCGAGCGGCTGTCGCCGTACAGCGTGCCGGACGCCGCCGGCAAGCCGCAGTTCCGGCTGCCCGGCACCGACAAGAAGCCGGTGCCGTTCCTCAGCTACACCCCCAATGCATTCCTCGGCCGCATGGTCGACCTGCTGCTGTCGGATACCGCCGAAGCGCTCAAGCTCGACAAATGCTACGAGACCGACATGGCCGAGGCGCTCAAGGTGATGGCGCTGTCCGGCCACGGCATGGCGTTCCTGCCCGAGAGCGCGGTGCGCGAGGAGGTGGCGCAGGGCAAGCTGGTGCGGGCCGAGTCGGCGCGCGGGCTGCCGCTGTCGATCGACATGGAGATCCGCCTGTACCGCGAGAAACCGGGGGAGAACGGCGGCGAGCGGCGCGGTGCGGGGGCACGGCGCAAGCGGCAACTGGTCGACCAGGTGTGGTCGACGCTGGTGGCGGCCTAGCCCTACGCTGGGTTTGCTCCCCTCTCCCGCAAGCGGGAGAGGGAGCACACAATCGGTGTTACAACCGGGTGTGTTGACCAGTCATCTACGTTATGCAGGTTTTGCATAACCGGATGAGCAAACGGCATTGGATTCGGGCGGGCCGCCCCGCCTAAGCTTGCGGGCATTCTTCCACACCGGAACCCAACCGATGTCCTCCGCAGCACCGACCAACATTGCTGGCCAAAAGCACGCACTCCCGTCCTACCTCAACGCCGACAACCTCGGCCCCTGGGGCATCTACCTGCAGCAAGTCGATCGTGTCACGCCCTACCTGGGCTCGCTGGCACGCTGGGTTGAAACCCTGAAGCGGCCCAAGCGCGCGCTGATCGTCGACGTTCCCATCGAGCTGGACAACGGCACCATCGCCCACTTCGAGGGCTATCGCGTGCAGCACAACCTGTCACGCGGTCCGGGCAAGGGCGGCGTGCGTTTCCACCAGGACGTGACGCTGTCGGAAGTGATGGCGCTGTCGGCGTGGATGTCGGTGAAGAATGCCGCGGTGAACGTGCCGTACGGCGGCGCCAAGGGCGGCATCCGCGTCGACCCGCGCACGCTGTCGCATGCCGAGCTGGAGCGCCTGACGCGCCGCTACACCAGCGAAATCAACATCATTATCGGGCCGAGCAAGGATATCCCGGCGCCGGACGTCAACACCAACGCCCAGGTGATGGCATGGATGATGGACACCTACTCGATGAATTCGGGCAGCACCTCCACGGGCGTGGTGACCGGCAAGCCGATCTCGCTGGGCGGCTCGCTGGGCCGCCACGAGGCGACCGGCCGCGGCGTGTTCGTGGTGGGTTCGGAGGCTGCGCGCAATATCGGCCTGGAAATCAAGGGCGCGAGCGTCGCCGTGCAGGGCTTCGGCAACGTGGGTGCCGTGGCTGCCAAGCTGTTCCATGAGGCCGGCGCCAAGGTGGTGGCGGTGCAGGACCACCGCACCACGCTGTTTGACCCGGCCGGCCTGGACGTGCCGGCGATGATGGAATACGCCGCGCACAGCGGCACCATCGAAGGCTTCCGCGGCGAAGTCCTGCGCACCGAGCAGTTCTGGGAAGTCGACTGCGACATCCTGATCCCGGCCGCGCTGGAAGGCCAGATCACCGCGAAGAACGCGCCGTTGATCAAGGCCCGCCTGGTGATCGAGGGCGCCAACGGCCCGACCACCCCGGAAGCCGACGATATCCTGCGCGAGCGCAATATCCTGGTGGCGCCGGACGTGATCGCCAACGCCGGCGGCGTCACCGTTTCGTACTTCGAATGGGTGCAGGATTTCTCCTCGTTCTTCTGGACCGAAGAAGAAATCAACCAGCGCCTGGTACGAATCATGCAAGAGGCGTTCCGCGCAATCTGGCAGGTGGCGCAGGACAACAAGGTGACGCTGCGCACCGCGGCGTTTATCGTGGCCTGCTCGCGGATCCTGCAGGCGCGCGAAATGCGCGGCCTGTATCCCTGATCGCAGGGTACGGGTGAACCGGAACGAGGCGCGCGGCACTGGCATGGTGCGACGCAGCAACCGATCCGGTTCCCAAGGTCCATGACCGCCAGACGCGGTCTCCGGCAAGCGCCGGAGACCGCGTTGTCGTATCCGGACGACGTGCGCACCGATTGCCCTGAATAAGGGTTCTAGGAGAAAACCCAGTTGTATTGCGGCGGATGCTGCGCAATACTGTTTCACCAGAGGGGGTTTTGTCTCTAGAATCCCGCTTTCTCTTCTATGGTCAAGGAGATGTTATGAATTTTGCCAAGTTGGCTTCCCTGATGATTGCCGCCGGCGTGATGTGCGGAACGGCCCAGGCAGCCGAACAACTGACGGGCACGCTGAAGAAGATCAAAGACACCGGCGTGATTACGCTTGGCGTGCGCGAGTCGTCGATTCCGTTCAACTACAACCTCGGCGGCGTGCGCCAGGTCGGCTATTCCTACGATATCAACATGAAGATCGTGGAAGCCATCAAGGACCAGCTGAAGCTGCCGAACCTGCAGGTCAAGGAAATCCCGATCACCTCGCAGAACCGCATCACGCTGCTGCAGAACGGCACCATCGACATCGAGTGCGGCTCGACCACCAATAACCTGGAGCGCCAGAAGCAGGTCGCCTTCACCAACTCCATCTTCATCATCGGCACCCGCATCATGGTGAAGAAGGACACCGGCATCAAGGACTGGGCCGACCTGAAGGGCAAGAACGTCGTCACCACCGCCGGCACCACGTCGGAGCGCCTGCTGCGCAAGATGAACGACGACCAGAAGCTGGGCATGAACATCATCAGCACCAAGGACCACGGCCAGTCGTTCCTGACGCTGGAATCGGGCCGCGCGGTCGCGTTCATGATGGACGATGCGCTGCTGTACGGCGAGCGCGCCAAGGCCAAGAACCCGGCCGACTGGATCGTGGTGGGCAAGCCCCAGTCGCGTGAATCGTATGGCTGCATGATCCGCAAGGACGATCCGCAGTTCAAGAAGCTGTCCGACACCGTGATCTCCGGCCTGATGAAGGACGGTTCGGTCAATACGCTCTATACCAAGTGGTTCATGACGGCGGTGCCGCCGAAGGGGCTCAACCTGGACTTCCCGCTGTCCGAAGACATGAAGGCGCTGATCAAGGCGCCGAACGACAAGGCGCTGGACTGACCTGACGGTGCCAGCAGTGCGAAACGGAAGGCATGTCCTTCCGTTTCTTTTTGAGGACGCAACATGAACTACAACTGGCATTGGGGAGTCTTCCTCGAACAGGCCGCCCAGAACGAGACCTACCTGGACTGGATGATCTCCGGCCTGAAGGTGACGATCGCGCTGGGGCTTTCGTCCTGGGTCATTGCCCTGGTCATCGGCTCGGTGCTCGGTGTGCTGCGGACCGTGCCAAACAAGTGGCTGGCCGGGATCGCCGCCACCTATGTCGAGATCTTCCGCAACATCCCGCTGCTGGTGCAGCTGTTCATCTGGTATTTCGTCGCGCCCGAGCTGCTGCCCGGCGGCGAGACGATCAAGCAGATGAACCCGTTCGCGCAGCAGTTCCTGGCCGCGATGCTGTGCCTGGGCACCTTCACCGCGGCACGGGTCTGCGAGCAGGTGCGCTCGGGCATCAACTCGCTGGCGCGCGGGCAGAAGAACGCCGGCCTGGCGATGGGCTTCACGCTGCCGCAGACGTACCGCCATGTGCTGCTGCCGATGGCGTTCCGCGTGATCGTGCCGCCGCTGACTTCCGAATTCCTGAACATCTTCAAGAACTCGGCGGTGGCGTCGACCATCGGCCTGCTGGAACTGGCCGCGCAGGGCCGGCAGCTGGTGGACTACACCGCGCGCCCGTATGAATCGTTCATCGCGGTCACGCTGATGTACGCGCTGATCAACGTGACGGTGATGCTGGTGATGCGCTGGGTGGAAGCCCGCACGCGCGTGCCGGGCTTCATCGGCGGCAAGTAAGGGGGCGCCATGGCCTATTCATTCGATTTCACCTCGATCAACCCCGCCACGCTGCATGTGCTGTGGGAGGGCATGCTGGTCTCGCTCAAGATCACCGTGACCGCGGTGGTGGTCGGCATTGTCTGGGGCACGCTGCTGGCGATGATGCGCCTGTCGTCGTTCAGGCTGCTGAACTGGTTCGCGCAGGGGTACGTGACCATTTTCCGCTCCATCCCGCTGGTGATGGTGCTGTTGTGGTTCTTCCTGATCATTCCGCAGGTGCTGCAGGGCATCTTCAACCTGTCGCCGGCGGCGGACCTGCGCATGACGTCGGCGCTGGTGGCCTTTGCGCTGTTCGAGGCCGCGTATTACTCCGAGATCATCCGGGCGGGTATCCAGAGCGTGTCGCGCGGGCAGATGTTCGCGGCGCAGGCGCTGGGCATGACCTACGGGCAGTCGATGCGGCTGGTGATCCTGCCGCAGGCGTTCCGCAACATGGTGCCGCTGCTGCTGACCCAGGGCATCATCCTGTTCCAGGATACGTCGCTGGTGTACGTGAGCGCGCTGGCTGACTTCTTTGGCCAGGCCTACGGCATCGGCGAGCGTGATGGCCGTATCGTCGAGATGCTGCTGTTCGCCGGCCTGGTGTACTTCATCATTTGTTTCTCCGCTTCGCTGCTGGTCAAGCGTTACCAGAAAAAGGTGGCTGTATGATCGAAATCAACAATGTTTCCAAGTGGTACGGCTCCTTCCAGGTGCTGACCGACTGCACCACCAAGGTTGCCAAGGGTGAAGTGGTGGTGGTGTGCGGCCCGTCGGGTTCGGGCAAGTCCACGCTGATCAAGACCGTCAACGCGCTGGAGCCGTTCCAGAAGGGCGACATCCTGGTCGACGGCACCTCGGTGGGCAATCCCAAGACCAACCTGCCCAAGCTGCGTTCGCGCGTGGGCATGGTGTTCCAGAATTTCGAGCTGTTCCCGCACCTGTCGATCACCGAGAACCTGACCATCGCGCAGATGAAGGTGCTTGGCCGCTCGAAGGACGAGGCGATGGCCAAGGGCATGAAATACCTGGAGCGCGTGGGCCTGAAGAGCCAGGCCGAGAAGTATCCCGGCCAGCTGTCGGGTGGCCAGCAGCAGCGGGTGGCGATCGCGCGCGCGTTGTCGATGGACCCGATCTGCATGCTGTTCGACGAACCCACCTCGGCGCTGGACCCCGAGATGGTCAACGAAGTGCTGGACGTGATGGTGCAGCTGGCACAGGAAGGCATGACCATGATGTGCGTGACCCACGAAATGGGCTTCGCGCGCAAGGTGGCCAACCGCGTGATCTTCATGGACCAGGGCAAGATTGTCGAGGATGCCGACAAGGAAGAGTTTTTCGGCGATATCGAGCACCGCTCGGAGCGCGCCAGGCAGTTCCTGTCGAAGATCCTGCATCATTGAAACGACTGCCAGCCATATGAAAAAGGGACGCCGAGGCGTCCCTTTTTCATTGTGCCGGATGGCTCAGGTGCAGGCGGTATTGGCCGCGTTCTTGGCCTGGACCTCTGGCGGGATCGGCACGGTCAGCGTCATCACCGGACGCCCGTGCTCGAACATGATCAGCTCGCCCGGGGCGAACTGGGTCCAGGTCTCGTTGTCGGTCAGCGGGGCGGTGGCGATCACGGCAACGCGGTCGTCCGGCGTGGTCACCTGGGCAAAGTCGATCGACAGGTCCGCATCGATCAAATGCGCGGTCGAGAAGGGCCACTCCCGCACGATGTAGTACAGGCGGGTCGAGCAGTGGGCAAACAGGGCCTGGCCGTTGCTCAGCAGGAAATTGAACACGCCATGCAGCGTGATATCGCGCGTGATATCGGCCAGCGCATGGCCCAGTTCATTCAGCGGCGGCTGCGAGCCCGGGAAGCGCTTGCGCAGGCCCTGCATCAGCGTGCAGAAGGCCAGTTCGCTGTCGGTATCGCCCACCGGCTGGTACACGCCCGACAGGAACGGCGAAAAATTCAGCAGGTCGCCGTTGTGGGCAAAGATCCAGTGCCGGCCCCACAGCTCGCGCATGAACGGGTGGCAGTTCTCCAGCAGGACCGTGCCCTGCGTCGCCTTGCGGATATGCGAGATGACGTTCTTGGACTTGATCGGGTAGCGCTTGATCAGGTCCGCCACCGGCGAGGTGCCGGCTGACTGGTTGTCGATGAACAGGCGGCAGGCCTTGTCTTCAAAGAAGGCGACGCCGAAGCCGTCGGCGTGGTGGTCGGTCACGCCGCCGCGGGCGGCGAAGCCGGTGAAGGAGAACGTCACGTCGGTCGGCGTGGCGCAGTTCATGCCTAGCAACTGGCACATATCGGGGCACCGGTCGGCAGCGGGCTGCCGCTTTGCAATAGAATGCAGACATTATCCCGCGCGCCCGGGCCGCTGCCAAGCAACCCGCGGTCGCTTCAGTGCGGTGCCAACGGCGCGACCCATGGCACCACCATACCTGCTAGCAATCCCGAGAACGATGAGCCAATACAAGATTGCCGTGATTCCCGGAGACGGAATCGGCACGGAAGTCATGCCCGAGGGCATACGCGTGATGGACGCCGCGGCGCGCCGCTTCGGCATCGACTTCCAGTGGGATCACTTCGATTTTTCCAGCTGCGACTACTACGCCCGTCACGGCAAGATGCTGCCGGACGACTGGTTCGACACGCTGGTCAAGTACGACGCCATCTACTTCGGCGCGGTCGGCTGGCCGGATACGGTGCCCGACCACGTCTCGCTGTGGGGTTCGCTGCTGCAGTTCCGCCGTTCGTTCGACCAGTATGTCAACCTGCGCCCGGTGCGGCTGATGCCCGGCATCCGGAGCCCGCTGGCGGGCCGCAAGCCCGGCGACATCGATTTCTATGTGGTGCGCGAGAACACGGAGGGGGAATACTCCAGCATCGGCGGCCGCATGTTCCCGGGCACCGAGCGCGAGATCGTGGTGCAGGAAACCGTGATGAGCCGCACCGGCGTCGACCGCATCCTGAAGTTCGCGTTCGAGCTGGCGCAGAAGCGCCCGAAAAAGCACCTGACCTCGGCGACCAAGTCGAACGGCATCTCGATCACGATGCCGTACTGGGACGAGCGGGTCGAGGCAATGGCCGCGAATTACCCCGGCCTGAAGGTCGACAAGTACCACATCGACATCCTGACCGCCCATTTCGTCCAGCATCCGGACTGGTTCGACGTGGTGGTCGCCAGCAACCTGTTCGGCGACATCCTGTCCGACCTGGGACCGGCCTGCACCGGCACCATCGGCATCGCGCCGTCGGGCAATATCAACCCGGACCGCACCTTCCCCAGCCTGTTCGAGCCGGTGCACGGCTCGGCCCCTGATATCGCCGGGCGCGGCGTGGCCAACCCGATCGGCCAGATCTGGTGTGGTGCCATGATGCTGGAACACCTCGGCCATGACGAAGCCGGCGCCGCCGTGCTGGGCGCGATCGAGAAGGTGCTGGCCGCCGGGCCGGAGCACGCGCCGCTGACGCGCGATATCGGCGGCAAGGCCGGTACCGCGGACCTGGGCCGCGCCATCGCGGAGGCGCTGTGAGCGCCGCGTTCGCGGGGGACGCCCGCGCACTGCTGCTCGAGACCTTCCACGCCGCCGTGGCGGCGGCCGACCCGCTGCAGATCGTCGCACGGCACCTGCCACCGCCGCACGCCGATGGCCGCACGCTGGTGGTGGGCGCGGGCAAGGCCGCCGCGTCGATGGCCGCGGCGGTCGAGCGCGCCTATGCCGGCAAGGCTACGCTGGAAGGGCTGGTGGTCACGCGCTACGCGCACGGCATGCCGACCGACCATATCCGCGTGATCGAGGCCGGGCACCCGGTGCCGGACGAGTCGGGCGAGCAGGCCGCGGCGGAGATCCTCGCCGCGGTGCAATCGCTGACGCCGCGGGACCGGCTGCTGGTGCTGGTCTCGGGCGGCGGTTCCAGCCTGCTGTCGCTGCCGGCCGAGGGCATCCCGATGGCCGACCTGAAGGCGACCACCAGGGAACTGCTGCGCTGTGGCGCGCCGATCACCGACATGAACATCGTGCGCAAGCACATCTCGCGCATCCAGGGCGGCCGGCTCGCACAGGCGAGCCAGGCGCCGGTGACCACGCTGATCGTCTCGGACGTGGCCGGCGACGATCCCAGCGCGATCGCCTCGGGCCCGACCGTGGCCGACCCCAGCACCTTCGGCGACGCGCTGGAGATCCTGCGCCGCTATGGCGCGCAGGTGCCGGCCAGCGTGCAGTCGCACCTGGAACGGGGCGCGCGGGGCGAGGTGCCGGAGACGCCCAAGCCCGGCGATCCCCTGTTCGATCGTGTCGACAACGTCATGATTGCCACGGCTCACGGCAGCCTCGAGGCCGCCGCCGCGCTGTTCCGCCAACGCGGCATCACGCCGGTGGTTCTGGGCGACACGGTGACGGGTGAGGCGCGCGAAGTGGCGCGGGTCTATGCCGCGCTGGTGCGCGAGATTCGCGCGTACAATGCGCCGTTCGCCACGCCCGTGGCGCTGATTTCCGGAGGTGAGTGCACGGTCACTTTGCCGGCCGGCGGCGCAAGCAAGGCGCGCGGCGGGCGCTGCTCGGAGTTCCTGCTGTCGCTGGCGGTCGAACTGGCAGGCATGCCTGGCGTGCATGCGATCGCTGCCGACACGGACGGCATCGACGGCTCGGAAGACAACGCCGGCGCGCTGGCCGATCCGACCACGCTGGCGCGCGCCGAAGCCGCCGGCCTGCCGGGCCAGCGCCAGCTCGACGCGCATGACGCCTGGGGCCTGTTCGATGCCATCGGCGACCTGGTCGTCACCGGACCCACGCGCACCAACGTGAACGATTACCGCGCCATCCTGATTCTCTGATTCTGAAGAAGCGCCCGCCGTCCCCGCGGCGGGCCCAAGCAAGCCATGACCCAGAAGCTCACCATCACCCGCCCGGACGACTGGCACCTGCACCTGCGCGACGGCGCAGCCCTGGCGGCCGTGCTGCCCGACACCGCCCGCCAGTTCGCGCGCGCGATCATCATGCCGAACCTGAAGCCACCCGTGACCACGGTGGAGCAGGCGCAGGCCTACCGTGCCCGCATCCTGGCGGCGCTGCCGGCCGGCATGCAGTTCGAGCCGCTGATGACGCTGTACCTGACCGACAACACCAGCCCCGAGGAAATCGTCGCGGCCAAGGCCAGCGGCTTCGTGCACGGCGTCAAGCTGTACCCGGCGGGCGCCACCACCAACAGCGACGCCGGCGTGACCGACATCCGCCGTTGCTACGCCGCGCTGGAAGCGATGCAGCGCGAAGGCCTGCCGCTGCTGGTGCACGGCGAAGTCACCGACCCGGCCATCGATATCTTCGACCGCGAGGCCGTGTTCATCGAGCAGGTGATGACGCCGCTGCGCCGCGACATGCCCGAACTGAAGGTGGTGTTCGAGCACATCACCACGAAGGACGCCGCGCAATACGTGCTGGAAGCCGGCGGCCCGGTCGGCGCGACCATCACCGCCCACCACCTGCTGTACAACCGCAACGCGATCTTCACCGGCGGCATCCGCCCGCACTATTACTGCCTGCCGGTGCTCAAGCGCGAAACCCACCGCGAGGCGCTGGTGGCGGCCGCTACTTCGGGCAACCCGCGCTTCTTCCTGGGCACCGACAGCGCGCCGCACGCGCGCGGGCTGAAAGAGCACGCCTGCGGCTGCGCCGGCTGCTACACCGCGCTGCACGCGATGGAGCTGTATGCCGAGGCCTTCGACGCCGCCGGCGCGCTCGACAAGCTGGAAGCCTTCGCCAGCTTCAACGGCCCGGCCTTCTACGGCCTGCCGCGCAACACCGGCACGCTGACGCTGGAGCGTGAAGACTGGCAGCTGCCGGCCGAACTGCCGTACGGCGACACCACGCTGGTGCCGCTGCGCGGCGGCGAGACGCTGCGCTGGAAGGCGCGCTGACCGCTGCGGCATTGCCAGCCGGAGCAACCGCGGCGGGCGAATCCTTCGCCGCCGCGCTGGCCGGGATCGAATGGTCCCGGCCATGGTTCCAACCCTTTGCCCCGCGCGGCGCAGCGCTGGCCGCGGCAGTGCAGGGCGGGGCCGACCTGCGGGCACTGCTCGATACCGAGTCCGGCGCGCTGGGTCTGCACAACGGGCGCGGCCTGCCGCTGCGCTTTGTCCCGCAACTGGCCTTGCCGGAGGGCAGTGCCTATGAAGCGCATATCGACGCCACCGGCGAGGTCCCGACGCGCGACAATCTCCACGATTTCTTCAACGCGCTGGTCTGGCTGCATTTCCCCCAGGCCAAGCGCGTACTCAACCGGATCCAGGCCACGGTGATCGCGCGCGAAGGCGTGCGTACCACGCGCGGCGGCGTACGCGACGCGGCCACGCTGTTCGACGAGAACGCGGTGCTGTTCCTGGGCGAGGGCGACGAACATGCCGAAGCGCTGCGAGGGTTTGCCTGGCAGCAGCTCTTTGTCACGCAGCGCCACGTGTGGGACACCGCCTGCAGGGTGGTGCCGTTCGGCCATGCACTGCTGGAAAAGCTGGTGCAGCCGTACAAGGCCGTGACCGCTCATGCCTGGACGCTGCCGCTGGTGGCGGATGGCGCGCTGGACAAGGCGGTGGCGTTGTCGCTGCAAGACGCTGCTGCAGCCGGCGCGTTGCGCGGCGGCCGCTGCTTCGCCCCGCTGCCTGTCATGGGGATCCCGGGGTGGTGTGACGACAACGCCTCGCCAGATTTCTATGCCGACACCACCGTGTTCCGGCCCGGGCGCATGCGGGATTTACGCCGGCAACCCGATTGAATCGGTGTTAGACTGCGGCCCGCAAAGCAGGCTAGGCAACCGCTGCCTGTACCGCAAGGTGCAGGGGGAGGAAAGTCCGGACTCCACAGGGCAGGGTGTTGGCTAACAGCCATCCACGGCAACGTGCGGAATAGGGCCACAGAGACGAGTCTTGCCGCCGGGTTCGCCCGGCGGGAAGGGTGAAACGCGGTAACCTCCACCTGGAGCAATCCCAAATAGGCAGGCGATGAAGCGGCCCGCTGAGTCTGCGGGTAGGGAGCTGGAGCCGGCTGGTAACAGCCGGCCTAGAGGAATGGTTGTCACGCGCCGCTGGCCGCAAGGCGGGCGGTGTGCACAGAATCCGGCTTATCGGCCTGCTTTGCTTCAGTCTTCGGCATGACCCGGCGCCTTCGCGGCACACCGGGCGGCCAACTTCCATCAGCCTTCGACGATTTCCAGCGTGTGCGTGATCTCGGCCGTCCTGGCCAGCATGATCGACGCCGAGCAGTACTTTTCGTGCGACAGCGTGATCGCGCGCTCGACCGTGGCGGGGTTGAGATTCTTGCCGGTCACCACAAAATGGAAGTTGATGCGGGTGAAGACCTTGGGGTCTTCGCTGGCGCGCTCGGCCTGCAGCTGCACGCTGCAGCCGCGCACGTCCTGGCGGCCGCGCTTGAGGATCAGCACCACGTCATAGGCCGTGCAGCCACCGGTTCCGACCAGCACCATTTCCATCGGCCGCGGCGCAAGGTTATGGCCGCCGCCCTCGGGAGCGCCGTCCATCGCAACGATATGGCCGCTGCCGGTCTGGGCCACGAAGCTCATGCCGTCGGTGCCCATCCATGTTACTTTGCATTCCATTCTGTTCGTTCCTGTCGTTTATGTTGTGACATTGCGATCACCAGCGCGTGATCTCGCATCTTGCAATTCCAGTATATGGCATCGTCAAGTTGGGCAGCCGGATGCCGATAGCCTTATAAAATCTGAGGGTTTCCTCTAATGTGACGGTTCTATGGCAATGACATCTTGAGTTTATGTCATTGTTTTTAAAGGAAATTCATGCGAGGCGAGGTCGGGGTTCATCTTCCCGCTATACGAAATCGCATTTCGCACTACAAATTCCCCTTGCATCCGGGAAAACCCCATGTATAATTTCAATCATTGAACGACGGCGCTGACAGCGCGCCAGAGTGCGAAAGCGAAGCCTTCCGGATACGCCAGCCGCACCGCCCGCAGGTCCCCGTCGATCTCCAAGTGTCTCCTCCACCCTCCTCCTTTGGTGGATTCAAACCCAAGCTAAACCAGCTTGGGTTTTTTTTCGCCCCTGCTATCGAAGTGGCTCACGCTGCTCAGGTAGTCGATTTGCGGCAACGATCTTGACGAAAACCCCAGTCTTTGCTTGTGCCAGTCCCAGAGCCGCCATTATAATCGTGGGCTTTTCCGTCATGCCCGCGGGAAAGAAGAAGCAGCATCCGGCCAGTCCCCCGGGACCGGCCACAAGACTTGCAGGGGCGAGCACAAGCCTTCGCGAGTCGGATTCGGGCACGAACTAATAGTCAGGAAAAATCATGAAGACCTTTTCCGCCAAGCCTCATGAGGTAAAGCGCGACTGGTACGTGATTGACGCGACGGACAAAGTCCTCGGCCGTGTCGCCAGCGAAGTGGCACGCCGTCTGCGCGGCAAGCACAAGCCGGAATTCACTCCGCACGTCGACACGGGTGATTACATCATCATCGTCAATGCAGCCAAGCTGCGTGTCACGGGTACCAAGGAAACGGACAAGAAGTACTATCGCCATTCGGGCTACCCGGGCGGTATCTACGAAACGACGTTCGGCAAGATGCAACAGCGTTTCCCGGGCCGTGCCCTGGAAAAGGCTGTGAAGGGCATGCTGCCGAAGGGTCCGCTGGGCTACGCGATGATCAAGAAGCTGAAGGTTTACGCCGAAGCCGAGCATCCGCACGAAGCGCAGCAGCCCAAGGCGCTGGAAATCTAAGGAGGCCAATCCATGATCGGTAACTGGAATTACGGTACTGGCCGCCGCAAGAGCGCTGTGGCTCGTGTCTTCATCAAGTCGGGCAAGGGCGACATCGTCGTCAACGGCAAGCCCATCAAAGAGTATTTCGCTCGCGAAACCTCGCTGATGATCGTGCGCCAGCCCCTGGAACTGACCGCCCACGGCGAAACGTTCGACATCAAGGTCAACGTGACCGGCGGTGGCGAAACGGGCCAGGCCGGCGCAGTGCGCCACGGCATCACCCGCGCCCTGATCGACTACGATGCGACCCTGAAGTCGGCCCTGTCGAAGGCTGGCTACGTCACGCGCGATGCACGTGAAGTCGAGCGTAAGAAGGTCGGCTTCCACAAGGCGCGTCGTCGCAAGCAGTTCTCGAAGCGCTGATGCGTTTTCGCGGTTCCGGTCCTGCCGGATGCCGCGAAGTGCAAAAAAACCGCACGCTGGCCGTGCGGTTTTTTTTCGCCCGTGTCCTGCGGATTCGCATTCGGCTGCTGAAATTGCGGTCGGGCTCCCAGACTTTTGTGGGGTATCGGCTGCACGCGGATACAATCACGCCCTGTCGCCTTCGGCAAGCCGTCTGCCAGGGCGATGCGCTCCGGGTGTCGGGCCCGGTACGAACGAGAGAGGAGTGAGCGATGCTGTTTTCGAAGAAGAAAGGCCTTTCGATCGATACGCTGATTGGCGCAGACACCGCCATCGACGGCGATCTGGTGTTTGCCGGCGGCCTGCGGCTGGACGGGCGCGTGCGCGGCAATGTCACCGCGGCGCCGGGCAAGGCGAGCATGCTGGTGATCAGCGAGAAGGGCATGGTCGAGGGCGAGATCAGCGTCGGCCACCTGGTGCTGAATGGCACGGTCAAGGGGCCGGTACACGCTTCCGACCTGCTGGAATTGCAGCCACAGGCCCGCGTGCTGGGTGATGTGCGTTATGCGGCGCTGGAGATGCACCAAGGGGCGTTGGTCGAAGGGAGGCTGGTGCCGCTGGCACAGGGGGCAGCCGGTGAAATCAAGGCGTTGCCCAACGTGGTCGTCGCGGGAGCGGTGACGGAAGTGATGGGAGAGGCGGCTGAGGTCGATGCCGTGGATGAGGAAACTCAGCCCGTCGCGACCAGTCCCACCGAAAAGGCCGCCTGAGTGGCCTGCCGCACGTCGCACGTCCGGAAACCCTTGAAAACAAAGGGGTTCGGCACGATCTTCCAGTAGCGCTTAGAATACAGGCGTATCTAAACAGGAGAACACCCCATGAACGCAGTCGCAGAGGCACCCGTTACCGAGGACGTGCCGGCACCGTTCGTCTTTACCGACAGCGCCGCCGACAAGGTCAAGCAGTTGATCGAGGAAGAGGGCAATGCCGAGCTGAAACTGCGCGTGTTCGTGCAGGGCGGCGGCTGCTCGGGCTTCCAGTACGGCTTTACCTTCGACGAGGAAGTCAACGAAGACGACACCACCATGGTCAAGAACGGCGTCACCCTGCTGATCGACTCGATGAGCTACCAGTACCTGGTCGGCGCCGAGATCGACTACAAGGAAGACATCAACGGCGCCCAGTTCGTGATCAAGAACCCGAATGCCTCGACCACCTGCGGTTGCGGCTCGTCGTTCTCGGTCTGAGCGGTTCCGGCCTAAAAAACGCACCTTAGGGTGCGTTTTTTTGTTTCGGGATCGTGATTACTGGCCGGCGCGCCAGACCACCGGAAACCAGTCCTCGCGCAAGCGCTCGCCGGTCTGCTGGCCGATGCCTGGAAACGGCGGCGAGGTACGTCCCGGCCGCTGCATGAAGCGCACGTCGTCCCCAAGGAAACGCGCCGAGAACGCGCGCCGGCGGCCATTGCCGGTATTGCCCGCGGCGCCGTGCACGGTGCGGAAGTCGAACACCACCGCATCGCCCGGCTCCAGTTCGGGCGCGAGCAGCGTGTGGCTGCCGTCCTCGACATCCGGCATGTCCATGAACGCACTGTCATCGTCGCCCCGGCCGCCATAGAAGCTTTCGTTGCTGGCCCAGCGCCTGGGCCGCACCAGCCGCGGCCAGCGATGCGAGCCGGCCACCACGCGCAGCGTATTGGCCTGCGTGACGGGATCCAGCGGGATCCAGTAGCTCGCGGTCTGGGTGCCGTCGACGCAGTAATAGGGCAGGTCCTGGTGCCACGGCGTGGGCTTGGCCGTGCCGGGCTCCTTCACCAGGATGTGTTCGTGGAACACCTGCACGGCCTGCGATTGCATGATGCGGCCGGCGATGGACGCCGCAGCGGACTGGCGGATAAAGGCATCGAACGGCGCGATGCGCTGCCAGTTGCAGTAGTCCTCGAAAAAGCGCCCGCCTTCGCCGGGCTGTACATTTTCGATGGCGAACGGCCCCGGCTCGGCCAGGTTCTGCGCGAAACCTTCGCACAGCGGTTCGACCCAGTCCGCGAACGCGCCGCGCAGCACCAGCACGCCGTCGCGCTGGTAGGTATCGATCTGTTCCTGGGTGATTTCCATGGCGGGGCTCCATTTGGCGATGCTCGCAGTATCGGCATCCCCGATGGATAGGAAAAGCATATATTTCCTATGTTGTGATATAGGAAAATATGATCCCCTTCTCTTTCCGCCAGCTCGAGTACTTTGTCGCAGCCGCCGAGCACGGCAGCATCAGCGCGGCGGCGCGCGCCCGCCATGTGTCGCAGCCGTCCGTGTCGACCGCGATCGCACAGCTGGAAGACACACTGGGAGAGCCCCTGTTCCGGCGCCAGGTCAGCCGTGGCCTGGCGCTGACGCCCGCCGGCCAGCGCCTGCTTGGCCGAGCCCGCGACATCTTGGCGCTGGCGGCCGGCCTGACTGCCGACGAAGCGGGCGAGCGCGGCCTGAGCGGCCAGCTGTCGCTGACGTGCTTCCAGGACCTGGGGCCGTATTTCGTGCCGCGCCTGCTGGCCGGCTTCCGCGAGCGGCACCCTCGCGTCTCGATGACCTTGTTCGAGGCTGACCTCGCCACCGTGCACCGCGCATTGCAGACCGGCAAGGCCGAACTGGCGCTGACCTATGACCTGGGCCTGGATGCCCGCACCGAGCGCTGCACGCTTGCGCAACTGCCGCCCTACGCGCTGCTGCCCGCGGGACACGCGCTGGCGCGCGGCCCAGACGTGAGCCTGGCCGACCTTGCCGGCGAGCGCCTGATCCTCGAGGACATCCCGCAGACACGCGAATACTTCCTGTCGCTGTTCTGGGCGCATGGCCTGCATCCGGCGCTGCACCAGTACACGCAGACCTTCGAGATGCAGCGCGGACTGGTCGCGCACGGCTACGGCGTGGCGCTGTCCTGCACACGGCCGGCCGGGGACCACAGCTACGACGGCATGCCGATCGCCTGCCTGCCGCTGCGCGAGCCAGTGACGCCGCAGCGCGTGGTCCTGGCGCGCTCGCCGGCCATGCGGGCGTCGCCGCTGGCGCAGGCATTCATGAGGTATGTGGAGGAGGGCGCTGCCGGCACGGAAGCCGTTCAGCGCGGATAGATCGCGCCCAGCACGCGCGGCCCGGCGGCGCCGGTCACGGCAGGCACGTTGCCGGGCAGGCGCAGCGCGCACTGGCGCGCCAGCCAGGCGAAGGCGATGGCTTCCACCTGCGAGACCGGCACGCCGTAGTGTTCCGAGGTTTCGATGGCCACGCCGGGCAGCGCCTGCGCCAGCCGTGCCATCACGAAGGCGTTACGGGCGCCGCCACCGCAGACCACGAGGCGCCTTGCGTCGTGCGCATGGGTGCGGACGTCGCGCGCGATGGCTTCGGCGGTCAGCGCCGCCAGCGTCGCCTGCACGTCCTCGGGCGCGAGGTGCCCGAAAGCCTGCAGTTGGCTATCCAGCCAGCCGGGATGGAACAGGTCGCGCCCGGTGCTCTTGGGCGGCGGCGCGCTGAAGTAGGGATCCGCCAGGCACCGCGCCAGCAGCGCATCGTCGACGCGCCCGCTGGCCGCCCAGTCGCCATTGCTGTCGAACGGCAGCCCGCGGTGGCGGTGGATCCAGTAGTCGAGCAGCGCATTGCCCGGGCCGCAGTCGAAACCGCTGACGGCGCCGGAGGCAGGCAGGATGCTGATATTGGAAATGCCGCCGATATTGCCAGCGACGCGGGTCTCGGTGTTGGTGCCGAACAGCGCATGATGCAGGGCCGGCACCAGCGGCGCGCCCTGGCCGCCGGCGGCGACGTCGCGGCTGCGGAAATCCGCCACCACATCGATGCCGGCGAGTTCGGCCAGCCGGGCCGGATGCTGGCTTTGACGGGTATAGCCGATGCCGTCGTACAGGCCGGGCCGGTGGCGGATGGTCTGGCCATGCGCGCCGATGGCGGCGACCGAGGCGGCTGGCACGCCCGCCTCGCGCAGCAGCGTGGCCACGCAGGCGGCGTAGACCTCGGCCAGTGCATTGGCCGCCAGGGCCTCGCGGTGGATCTCGTCCTCGCCCGGCTGCTGCAGGGCGCCGTATGCGGCGCGCAGCGCCTCGGGGAAGGGTTCGCTGGCGGCGGCCAGTACCTCCGGCCGCGCGCCGCTGAAATCGACCAGCACCGCATCGGCACCATCCATGCTGGTGCCGGACATGATGCCGATATAGCGTTCGCTGCCTGGCGCGGGCTGGGTCACGGTCGGCGCGTCAGTTGGAAGCGGTCAGTACGTTGTAGGCGCGCAGCGCATTGATGCGGCTGAGCAGCCCGCTGGTGTACGTCTGGAATTCCTGGC
Source organism: Cupriavidus oxalaticus (assembly GCF_016894385.1). Taxonomy (NCBI): domain Bacteria; kingdom Pseudomonadati; phylum Pseudomonadota; class Betaproteobacteria; order Burkholderiales; family Burkholderiaceae; genus Cupriavidus; species Cupriavidus oxalaticus. The sequence goes on from NZ_CP069812.1 coordinate 463,345, forward strand.
GCGACTTGCCGCTCAGCGGCGGCGATTCCATCAGCGTGATGGTCAGCGGGTTCTGCGGCACGTCGTTGAAGCGGAACTCATAGTGCAGGTGCGGGCCGGTAGCCCAGCCGGTCGAGCCGACATAGCCGATCAGCTGGCCTTGCCGCACCGGCTGGCCCTGGCGCATGCCGGCAAAGCCGGACAGGTGCGCGTAGTAGGTCGAGTAGCCGTTGGCATGGCTCAGGATGACGATGTTGCCGTAGCCGTTCTGCTGGCCGACGAATTCGACCACGCCGTCGCCGGTGGCCAGCACCTTGGTGCCGGTCGGGGCGGCGAAGTCCACGCCCTTGTGCTGGGCCCAGTCGTGGTGCAGCGGATGCGCGCGGCCGCCGAAGCCCGACGACACGCGCGAGAACTCCACCGGCGAACGCAGGAACGGCCGCTTCATGCTGCGCCCGTCGAACGTGTAATAGGCGCCGGCGCCATTCTTGCTGTCTTCCGGCGAGAACCAGAGCGCCTGGTGCAGCTGGTTGCGGTTGATCAGCTCGATCGCAATCACGCGGCCGTTGCGCACGAAGGTGCCGTCGCGGAAGCCCGCTTCATAGATGATGCGGAAGCGGTCGCCGCTGGTGATGTCGTGGTGGAAGTCGATCACGCCGGAGAAGATCGACAGCATCTGCTGCACGACCTCGTCGGGCACGTTGGCCGCGTCCATGGCCTTGAAGAAGCCGGCGCCGGAAATCGCGCCCGACGCCATCTCGTAGTGCACGTCATTGTCGACGCGCTGGACCTTGGCCTTGTAGGCGGCGGTGCCGTTGCCGGCGGCCGCGCGCACGCGCTCGATCACCAGCTCGCGCGAGGCCGCGGCGTCGCCGCCGAGGTTGGCCTGCAGCGACACCAGCATGTTGCTTTCGTCGATCTCCGCCTGCACCGCCTGGCCGGGGTTCAGGCCGAACAGGCCGCGCGCGGTGGGGTTCTTGACGATAAAGGCCTGCGCATCGGGATCGTCCACGCCGAGACGGCGCAGCAGGCTGCCGATGGTGTCGCCGCGCTGCATGCGCTCTTCGCGCACGTACACGGCCTGGCTGTCGGTCAGCAGGTCGAGCTGCTCGCGCACGTCGGGCATGCGCAGGGGCTGCTCGGTGCGCGGGGCGAGCGGATCGTCGAAGGCGCTGCGCGGTGCAACGCCCATCGCCGCGGCCATGCCGAGCGTGAAGATTGCACCCACCGAGGCAGTGAGCTGCTTGCGCCGGCGCGCATGCTGGGGGTTGGTTGGGTCAACGAGAACCACCAGCTCGCGCGCGAAAACTTCGCGGAGTCTTGACCACATCACGTAAAATTCAACCTTGGTCTGAGCACCGCTGCCGGAACGATGTGTCTCGTTTGCCTTCCTCCCCCGAGGTGCGGCGCGTGCTGTTCACTTTATCGGGCCACCTGCATCGGATCGCTGCCTCGATTCGGATCGAGCGCTGCGGCAGGTGACGGGTGGCGCACAGGAATGGGTCCTGATGGCGCCCGGAAAGGCGGATTATACCAAAATCCGCTGCTCGCGGCTGTCGGAATCTTTCCTAAAATTTCATGTATTTCAAAGACTTACGTCATGACTGAAGTTTCCACGGGCCCCGCGGCCAAATTCCCCCTGACGCCGTCGGTGATGCACGCCCTGGAGGTCTCCAAGCGCGGCTGCGACGAACTTCTGATTGAATCCGAATGGGCGCAGAAGCTGGCGCGCAGCGAGGCCACCGGCGTGCCGCTGCGCATCAAGCTGGGCCTGGATCCGACCGCGCCCGACATCCATATCGGCCACACCGTGGTGCTGAACAAGCTGCGCCAGCTGCAGGACCTCGGCCACCAGGTGATCTTCCTGATCGGCGATTTCACCTCGACCATCGGCGATCCGTCGGGCCGCAACAGCACGCGCCCGCCGCTGACGCGCGAGCAGATCGAGGCCAACGCGCAGACCTACTACCGCCAGGCCAGCCTGGTGCTCGACCCGGCCCGCACCGAGATCCGCTACAACAGCGAGTGGTGCGACCCGCTGGGCGCGCGCGGCATGATCCAGCTGGCCGCCAAGTACACCGTGGCGCGGATGATGGAGCGCGACGACTTCACCAAGCGGTTCCGCTCCGGGATTCCGATCTCGGTGCATGAGTTCCTCTACCCGCTGATGCAGGGCTACGACTCGGTGGCGCTCAAGTCCGACCTGGAACTCGGCGGCACCGACCAGAAGTTCAACCTGCTGGTCGGCCGCGAACTGCAGAAGGAGTACGGCCAGGAGCCGCAGTGCATCCTGACCATGCCGCTGCTGGTGGGCCTGGACGGCGTCGAGAAGATGTCCAAGTCCAAGGGCAACTACGTCGGCGTGACCGAGGCGCCCAACGACATGTTCGGCAAGCTGATGAGCATCTCGGACGACCTGATGTGGCAGTACTTCACGCTGCTGTCGTTCCGCCCGATGGCCGAGATCGACCTGATGAAGCAGGAAATCGCCGCGGGCCGCAACCCGCGCGACTGCAAGGTGCTGCTGGCGCAGGAGATCGTGGCGCGCTTCCACAGCCAGGCCGATGCCGAGAAGGCGCTGGAAGACTTCAACCACCGCGCCCGCGGCGGCGTGCCGGACGATATCCCCGCGGTCAGCCTGGAAGGCGCGCCGCTGGGCATCGCGCAGCTGCTCAAGCAGGCCAGCCTGGTGCCGTCCACGTCCGAAGCCAACCGCAATATCGAGCAGGGCGGCGTCAAGATCGACGGCGCCACGGTCAGCGACAAGGCCACCAGGGTCGCCGCCGGCACCTACGTGGTGCAGGTCGGCAAGCGCCGCTTCGCACGCGTGACGCTGTCCTGAGGCGGCGGGCATGATCGCACTGATCCAGCGGGTCGCGCAGGCTCGCGTGAGCGTCGAGGGCCGCACCACCGGCGAGATCGGCGCCGGCCTGCTGGCCCTGGTCTGCGCCGAGCGCGGCGACACCGAGGCGCAGGCCGAGCGGCTGCTGGCCAAGATGCTGTCGTACCGGGTGTTTTCGGATGCCGCCGGCAAGATGAACCTGCCGGTGCAGAACATGGACGGCAACGGCAATGCCGGCGGCCTGCTGGTGGTGTCGCAGTTCACGCTGGCGGCCGACACCAACAGCGGCACGCGGCCCAGCTTCACGCCGGCGGCGTCGCCGGAGGACGGCAAGCGGTTGTACGAACATTTCGTGGCAAAGGCGCGCGCGGCGCATCCGCAGGTGCAGACCGGCGAGTTCGGCGCGATGATGCAGGTCAGCCTGGTCAACGACGGGCCGGTCACGTTCTGGCTGCGGGTGCCGCCGGCCTGACACAGATAGCAAGACAGATCCCAAGCTGTCGCGCCCCGGCGCGGCATCAAGACAGGAGAGACAAATGAAACTCTGGAGCAAGTCCTTCAACGACAACGCGCCGATCCCTGGCGAGTTTGCTTTCTGCGTGCCCGACGCCGCCAGCCACGTGGCCTTGTCGGCCAACCGCAATCCCGACCTGCACTGGGAAGACGCGCCGGCCGAGACGCGCTCGTTCGTGCTGATCTGCCACGACCGCGACGTGCCCAGCAAGGGCGACGACGTCAACCAGGAAGGCCGCGAAGTGCCGGCTTCGCTGCCGCGCGTGGACTTCTTCCACTGGGTGCTGGTCGACATTCCGCCGGGCCTGAGCTCGATTGCCGCCGCCTCGCACAGCGACGGCGTGATCGCGCGCGGCAAGCCGGGTCCCGAGGCCGCCGGCGGCACCGCCACCGCGGGCGGCCTGCGCCACGGCATCAACGACTACACCGGCTGGTTCGCCAGCGATGCCGACATGAACGGCGACTACTACGGCTATGACGGCCCGTGCCCGCCGTGGAACGACACGCTGCTGCACCACTACGTGTTCACGCTGTATGCGCTGGACATCGACCGCGTGCCGCTGGATGGCACCTTCACCGGCGTGCAGGTGCGCGACGCAATCCAGGGCCACGTGCTGGCGCAGGCCAGCCTGACCGGCACCTACACGCTCAATCCCAAGCTGGCGCAGTAAGCGGCTTCAAGGAAACCGAAGGAATCGGCATGTCGCTAAGCTCCGGGCTGCAATCGCTGGCCTTTACCCACCTGATCGTAATCCGTCATGGCGAAACGGCCTGGAACCGGGAGCGCCGGCTGCAAGGCCAGCTCGATATTCCGCTGAACGAGACCGGCCGCGCCCAGGCGCGCGCGCTGGCCGCCGCGCTGGCCGGCGAGCCGATCGACGCGGTGTATTCCAGCGACCTGTCGCGGGCCATGGAAACCGCGGCGCCGCTGGCCGAGGCGCTGGGGCTGCAGATACGTCCCGACGCGCGCCTGCGCGAACGCAGCTACGGCACGCTGCAGGGCAAGACCTACGCCGAAGTGGCCGAGGACCTGCCCGAAGACTTCGCCCGCTGGCAGGCGCGCGTTCCGGACTACGCACCGCCCGAGGGCGAATCGCTGCTCGGTTTCCATGAGCGCACCGTCGACGCCGTGCTGGCGCTGTCGCGCCGCCATCCCGGCGAGCGTATCGCGCTGGTCGCGCACGGCGGCGTGCTCGACTGCCTGTACCGCGAGGCGACCGGCATGACGCTGGAAGCCCCGCGCCAGCATGAGCTGCTCAATGCCAGTGTCAACCGGCTGCGCAGCGACAGCTCGCACCTGACGCTGGCGGCGTGGGGCGATGTGAGCCACCTGGAAAACCTGGCACTGGACGAGGTGGACCGGCGGGTGCCTTGAATCTTTGGATATCCTTCTCGCGCCCGACATGAAAATTCCCGGCCGAAGCCGGGAATTGCGGGACGGAGCGGTATCGGCCGGGCAGCCGCGTCAGATATCCAGCTTGGTGATCTTGGAGCCGTTCACCGAGACGTCGAACATCAGGCCGGCATTGGTCTGCACGAAGGCAATCACCGGCTGCTGGCTGGTCAGGGTGTCGAGCCTGCCGTCCGCGCCGACCTTGGCCACCGCCACGTTCGCATCGGCGCCGGCGGTCCAGCCCTTGCTGGAAACAAATTTGCTGTAGGCCTCCGGGGTCATGAACATGATGATGACGGCCTTGGACTGCCCGCCGGCGGTCAGCCCGACCGAGGCCTGGGTCGTGCTGTAGTAGCCGACCGTCGCGCCCTTGGACCGCAGCGCGCCCTCGCCGTATTCGCCGCCTACCACCAGGCCGGCCGAGATGACACGCGGGAACACCAGGACCCCCTGCGCACGCTGCGCCAGGTCGCGTGCACCGGCGTTGGCGGCGAACAGCCGGTTCAGCGCTCCGTCCACCCCGGCATCGATTTCCTGCTTCTTGGCGACCGGATCCTTCGAGGCGCTGCTGCCGGTGGTGGTGCAGCCTGCCGCCATTGCGGTGGCAACGAGCAGGCCCGAGCCGGCAACCCGGGTAACAAAGTGGCGACGATTCATAGGTAACCTCCTGGTGGGGAAAAGTACCGCGCCCGGCACGGCGGCTCAGTTGGCGCTGGCCGCCGCAGGGGCCTTGACCGTAATGGCCACGACTTCGCGGTAGACAAGCTTGGCCATCTGTCCGCGCTTGATCTGGTTCAGGTCGATCGCGGGATCCTCGACCTTGACGGTGCGCAGCGTCTCGCGTGGCCCGCGGAACGTGACCAGGCGCTTGGCCGGATCGATCTTGGTGATTTCCGCGGTCACCGTGGTGGTGATCTCACGCATGACGCCCGGCTTGCCGCCCTCGGCGGCGCGCGAGGTGCGATCGACCTGCTCGGCCATGGCGGTGGCCTTGCTGTCGAGCGGTTCCAGCGATGCCACCAGCGCGGCGCCGCGCGTCACGGTGACGATGTCGCCCTTGCGGACCTGGCCGAAGTTCTTCGCCTCGTCGCCCGCGACCAGCTCGACCACATTGCCGCGCGGGCCTTGCACCAGCACGGCCTTGGAGGTGGGGTCGATATCGATGATCTTGCCGCTGATCACGGCTTCCTCGGCGACGCCGACGGGGCCCTGCGCACGCTGGGCATTGGCGTTCCCGGCAGCCAGTAATGCGAATGCGGCACTGGCCAGGGTGGCGGCGAGCAGGGACGAAGCGGAACGGCGCAGGCGACGGCTCATGGCATTCCTTGCAAGGACGGAAACCGGTTCACAATGGCGCCGCAACCCCGGCGGGCAGCCCTTGGGCAACCCTGCCGGGCGGTCATCGGCGGGCACCAGGCAGGTGCCGATGAAGCCATTGTGGACAATGGGCCATGGGCCAGCAATCCACTTCGAAAAAATTTGGGGGGCGAGATTAAAACGTTTAATTGGCTGATGCCGACGCCCCGTCGCCGCGCCTTATTGCCCGTCGAGCAACTCGCCGCCGCCGCCAGCCTGCGGCGACGCCAGCCCGAAATGCCGGTAGGCCGCCGCCGTGGCCACGCGCCCGCGCGGCGTGCGCTGCAGGTAGCCCTGCTGGATCAGGTAGGGTTCGAGCACGTCCTCGATGGTGTCGCGCTCCTCGCCGATGGCCGCGGCCAGGTTGTCCACGCCCACCGGGCCGCCGCCGAACTTGTGCAGCACCGCTTCCAGCAGCTTGCGGTCCATCAGGTCGAAGCCGACGCGGTCGACGTCGAGCATGGCCAGCGCGGCATCGGCCATCTCGCGCGTGATGGTGCCGTCGCCCTTGACCTCGGCATAGTCGCGCACACGGCGCAGCAGCCGGTTGGCGATACGCGGGGTGCCGCGCGCGCGCCGCGCGATCTCCAGCGCGCCCTGCGGATCGATGCTGGCGTGCAGCAACTGGGCCGAGCGCGTGACAATCCGCGCCAGTTCCTCGGCGTTGTAGAACTCCAGCCGCGCCACGATGCCGAAGCGGTCGCGCAGCGGATTGGTCAGCATGCCGGCGCGCGTGGTGGCGCCCACCAGCGTGAACGGCTGCAGGTCGAGCTTGACCGAGCGGGCCGCCGGGCCTTCGCCGATCATGATGTCGATCTGGTAATCCTCCAGCGCCGGGTACAGGATCTCCTCGACGACCGGCGACAGCCGGTGGATCTCGTCGATGAAGAGCACGTCGTTGGCTTCCAGGTTGGTCAGCAGCGCCGCCAGGTCGCCCGGGCGCTCCAGCACCGGGCCGGAGGTCTGGCGCAGGCCCACGCCCATCTCGCGCGCGATGATATGGGCCAGCGTGGTCTTGCCCAGGCCCGGCGGGCCGAACAGCAGCACGTGGTCGAGCGCCTCGCGCCGCTTGCGCGCGGCTTGCATGAAGATATCGAGCTGCCCGCGCACCTTTTCCTGGCCGACGTACTCGTCGAGCAGCTTGGGCCGCAATGCCCGCTCGAACGCCTCCTCCTGCGACGAGGCGGGGGCGGCGGAAATCACGCGGGCGGGGGCGGAAAGCTTGTCGGTCTCGATCATGGCGCAAATGGGGGATACCCCGGAAAAGACCCCGCCATTCTACGCCTCAGCCCTTGGACAAGGCCTTGAGCGCCAGCTTGATGCCCTCGGACACGCCGGTGCCGGCCGGCACCTGCTTGATCGCCGCGCCGGCCTCCTTCTCCGAGTAGCCCAGCGCGAGCAGCGCGTTGAGCACATCGACGGCGCTGTCGGGCACCGCCGCGGCGCCGGGTACATGCCCCAGTTCCGCGCCCAGCTTGCCCTTGAGCTCGAGCAGCAGCCGCTCGGCGGTCTTCTTGCCGATGCCCGGCACGCGCGTCAGCCGGCCCGCTTCCTGCAGCGTGATCGCCTGCGCCAGCTCGGACACCGACATGCCTGACAGCACCGCCAGCGCCATGCGCGCGCCGATGCCGCTGATCTTGATCAGCTCGCGGAAGGTATTGCGCTCGGCCGTCGTGCCGAAGCCGTACAGCAGGTGCGCGTCCTCGCGCACGATCAGCTGGGTCAGCAGCGTGACCGGCTGGCCCGCTGCAGGCAGGTTATAGAAGGTGCTCATCGGTACGTCGACCTCATAGCCGACGCCATGGCAGTCGACCAGCAGGTGCGGGGGATTCTTCTCGATGAGGGTGCCGGCGATGCGTCCGATCATGTCTGGGTTGGTTGGGTAGGGGATGAGGCGGCCGCAAGTGTACCCCGCGGCCGTATTGACGCAATATTGCCGCCTCAGCGATTTGTATCGACCGCGCGGCGCCCCAGCGCCGGGTCGTCGGTGAAGAAGCCATCGACGCCGGCCGCGATGAACGCTTCCAGCTCGCGCACCATGCCCGACGGGCTGCGCGTGGCCTCGTCGCCGCCGGTCTGCAGCGCCTTGGGCAGGAACCTGTTTTCCGGGCGGAAGGTGTAGGGATGGACGAACAGGCCGGCGGCATGGGCCTGGCGGACCAACGCGGTCGGCGCGGCGAGCGCGCCCTCGGCGTCGCGCGGCACGACGCTGCTTTTCTCCGGGCCGATGCCGTCGGCGTAGGTCGCCACTTCGCGCAGGCCGGTCGTATTCAGCATGTCGCCGAAGGTGCGGTTGTCGCCGGCAAGCTTCCAGTCGGCGGGGCTCTTGCGCGGGTTGCCGACCAGCTGCACCAGTTTGACGTTGGACTGCGCGTGGCCGAGCGTGCGCCGCAGCGCGCGCAGGCTGCCGCCTTCAAAGCACTGGATGAACAGCGGCGCTTGCCCGAGGTAAGGCTGGGCGCGCACCGCGGCGGCGAGCTTGTCTTCCATGGGCAGGCCGATGCCGCGGAAATAGCTCGGATGCTTCAGCTCGGCGTAGATGCCGATGGGCTTGCCGGTGCGCAGCGACGCCTGCTCGGCAAGGCGAACGATCTCTTCGAAGGTGGGGATCTCGAACTGGTCGTTCAGCCGCGCATTGGCCGGGCGCAGGCGCGGGATGCGCTCGCGCGCGCGCAACGTCTTGAGCTCGGCCAGCGTGAAGTCTTCGGTGAACCAGCCGGTCAGGCGCTCGCCGTCGATGACCTTGGTGCGCTTGCGGTCGGCAAACTGCGCCACGTCGGCGACATTGGTGGTGCCGGTGATGTCGTTCTCGTGGCGGGCCACCAGTACGCCGTCGCGGGTCATGACGAGGTCGGGCTCGATCGCATCGGCGCCGTCCTCGATCGCCTTGGTGTAGGCGGCCAGCGTGTGTTCGGGGCGCAGCGCGCTGGCGCCGCGATGGGCGATGACCAGCGCCTTCGGTTTCTCCGCGGCGGGGGGCTGCTGCGGCGTGCCTGGTGCCGGGGCCGGCGCCGGCGGCGCATGGGGTTTCGGCCGGGGCGCGGTGGCACAGCCGGCGACCAGCACGGCGCAGGCCGCGACCGTGGTGACGGGAAACCGCCAGCGCCGCAAGGCAAGCATGACGGGGCGGGCGAGGACATCGATCTGGCTTGGCATTCAGTATTCCTGCGGGAAGACGAATGCCCGATTGTAAGAGACGCGGGAGGCTGGCTCAGCCGACCAGCCGGCCGCGCCGCACGCGCATGCCCTTGCGCGCCAGTTCCGGGGCCATGCCTGCAAGCGTGCCCAGCGTATCGCCGCCATTGGCATGGCAAATGGCCACGCCCAGCGCATCGGCGGCGTCGCTGCCGGGCTGGCCTGGCAGCATCAGCAGGCGGGTCACCATCTCCTGGACCTGCGCCTTGTTGGCGCGGCCGTAGCCGACCACTGCGACCTTCAGCTGCAGCGCGGTGTATTCGAATACCGGCAGGCCGTAGCCGACCAGCCCGCAGATCGCCGCGCCGCGGGCCTGGCCGAGCAGCAGCGTCGATTGCGGGTTGACGTTGACGAAGACCTTTTCGATCGCGGCGCAGTCGGGGGCATAGGTGCGGGAGATCTCGCTGATGCCGTCGTAGAGCGTCTTCAGCCGTTCCGGCAGGCTCTCGTTGCCGTTGCTCTTGATCGTGCCCGAGGCGATGTAGGCAAGCTTGTTGCCTTGCTTCTCGATCACGCCAAAGCCGGTGGTGCGGAGGCCGGGGTCGATGCCTAGGATTCGCATATGGGGTTGGTATGGGTCTTGGCGCTGTTGGCACTGGTGACATCCTGTCGGCCGTTGAACCGCCTGGTTCCGCCCTCCTGGGCGGGTCACTTTTTGTCCGAGCGACAAAAAGTAACCAAAAAGCGCGTTTACGGCCCTGCGGGCGGCCACTCTTATCGTAGTATGCGGCGGATTTCGTACGGGGCTTTGCTTCGTTGCAGGGCAGGACTGCCTGACGCCGTGGTGCGCCACGGGGGCTCGGCGTTGAAGCGATGATTGAACGAGCCCAGAGCTGTGGCGGGCCCCTGCTGCCGGCCGCAACGTAGGAACGCCTACGGCTGCGCTGCGCGCCGTCAGCATCTCAGGTCATGGGGTCGGGCACGGAACGCGTTGCGCTCGCTTGGCGCTATCGCCGATGAGCCCACAAGCCTGTCCCTCCCCGCTTGTTTGCTCCCCTCTCCCGCGAGCGGGAGAGGGGCCGGGGGTGAGGGCCAGAGCCCCCACGGAGTGCCAGGGCACCACACCTACGATACTGAGCGCGCGCAGCGCAGCCGAAGGCGTCCCACCGATATCGCGTTTAGCAGGCGGCCTACGCCCGGCATGGGGATCGTCCAATAGTGGATTAACGCAGCCACGATCCCAAACTCACCTGGCGTAGCAGCTTCGAACTACCACCCACATCGAACGGAAATCACCACCGCCCGAACCACCCACGCCGCCAACTTGATAGCCAGCCGCTCAGGCGACGCGCTTTTTGGTTACTTTTTGGCGCTCGGCCAAAAAGTGACCCGCCCAGGAGGGCGGAACCAGGCGGTTCAACGGCCGACAGCATGTCATCAACCGCGACAGCGGGCGCTTGAACGGCCGACAGCATGTCACCAACAGCGACCAGCCCAGCCGTCAAACAAAACAAAACCGCTTAGTGCCTGAAATGCCGCGTCCCAGTCAACACCATCGCAATCCCCCGCTCATCCGCCGCAGCAATCACCTCATCATCCCGCACCGACCCACCCGGCTGAATCACGCAGGTAGCACCCGCATCCACAACCACATCCAACCCATCACGGAACGGGAAAAACGCATCCGACGCCACCGCGGAACCAGCCAGCGTCAGCCCGGCATTCTGCGCCTTGATGCTGGCAATCCGAGCCGAATCCACACGGCTCATCTGCCCCGCACCAACACCCAGCGTCATGCCACCACCACAGAACACAATGGCATTCGACTTGACGAACTTCGCCACCCGCCACGCAAACATCAGGTCATCCATTTCCTTCGGCGTCGGATGACGGCGCGTCACCACGCGCAACTCCGAAGGCTGAACATTCTTGGCATCCGGGCTCTGCACCAGCAGGCCGCCGCCAACACGCTTGAAGTCGAACTGGTTGATCCCCTTGCCCAGCGGAATCTCCAGCAGGCGCACATTCTGCTTGGCCGCGAACACCGCGCGCGCGGCGGCGCTGAACGACGGTGCGATCAGCACTTCGACGAACTGCTTGGCCACCGCCTGCGCAGCGGCTTCGTCCAGTTCCACGTTGAAAGCGATGATGCCGCCGAAGGCCGAGGTCGAATCGGTCTTGAACGCCTTCTCATACGCTTCCAGCGCGTTGGCACCCAGCGCCACGCCGCAAGGATTGGCGTGCTTGATGATCACGCAGGCAGCCCCGTTGGCCGCATCGAACGACTTCACGCATTCCCACGCCGCATCGGCGTCGGCGATGTTGTTGTACGACAGCTCCTTGCCCTGCAGCTGCACGTAGTTGGCCAGCGCGCCATCCACGGCCTTCAGGTCCCGGTAGAACGCCGCCGATTGATGCGGGTTCTCGCCGTAGCGCATTTCCTGGACCTTGTCGAACGCCAGGTTCAGCGTCTGCGGGTAGGCGCTGCGGGCCTGGTGCGACTTGTCCGCACCCAGGCTGGTCAGGTAGTTGGTGATGGCACCATCGTACTGCGCCGTGTGCGCGAACACCTTGGTCGCCAGGCGGAAGTTGGTGTCATAACCAACCGCATTGCCGTTGGCACGCATTTCGTCGAGCACCACGGCATAGTCGGCCGGATCGACGATCACGGTCACGTCGCGGTGGTTCTTGGCCGCCGAGCGCAGCATGGTCGGGCCACCGATATCGATGTTCTCGATCGCGTCCGGCAGCGTGCAGTCATCCTTGGCCACGGTCTGCTGGAACGGGTACAGGTTCACCACCAGCAGGTCGATCGTGGGGATGTTGTGCTCGGCCAGCGCGGCCATGTGCTCGGGCAGGTCGCGGCGCGCCAGGATGCCGCCGTGGACCTTCGGGTGCAGCGTCTTGACGCGGCCGTCGAGCATTTCCGGGAAGCCGGTGTAGTCGGCCACCTCCGTCACGGGCAGGCCGCTGTCGGCCAGCAGCTTGGCGGTGCCGCCGGTGGAAAGCAGCGTCACGCCGAGCGCGTTCAGTTCGCGCGCGAATTCGACGATGCCGGTCTTGTCGGAAACGGAAAGGAGGGCTTGCTTGATCATGGCTGTGGGAAACGCTTCAAATTCAAAGTAAACCGTGCTGCTGCAGTTTCTTGCGCAGCGTGTTGCGATTGATGCCCAGGTAGGCGGCCGCCAGCGACTGGTTGCGCTCGGCGCGCACCATCACGGCTTCCAGCAGCGGCCGTTCGACGGCCTCGAGCACCATGTTGTACATATTGGAAGGCTCTTCACCGTCCAGGTCGCGAAAATACGTGTCCAGGCTGTCCCGGATGCACTGGTCGATAGCGTTGCGGCTCATGCGGCAAGCAACTCCCCATTATTGTTGTTGTTCGCTTCGTCTTTATCCTGCTTGCCCTGGTCGTCGTCCACGTACACCAGCCGGTCCGAGAACTGCGCCTGCTCGTCGAAGAAGGCGTTGACCGCGGCCAGCTGCTCGGTGGTGGATTCCAGCGTGTTCATCCGGTGCCGGAACAGGTTCGCGCCGCGCAGGCCGCGCGTGTACCAGGCAATATGCTTGCGCGCGGTGCGCACGCCGGTGAACTCGCCGTAGAAGGCGTAGTGGTCTTCCAGGTGCGCGTTCATGATCGCGCGGATCTCGGCCACCTCAGGCGACGGCAGCATCTCGCCGGTCTTCAGGAAGTGCTCGATCTCACGGAACAGCCACGGCCGGCCCTGTGCCGCGCGGCCGATCATGATCGCGTCCGCGCCGGTCAGCGCCAGCACCTGCCTTGCCTTCTGCGGCGTGGTGATGTCGCCGTTGGCGACCACCGGGATCGAGATCGCTGCCTTGACCGCGGCAATGGTCTCGTACTCGGCGTCGCCGTGGTACAGGTCGGCGCGGGTGCGCCCGTGGATGGTGAGCATGCTGATGCCCGCGTCCTCGACCATGCGCGCGATGCGCAGCGCATTGCGGTTCTCGCGGTTCCACCCGGTGCGGATCTTCAGCGTGACCGGCACGCGCTCGCCGACGGCGGCGACCACTGCCTCGACGATGCGCACCACCAGCGGCTCGTTCTGCAGCAGCGCCGAGCCGGCGGCCACGTTGCACACCTTCTTGGCCGGGCAGCCCATGTTGATATCGATGATCTGCGCGCCACGGTCGACGTTGTAGCGCGCCGCCTCGGCCATCATCGACGGCTCGGCGCCGGCGATCTGCACGGCGATGGGCTCGACCTCGCCGGCGTGGTTGGCGCGGCGCATGGTCTTTTCGCTTTTCCACAGCTGTGCGTTGGACGCCACCATTTCCGATACCGCATAACCGGCGCCGAGCTGCTTGCACAACTGGCGGAACGGCCGGTCCGTCACGCCCGCCATAGGGGCGACAAACAGGTTGTTGCGGAGTTGGTGAGGTCCGATCTGCACGTTAGGGCGACGATAAGGCGGCGATAAGGCGACGATAAGGCGACGATAAGGGCGGCGGTTCTGCTGGGCCCTGCCGCCCTGGCGGCGCGCGCCGCCGAAGGGATCGGGATGGCCTGCTCTGGTTCGGGAGACCTGCTTGCGGCGATCGGGCGAAACAGAGACGAAACGGAAAAACATGTCCCTGCCGAAACTGCAGCCGGCGATGGGTCGGGACATGTGCGAGGGCGAGATTCTACCGCCAAACGGGAGCGACTGCCCAAGAATTGAGCATCGATGGCGCAATCTGCAGCGCGATCCGTGGTGCGTGGCGCATGCGCCACAGATCGCCGATGCCGTCTTCAGCGGCGCATGCCGAACATCATGTGGCGCGCCAGCGCGTGCCGCAGCGGCGGCAGGCAGGCCAGCGCCGCCAGCGACGCCCCGCGGGCATGCGCGGCCAGCGGGTAGGGCACGCCGAACAGGCGCGGCAGCAGGTCGGTGACCCCGATGGTGACGGCGCGGTCGAGCCGATGCCGGCTGGCAAAGGCCTGCAGCGCCTGCGGCGTGCAGGCGGCACGCAGCGAGTCGGCCAGCGCGAAGGCGTCGCGCAGGCCCAGGTTGAGGCCCTGGCCCGCCACCGGGTGCAGCGTCTGCGCCGCGTTGCCGACCGCCGCGATGCGGCCGCTGACCGTGACCGGCGCGGCGTTCAGCCCCAGCGGGAAGGCATGGCGCTTGCCCGCCAGCGTGAAGTAACCCATGCGGTCGCCGAAGGTGCGGCCGAGCTCCAGCGCGAACTCCGCCTCGGGCAGCGCCAGCCTTCGCGCCGCCTGTTCCGGCGGGCAGCACCATACCAAGGCGTAGCCGGCGATGCCATGCTCGTCGTGCGGCAGCAGCGCCAGCGGACCTTCCTCGGTAAAGCGCTCCCAGGCCCAGCCCGGCTGCGGGCGCGAGCAGGCCACATGGGCGATCACGGCGGTCTGCCCGTAGTCGCGCGTGCGCGCGCCGCGGCCCTGGTGCCGGGCCTGCTCGTGGAACAGGCCACCCTCGGCCTGTATCGCCACCCTGGCGGTAAAGTGCGCTGCCTGCCCGTCATGGGCAGTGCCGGTCAGCCGCACCGTGCCGCCGTCGGCATCGTCGCCGGTGCCGGCGGAGGGCGGCTGCTCGATCTGGTCGATGCGGGTCTCGAATATGCGCTGCAGCCGGTCGGCCGGGCAAGCCTGCGCGGCGCGCGCGAGGGCGCGTTCGAGCACATCGCACAGCTCGCCATAGCGGACCACATAGCCCAGGGCCGGCACGCCGTAGTCGTCATGATGCAGCCGGACATGGCCGAAGCGGCCGCGCTGCGACACGTGGATATGCTCGATCGGGCTGCCGGGCACGGGCCAGGCGCCGATCTGCTCGAGCAACTGGCGGCTGCCGTGCGACAGCGCGATCGCGCGCGGGTCGCGCGCGGCGCGCGCCGGCGTGGCCGCATCGATCAGCGCGACGCGCCAGTCCGTGGTGCGCAGCAGCTGGCAGGCCAGCGCCAGTCCCACCGGGCCGCCGCCGACGATGGCGATGTCGCGGATATCAGCTGGCGCGGCCGGCATCGTCACTGCCTCCTGCATTGCCGCCCGGGGCATCGCTGCCGCCGCCGGTTTCGCCGGCCCCGCGCTTCCAGCAGATCGCGTCAGTGCGCGACTTGCCGGCCGCGGCGTCGCGCAGCGCATTGTCGAGCTTCTGCTGGTTGAAGCCGGGCAGCGCGCGCAGCTGCTCGAGCAGCGCGGCATAGTTGGCGGCATCGGTCGGAACCACGCAACCCTGGCCGCTGTCGGGCGCGCCGACCAGGATCAGCCAGGCAGCGCCCGCCCAGGGCTCGCGGTTGGAGACCCGCACCACGACGCGTTCCAGCGTGTCCCACGCGATCTCCTCGCGCTGGCCATCAGGGCGGTGCACCACGACGCGGTCGTCGAACAGGTTGATGATGAACGGTTCCGAGGGGTCGCGCGCTTGCGCGGCCGCGGCCTGGGTGCTGCCCTGGCCGGGAAAGAGTCTGCGCAGCCAAGAGATCATTGCCGGCCTCCGGCATCGCGCATCAGCGCTTCGATCTCGTCGGCATGCACCGGCACGCCGCGGGTGATCAGCTCGCAGTCGCCATCGGTCACCACGGCGTCATCCTCGATGCGGATGCCGATATGCCAGTAACGTTCCGGCACGTCCTGCGCCGGACGCACGTAGATGCCGGGCTCGATGGTCAGCACCATGCCCGGCTGCAGCGGCCGCCACGGACGCTCGCCTTCGCCGCCATGGCTGGCGACGCGGTATTCGCCCACGTCGTGCACATCCATGCCAAGCCAGTGCCCGGTGCGGTGCATGTAGAAGCGGCGGTAGCTGCCGCTGGCCAGCACGTCGTCGAGCGAGCCTTCCTTGTTGCGGTCGAGCAGGCCGGTATCGAGCATGCCTTGCGCGAGCACGCGCACGGCGGCATCGTGGGGCACGTTGTAGGGCACGCCGGCGCGGGTTTCGGCGATCGCGGCTTCCTGCGCTGCCACCACCAGGTCATACAGCTCGCGCTGCGCCGGCGAAAAGCGTCCCGACACCGGGAAGGTGCGGGTGATGTCCGAAGCGTAGCCGTCAAGCTCGCAGCCGGCGTCGATCAGGCACAGGTCGCCGTCCTTCAGCTCGGCCGGGCCGGCGCGGTAGTGCAGCACGCAGGCATTGGGACCGGTGGCGACGATCGAGTTGTAGGCCACGCTCTGCGCGCCGTGGCGGCGGAATTCATAGAGAAGCTCGGCTTCGAGGTGGTATTCGCGCAGGCCCGGGCGCGTGGCCTGCATCGCGCGGACATGGGCCCCGGCGGAGATTTCGCCCGCGCGGCGCATGATCGCCAGCTCGCCCGCGTCCTTGAACAGCCGCATCTCGTCGAGCAGCGTGCGGATATCGATCGCCACCGACGGCGCCGACACCCCGGCGCGGCCCTGCATGCGCACCGCGTCGAGCCAGCGGCGCATCTGCATGTCGGTGCAGGTCGACTCGGCCAGCGGGTAGGCCACCTGCGCGCGATTGGCCAGCAGCGGCGGCAGCGTCGCGTCGATCTCTTCGAACGAATGCGCCTCGTCGAAGCCAAACGCGGCGCGCGCCCCTTCGGGGCCGTAGCGGAAACCGTCCCAGATCTCGCGCTCCTCGTGCTTGGGGCGGCAGAACAGGATGCTGCGGTCGGCATCGGCCGGGTCGCCCGGCGCGCCGGCCACCAGCACCAGCACGGCCTCGGGCTCGGTGAAGCCGGTCAGGTAATAGAAATAGCTGTCGTGCCGGTACGGATAGTCGCTGTCGCGGTTGCGCATGGCTTCCGGCGCCGTAGGCAGGATCGCCACGCCACCGCCGCCGGCGCGCAGGTGCTGCAGCACACGGGCGCGGCGTTCGCGGCAGGCGGCGAGGAGGGCGTTGTCGGGTGCGGACATGATATGGCCTGGGAAGAGAAGAATCAGGCCGATTCTAACGCCGGCAGGCGCGTTGCAGCGCCGGTGAAGCAAAAGGCGCGTCGCGCCACTGCCATGGCGCTGCTCCGATACCCCGCGATCAGCGGCCGGCGGCGGCGGCCGGCACAGGCGCAATCCTGGCGTCCAGCTCTGCCAGCTGCGCCGGCGTGCCAACGTTTTCCCAGCGCCCGTCGAAACGCTCTCCGCTGGCGGTGCCGGCGGCGATCGCGGCGCGGTAGAAGGGTGTCATGGCGACCCGCGTGCCAGCGGCGATGCCGGCAAACAGGCGCGTATCGTACAGGCCGATATTGCCGAAGGTGAGGCGCTCGCCGTGGATCGGGTGCTCCTCCAGCGAAAGCCGTCCTTGCGCGTCCATTCCGAAATCGCCACGCGGATGGAACGCCGGGTTGGGCACCATGACCAGGTGCATGCGCGGCTCGGCGGCGCCGGCCATCGCGGCGGCGCGGGGCAGCAGCTTGCGGAAGTCGTAGTCGCAGAAGATGTCGCCCGACACGGCCAGGAAGATCTCGCCGCGGGCCGGGTCGTGCGACAGCAGCGGCAGGGCCTTGGCGATGCCGCCGGCGGTCTCCAGCGCCTCGGTTTCGGGCGAGTACGCGATGCGCACGCCGAAGCGGCTGCCGTCGCCGAGCGCGGCTTCGATCTGCGCGCCGAGCCACGCGTGGTTGATGACGATGTCGCGCAGGCCGGCGCGCGCCAGCGCCTCGATCTTCCAGACGATCAGCGGCTTGCCGCCCACGGCCAGCAGCGGCTTGGGGCAGGTATCGGTCAGCGGGCGCATGCGGTCGCCGCGGCCGGCGGCGAAGATCATGACCTTCATCAGAACAGGGCCTCCAGGGCAAGCAGCGTGGCCATGCCGCCGGCGATGGTCCAGCCGACGCTGCGGGTACGCGCGGCGATCAGGATGGCGACCACGCCGGCCACCAGCCGCGCATTGGTTGGGGTGAGCGCGAGTTCGCCGCCCTGCATCAGCAGGTCGGGGGCGATCAGCGCCGACAGCATGGCGGCCGGGACGAACTGCAGCGCGGTGCGGAACCACGCCGGCAGCCGCACGCGGCCTTCCACGGCAATGAACGACAGGCGGATAAGGAAGGTCGCCAGGCCGGCGGCCAGGAAGACCCATAGCAAGGTCAGCGCATTCATGCGGCCTCCTTGCCGACCGAGCCGGCGCGATCCGCCGCGCCGGCCCGGCGCGCGCCGGGGCGGTTGCCGCGGCCCAGCAACAGCATGCCGGCGGCGATGCCGCCCAGCGCCGCCACCATCAGGCCGAGCTTGTGCGGCAGGCCGTAGCAGGCCACCGCCAGTATGCTGGCGGCCACCGCGGCGGCCACGTGCGAGCGGTGCCTGAGACCGGGCACGATGATGCCGATGAAGGTCAGCGGCAGGAAGAAATCGAGCGGCCAGTCGCGCGGCACCTGGGCGCCGACCAGCACGCCGGCCAGCGTCGACACCTGCCAGCTGGCCCACAGCGCGAAGCCGCCGCCGAAGTAATACCAGTGGCGGTATTGCGCGCGCGGGCCGGTATCCCCCAGCCGGTGCGTCATCGCGGCGAAGGCCTCGTCGGTCAGCAGGTAGGCGATCAGTGCCTTCCAGCGGCGCGGCAGGTGGGCCAGCGTGGGCGCGATGGTGGCGGAATACAGGGCGTGGCGCAGGTTGACCATGGCCACCGTCAGCGTGATCACCACCGCGGGCGTGCCGGCGGTCCACAACTGGGTCAGGATCATCTGCGAGGCGCCGCCGAACACGATCGCGCTCATGGCGCAGGCGAGCCACGCCGGCATGCCGGCGCCGACGGCCAGCACGCCGTAGATCAGGCCGAACGGCACCACGCCAAGCAGCATCGGCGCGAGCGCGCGCGCGCCTGCCAGCCATTCGCCGAAGGCGGTGATGGCGGGACTGGCGTCGGAGGCGTGCGGCCGGGCCGGGTCGTTGGCGTCAGGCACGTCGTCAGAAGGTATAGCCGGCCGGGCTGGCCACGCCTTCCAGCGCATCCAGCAGGCGGATCAGCTTGCGCAGCTCGCTGTAGCGGCCGGCAACGCTGCGGGTGTACTTCAGCACCAGCGGCAGGTTGGCGAGGTAGCCGTCCTTGCCGTCGCGGTGGTACAGGCGCGCGAAGATGCCCAGCACCTTCAGGTGGCGCTGCAGGCCCATCCATTCGAAATCGCGGTAGAACTCGCCGAAATCGGCATTGACCGGCAGGCCGGCCTTGCGCGCGCGCTCCCAGTAGCGGATCAGCCAGTCGAGCTGCTGTTCCTCGTCCCATTCGATATAGGCGTCGCGCCACAGCGAGACCGCGTCATAGGTGATCGGGCCGATCACCGCGTCCTGGAAATCCAGCACGCCGGGATTGGCGCCGCCGTCCAGCACCATCAGGTTGCGCGAGTGGTAGTCGCGGTGCACGTAGACCTGCGGCTGCGCCAGGTTGTTGGCAAGCAGCGTATCCATCACTTCACGCAGGTCGGCCTGCTGGGCGTCGCTCAGCGTGGCGCCAAGGTGCCTGGCCACGTACCACTGCGGGAACAGGTCGAGTTCGCGCTGCAGCAGCGCGCGGTCGTAGGCGGGCAGCTCGCCGGGGCGGGTGGCGGCCTGGATGCGGACCAGCGTCGCGGCGGCGTCGGCATACATGCCATGGGCCGTGGAATCGTCCAGTCGCGACAGGTAAGTCTGGCTGCCCAGGTCCGCGAGCAGCAGGAAACCCTGCGCCAGGTCCTGCGCGAGCACGGTCGGCACGGTTACGCCGGCCGCGCCGAACAGCTGGCAGACGTGGATGAAGGGGCGGCAGTCCTCGTGTGCCGGCGGCGCGTCCATGACGATGGCGGTCGGGTGCGCCGGGTTGCCGGTACGCACGCGGAAATAGCGCCGGAAGCTGGCATCGGCCGATGCGGGCACGCAAGAGTCGGGATCGGCGGACCATGCCGGGCCAAGGCCGGACACCCAGGCCTTGAGCTGGTCCAGGCGCGGGTCGTGGGGAAGAGCTGCCATACAGGAAGGGCGCGGAAAAATATCGTGGAGCGGGGGAGGCCGGCCGCAAGGGCAGGTTTGGATGCCCCGTATAATACCCGACCAGACCCGGGCGCCGGGCGGCCCCCGGGAGGGGCCTTCGTTGCCCCGCAGCCTGTTCTGGCAGGGGTTGGCGGCTTGCAGGCGGCCGCGGCCCACGCCGAGACTGACAACCCGTGCGAATGACCGAACAACGACGAACACCGAATAACAAGGCCTTGCTTTCGCCTGCCCCCCCTGGCGCCGCCGCCCGCGCCAGGCGCGCCGGCCGCCTGAACGCGGGCCGGCTGCGTCCGCTGGTGCTGGCCATGGCCGGCCTGTCGGCCGGCGCCCAGGCGCAGATGTCGGGCTCGGCGATTCCGGACCTGGACCAGGTCGAGCCGGTGTTCGAAGCCGCACCACAGGCGCCGGAGCCGCCCACGGTCTCCGGCGAACTGGTCCCGCGGCTGGCCGAGCCCCCCAAGACCAGCGAGCCCGATTCCGGCGCGCCGACGTTCATCGAGGGCGACCGCATGACCGGCTACAGCGAGCGCGGGGTCGAACTCGAAGGCCATGCCGAGCTGCGCCGGGACGGCGGCGTGGTCAAGGGCGACAAGCTGAGCTACGACCAGGATACGGACGAGGCCCATGCCCAGGGCAACGTGCGGCTGTCGCGCAGCGGCACGCTGGCGGTGGGGCCCGAGGCCAAGCTGAAGGTCGAGGCCAACGAAGGCTACATGCTGTCGCCGGACTACTACTTCCAGCAGACCGGCGGCGCCGGCAAGGCCGAGCGCATCGATTTCCTGGACAAGGACCGCAGCACCATCAAGCGGGCGTCGTACACCACCTGCTCGCCGGACAACGCGGACTGGTATTTCAGCGCGAACCAGATCGACCTGGACAGCGACCGCCAGGTGGGGGTGGCCTATGGCGGCGTGCTGAATTTCTTCGGGGTGCCGATCGCGGCGGCGCCGGCATTCAGCTTTCCGCTGAACGATGACCGCCGCAGCGGCTTCCTGGCGCCGTTGATGGGTTACGGCTCGCGCTCGGGTTTCGACCTGACCATGCCGTACTACTTCAACATCGCGCCGAACCGCGACCTGACCATCTACCCGCGGCTGATGACGGAGCGCGGCCTGCAGCTGGGCGGGGAGTACCGCTACCTGGGACAGGGCTATTCCGGCCGCATCCGCGCCGAATTCCTGCCTGACGACCAGAAGACCAACTCGAACCGCTGGGCCTACTCGATCCAGCACAACCAGAGCCTGGCCAAGGGGCTGAACGCCTACCTGAACGTCAACCGGGTCTCGGACGACCAGTACCCGGACGATTTCAACCGCAGCGTGGCGCAGTCCGCGCAGCGCCAGTACGTGCAGGAAGGCGGCGTCACCTACAACTGGCAGGATTTCTTCCTGATGGCGCGGGTGCAGAAGTTCCAGACGCTGCGCCCCAGCGAGCCGTCGTACGAGCGCGAGCCGCAGCTCAACGGCAAGTACATCCGCTATGACCTGGGCGGCTTCGACGTGCAGGTGGAGGGGGACTACACCCGCTTCCGCATCCCGCTGACGTCCACGGGCTTCCAGCAGCCGCAGGGCGATCGCATGTACATCCAGCCGAGCATCAGCTACCCGATCGTGCGCGCCGGCTGGTATGTGACGCCGAAGGTCACGTTCAATGCGACCCAGTACCAGATGGAGTCGCAGGACAATACGCCCAACGCGCAGACCAATTTCTCGCGCGTGCTGCCCACCGTCAGCCTGGATTCGGGCATGACGTTCGAGCGCGAGGCGCCGACCATGAGCCGGCTGTTCGGCGTGAACTACCTGCAGACGCTGGAGCCGCGCCTGTTCTACGTCTATACGCCGTTCCGCGACCAGAGCCTGTTCCCGCTGTTCGACACGGTCCAGTCGGACTTCGGCTACGGCCAGATCTTCAGCGAGAACCCGTTCACGGGCTACGACCGCATCGCCGACAACAACAAGATCACCGGCGGCCTGACCACGCGCCTGATCGAGTCGGATTCCGGCATCGAGCGCTTCCGCGGCACCATCGCGCAGCGCTACGACTTCACCGGGCAGCGCGTGCAGATCAACGGCACGCTGGAGGACCCCAAGCCCGGCGCCTCCGATCTGCTCGCCGCGACCACCGTCCAGATGTTCCGGGGCTATTACCTGGACATGGGCGTGCAGTACAACCTGGATACCGACCGGGTCAACTACGGCAACGTGGCGTTTTCATACCGCCCGGAGCCGCGCAAGGTCTTCAACGCCGGCTACCGCTACCGCCGTCCGACCGCCGTGACCGACAACACCGCGATCGACCAGTTCGAGCTGTCGGGCCAGTGGCCGATCACGCGGCGCGCCTACGCCATCGCGCGCTTTGCCTTCGACCTGAGCGCGAGCCAGATGGTCGATACGCTGGCCGGCGTCGAATATGCCGCGGACTGCTGGGTCGGCCGCGTGGTCTACCAGCGTTTCCGCAACACCACGCAGGGCTACACCGGGCGGGTCTTCCTGCAGGTGGAGTTCCGTGGCCTTTCCAAGATCGGGTCCAATCCGCTGAACATCCTGCGCCTGAACGTGCCGGGCTACGAGCCCGTGTCCGCCAAGCCGGTGCCGACGACCCAGTACGATCACTATGAATGACGGATTAAGATGAAACGTCAAGAATTCGCCGTGTTTTCCTTTCTCATGACGTCGTGGCACCGCCTGCTGCTGCCGGCCGTGCTGGCTGCGATCACCGTACCGGCCGCCGCGCAGCTGAAGGCACCGGGCGCGGGACGTGCCACCGGCATCTTCGTGCCGCAGTCGTCCGACGTCACCGCGCCGGCGAGCCAGCCCAAGCTCGGCGTGCCGCAGCCTGGCGACCAGAAGCGCTCGCAGCTGGTCGACGAGGTGGTCGCCGTGGTCAACAACAGCGTGATCACGCGTCGCGAGCTGCTCGACCGCGCCGATGAAATCGAAGGCCAGCTGCGCGCCGCCGGCCGCCCGGTCCCGCCGCGCGCCGACCTGCTCGGAGAGGTGCTGGAGCGCCTGGTGATGGAACGCGTGCAGACCCAGGCCGCGCAGGACGCCGGCATCCGCGTGACCGACCAGGAGATCGACCGCGCCATCGAGTCGGTGGCGCAGCAGAACCGCATGAACGCCACCGAGCTGCGCCGCCGCGTGGAAGCCAGCGGCATGACCTGGACCAAGTACCGCGACGAACTGCGCAAGCAGGTGCAGGTGATCCGCCTGCGCGAGCGCGAGGTCGATTCCAAGGTGCAGGTCTACGACGGCGAGATCGACAACTTCCTGGCTGCCCGCGGTGGCCAGTCCGCGGCCACCGGCCCGACCGAATACAACGTGGCGCAGATCCTCGTGCGCGTGCCCGAGAATGCCTCGGACGCACAGAAGCAGGCGCAGCGCGCCAAGGCCGAGGGGCTGCTGAAGCAGGCCCAGGGCGGTGCCGATTTTGCGCAGCTGGCGCAAGCCAGCTCGGAAGGCCCGGAAGCCGCGCAGGGCGGTGCCATGGGCTTTCGCGAGATCGGCCGCCTGCCGGCGCTGTTCGCCAACGCGGTGGTCGACCTCCAGCCCGGCGCCGTGGCGCCCCAGGTGGTGGAAAGCGCCGCGGGCTTCCACGTGGTCAAGCTGGTGGCCAGGCGCGCCGCGCCGGCATCCGGCCCGGCCGCGGCCGGCAAGATCACGCAGACCCAGGTGCGCCATATCCTGATCCGCACCGGCCCCAACATGCCCGAAGCCGAGGCGCGCCGCCAGCTCAGCACGCTGCGCGACCGCATCACCCACGGCGGCGACTTTGCCGACGCGGCCAAGCGCTTCTCGCAGGATGGCTCGGCGCAGAACGGCGGCGACCTCGGCTGGGTCTCGCCGGGCGAGCTGGTGCCCGAGTTCGAGCAGGCCATGAGCCGCCTGCGCCCGAACGAGATCTCCGAGCCGGTGGTCACGCAGTTCGGCGTGCACCTGATCCAGGTGCTGAACCGCCGCGAGACCGAGCTGTCGCCCGAGAAGCAGCGCGACTTTGCCCGCGCCGAGGTCCGCGAACAGAAGCTGCGGGCCGCGTATGATGACTGGGTGCGCCAGCTGCGCTCGCAGGCGTACGTCGAGTACCGCATCAACCGGCAGCGCTGAAGCGCGCAAGCGCCGCTCACCCGCCCTCCCGACCACGCCGACATGCCTAACCCGCTATCCCTGGCCATTTCCACCGGCGAGCCCGCCGGCATCGGCCCCGATATCACCATCGGGGCGTTGCTGCAGCTCGCCGGCGCCAACCATGGCAACAACGGGGGCAGCGGACATTACCGCTTCCATGTGCTGGGCGATGCCCGCCTGCTGGCCGAACGCGCCGCGGCGCTGGGCGTGACGCACGCCTGGGAGCGGCGCATCGCCGATGGCGATGTGGTGATCGAGGACATCCCGCTGGCCGTCGCGTGCGACCCGGGCCGCCTCGATGCGCGCAACGGCCCGTACGTGCTGGCGCTGCTCGATGCCGCCATTGCCGGCTGCCTCCCGCAGGGCCGCGCCACGCCGCGCTATGCGGCCATGGTCACGGCGCCGGTGCAGAAGAGCACCATCAACGACGCCGGCGTGCCGTTCACCGGCCACACCGAATACCTCGCCGACAGCGCCGGCGTGGCGCGCGTGGTGATGATGCTGGCCGGTCCGCAGCCCGCGCACGACAACGCCATGCTGCGCGTGGCGCTGGCGACCACGCACCTGCCGCTGCGCGCGGTGCCGGATGCGCTCTCCATCCCGCTGCTGTTGCAGACCCTGATCATCATCGATGCCGACCTGCGCCGCTACTTCGGCATCGCGCGCCCGCGCATCCTGGTCACGGGCCTGAATCCGCACGCCGGCGAAAGCGGCCACATGGGCCGCGAGGAGATCGACGTGATCGTGCCCGCGCTGGCGCGGGCCAAGGATGCCGGCATCGATGCGCGCGGCCCCTTCCCGGCCGACACGCTGTTCCAGCCGCGCCACCTGCGCGATGCCGACTGCGTGCTGGCGATGTACCATGACCAGGGGCTGGCGCCGCTGAAATACGGCACCTTCGGCCACGGCGTGAACATCACGCTGGGGCTGCCTTTCATCCGCACCTCGGTGGACCACGGCACCGCGCTGGACCTCGCTGGCACCGGCCAGGCCGAGCATGGCAGCATGATCGAGGCCATCCGCAGTGCGGTCACCATGGCCGGCCATGCCACCGGCCGCCATCCCGATGGCGCCGGCGCCAGCCATCCGGGCCATACCAATCCTGGCTTGCAGCCGCCGTGCTGAAGCCGGACCTCATGCTGCAACATCGAACCATGCGTTCCCACGTGCACCAGGGCCATGTGGCCCGCAAGCGATTCGGGCAGAACTTCCTGGTCGACGACACCATCATCCACGGCATCGTCAATGCCATCAGTCCGCAGGCCGAAGACGTGCTGGTCGAGATCGGGCCGGGGCTCGGCGCGCTGACCAGCCCGCTGCTCGAACGGATCCCGCAGATGCAGGTGGTCGAACTCGACCGCGACCTGGTCGAGCGCCTGCGCCGCCGCTACGGCGAGCGCCTGCAAGTACATGCCGGCGACGCCCTGGACTTCGACTTCGGCAAGCTGGAAGTGCCGGGCAGGCCGCTGCGCATCGTCGGCAACCTGCCGTACAACATTTCCAGCCCGCTGCTGTTCCACCTGATGCAGTTCGCCGACCGGGTGCGCGACCAGCACTTCATGCTGCAGAAGGAAGTGGTCGAGCGCATGGTGGCGGAGCCCGGCAGCAAGGCCTTCGGCCGGCTGTCGATCATGCTGCAGGTGCGCTACTACATGGAACATGTGCTGGACGTGCCGCCGGGCAGTTTCAACCCGCCGCCCAAGGTCGATTCCGCCGTGGTGCGGATGATCCCGTGGCCGCGCCACGACGACGGCCGCCTGCGCTCGCCCCATGCCGATTGCGACATCACCGTGCTTGGCGACGTGGTCACCGCGGCGTTCTCGCAGCGGCGCAAGGTGCTGCGCAATACGCTGTCGTTCCTGCGCGACCAGGTCGACTTCGACGCGATGGGCTTCGACCTTGGCCGCCGCGCCGAGGAAGTGCCCGTCGGCGAGTATGTCGAGCTGGCCCGCCGCGTGGGTGGCGGCGCCGCGGGGCAGGCCGCCTGAAGCCCAGATCAACCACCCGAATTCCCGCTACTATTTCCTGCAAGACCGTCCCATGACAGCCCAAACCAGCCAAACCAACCGGCGCCCCGTGATCCTGACCGGCGACCGTCCCACCGGCCCGCTGCACCTCGGCCACTTCGTCGGCTCGCTGCAGAGCCGCGTGGCGCTGCAGGATTCGCATGAGCAATACCTGCTGCTGGCCGATACCCAGGCCATGACCGACAACGCGCACGATCCCGACAAGGTACGCCGCAACGTGCTGGAAGTGGCGCTGGACTACCTGGCAGTCGGCATCGACCCGGCCAAGACCACCATCACCGTGCAGTCGCACCTGCCGGCGCTGGCCGAGCTGACGCTGATGTACCTGAACTTCGTCACGGTAGCGCGGCTGGAGCGCAACCCGACCATCAAGGAAGAGATCCAGGCGCGCGGCTTCGGCCGCGATATCCCGGCCGGCTTCCTGTGCTACCCGGCCGCGCAGGCCGCGGACATCACCGCCTTCAAGGCCCAGGTGGTGCCGGTGGGCGAAGACCAGGCCCCGCTGATCGAGCAGACCAACGAGATCGTGCGCCGCATCAACAACCAGGTCGGCCGCGAGGTGCTGCCGGAATGCAAGGCGCTGATCCCCAAGTTCGGCCGCCTGCCCGGCGTCGACGGCAAGGCCAAGATGAGCAAGTCGATGGGCAACGCGATCGCGCTGGGCGCGTCGCCGGAGCAGATCAAGGCCGCGGTGCACAGCATGTACACCGACCCGAACCACCTGAAGGTGTCGGATCCGGGCCAGGTCGAGGGCAACGTGGTGTTCACGTACCTGGATGCGTTCGACCCGAACACCGAGGAAGTCGAAGCGCTGAAGGAGCACTATCGCAAGGGCGGCCTGGGCGACATGGTGCTCAAGCGCCGCATCGAAGGCATCCTGCAGGACATGCTGGCCCCGATCCGCGCCCGCCGCGAAGAACTGGCCAAGAACCCGGACTATGTGTTCGATGTGCTGCGCCAGGGCACGCAGAAGGCACGCGAGCTGACCCAGCAGACGCTGGAGGAAGTGCGCGACGCGCTGGGGATGTTCTCGTTCGAGGCGCGCCGCTGAGCTAGAAGGCGGCGCTCAATAGGGCCCACCGGTTTTGGGTGCTCCCAAGCCGCCCGAGCTTGCCTAAGCAAGGTGTTCTCCCCTCAGGGGGAGAGGGCCCGGGGTGAGGGGTGGGCTAGCAAGGTGCCACATGAAGCGAGGCCAACGGTTTTTACCCCAACGCTGGCGCGCCCCTCACCCTCGCCGATTCACCAGCACGATCCCCGCCAGCACCAGCACCGCCGCCACCGCAAAGCGCGGCCCCACCGCGTCGTGCATCAGCAGCACGCCGAACGCCACCCCGAACAGCGGCGTCAGGAAGGAAAACACCGACAGCCGCGACGCCAGGTAGCGCTGCAGCAGCCAGAACCACGCCAGGTAGCTGGCAAACGCAATCAGCACCGACTGGTAGAACAGGCTCGCCACCACCACGCCGTCGATCCGCACGGTCGCGGTCTGGCCCGCGGCCACCGCCATCGCCAGCAGCAGCACCGCCGATACCGCCAGCTGGTACAGCAGCGTCTTGCTGGCCGGCGCGCTTGCCAGCGGGCTGGCGCGCACCACCACCGTGGTGGCGGCCCACAGCGCCCCGGCCAGGATGCCGAGCGCATCGCCGAGCAGCGTGCTGCCGTGGGCCGACGGTGCCGCGATGCCATCGGCGAACGCCAGTGCCATGCCCAGGAACGCCAGCGCCACGCCGAGCCACTGCCCGGTTTGCAGCCGCTCGCCCGGCACGGCGAAATGCAGCCCCAGCGCGGTGAAGATCGGCGCGGTGTACAGGAACACCGCCATGCGCGAGGCCGTGGTGTGGCCCAGCCCGACAAAGATGCAGAAGAACTCGGCGCCGAACAGCAGCCCCGCCAGCAGCCCGGCGTTGAGCGTCCCGTCGCGGCGCCAGATCGGCGTGCCGCGCCAGGCGGCAAAGCCGAACACCAGCAGCGCCGCCACCGCCGAGCGCACGCCCGCCTGCAGCACCGCGCCCATCAGCGGCGCGGTCACCTTGATCACCACCTGCTGCAGGCCCCAGGCGGCGCACAGGACCACCATCAGTCCTACCGCCATGCCGTCCAGCGGCCGGCGGGTCAGGGTTTGCGCGTCCACGGTCGCGATCGATGGACGCGTTACGGGCGGCTGGCGTCGCGGGTGGAATGGCGCTCGATCAGCTCGATCTTGTAGCCGTCCGGGTCTTCGACGAAGGCGATCACGGTGGTCCCGCCCTTGACCGGGCCGGCTTCGCGGGTGACCTTGCCGCCGGCCGCGCGGATGCGCTCGCAGGCCGCCGCGGCGTTGTCGGTCTCCAGCGCGATATGGCCGTAGGCCGTGCCCAGGTCATACTGGTCGACGCCGTAGTTGTAGGTCAGTTCCAGCACCGCGGTTTCGCTTTCGGGGCCGTAGCCGACGAAGGCCAGGCGGTACTTGTACTCGGGGTTGTCGCTCTCGCGCAGCAGCTGCATGCCGAGAATGCGGGTGTAGAAATCGATGGAGCGCTGCATGTCGCCGACGCGCAGCATGGTGTGGAGGAGTCGCATTTGAGGGCCTTCAACTGTTTTAGGTATTGGAAGGCGCCATTTTAGTGCGTTTGGCCGAAACGCACCGGCTGCTTGAAAGTGGCTTGGAAGCGTGGCCTAGAAGGTCGGCAGCAGCTCGGGCGGATGCGCGCGCAGCTGCGCGCGGGCGTCGCGGAATTCCGGGAAGATCGATTCCACGGTCTGCCAGAAGCGCGGCCCGTGGTTCATTTCCTTCAGGTGGGCGAGTTCGTGCGCCGCGACGTAGTCGATCATCGACAGCGGAAAATGCATCAGGCGCCAGTTCAGCCGGATCTTGCCGTCGGCGGTGCAGCTGCCCCAGCGGGTGGCCGCCGAAGTCAGCGCAAAGCCGGAATGGCGCACGCCCAGCTTGTCGGCATAGACGTCGAGCCGTTCGGCCAGCAGCCGGCGTGCCTGCTGCTGCAGCCAGCCCTGCACGCGGTCCTTGATCTGCTGCTCGTCGGCGTGCGCAGGCAGCGCCAGGTGCAGCACGCGGCGGCCGGCGTCGAACAGCAGCGCGCCGATCGGCGACTCCAGCGACAGCGTCAGCGGCTGGCCCAGGAAGGGCATGCTGGCGCCGTCGCGCCACTGCACCGTGGGCAGCACGCGGCGTGCCTCGCGGTGGCGCCACTCGCCGAGCTTGTTGAAGATCCAGCGCTGCTTCTCCAGGATGGCCGATTCGATGTCGGCCAGCGTGACCCAGCGCGGCGCCGTGATCGACAGGCCGCGGTCATCGATGGTGAAGCCGATGGTGCGGCGCGACGAGCGCTTGAGCGTATAGTGCAGCGCGCGCTCGCCCACGTGCAGCAGCCGGCCATTGGGCTGCGGCACCGGCCATGCCGGCTGCACCGGCAGCAGCGGCGCCGCTGCTGCATGGACTGCGGGAGCGGCCTCTGCCAGCGGCAGTTCCAGCTGCGCGCCGTCGGCGTCGGAGGCGGGGCGCAGCAGCTTCATGCGGCCGGCTCTACCCGTGCTTCGCTGCGGTAGCTGTCCGCGTCGATGCGGCGCATGTCGCGCTCGATCCAGTCGGCCACTTCCTGGTTGAGCTGGTCGGCGGTCTTGTTGGCCGAGGCGATCGGCGGGCCGACCGAGATCGTCACCATGCCCGGGTATTTGAGGAACTTGTTGCGCGGCCACACCCGGCCGGAGTTGACCGCCATCGGCAGCACCCAGGCACCGGTCTCGACCGCCAGGCGCGCGCCGCCGCTCTTGTAGCGCGGCT
Source organism: Cupriavidus oxalaticus (assembly GCF_016894385.1). Lineage (NCBI taxonomy): Bacteria > Pseudomonadati > Pseudomonadota > Betaproteobacteria > Burkholderiales > Burkholderiaceae > Cupriavidus > Cupriavidus oxalaticus. The sequence goes on from NZ_CP069812.1 coordinate 493,365, forward strand.
TTTCCAGTCCCGACGGCGTGCGCGTGCCTTCCGGGAACATGATGATCCAGGCGCCTTCGGCCAGCCGCTCGCGGCCCTGGCGCACGGCCGAGGCGAAGGCGCGGGTGCCTTCCTTGCGGTTGATATGGACCATCTTGAGCATGCCCAGCGCCCAGCCGAAGAACGGCACCAGCAGCAGCTCGCGCTTGAACACGAAGCACAGCGGCCTGGGCATCAGCGCCACGTAGGCCACCGTCTCCCACGCCGACTGGTGCTTGGACAGCAGCACCACCGGCTTGTCGAGCATGCGGTCCATGTGCTCATGGCCCTCGATGCGGTACTGGATGCCGCAGATGCCGCGCGCGGCCCGGATCACCAGCCGCGGCCAGCCGCGCACGAAGCGGAAGCGCTGGTCGGCGTTCATGAAGGGAAAGACGAGGAAGCAGGCGCAGGCGTAGGGAGGCGTCAGCACCAGCAGGTACAGCGCAAACAACAGGGAACGGAGAAACGTCATGCGTGGGGGCGCAAAAAAGAGGGTCGGTGCCAGCGTCGGCAATGGCTTATTGTGCGGATTCGCGGGTGGCGCTGTCTTTGCCGACATCGTTGCCGCCGTCATTGCCGGTCAGCCAGCGCGCAAAGGCGCGCAGGTCGTCATGCACCTGCGTGCCGGGCGGCAGGCCGCCTTTGTCGAGGGTCTTCAGGCCCTTGCCGCTGCGCACCAGGTGCGGCGTGCAGCCGACCGCGACACCGGCCTCCAGGTCGCGCAGCGAATCGCCCACGATCGGCACGCCCCGCAGCTCGATGCCGAAGCGCTCGCTGATCTGCTCGAGCATGCCGGACTTGGGCTTGCGGCAGTCGCAGCCGTCCGCGGCGGTATGCGGGCAGAAGAACACGGCCTCGATGCGCCCGCCCAGGCGTGCCAGCGCCGTGTACATCTTCTCGTGCATGGCGTTGAGCGTGCTCATCTCGAACAGGCCGCGGCCGATGCCGGACTGGTTGCTGGCGATCACCACGCGATAGCCGGCCTGGTTCAGCGCGGCGATGGCTTCCAGGCTGCCGTCGATGGGAATCCACTCGTCGGGCGACTTGATGAACTGGTCGCTGTCGAGGTTGACCACCCCGTCGCGGTCCAGGATGACAAACTTCGGCGGCGTCTGCGGCATGTGCGGCTCCGGTATCGCGTGCTGGCGCCGCTCAGGCGGCCAGCTTGGAGATGTCGGCCACGCGGTTGGCCAGCGCATGCAGCGAAGCCAGCAGCGCCAGGCGGTTGGCGCGCAGCTGCGCATCCTCGGCCATCACCATCACGTCGTTGAAGAAGCGGTCGACGGCATCGCGCAGCTGGGCCAGGTCGCGCAGCGCGGCGGCGAAATCGCCGCTGGCGAAGGCGGCCTCGACGGCCGGGCGCACCTTCTCGATCGCCGCGTGCAGCGCGCCTTCGGCCTCTTCCTGGAACAGCGCCGGGTTCACCGCGCCGACCGGCTCGGTGTTCTTGCGCAGGATATTGGTGATGCGCTTGTTGGCGGCGGCCAGCGCCTCGGCCTCGGGCAGCGCGGCGAAGGTGCGCACCGCTTCCATGCGGCCCAGCACGTCGTGCAGCTGGTCCGGGCGCAGGCTGACCACGGCCTCGACCTCGTTGGTGGTGTAGCCCTTTTCCTTCAGGTAGCCGCGCACGCGGTCATACAGGAAGTCGGCGATGGCGTCCGGCGCCGGCTTGACCGTGGCAATGCCCGCGAATGCCTGCTGCGTCAGCGCCAGCAGTCCGGTCACCGACAGCGCCAGCGGCTTCTCGATCAGCATGCGCAGGATGCCCAGCGCATGGCGGCGCAACGCGAACGGGTCCTTCTCGCCGGTCGGCTGCAGGCCGATGCCCCAGATGCCGACCAGCGTTTCCAGCTTGTCGGCCAGCGCGACGGCGGTGCTGACCGAGCCTTCGGGCAGCGCGTCGCCGGCGAAACGCGGACGGTAGTGCTCGGAGCAGGCCAGCGCCACGTCCTCGGCCTCGTCGTCGTGGCGGGCGTAGTACGTGCCCATGGTGCCCTGCAGCTCGGGGAACTCGCCGACCATGTCGGTCAGCAGGTCGGCCTTGGCCAGTTCGGCGCCGCGCATCGCGGCGGCCTTGTCGGTGGCTACGCCGGCGGCGTTGAGCGCGTCGGCGACATGGCCGGCGATCTGCTGCAGGCGCTGCACGCGGTCCAGCTGCGTGCCGATCTTGTTGTGGTAGACCACGCTGGCCAGCTGCGGCACGCGCGAGGCCAGCGTCTTCTTGCGGTCCTGGTCGAAGAAGAACTTGGCATCGGCCAGGCGCGGGCGCACCACGCGCTCGTTGCCGGTGATGATCGACTGCGGCGTCTCGGTGGCCAGGTTGGAGACGATCAGGAAGCGGTTGCGCAGGTTGCCGTCGGCATCGGTCAGCGCAAAGTACTTCTGGTTGGTCTGCATGGTCAGGATCAGGCATTCCTGCGGCACCGCCAGGAAGGCTTCCTCGAAGTGGCAGGCGTAGACCACCGGCCATTCCACCAGCGAGTTGACTTCATCGAGCAGCGACTCGGGCATGATCACCTGGTCGGCGCCGGCCTCGGCCAGCAGCGCGGCACGCATGCGCTCGCGGCGTTCGCCATAGCTGGCCAGCACGCGGCCGGCCGACTCGAGCTGCTTCGCGTAGTCGTTGGCATGCGCGATCTCGATCGTGCCATGCGACAGGAAGCGGTGGCCCTGCGTCACGTTGCTGGCCTGCAGGCCCAGCACCGACACCGGCAGGATCTCGCTGCCGAACAGCGCGATCAGGCTGTGCGCCGGGCGCACGAAATGCACGGTGCTGCCGTCCGGGCGCTGATAGCTCATCACCTTGGGGATGGGCAGCCTGGCGATGGTGTCTTCCAGTGCCGCCTGCAGGCCGGCGGCCAGCTCGGCGCCGCGCGCGGTGTAGCGGTAGAAGAAGGCCTCGGCCTTGCCGTCCGAGGCGCGCTCCAGCGACTGCCAGTCGATCTCGGCGACGCCGACCGATTTGGCCAGCGCGGCCAGCTTCTTGGCCAGCGGCGGGGTGGGCTCGCCGTTGGCGCCCAGCGCCACCGACAGCGGCAGGACCTTCTCGCGCTGCTCGCGGTCGGGCGCGCTGCGGCGCACGCCCGACACCAGCGCGGCCAGCCGGCGCGGCGTGGCGAACGGCGTCACGGTGGCGCCCGGCTCAAGCAGGTCGCGCTCGCCCAGGCCGGCGAACAGGCCCTGCGCGAAGGCGTCGCCCAGACGCGCCAGCGCCTTGGGGGGCAGCTCTTCGGTGAACAGTTCGATCAGCAGCGAGTCGGTCATGGGTTGCGACATGAATCGTATCCAACAGGTTGTGGCGCGCGCCGCTGTCAGCAGCGCGGCGAATGATTAGGTTCCACTCCGGACAGCAGCCACAGGCCGTTCTGTTGCCGGAATTGCAGCGTGGTGAAGGCGCATTGCGCGGCCGCCGCGGCGCTGGCCGCGCCGTTGCTGCCGCCGCGGCTGCCCGCGGCGGGGAAGCGCGCGTCGATGCGGCGCAGGCGCTTGTCGTAGCGGATCTCGTCGATGCGCCCGCCGATCCAGAAATCGATCTTCGGCGGCAGCTGGGCCGCCGAGTAATAGGTCCTGGTCTTGCGCCGGGTGCGGCCGTTGGTGGTTTCCACCTCCACCCAGGTCAGCGGGTAGCGGATCGCGCTTTCATAGGCGCGCAGCGGCACGCGGTGCCAGCCCAGGTCGCGCTGGCCCGACAGGTCGCAGGCGAACGAGCGCACCAGCTGCGTCCACTGGTCGAGCGCGTTCAGCGACGGGCGCCAGTGGCGCGCCATGGCCAGCTGCAGCGCCTGCGGGTCGGCTTCGCACACATTGCTCAGTTCGGCCGGCAGCAGCAGCGCCTGCGGTGCCGGGGCGGCCACGGCGCGCGCGGCGGCGGCATTGCCGGCGGCAGACAGGGTGGCGATGACCAAGGCACAGCACAGCGCGCTGCGCGCCAGTTGCGTCATGCCCGGGCTCCGCCGTTGCCGCACATCGGGAAGCCGAGGGCCTCGCGCGAGTCGTAGTAGGCCTGCGCCACCTGGCGCGACAGGTTGCGGATGCGGCCGATATAGGCGGCGCGCTCGGTCACCGAGATGGCGCCGCGGGCGTCCAGCAGGTTGAACGTGTGCGCGGCCTTCAGCACCTGTTCATAAGCGGGCAGCGCCAGGCGCGTGCCGGGCTGGCTGCCGTCGGTGCCCTCGGCATTGCCCATCAGCCGCCTGGCCTCGCCCTCGTGCTCGGCGAAATGGCGGAACAGGATTTCGGTGTTGCTGTGCTCGAAGTTGTAGGTCGACTGCTCGACCTCGTTCTGGTGGTACACGTCGCCGTAGGTCAGGCGGCGCGTCTCGCCGTTCTCGACCCATTCGGTCCAGACCAGGTCATAGACGTTCTCGACCTTCTGCAGGTACATCGCCAGGCGTTCGATGCCGTAGGTGATCTCGCCCGTGATCGGCTTGCAGTCGATGCCGCCGACCTGCTGGAAGTAGGTGAACTGGGTCACTTCCATGCCGTTGAGCCAGACTTCCCAGCCCAGGCCCCACGCGCCCAGCGTCGGGTTCTCCCAGTCGTCCTCGACGAAGCGGATGTCGTTCTGCTTCAGGTCCAGGCCCAGTGCCTCCAGCGAGCCCAGGTACAGCTCGAGGATGTTCTCGGGCGCGGGCTTGAGCACGACCTGGTACTGGTAGTAGTGCTGCAGGCGGTTGGGGTTCTCACCATAGCGGCCGTCCTTCGGGCGCCGCGACGGCTGCACGTAGGCGGCGCGCCACGGCTCGGGGCCGATCGCGCGCAGGAAGGTATGCACGTGGGAAGTGCCGGCGCCGACCTCCAGATCGATGGGTTGCAACAGCGCGCAGCCCTGCCGGTCCCAGTAGGCCTGCAGGGTCAGAATCATTTGTTGGAAGGTCAGCATATGAAGACTAGGTAGTGGCTGATCGGGCGGCTGGGGGCGAAGTTGCGCCGCCCGGCGTGCTGGCGGCGCAGCGCGTGCCGGGGCCGCCGCATACGGATTTTGCCAAACCCTGAATTCTATCGGCTTTTTGGCCGCCCGCCCCGATTGGCGGGGTGGGGGCTGGCGCGCGGAGGTGCCGGCGGATGTCGGTCTTTCGCAACGCATGGGGAAAATACCGACCCCCTTTCAAGTTGAGGGAACGCTAGCCGATAACGTTTTTGTATACAGTATGAGTAAGCAACCCGTTCGAGAGCGTTGCGGTTGGCAGGCCAGGCCGTCTGCCGGTAGACAAATTAATGTTGGGGACTTGGGATCATGACGCTCCTTTCTCGCAAACCTTACCTGGTCGCAATCGCGGTCATGATCGCCGCGGCCGCCGTGTCGGTGGCGACCGGGCTGCTGTGAACTGACGCGGCCGGCGCGCGCCTGACGCGCCTGGACGCCGCGGCTCGGGAGACTGCGGCGGGAGGCCCGGCGTGTGCGCCGGATTCTGGCTTCAGCCCGCGCGCCGCGCGCGCCACGCAGCGGCACCCAGCACCAGCGCAAACAGCGCCAGCACCGGCGCATTCCCCCAGCGGATGTACGGGGTCAGCCCCTGCATGCCCTGCACCTCGGCCACCAGCGTGCCGGTCGTGAAGGTGGGCAGGCGTGCCTGCACGGTGCCGTCCGGGCGCACCACCGCGGTCATGCCGGTATTGGTCGAGCGCAGCATCGGGCGGCGCGTTTCCAGCGCGCGCATGCGCGAGATCTGCAGGTGCTGGTCCAGCGCGATGGTGTCGCCGAACCAGGCCAGGTTGGTCAGGTTGGCCAGCACGTTGGCGGGCGCGGGCTGCTGGCGCAGCGTCTGCGCGATCTCCTCGCCGAACAGATCCTCGTAGCAGATATTGGGCGCCACGCGCACGCCGCGCACCGGCAGCGAAGGCTGGTCGAGCCCGCCGCGGCGGAAATCGCCCAGCGGCATCTTCATCATGTCGACGAACCAGCGGAAGCCCAGCGGGATGAATTCGCCGAACGGCACCAGGTGGTGCTTGTTGTAGCGGTACAGCCGCTCGGTCAGCGGCCCCAGCCCGAACACGCTGTTGGTGAAATCGACCGGCGAATCCGCGCCGGCCGCGCCGAACAGCACGGTGGTGCCGCTCTGCAGCGCGTAGTCGCGCACCGCCACGGCGACGTCGACAGGCAGTTCCTGCAGGATCACCGGGAAGGCGGTCTCGGGCGTCACCACCAGGTCGGCGGGCGCGGCGGTGATCATGTCGCGGTACAGCGCGATCGAGCGCTGGATGCCGGCGGCCTCGAACTTGATGTCCTGCGGCACATTGCCCTGCAGCAGCCGCACCGTCAGCGGCTTGCCGGCCGGCGTGGTCCAGGCCAGCGGCGACAGCGCGGCGCCAAGTGCCGGCAGCAGCAGCGCCAGCGCCAGCGACACCACGGCACGCGTGCGCGCACCGTGCCCCAGCCCGCGCACGGCCCCGGCCAGCAACGCCGCGACAGCGGCCGCCAGCGCCCCGATGCCATAGACGCCGACCAGCGGCGCAAAGCCGGCAAGCGGCCCGTCGGTATGGGCATAGCCGCCCGACAGCCACGGGAACCCGGTGAACACGACACCGCGCAGCCACTCCGACAGCCCCCACGCGGCACCGAACGCCAGCGGCGCCAGCAGCGCCGCGGCCCATGTGCCGGCGCGCAGCCGTGCCGTCAGCCGGTGCCACAGCCCGCCGGCCAGTGCCGGCCACAGCGCCAGGTAGCCCGAGAACAGCACCACCGCCAGCGCCGCCATCCACGCCGGCATCTCGCCGTAGACGTGCATGCTGATATAGAGCCACCAGATGCCGGACAGGAACCAGCCCAGGCCGAAGGCATAGCCGGTGGCCGCGGCGATGCGCGCGCGCGGCGCGTCGGCCATCAGCGCGGCCAGGCCGGCCAGCGACAGGATCTGCAGCCACCACCAGTCATGCGGGGCGAAGGCCTGGGTGTGGGCAATGCCGAGCACGCCGGCCAGCAGCAGCCGCGCCATGGCAGTGGCGCGCGAACGCGCGCCGGGCACGCTGCCAGCACCGGCGTCGGCAGCAGCGGCGCCGTTGGGGATCGGGGCGGGACGCTTCATGCGCCGGCAGCGCTCGCGCCGTCAGCCAGGGATTCGCGGCGCACCTGCAGCAGGTGCACCTGCCGCGCGTCGGCGCGCAGCACTTCGAAGCGGATCGGCGGCAGGGTGATGACCTCGCCGCGGTGGGGCACGTGGCCCACATGGTTGGACAGCAGTCCGCCCACGGTGTCGACGTCGTGGTCGGAAAAGCCGGTGCCGAAGGCCTCGTTGAACTGGGCGATCTCGGTCAGGCCGTGCACGCGCCAGCTGCCGTCGGGCATCGGCAGGATATTGTCCTGGTCTTCGTCCAGGTCGAACTCATCCTCGATATCGCCGACGATCTGCTCGAGCACGTCCTCGATCGTCACCAGTCCGGCCACGCCGCCGTACTCGTCGACGACGATGGCAATATGGTTGCGGTTGATGCGGAACTCGCGCAGCAGGATGTTCAGGCGCTTGGATTCGGGGATGAACACCGCCGGGCGCAGCGTTTCGCGCAGCTCGAAGGCGGGGTCGGTGTAGTAGCGCAGCAGGTCCTTGGCCAGCAGGATGCCGATGATGTTGTCGCGGCTGCCGTCATAGACCGGGAAGCGCGAGTGCGCGGTCTGCTGCATGAACGGGATGAAGGTCTCCGGCGCGTCGGCGATATTGACCAAATCCATCTGCGCGCTCGGCACCATGATGTCGCCGGCGGTCAGTTCGGAGACCTGGAACACGCCCTCGATCATCGACAGCGAATCGGCGTCGATCAGGTTGCGCTCATGCGCTTCCTGGAGCACTTCGAGCAGTTCGGCGCGGGTGTCCGGCTCGGGGGATATCAGGTCTGACAGGCGTTCGAGAAGCGATCTGGGGCGATCGACCTGCTTCAGGTAGGCGGGCTTCGAACTGGGATAGGGGTCGTTCATTTCGCGGCGAGCGCGTGGTGGAGATCGACTGAAGGATACACCAAAAGGCTGTCGATCCCGTGACAGCCGCCGGGCAGCGGCTGCTGCATGTGATGCCGGCGGCCTTCGCGTCGGGCCGCCGGTGCGCCGCCAATCACGCGGCGTGGGTGCGCTCGGCGAGGTAGGGATCCGCGTAGCCCAGCGCCTGCAGGGTTTCGGTCTCGATCGCCTCCATTTCCTCGGCCTCGGCGTCTTCCTCGTGCTCGTAGCCCTGGGCATGCAGCACGCCGTGCACGATCAGGTGCGCGTAGTGCGCTTCCAGCGGCTTGCGCTGCTCGCGCGCCTCGGCTTCCACCACCGGGCAGCACAGCACGATATCGCCGGTCACCGGGTCGTCCTCGTTCTCGGCATAGGCAAAGGTCAGCACGTTGGTGGCGTAGTCCTTGCCGCGGTAGGTGCGGTTGAGCAGGCGGCCTTCTTCCTCGCCGACGAAGCGGATCGTCAGCGCGGCATCGGCATACAGCGCCGACTTGACCCAGGTTTCGATCTTCCTGCGCGGCGGCAGGCCGTCCTGCCTGCCGATGCCGTTGCCTTGCTGGATCTCCAGCTCCAGCGCCGGCGGCGTGGCCGGGGTGCCGGTGGTGGTCACGACCGGCGTGGCGGTCACGGCCACGGACAGCGAGTCATGGTTGTCCGGGCGCACCAGCAGGCCGGCCTGCTGGTTGGTGTCGGTGTGCTCGGCCAGCAGCGCGACCACGCCGTCGGCGGCCTGCGACAGGTCCAGCGTCAGGCTGCGGCCATCCGGCAGCTGCACGCGCAGCGCGTGCGCGGTGCTCTTGCGGGCGCGGCCTTCGCCATCGAACAGGGTCAGGCTGACGCCGGAGGCCCTGGATTTCTGGTTCTTCGGGGATTTCAATTACGCGTCCTTGTGCTGGGCGTGGTATTCGTCATAGGCATCGACGATGCGCGCCACCAGCGGATGGCGCACCACGTCGATGCTGGTAAAGCGGGTGCAGGCAATGCCGCGCACGTCGCGCAGCACGTGCTGCGCTTCCACCAGGCCGCTCTTCTGGCCCTTGGGCAGGTCGATCTGCGTGGTGTCGCCGGTGATCACCGCCCTGGAGCCGAAGCCGATCCGGGTCAGGAACATCTTCATCTGCTCGGGCGTGGTGTTCTGCGCCTCGTCCAGGATGATGAAGGCGTGGTTCAGCGTGCGCCCGCGCATATAGGCCAGCGGCGCGATCTCGATCATCTGGCGCTCGAACATCTTCTGCGTGCGGTCGAAGCCGAGCAGGTCGTACAGCGCGTCATACAGCGGGCGCAGGTAAGGATCGACCTTCTGCGCCAGGTCGCCGGGCAGGAAGCCCAGGCGCTCGCCGGCTTCCACCGCCGGGCGCGTCAGCACGATGCGCTTGACCGCGTCGCGCTCCAGCGCGTCGACCGCGCAGGCCACCGCCAGGTAGGTCTTGCCGGTGCCGGCCGGGCCGATGCCCATGGTCAGGTCGTGCGACAGGATATTGCGCAGGTACTCGCGCTGCGCCACGGTGCGGCCCTGCAGGCCGGTGCGGCGGGTGTGCAGCACCGGCGATTCGTCTTCGAACTCGCGCTCGTTGCCGTTGCGGTTGTCCTCGTCATTGCCGGGCAGGTAGCTGCCATGCGCGCTGAGCTGGCGTGTCTCGACCAGGCCGAGCTGCACGTCGTCGATCGACAGCGGCGTGCGCGCATGGTTATAGAAACGCTCCAGCGCCAGCGCGGCGTCCTGCGCATGGGTGCCACGCACCGTCATGCGATGGCCGCGCCGCTGGATGGTCACGTCCAGCGCCTGCTCGATCTGGCGCAGGTTCTCGTCGAGCGGCCCGCACAGGTTCTGCAGGCGCGTGTTGTCGTCCTTGGGGGCGACGAATTCTGCCGAAGGGATTTTCATCTTTTGCCGGAGGCTCGATTACTGGCGCACCACGATCTCGCCGCGCAGCGAGTGCGGGAACGCCTGCGTGATGCTGACATCGACCATCTGGCCGACCAGCCGGTCGCGGCCCGCCTGCGGCACGCCCGGCAGCGCAAAGTTGACCACGCGGTTGTTCTCGGTGCGGCCATGCAGCTCGGTCGGGTCCTTGCGCGCCGGGCCTTCCACCAGGATGCGCTGCACCGTGCCGACCATGTCCCGGCTGATGCGCTGCACGTTTTCCTCGATGGTCGCCTGCAGGCGCTGCAGCCGGCGCAGCTTGACCTCGTGCGGCGTGTCGTCGTGCAGGTTGGCCGCGGGCGTGCCCGGGCGCGGGCTGAAGATGAACGAGAACGAGGTGTCGTAGCCGATCTCCTCGATCATCGCCATCAGCTTCTCGAAGTCGGCATCGGTCTCGCCGGGGAAGCCGACGATAAAGTCCGACGACATCGACATCTGCGGGCGCAGCGCGCGCAGCTTGCGGATGATGCTCTTGTATTCCAGCACGCTGTAGCCGCGCTTCATCGCCATCAGGATGCGGTCCGAAGCATGCTGCACGGGCAGGTGCAGGTGGTTCACCAGCTTGTCGCAGCGGCCGTACAGCTCGACCAGCCGCGAGGTGAATTCCTTCGGGTGGCTGGTGGTGTAGCGGATGCGCTCGATGCCGGGGATCTCGGCCACGTATTCGATCAGCAGCGCAAAATCGGCGATCTCGGTGGTGTCGCCCATCTTGCCGCGATAGGCGTTGACGTTCTGGCCCAGCAGCGTGACTTCGCGCACGCCTTGCTCGGCCAGGCCGGCGACTTCGGCCAGCACGTCCTCGAACGGGCGCGACACTTCCTCGCCGCGGGTGTAGGGCACCACGCAGTAGCTGCAGTACTTGGAGCAGCCTTCCATGATCGAGACGAAGGCGCTCGGGCCTTCCACGCGCGCCGGCGGCAGGTGGTCGAACTTCTCGATCTCGGGGAAGGAAATGTCCACCTGCGACTGGCCGGTGCGCTGGCGGCGCGCGATCAGGTCGGGCAGGCGGTGCAGCGTCTGCGGGCCGAACACCACGTCGACGTACGGCGCGCGCGAGACGATGCTGGCGCCTTCCTGGCTGGCCACGCAGCCGCCCACGCCGATCACCAGCTCGGGCTTGACCGCCTTGAGCGCCTTCATCCGGCCCAGTTCGGAGAACACCTTCTCCTGCGCCTTCTCGCGCACCGAGCAGGTGTTGAACAGGATCACGTCGGCGTCTTCGACGCGGTCGGTGGGTTCCAGCCCCTGGCTGGCGTTGAGGACGTCGACCATCTTGTCCGAGTCATACTCGTTCATCTGGCAGCCGTACGTCTTGACGAAAACTTTCTTCATATGCCGATCTCAGTGGTTGACCTGGGGGCATCAGGGTGTTGCAACAACGCGCGGTCGCGTGGGGCACGCCGCGCTCTTTCGGGGGACTACGATTTCTGTTTCAGCGCCTTCTGCTCCGGCTCGCTCAGCACCCAGGCGGTCAGCAACTGGCCATACAGGTCCAGCTTGTACCGCACCGGCAGCTTCTGGCCCGCCACCGCGGCGGTGGCCAGCAGCTGGTTGTCGGTGCCGAACAGGCGCACGCCCGGTGCCACGCCCACGGTCTTGCCGTCCAGCGTGGCGGTCTGCGGCGCGGAGGCCGAAGGGGCGGCGATCACCAGCCTGGCTGCCTGCGCGTCCTGCGGGATCACCCGCACCGGCTGGGCCGAGGCAGCGGCCGCGCCGAGCAGCAGGGCGGCCGCGCATGCCAGTGAAGGCCACAGGCTCCGCGAAAGCTTGACCGATTCCTGCGCCTGGCGGCGCGTATTACGACCTGCACGACCTGCTGGCATAAGGAGGACTCCGGCAATGGGATCGCCACTGTCATTCCCGCGCAGGCGGGAATCCAGCGTCTTTAAAGTCACTGGGTTCCCGCCTGCGCGGGAACGACGGTGTATTTAGCTGAGCGCCTGTATGCCTGTATGCATGCGGCGCAACCCGCCATTTTACCCTCGATGGGCGCCTCGGTGCGGGCATCGGCGGGATGCTCAGAACAGGCAGGATGCCTCTTGCAGCACACGCTGCTTCGACACCGTGCCGATCAGCTCGCGGCCGACCGTGTCCCGCACCAGCGGGATCCGGTTGATGCCGTGTGCGGCGAACACCTCCAGCGCATCGCGCAGGCGCGAGTCGGGCGTAAGCGCCGGGAAGTCGCGCTCGGCCAGCTCCAGCACGCCTTGCTGCGAGCCTTCGCGCTGGGCGCGTTGCACGGCGTGGATCGACAGCGCGCCCAGCAGGCGCCCGTCGAACTGCACCAGGTAGAGATAGCGGGTGCCGGTCTCGGCGAACTTGTCGGCCGCCTCGGCCAGGCTGGCGTTGGGGTCGAGCACGGTGGCGGTCGGGTCGCACAGCCCCGCCAGCGTCATGGTGCGCGCGTGTTCGGCTGCGGCCGACGCCTGTGCGCGCTCGGCGATCACGCTGTACAGCGACAGCGTCTGGCAGCGCGACGCCGTGTAGTACGCCGCCACCGCGCCGATCATCGACGGCAGCAGCAGCGCCGGCGCCAGCGTCATCTCGAACACCATCAGCACCGACATCAGCGGCGCCTGGCTGGTTGCCGCCAGGAACGCGCTCATGCCGACCAGCGGCAGCAGCGGCGTGGCGCCGTCGGCGACGCCATGCATGGCCAGCGCCAGCAGCTGTCCCAGCGCCGCGCCGACGAACAGCGACGGCGTGAACACCCCGCCGACCGCACCCGAGCCCATGCTGATCACCGTGGCCAGCAGCTTGGCCAGCAGCACCCCTGCCACCGGCACGCTCAGCGGCTGTTCCTGCAGGATGGTCTGGATGGTGTGGTAGCCGTTGCCCACCACCTCGGGCACGGCCATTGCCAGCACGCCGACCAGCGCCCCGCCCAGCGCCAGCCGCGCCACCGGCCCGCCCGGCACCGCGGCGAAGCGGCTGCGGGCGAAGCCAGACGCGCGCATGAACAGCGCCCCGACAATGCCGGCCGCCACGCCGAGCCCGGCTGCCGCCAGCAGGATATGCGGGCGCAGGTCGGGGGCGATATCCAGCCCCGGATACAGCGGCTGCAGCCCGCCGTGCCACTGGCTGACCATGGCGCCGGCTACCGACGCAAGGAACAGCGGTATCAGCCGCTGGACGGCTAGTGCACCAAACACCACTTCAGCGACAAAGACGGCGGCGGAGAAAGGGGTGTGGTAGACGGTGGCCAGGCCCGCCGCGGCGGCGCAGGCGGTCAGCATGCGGCGCATGTTCGAGCCGCCGCCGCGCTCCAGCCGCGTGGTCGGGAACAGCGAGCCGCACAGCGCCGCCAGCTGGATCATCGCGCCTTCCTTGCCGACCGAGCTGCCGCTGACGATCGAGAAGAACGAGGACATGGCCCGCAGCAGCGTGATCCGCACCGGCAGCCGGCCGCTGCCGTTTGCCACCGCTTCCATATAGTCGGTCGCGCCGCTGTGGCTGCGGGCCAGCCGGTTGGACAGGACCAGCAGCGCGCCGGCCAGTGCGCCGCCCACTGCCGGTACCACCACGCGCCAGCCCAGCGCCAGTGCGGCGAAGACGACCACCACGTCGGCATGGCTCGAAAACAGCACCACGCCGGCACCGTCCAGCGCTTCCTTGAACAGCGTGGTCGCAATGGCCGCCACGATGCCGACCGGGATGGCGGCAAACAGGGTGACTTCCTGGTCTTCGAGGAAACGCAAGCGCATGGCGGGCTCCGGGGCGCAGCGGGGTGCCGGGGCAGGCAGGGCGTGACAGCGGCGGCCGGGGGGCGGCCGCCTGCAGAACCAGCCATGATAGCGCAGCGCCACCTGGCCCGCGCCCTTGTGCGCCGCCGCGCATGTGGCGCTGCCGCATGTGCAGAACCGGCTTGCGATGGACTGGTACACTAGCGACCTTTCCCGCGGACGGGCCACTGGCCTGCCAGGCCGGGCTACCCGGCCCTCCTGTTACCGATACCGAACATCGATTACACGAGCCATCCCGCGATCGGCGCACCGCGTGCGCAGGGATGGCCGAAGCAGCAATTCATGTCTTTTTCCGAACTCGGCTTGTCCGAAAAGATTGTGCGTGCGGTGGCCGAACAGGGCTACACCTCACCGACTCCCATCCAGGCGCAGGCAATCCCCGCCGTCCTCAAGGGCGGCGACCTGCTCGCCGGCGCCCAGACCGGCACCGGCAAGACCGCCGGCTTCACCCTGCCGATGCTGCACCTGCTGTCCGAGTCCGCAGCGGCCCGCGCCGCCGGCAACGCGCCGCGCCCCGGCAAGCCGCCGGTACGCGCGCTGGTGCTGACGCCGACGCGCGAACTGGCCGCGCAGGTCGAGGAAAGCGTGCGCAACTACGGCAAGTACCTGCGCCTGCGCTCGATGGTGATGTTCGGCGGCGTCGGCATCAACCCGCAGATCGAGCAGCTCAAGCGCGGCGTCGATATCGTGGTGGCCACGCCGGGCCGCCTGCTCGACCATGTGGCCCAGCGCACCGTCGACCTGTCGCAGGTAGAGCTGCTGGTGCTCGATGAAGCCGACCGCATGCTCGACATGGGCTTCATCCACGATATCCGCAAGATCCTCAACGTGCTGCCGGCCAAGCGCCAGAACCTGCTGTTCTCGGCGACGTTCTCGGACGATATCCGCGCGCTGGCCGACCGGCTGCTGAACAATCCCGCCTCGATCGAGGTGGCGCGGCGCAACACCACCGCCGAGACCGTCGACCAGCGCGTCTACCCGGTCGACCGCGAACGCAAGCGCGAACTGCTGGCGCACCTGGTGCGCCAGCACGACTGGCACCAGGTGCTGGTGTTCACCCGCACCAAGCACGGCGCCAACCGCCTGGCCGAGCAGCTGACCAAGGACGGACTGTCGGCGCTGGCGATCCACGGCAACAAGAGCCAGTCGGCGCGCACGCGCGCGCTGTCCGAGTTCAAGGCCGGCACGCTGCGGCTGCTGGTGGCGACCGATATCGCCGCGCGCGGCATCGACATCGACCAGCTTCCGCACGTGGTCAACTTCGACCTGCCCAACGTGCCCGAGGACTACGTGCACCGCATCGGCCGCACCGGCCGCGCCGGCGCCGAGGGCGAGGCGATCTCGCTGGTCTGCGTGGACGAGCACGCGCTGCTGCGCGATATCGAACGCCTGATCAAGCGCAGGATCGAGCAGACCGTGCTGCCGGGGTTTGAAGTCGACCCGAGCATCGCCCCCGAGCCGATCCAGAAGGGCCGCCAGCAACGCGGCGGCGGGCAGGGGCAGGGGCAAGGGCAAGGGCAAGGGCAAGGGCAAGGGCAAGGGCAAGGGCAAGGGCAAGGGCAGGGCCGTGGCCGCAGCCAGGCACGCCCGGCCAATGCCGACGGCGAGCCGGCACAACGCGCACGCGCGCCGCGCCAGACTCAGGACGCACCGCGCCAGGGCCAGGGTGGCCAGCCGCGTCAGCGGCAGGCCGAAGGCGGCCAGCGCCGCGGCGGTGGCAACGGCAACGCCGGCAACCATGGTGGCGGCAACGGCGGCGCACGCAGCGGCGCACCGCGCCAGGGGAGCCAGGAGCCGGCACGCGGACAGCAGCGTGCCGCCGCCCAGCCGGCACGCCAGCCGCACGATGCCGCCCCGGCCCCCGCGCGCAACCGCCGCCCGGCGCCGCAGGCCGCGCTGCTCGGCGGCAACCGCAACCGCGACTGACACCATGACCGCGTCCACCGCCCCGGCCGATTCCGGTATTCCTTATGCCGGCCTGACGCCGGAGCTGATGCTGGACGCAATCGAAAGTGCCGGCCTGCGCCCCGACGGGCGCCTGCTGGCACTGAACAGCTATGAGAACCGGGTGTGGCAGGCCGGCATCGAGGACGCCGCGCCGGTCATCGCCAAGTTCTACCGCCCCGGCCGCTGGACCGACGCGGCCATCCTGGAAGAACACGCCTTCGTGCAGCAGCTGGCCGATGCCGAGATCCCGGCCGTGCCGGCGCTGGCCTTGCCGGCCGGTGCGCCGGACGCCGGCACGCTGCGCTACCACGCCGGCTTTCGCTTTGCGGTGTTCCCGCGCTGCGGCGGCCGCGAGCCCGCGCTCGACCGCAAGGACACGCTGACCTGGCTCGGCCGCTTTATCGGCCGTATCCACGCCGTCGGCGCGGCGCAGCCCTACCAGGCCCGGCCCGCACTGGATATCGATACCTTCGGCGTTGCCCCGCGCGACTGGCTGCTGGCCAGCGGCTGCATTCCCGCCGACCTGCTGCCGGCGTGGCAGTCGGTCGCCGAGCTTGCGCTGGACGGCGTGCGCCGCTGCTACGAACGCGCCGGCGACGTGCCGCTGCTGCGCGTGCATGGCGACTGCCACCGCGGCAACGTGCTGTGGATCGACGAAGACGATGCGCGCGGCGGCAGCCACGGCGCGCCCGGCCCGCATTTTGTGGATTTCGACGACAGCCGCATGGCGCCGGCGATCCAGGACATCTGGATGCTGCTGGAGGGCGACCGCGCGGCGATGCAGGACCAGCTGGCCGACATCGTGGCCGGCTACGAAGACTTTGCCGAATTCCGCACGCGCGAACTGTGGCTGGTGGAGGCGCTGCGCACCCTGCGCCTGCTGCACTACAGTGCCTGGCTGGCCAGCCGCTGGGCCGACCCCGCGTTCCCGGCCGCATTCCCGTGGTTCGGCACAGCCCGCTACTGGCAGGACCGCATCCTGGAACTGCGCGAACAGGTCGCGCTGATGGACGAAGCGCCCCTGTGGGGCGCCTGAAAAAACGATCCGCGGCGCCGGACGCGCCGCGTGTCCTGGGATTGCCTGACTTCTGCCTTACTTCTTCTCGGGCGCCTTGACCAGCAGCACCGGGCAATCCGCCTGCGCCAGCACGCGTCCGGCCACCGAACCGATCACCGCATCGAAGAAGGAACCGCGGCCATGCGTGCCCATCACGATGGCTTCGGCATTCACCGAACGCGCATAGGCAATGATGCGTTCCGGCGCGAAACCGTGCAGCGCATGCTGCTCGAACGGCACGCCGGCCGCCGACAGGATCTCGCTGACACCCGCCATCGCCTTGTCGCTGGCCTCCTTGTGCCAGTCGTCGATGGTCTCCTTGCTGACAAAGGCGCGCACCTGGCCGCTCACTTCCGGCGCCACATGCACGACATGCACGGTAAAGCCGCTCTGCAGCAGCTTGCCTTCGGCAATGAAGCGCGCCGCGGCATCGCTGAAGGCCGAGCCATCGGTGGCGAGCACGATATTGGTCATGACGGGAATCTCCTGGATTGGGGGCTGTCGTTGGGGATTGTCGGGACGAGCCAGGTTGAAGAACACCTCCTGACGCTGCCGCCGTGGGGCGTCGGCGCCATCTGAATACGATCATCGCAGCTAGTTTCCCGCTGTGACCCGACTTAGATCAAGTTCGTTCGGAAAACTACGATGCCGCTACCGCCTCGCGTGCGATAACCGGCCGCATGGCAAATCCGTCAACCCGGCTGGCAGTTTCGGCCATTGCCGCCCCGGCGCGGGGGCGCGTAGCATGGCTCGCGAGCCCCGTGACAGGCCGGACAGGCTGACTTACCGACGCGGCGCACGACACATCCCATACAGGCTGGCCCGGGACCCCGAATCCCGGCGCCCGGCGCACGGCAACCGGAGACAAGACAATGAGTGAGCATGGCAAGCTGCTGCCCCTGCGCGGCATCAAGGTGGTGGAATTCGAAGGCATCGGCCCCGGCCCGCTGTGCGGCGCCATGCTGGCCGGCCTCGGCGCCGAGGTAACGCTGGTGACCCGCCCGGTCGCCCCTGACGCGCGCCGCATCCTGCGCGGCCAGGCCGTGCCGCCGGAGATGGAACTGGAGCACGGCAAGCAGGTCGTGCAGCTGAACCTGAAATCGCCCGAGGGCGTCGCCGCGGCGCTCGACCTCGTGGCAGGCGCCGATGCGCTGATCGAAGGGCTGCGCCCGGGAGCGATGGAGCGGCTGGGCCTGGGCCCCAAGGCCTGCCACGCCCGCAATCCGCGCCTGGTGTACGGCCGCATGACCGGCTGGGGGCAAAGCGGCCCGCTGGCGCAGAGCGCCGGCCATGACCTGAACTACATCGCGCTGACCGGCCTGCTGTCGATGGCCGCGCGCGACGATGGGCTGCCGATGGTGCCGCCGACCGTGATGGGCGACGCCACCGGCGCGCTCGGACTGGCCTTCGGCCTGACCAGCGCCATCCTGAGCGCGCGTGCCAGCGGCGAGGGCTGCGTGGTTGATGCGGCGATCACCGACATCGTTGCCATGCTCGGCTCGCTGGTGCAGGTGTCGCGTGCCGCCGGCACGCTCGGCGGCCCCCAGCCCAGCCCGTTCCACGATTCGCCGTTCTATGACGTCTACCGCTGCGCCGACGGCCGTGCCATCACGCTGGGCGCACTCGAGCCGCAGTTCTACCGCGAACTGCTCCAACGGCTGGAACTGGCCGACGTCGATCCCGCCACGCAATACGACCGCGCCCAGTGGCCCGCCCTGAAGGCGCGCATCGCCGCCTGCATCGCGGCGCAGCCGAGCCAGCACTGGGAGGCGCTGCTGGGCGGCACCGATGTTTGCTTCGCGCGCGTGCTGACGTTGGACGAGGCCGCCCGCCATCCGCACAACCAGGCGCGCGGCACCTACCGGATGTTCCGGCAGGGCGAGCGCGAGGTGCCGCGCTCGGCCCCGGCGCCGCGCTTCCTGCCCGCCGGCACGGAGTGAAGTGCTGGACGCCGCCAAGTCCTGACGCGCGGGCCGGCCCGGCTACGCCTGGCTGTCCACCCCTGCGGAATTGCCTGATCGCCGCGCAGATTCCGCTGCTCCCGAGCAGCGAGTATTCCGCGCTTCAACACGCAGCATGGCCCTTAACCTTGGCAGTTCCCCCAAGCTGTCAAGGAGTTCCAATTGCACCACGCGCTGATCGTCGACGAGCCTTCCCGGTTCCGCACGTCGCTGTCCGGCCAACTGGGGGCGGCCTTGGATGCCGCCGAAGTGCTGGAAGCCGACGGCGTGCGCGATGCCTTCCGGCTGGTGCGCGATCACCGCCCCGGGCTGGTGCTGGTCGATGTCGAGTATTTCGGCAATCCCGGCGTCGATTTTGTCCGGCGCGTGTCGGCGACCTTTCCCGCGGTACACGTGCTGGTGCTGTCCGGCACCGACGCCACCGCCGCCCCGGTGCGGGCGCTGCGCGCCGGCGCGCACGGCTTCGTGGTCAAGCACCGCGGCGTGCCCGAGGTGCTGCAGGCCGCGCGCGGCGTGCTGAGCGGCTACCTGGTGTTCCCCATGCACACGCTGGAAGCCGCGCGCCAGCTCGGCGACGCCCTCGACTCCGGCATCCCGCGGCTCAGCAATCGCGAAATCACCATCCTGCAATACCTGGCGCGCGGCCATTCCAACAAGGCGATTGCCGCGGAGCTGCTGATCAGCAGCAAGACGGTCAGCACGCACAAGGCCAATATCATGGCCAAGCTCAATGTCAGCTCGCTGGTGGAGATGGTCGACTATGCGCGGCGCCACCAGCTGGTGTGGTGAAGGGCTGCATCAGCGCGTGCAAAGCGCGTCCCTGACGAGCATCGCCGCCGCCTCATTGCCGGGCTTGCCGAGGTCGTAGTGCAGCGTGCAGGCATCGCCGCCGGCCTGGCTCCACCGCGCCGTCAGCGTGCCGGCATCCTCCGCCAGCCCGCGCACCAGCACGCGGCCAGCCTGCGCCACGGTCCCGACCGGCTTGCCATCGGCATTGAACACTTCGGCGCCGAACGGCACCGGTGCGCCATCCGGCAGGCGCGTGCGCAGGATGGCCGCGCGGCCGGGATTTTCGGTTTCGAAGCGCACCCGCACCACGGCGCCCGCGGTGGGCGCGATCCGCTGCTGCGTCGACTTGAGTGCGACCTCCAGCGGCAGGCCCTGCGGGTCGATCTCGATTTCGTTGCGCGCGAACGGCACCAGGTTCGATACCACGGCATGGCCCCACGGGTCGACACGCAGCCCCGCGCCATTGGCCAGGCGCGCGCCTGCGGCGTCCTTGGCCTCGACCACCGCGACCGTATCGCCGAGGGAAGGCGAAAACGCCACGCCATCCGCATAGGCCACGATGCCGCCGGAAATGCCTGCGCCGGTCTGCGTATAGGCGCTACTCCTGGACGCGCTGGCGGTCATCGTTGCAAACGGCGAGACATAGGCGACGCTGCCGCCGATACTGTTCGAACTGCCGGAGCCGCCGCCGGTATGGCCGGCATTGAGCGCGTAGCTGAAGGCATTGTCGCTGCCGAGCGTGCCGGTCACCGTCTCCTGTGCCGTGAAGGTGCCGTCGGAGCCGCGCTCGACGCTGGTCAGCGAGTAGGGAGCATGTGCCGACTTGCCGAGCGGCAGGCCGACGGTCAGCATCACGCGGGTGTCCCACTTGCCGGTGGCGACATTCAGCTGCCGCGACGCCGACACGCCGTAGGCGATGGCGCGGTAAGCATTGTTGTAGCCGGCCTGGAACTGGCTGACGGTGCCGCTTCCCTGCCAGTAGCTCTGCACCGATCCGGTCAGGTAGAAATTGCCATATCCGGGCGGCAAGGCCTGGTTGATGCTCAGCTGCAGCTTGCCGCGCGCGGTCGGCAGGCTCGGTAGCCTCCCCGCCTCGTCAAGCGCGAGCCAGGACATGGCATCGGCGAGGCCCAGGTAGCCGCGGCTGGAGTACCGGTATGCCGCTACCGAGAAATTGGTGTTGGTCGGCGCGACCAGCTTGCTGTAGCTCAGCCGCACGCTCTGGCCGCTGCGGTCCGGTTGACCCTGCAGCCGCGTGCTGGCATGCGTGATGTCTGCGCCGAAAGCGCCCAGGTCGGTATTCAGCGCGACACCTGCGACGATCGCGCCGTAGCCTTGCGCGGCCACGAAACCACCGTAGCCGGTGACCATATTGGTGAAGCCGTGCAGGTAAGTGCCCTGCAGCAGCAGCGTCGAGCCCTGCAGCACGGTGTTGCGGTACTTGCCGGCGGTGACGCTGTAGCGGCTCTGGCCGGCGCGCAGGGCGTTCACCGCGGCGGCGTAAGGCATGGTCGATACGTGCACGCTGCCGTCCGCCTCGGTGACCACGATTTCGATGTCGCCGCCATAGCCGGTCGGGTACAGGTCATCGATCTCGAACGGCCCCGGCGCCACCGTGGTCTCGTAGAGGATGTTGCCTTGCTGGCGGATCTGCACGCGGGCGTTGCTGCGCGCGATACCGCGCACGATGGGGGCATAGCCGCGCAGCGATTCGGGATACATCCGGTCGTCGCTGGCCAGGCGCACGCCGCGAAAGCCGATGCTGTCGAACAGGGCGCCGTCGGTAAAGGCATCGCCGATCACCAGCTGGCTTTTCCAGGGCGCAATGGCGCGCTGCAGGTTGGTCAGCACGCTCTGGTAGCGCGTGCCTTGCCGTTCGTCGCGGTTCAGGCTGCCCTGGTGGCTGAAGCGCCATGGTCCCACGTTGATGCCGGCGTTCAGGCCCACATAGGCCTGCGTGGTCGACAGGCTGGATGCGTCGGAGTGATAGATGTTGGCGTTGTACTGCAGGCGCGCCGCCGGCACGCCGTCGTCCCAGTTCTCCGGGCTGACGTAACCGCGCGCGCGGCGCACCATCGCGGCCTGCGGCACGCTGACGTCGAGCCGCTGCTCGCCGTTGTCGAAGCTCGCGGTGGCGTCGGCGATCAGCGCCGGCAGCGGCTGGCAGCCGTCGCCGTCCAGCGATGCAGCAGCCGGCAGCCTGGCCAGGTCGACGCCGATGCGCTCCAGCAGGCTGCGATCGAAGCATGGCACCGCAGGGGCAGCGGGGTCGCCGGACTGGCGCAGCTCCACGTCGGCGCGGCCCAGCCAGATTTCGTTGACATACAACTCGGCACGGTAGTGGCCGGGCAGCGCCGGATTGCCCTTGCTGAAGCGGCTCAGGTCCGCAACGCCGCCCGCCGTGCCCTGCAGGAAGGTATCGCTGAATTCCACGTCCTGCGGGGAGCGGGCAGGAAGCGGGCTGGTGTCAGGCTGTCCGGCTGCGCCTGCGCCGCTGGCGAACAGGGCCAGCAGCACGGCAGGAAGCGGACACAGGCGAAACGGGACGTGGCGGGGAGGGAGTGGCAGCATGGCACTGGCGTGTCGACGATGGCCGCACGCAGCCGCCGGCAGCCGGCGCGGCGGCTGCCGAGAGGGCGTAACGGACCGTGGGGTTGAGTGAGGGCTAGCGGGAGCCCGAGGCGCTCAGCGGCGCGCTGAATTTGTCCCTGCCGCCGAAGTCGTTGATGCAGTGCACGCGTACGGTGGCGCCGGCAGGGTTGCGGACCTCGGTGTCCAGGTGGAAGGCGGTGGTGGCGCCAGGCGCAATCATGTCCAGGTCTGTCGCCTTGGCAAGGTGCTCGCCGGCGATGACTTCGACGGTGACCGGCGACACGTGGTAAGGCGTCGGGTTATGTGCCACCAGCACGGGTTTGCCGTCGCGGCTGCCCAGTTCCCAGCGCAACGCAGCCGGCGCCTCCGTGGCGTTGCCCGGCAGCCCGGCAGGGCGGAAAAACAGCTTGAAGCGCGAACGGAACGCCATTTGCAGCGAGTTGGCGCCGGCTTCATCGGCGGAAGGCTTCGGCGGGATTTCAAGCACGTTGAGCCAGAACAGCGATTCCTTGTCCTGTGGCAGCGGCTCGCCGGTATAGAGGATGCGCAGCGTCTGGCCCTTGCCCGGGTCGATGCGCGCGATCGGCGGCGTGATGGTGAAGGGAACCTCGATCGAGGTAGGCGTCGGGGTCGCCGTCCCGGCATCGACCCACGCCTGCGTCAGCGCGGGCGATTGCCCTTCGTTTGTCAGCTTTAGCGTGACTTCCTTGTCCGTGGCGCGATAGACCACGCGCGTGCCGCCGACGATGACGGAGGCGCTGACGGGCAATGCGCACGACAGCGCCAGCGCGGCCATGGCGGTGGCCAGCAAGTTTCGCAGGGGTGTGGACAGCATGTTGAGGCCGGAAAGCAGGGCTGAAGGAACCAGTCGTCGGCAGGACCGGCAAGCACAGCGGAGGGGAATGGAGCGGCACGCGCCGCCAACATGGCGCGTGCCGAAGCACCGGACCGCGCCACAAGTGCGCCAGGCCCGGAATCGGATTTGCCCTTCAGGGAAATCTCAGGAACGCGTCGGCGTCACGGATACGCGATGGTGTACATCACGCTGGAATTGGCTGCGCCCGAAGTGGCCTGGCCGGTGGCGACATACTCGGCAAAGTAGGACAGGGTGGCCGCGCCGCTGGCCAGGGGCACCGCCAGCGAATTCTGGGCGCTGTCCGCAAAGCCGGCCTTGATCTGGGAGAAGTCGGCATTGAGCAGCCCGATCTGCACGTTGGTCGCCGTGCCGGTGCCGCTGTTGATCACCAGGTTGCCGGTGCTGGCGTCGGTGGTCGGGCCCGGTTCGAAATAGGTATGGACCGCGCCGGTATCCGCATCGCAGTTCAGCGCAATGGTGAACGGGGTGCGGCCGGCGCGCGCACCAGCCGCGTCCAGCGTCTTTGCCGAGACGGTCGGCAGCGTGACCGTGAACGACTTCGAGCCGGTGCCGTTGCCATTGATCTCGCACGAGGTGGGGGTGATGTTGCCGTTGAAGGTAATGGTGCCGTCGACGGCATGCGCGGCTTGCGACGCGAAGACGATGCCGGCGGCAAGCGCCACCGGTGCAAATGCAAATTTCATGTCAGTTCTCTTGATTGTGGAAGACGGGCCGCGGCATGATTGCTGCGGCACGCGGGCGTTCCAAGGCACCGGCTGGATCGTGAAATCGGAAATGCCTTGTGAACCGGGGCCAGTGTAGGAATACGGCGATACGCCCACCGTGCGAAACTTCCGAGCGAGCTGAGCGAATTGGCCGAATTTGCCTGGTCAACTAGCCGGACTGGTGACTTGCGTCGTTCGATGTGGTCGGAAGCCGATTTGCCCTGGGCATCCGCTTCCCCGGGGCTGGCCACATTCCGATTCGACACCGTCGCCCAGCGGCCGCGGTGCGGTCCGAACGCCGCTTCCACAACACGGGTAGACTGTGGGCGTGTGCCACGAAACGGGCCCATCCCCACGATGCCTTCGTTCCCGACAGCCGCCATGCGCCTGACCGGCGCCAGTCTTGCGGCAGCCAAGGCTGCCCTCCCTTCGCTTTGCCTGGCCGCGCTGCTGCTGGCCGCCGCCGCCGGCGCCCCGGTCCTGGCCCAGCCGCCTCAGACGACCCAGACGACCCAGACCCAGCAAGCGCCACAAGCGCCGCAAGCGCCACAGGCGTCAGTGCCACAAGCCTCACCGGCGCCCCAGGGGCCACTATGGTTCGCCCAGGGCAGGCCCATACCGGAAGCCAGGCAGGCGGTCGACGCGCTGTCCAACGCGGCCGCCGATGGGCTCGATCCCCGCGACTACGATGCCGAAGCGCTGCGGCAGGCAGTGCAACAGGCGGCCACCGGGCCGGTGCTCGCATCGGATGCCGCCGCCCGCCTTGACGCCGCGCTGACCGCCGCGATGGAGCGCATGCTGGCCGACCTGCACGGCGGCCGTATCAACCCCCGCGCGGTCCGTGCCAATTTCGCGCCACAGGAAGAACGCCCGTATGACGCCGCCACGGTGCTGCGCGAAGCGGTCGCGCAACGCCGCCTGCCGGACGCCGTGCGCCAGGCCGCGCCCACTTTCCCCCTGTATGGCACGCTGCGCGAGGCATTGGCCCGCTATCGCGAGATCGCCGCGCAGCCGGTCTGGGCGCAGCCGCTGCCGGCGCTGCCCGCGGGCAAGCTGACGCCGGGACAGCCGTGGGCGGGCACTGCCGCGCTGACGGCGCGCCTGGTGGCGCTGGGCGACCTGCCGGCCGGCACGAAGCCGCCGGCGCGCTATGAAGGCGCACTCGTCAACGGCGTCAAGGCGTTCCAGTCGCGGCACGGGCTCGAGGCCGACGGCGTGATCGGCGCCGGCACGCTGGCGCAACTCAGTCTGCCCATGGCCAGCCGGGTGCGGCAGATCGAACTGACCATGGAGCGGATGCGCTGGACCCCGCTGGATGGTCCGCGCATGATCGTGGTCAACGTGCCGGAATTCATGCTGCGCGCCTACGAGATCCGCGACGGCAAGCTCGACATCAAGCTGGAGATGAAGGTGATCGTCGGCAAGGCGCTGGACACGCGCACGCCGTTGTTCGAGGAAGACATGCGCTACATCGAGTTCAGTCCGTACTGGAATGTGCCGCCGTCGATCGCCAGGCGCGAGACGGTGCCCCGCCTGCGGCGCGATCCGGCGTATTTCAACCGGCAGGGCTTCGAGTTCGTGAGCGGCGACGGCAAGGCCGTGACCACGCTGTCCGAGGACAACCTGGAGGCCGTGCTCAACGGCCGCATGCGCATCCGGCAGCGCCCCGGCCCCATGAATGCGCTGGGCGACATCAAGTTCGTGTTCCCCAACAACGAAAACATCTACCTGCACCACACCCCCACGCCGCAGCTGTTCAAGCGCGACCGGCGCGACTTCAGCCATGGCTGCATCCGCGTGGAATCCCCAGTGGCACTGGCGCAGTTCGTGCTGCAGGATATGCCGGACTGGAACGAGGCGCGTATCCGCGAGGCGATGACGCGCGGGAAGTCGAACACGGTGCGGCTGCAGCAACCGCTGCCGGTGGTGCTGGCCTATGGCACGGTCATCGCCCGGGCCGATGGTCGTGTATCCTTCCTGCCTGACATCTACGGTCACGACAAACTGCTGGACAAGGCGCTGCGGCAACGCACCGGGCGCCCCTCGCCGCCAGCCATCGCGCGCGCCCCTGCTGCCACGCAATAGGGCGCGCCCAGCACATGCAGAGGAAGTACCATGAATGACGCGACGCGCAAGGCACGCCGCCGCTTTCTACATACCACCGGAGGCCTGGCCCTGGCCGCCGGCCTGATGCCCCTGGCGCCGCGCCAGGCGCTTGCCAGCCTGCCCGATGCGCGCTCGCTGGCCTTCGACCACACCCATACGGGCGAGCGCATCAAGCTCGTCTATGCCGTCGGCGACAGCTTCGTTCCCGAGGCCCTCACGTCGCTCAACGGTTTCCTGCGCGACCACTATTCCGGCCAGGTAGGGGTGATCGATCCGCAACTGTTCGACCTGCTGTACCAGTTGCGCCGGGAACTCGGCACCAGCGAACCGTTCCAGGTCATCTCGGGCTATCGCAGCCCGGCCACCAATTCACGCCTGCGGAACTCGCGTGGGGGCGGCGTTGCCCGACACAGCCTGCACATGGACGGCAAGGCCATCGACATTCGCGTGGCCGGCGTGCCGCTGGGCGACCTGCGCGATGCCGCCAAGACGCTGAAGGGCGGTGGTGTCGGTTTCTACCAGGGCGAGCAATTCGTACACCTGGATACGGGCCGGGTACGCTACTGGTAACTGCCCGGGCAGGCCGTCACCGCTTGCCCACGATAGCTGGCCGGGCACGCCGATGCCCGGCGCGGCGGCCTTGAACAGGCCGCCCCGACAGCAGGATCTTCTTCCCCCCAACATCGACACGGAATGATCGGCAGGTCGCCCGATGACCTGCCGCAACCCCATGCGCGCCACGCGCCGATCCATATTCAACTAAGTGATATATATGAGTTGGTTGACATGGATCACTGGCTTGCCTAACATGAATCCATCAAGACGACCCACACAGAGGAGACGACGATGATTCACGTAGTGCTGCACGACGCCAAGGACACCGTGGCCGTGGCCGTGGTGGAAGGGATCCAGGCCGGCACCAGGCTGAACGCCTGGATCATGGATGAGGACAAGATCGTGACCGTGACCGCGCTGCAGCCGATCCCCATCGGCCACAAGGTGGCGCTGTGCGACATGGATCCCGACGACACCGTCTACAAGTACGGCATCGACATCGGCAAGGTAGTGGCGCCGATCAGGGCGGGCGAACACGCCCACGTCCACAACATCAAGACCAAGCGCTGGTAAGCCGCCCGGTCCCCGCCACGCATCTCCCCTTCCCATACCCGAGACCCAAGCCATGTCCGTGATCGATCAAAACACCACCTTCTGGGGCTACCGCCGCGACAACGGCCGCGTCGGCGTGCGCAACCACGTCATCATCCTGCCGCTGGACGACCTGTCCAACGCCGCCGCCGAGGCGGTCGCCGTCGCCATCAAGGGCACCATGGCGATTCCCCACCCGTATGGCCGCTTGCAGTTCGGGCCGGACCTGGACCTGCACTTCCGCACGCTGATCGGCGCGGGCAGCAATCCCAATGTTGCCGCCGTGGTGGTGATCGGCATCGAGGACGGCTGGACCAGGAAAGTGGTGGATGGCATCGCCAAAACCGGCAAGCCGGTGGTCGGCTTCGGCATCGAGGGCCATGGCGACCATGACACCATCATGCGGGCGTCGAAGGCGGCAAAAGAGTATGTGCAGTACGCCACCGCGCTGCACCGGGTGGAATGCCCGATCAGCGACCTGTGGGTATCGACCAAGTGCGGCGAATCGGATACCACCTCCGGCTGCGGCGCCAACCCGACCGTCGGCAATGCCTTCGACAAGCTGCATCCGCTCGGCACCACGCTGGTCTTCGGCGAGACCTCCGAGCTGACCGGCGGCGAGCATATCGTGGCGGCGCGCTGCGCCAACGACGAAGTGCGCCACCAGTTCATGGCCATGTTCGAGCGCTACCAGGGCATGATCGACCGCTGGAAGACCTCGGACCTGTCGGAGTCGCAGCCGACCAAGGGCAATATCGCCGGCGGCCTCACCACGATCGAAGAGAAGGCGCTGGGCAATATCCAGAAGATCGGCAAGCAGTGCACGGTCGACGGCGTGCTCGACAAGGCCGAGGCGCCGGCCCACCCGGGCCTGTGGTTCATGGATTCGTCGTCGGCCGCGGCTGAGATGGTCACGCTGTGCGCCGCCGCCGGCTATGTGGTGCATTTCTTCCCGACCGGGCAGGGCAACGTGATCGGCAACCCGATCGTGCCGGTGATCAAGCTGTGCGCCAACCCGCGCACGGTGCGGCTGATGAGCGAGCACATGGATGTCGATTGCTCGGGCCTGCTGCAGCGCGAGCTGACGCTGGACCAGACCGGCGACAAGCTGCTCGAGTGCATGCTGGCCACGGTCAACGGGCGCTGGACCGCGGCGGAAGCGCTCGGCCACCGCGAGTTCGTGCTGACCCGCATCCACGAGTCGGCATGATGAAGCGCATCTGCATCAGCGAGTTCATGGACGATGCCGCGGTGCAGGCGCTGCGGGCGGGCTTCGACCTGCGCTACGAGCCGGGTTGGGTCGACCGCCGCGCCGAACTGCTCGATGCGCTGCCCGGCGCGCAGGCGCTGATCGTGCGCAACCGCACGCAGGTCGACGCGGCACTGCTGGCCGGTGCGCCGTCGCTGCGCGTGGTCGGGCGGCTCGGGGTCGGGCTCGACAATATCGATGTCGATGCCTGCCGCGAGCGCGGCATCCGCGTGATCCCCGCGGCCGGGGCCAATGCGCGCTCGGTGGCCGAGTACGTGGTCACCACCGCGGCGCTGCTGCTGCGCGGTGCCTACGGCAGCAGCGCGCAAGTGGCCGCGGGGCAGTGGCCGCGCGCACGCCTGTCGGAGGGCAGGGAGGCACTGGGCAAGACGCTGGGGCTGGTGGGCTTCGGCGACATCGGCAGGCAGGCCGCCGCGCTGGCGCAGGCGTTCGGCATGCAGGTGGCGGCATTCGACCCGATGCTGGCCGCGGACGACCCGGTATGGGCCCGGACCGGCGTGCGCAGCGTCGCGCTCGACACGCTGCTGGCGCAGGCCGATGCGGTCAGCCTGCATGTGCCGCTGGTCCCTGCCACGCGGCATCTGCTCGATGCACAGCGGATCGCGGGCATGAAGCGCGGCGCGGTGCTGATCAACACCGCGCGCGGCGGCGTGGTCGACGAGGCCGCGCTGGCGCAGGCACTGCGCGACGGGCATCTCGGCGGCGCCGCGCTCGACGTCTTCGAGCGCGAGCCTTTGCCTGCAGGCAGCGTGCTGGCTGACGTGCCCAACCTGATCCTGACCCCGCATATCGGCGGCGTGACGCAGGAGGCCAATGCGCGGGTCTCGATGATGATCGCGCAACAGGTACGGCAGACGCTGGAGGACATGACATGAGCCGGGTGCCAATGACGCAGTTGGAGCGGATTGCCAACGCCGCCCTGCGGCGCGCGGGCGCGAGCCAGCTGCAGGCCGACGCAACGGCCGCGGCGCTGGTGCGCGCCGATGCGGCGGGGCTGGCCTCGCATGGCGTATCGCGGATACCCATGTATGTGGCGCACCTGCGCGCGGACCGTGTCGACGGCCGCGCCATGCCCACGGTGCGCGCCGCGCGCGCCAGTGCCGCGCTGGTCGATGCGGGCTGCGGCTTCGCCTTCCCGGCCTGCGACCTGGCCATTGCCGAGGCAATGGGCCGGGCCTACGAAACCGGTGTCGGTGTCGCGGCGGTCACCAACAGCCATCACTTCGGCGCGGCCGCGCTGCCGCTCGATCCGGTGGCGCGCGCGGGCATGGTGGGCATCGCCATGGGCAACTCGCCCGCAGCGATGCCTGCCTGGGGAGGGCGGCGCCCGCTGTTCGGCACCAATCCCATTGCCGCGGTGTTTCCGCGCCGGGGCCATGCGCCGGTCGTGATCGACCTGTCGCTGTCCGAGGTCGCGCGCGGCAAGATCATGGTGGCCGCGAAGCAGGGCAAGCCGATCCCGCTGGGCTGGGCCCTGGACGAAGCCGGCCAGCCGACCACCGATGCGCAGGCCGCGCTGCGCGGCTCGATGCTGCCCGCGGGCGGCGTCAAGGGCGCGATGCTGGCGCTGATGGTCGAGCTGCTGGTGACCTCGCTGGCCGGCGCCAGCTTTGGCGCCGAAGCGGATTCCTTTTTCACCGAAGCCGGCAACCGGCCGCGTATCGGCCAGCTCTTCATGGTGCTGGACCCGGGCGCGTTCGCGGGCTCCGACGCCTATGCCGGACGTGTCGAAGCCCTGTTGCAGGCGATGCTGGATGACGCGGGCACGCGCCTGCCCGGTGCGCGGCGCGATGCCGCGCAGGCCGATGCGCAGGCCCATGGCATAGAGATCCCCGATGCCCTGCTCAGGGAGCTGCGCGAACTTGCGGAAGAACTTGCGGAAGAAGCGGTACAGGAGGGCAAGGCCTAGCAGTTTTCGATTCGATTCCCACCACGAAAGCGGACCCGACACAGAACGGGCCAGCGACCACAAAACGGAGACACACCATGGTTCGAGGTTTGATTCGCACCGCGCTCAGGTACGGAGCCGGCGCGCTTGTCGCGTTGTCCGCAGTATCCACGCTCACCGGACTGGCCTCGGCGCCGGCCGCCGCACAGGGCACGGCGCAGGCGTCGGTGCCCGCCCACGACTATCCAGGCAAGCCGATCCGCTATGTGGTCCCGTTCGCGGCCGGGGGCCTGACGGACATCATGGCGCGCCTGGTCGGGCACCAGCTCGCGGAGGAGTGGAAGCGGCCCGTGGTGGTCGACAACAAGCCCGGCGGCAACGCGAACATCGGCGCCGACCAGGTCGCGAAGGCACCCGCCGACGGCTATACCTGGCTCGCGGTCACGCTGACCCATGCCTCCAATGTCACGCTGTTCCCCAGGCTGCCGTTCAGCATGCAGAAAGACCTGGTGCCGGTGGCGCGCATCGCCTCGTCGCCGATGCTGGTGGTGGTGCCGGCCAGTTCGCCGGTCAGGTCGATGAAGGACCTGGCCGCGGCGGCGCAGAAGGGCAAGCTCAATGCCGGCTCCAGTGGCAACGGCACGCCGCCGCACCTGACGCTGGCCCTGTTCGAGAGCCTGACCGGCGCCAGCCTGACCCATGTGCCGTACAAGGGCGGGGCGCCGTCGATGACCGACCTGATCGGCGGCCAGATCGACGTGGTGTTCTCCAATTTCCCGGAGTCGCTGGCCTATGTGAAGGGCGGCAAGCTGCGCGCGCTGGCGGTGACCACGCGCGAGCGGCATCCGCTGCTGCCCGACGTGCCGACCGTGGCCGAGGCCGGCTTCCCCGACCTGATCGTCGAGAACTGGACGGGCCTGATGATGCCGGCCGCCACGCCGAAGCCGATCGTCGACAAGGTCGCCGCGTCGGTGGCGCGCATGCTCCAGGCCGACGCGGTGCGCGAGCGCATCGTGGCGGCCGGGTTCAGCCCGGCGCCGCAGACCAGCGGCCCCTTCGCCGAATACTTCAACGGCGAGGTGACGCGGTGGGCGCGGTTGATCGAAGAGAAGCACATCCGCGCCGAGTAGTCGAACAGCACCGGGTGGCGGTGCCAGGCACAAGAGGGCCTCCGGTATGATCTGGCTTATCCAGATGAATCGGCCCGCGCACCCGGCAAGGCGGCGCGGGCCAGCGAACAGGGATTTCAACGTGGGTGCCAGATTTGATGCCGCCAGCGCGATCGGCGGCGTCCTGTACAAGGACGTCAAGCAGGCCATTCTTTCCGCCCTGGCGGAGGGGGAGTGGAAGCCGGGAGAAGCCATTCCGTCCGAGCGCAAGCTGATCGAACGCTTCGGCGTGTCGATCGGCACGTTGCGCAAGGCGATCGACGAACTGGTGGCCGAAGGCATCATGATCCGGCACCAGGGACGCGGCACATTCGTCGCCACGCACCGGCAGGAGGATCACTTCTTCCGCTTCTTCCGTATCGTGCGCCAGGACGGCCATCGCGAATACCCGACCGTACGCCTGGCCAGGTTCCGGCGCGCGAAGGCCGACAAGGACGAGGCGGCCGCGCTGGGGCTGGCCGTTGGCGAGCCCGTGTTTCGCTTCGCCAATGTGCTGTCGCTGGAAGGCACCCCGATGATGATCGATGCCATCACCGTGCCGGAAGCGCGCTTCAAGGGCCTGACGGAGAAGCAGCTGCGCGAGCGGCCCAATACGCTCTACAACTTCTACCAGGATGTCTTCGGCATCAATATCATCCGCACCGAAGAGCGGTTGCGCTCGGCACTGGCGGACGAAGACGACCACGAGCTGCTGGGTGTGCCGGTGGGCAGCCCGTTGCTGAAGATCCTGCGCGTGGCCTCGTCCTACCACGACGAACGGATCGAGTACCGGGTGTCGCGGCTGGATACGAGCCGGCATGAGTTTCTGTTGACGCAGCCGTAGGGCGTGACGCTTCCGGCATCGAGAGGAGAGGTGCCGGAAGCGTGCCTGGCAGTCCAACGTCCAAAGCAAAAAGCCGCGTTCTCTTGCGAGAACGCGGCTTTTCAAATAGATGGTGGCGAATCAGGGACTCGAACCCCGGACCTGCGGATTATGATTCCGTCGCTCTAACCGACTGAGCTAATTCGCCAACGAAGACTGAGATTATACAGGGGCTTCCGGCACTGTCAACACCCTCGTGCGAAGATTTTTTCGGGGCACCGGTGCCCACGAAAAAACGGCAGGCCGGGTTGGCCTGCCGTTGTGGTCACGGTTACGTCCCGCCGACCGTTCAGTCGTGGGCGTAGATATCCACGTCCTTGGTTTCCCGCACGAACAGCGCACCGATCACGAAGGTGAGGGCCGCGATGATGATCGGGTACCACAGGCCATAGTAGATATTGCCGTTCTGGGCCACCAGCGCGAACGAGATGGTGGGCAGCAGGCCGCCGAACCAGCCGTTGCCGATATGGTAGGGCAGCGACATCGAGGTATAGCGGATGCGGGTCGGGAACAGCTCCACCAGCATGGCGGCGATCGGGCCATACACCATGGTGACGTAGATCACCAGGATGACCAGGATCACCAGCACCATGATCGTGTTCATCTGCGCCGGGTCGGCCTTGGCCGGATAGCCGGCAGCGGACATGGCACCGCTCACCTCCTTCTTGAACGCCGCGATCTGGGCCTTGCTGGCGTCGTCGAAGCTGTGGCCGTTGGCAAGCCTGGCGTCGAGGGACTTGATCTCCTTGTCGCCGATCCTGACCGTAGCCAGCGTGCCGGCCGGGGCTTCCACCACCTCGTAGCTGGCCGAGGACTGGGCCAGGGTGCGCTTGGCGATATCGCACGAGCTGCGGAAGTCGATCTCGCGGGCGATCGGGCTGCCCTGGAACGAGCACTGCTTCGGATCCGCGGTCACCACGATCTGGGCGCTCTGCTGGGCGCGCTCCAGCGCCGGGTTGGCGTAGTGGGTCAGCGCCTTGAACAGCGGGAAGTAGGTCAGCACGGCCAGCGCGCAGCCCGCCATGATGATCCACTTGCGGCCGATCTTGTCCGACAGCGCGCCGAAGAAGATGAAGAACGGCGTGCCGATCACCAGGGCACCGGCAATCAGCAGGTTGGCCGTCTTGGCATCGACCTTGAGCACCTGGGTCAGGAAGAACAGCGCGTAGAACTGGCCGGTATACCAGACCACGGCCTGGCCGGCGGTCAGGCCGAGCAGGGCCAGGATCACGATCTTCAGGTTGCGCCACTGGGCGAAGGATTCGGTTAGCGGGGCCTTGGAGGTCTTGCCTTCGGCCTTCATGCGCTGGAACGCCGGCGATTCATTCATCGACAGGCGGATGTACACCGAGACGCCGAGCAGCAGGATCGACAGCAGGAACGGAATGCGCCAGCCCCAGACTTCGAAGTTCGGGCCGGTCAGCTCGCGGCACAGCAGGATCACGATCAGCGACAGGAACAGGCCCAGCGTGGCCGTGGTCTGGATCCACGAGGTGTAGGAACCGCGCTTGCCGTGCGGCGCGTGCTCGGCCACGTAGGTGGCGGCACCGCCGTACTCGCCGCCGAGCGCCAGGCCCTGCAGCATGCGCAGCGCGATCAGGATGATCGGGGCAGCCCAGCCGATGGTGGCATAGCCCGGCAGCAGGCCGACGATGAACGTCGACACGCCCATGATCAGGATCGTTACCAGGAAGGTGTACTTGCGTCCGATCATGTCGCCCAGGCGGCCGAACACCAGCGCGCCGAACGGCCGCACGATAAAGCCGGCGGCAAAAGCGAGCAGCGCGAAGATGAAGGCCGAGGTCGGATCCAGCCCGGCGAAGAACTGCTTGGCGATGATCGCCGCCAGCGAGCCGTACAGGTAAAAGTCGTACCACTCGAACACCGTGCCGAGCGAAGAGGCAAGAATCACCTTGCGCTCCTCGCGTGTCATCGGTGTGTTTTGGGTACCCCCTCCGGGTACCGCAACGTTTTGCACGTTTGCCATTCTTGTCTCCTCCGTCTGGATGGGATCTCGGGCGAGGCGCGGCAACATCGCGGAAAACGGCCCGTGCCGCTGGCCGGGAGCCTGAGTTGCAGAGGATTGTGGGAGGCGAAACTTACTGCGTTCTGACAGATTTCGGCGCGCAAGTGCCAAAAATGTCGGGGTATACGCTAGCCGTTTTCAGGGCTGCGCATGGTGCGGTGCAGCCAGCTTCAGCGCCTGCATGGCATTGCGGAGCGGCTCCGCCGGCATATCGCTATGCAGCATCGGAGCCAGGCCCGCGCAAGGCACCCTGCGAAGGCAGGGGGGCGGGCGCGTCAGCCTTGTCGTGTGCTTCGTCGGCGCGGTTCATGCGCCAGGCGTACAGGGCGGCCATCAGCACGTAGACCACCAGCGCCCCCTGGGCACCCACCCAGAACGAGAACGGCCAGCCGAAGAAGTCAAAGCGCAGTTCGCGCGCAAACCAGGCCACCACGAAGGTAACCACGAACCAGACTGCCAGCAGCCCGGCGATCCAGCGCAGGTTGCGATGCCAGGCCCGGCGCTGACGGGCTTCGGCGAGGTCAGGGGCGGGCACGTCGCTCATGAGGTGGGAGTTTCGGTGGGGCGGCGCAGGGTCACGCGGAAATGCGCGCCGGCCAGGCGCGGCGATTGCTGATAGACGTGGTCGGAAATCTGCACGTCGCCGCCGTGTTGCTGCACGATCTCGCGCACGATGGCCAGGCCCAGCCCGCTGCCTTCGGTATTGGTGCCGAGCACGCGGTAGAAGCGCTCCATCACGCGTTCGCGGTCGGCCGGCGCAATGCCCGGGCCGGTGTCTTCCACGTCGAGGTAGGCAAACGGCTCGAAGGCATCGGCGCTGACGCGCACCGTCGCGTGCCCGCCGCGCGGCGTGTAGCGGATGGCATTGTCGAGCAGGTTGTTGAGCATCTCCGTCAGCATCAGCCGGTTGCCCAGCACCGTCACCGGGTGGTCGTCGGCTTCCAGCCCCAGGTCGATGTCGCGCGCCCAGGCTTGCGGCAGCCAGTCCTTGACCACCTCGCGCGCCAGCGCACCCAGGTCAAGCTCGCCCATGCCGCCGGCGCCGGCCAGGTTTTCCATGCGCGCCAGCGACAGCAGCTGCGTGACTAGGTGCGCGGTGCGCTCGGAGCTGCCCGCGATCTGCGCCAGCGAGCGCCGCAGTTCTTCCGGCGACTGCTCGCGCTGCGCCAGCTCGGCCTGCATGCGCAGCCCCGCCAGCGGGGTCTTCATCTGGTGCGCGGCATCGGCGATAAAGCGTTTCTGCGTCTGCACCGACTGGTCCAGCCGCGCCAGCAGGTCGTTGAACGATCCCACCAGCGGCGTGATCTCCTGCGGCGCGGCGCGTTCGTCGATGGGACTGGTGTCGCCGGGGTTGCGCGCGCGGATGCGCTGCTGGATCGCGGTCAGCGGCGCCAGTCCGCGCGAGAGCCCGAACCACACCAGCACCACCGCCAGCGGCAGGATCACGAACTGGGGCAGGATCACGCCCTTGATGATCTCGTTGGCCAGGCGCGCGCGCTTGTCGAGTGTTTCGGCCACCTGCACCAGTACCGGCTGGTTGCCGCTGACATTGCGCAGGTCGATGTAGGTATAGGCCACGCGCACGTCGTTGCCGGCGACGCGGTCGTCGCGCAGCGACACCAGGCCGGCGTGGCCCTGGTCTTCTTCCGACGGCAGCGGCAGGTCGTGGTCGCCGGCGATGTACTCGCCGCGCTTGCCGACCACCTGGTAATAGATATTGTCGGTCTCGTCCGCGCGCAGGATCTCGCGCGCCGACAGGGGCAATTGCAGCGTGACGCGGCCGTTGACCTCGCGCAGCTGCTGCGACAGCACGATGGCACTGGCTTCCAGCGCCCGGTCGAACGGGCCATTGGCGATCGACTTGGCGACCAGGTACGTTACCGCGATGCTCATCGGCCACAGCAGCAGCAGCGGCGCCAGCATCCAGTCGAGGATCTCGCCGAACAGC
This sequence comes from Cupriavidus oxalaticus, assembly GCF_016894385.1. Classification (NCBI taxonomy): domain Bacteria; kingdom Pseudomonadati; phylum Pseudomonadota; class Betaproteobacteria; order Burkholderiales; family Burkholderiaceae; genus Cupriavidus; species Cupriavidus oxalaticus. The sequence goes on from NZ_CP069812.1 coordinate 529,322, forward strand.
GAGCGCGGCGCGGGCGTGGCGGTGCTTTCCTCCAGGTGCGGCAGTGCGTCGGCCAGTTCCTGGTCGGCGGCGTCCGGCGGCGTGGCAGGGGAGGGCGGCGGCACGGCGCGGTGCGCGCGCCGCCAGGGCAGTTGCAGCAGGCTCATCTCGACGGTGGTCGCTCGGTTGCGGTCGTGCTCGCCTGCAAGGGTGAGGCTAAGGTGCGGGCCGCGTCAATGGGGCCACATAAACCGGGCCACGTCAGTGCTGCGCCGCCACGGCCGGCTGGAATTTTTCCAGGCAGTAGCCCAGGCCGCGGACCGTGGCGATGCGGATGCCGCCCACCTCGATCTTCTTGCGCAGGCGGTGCACGTAGACTTCGATCGCGTTGTTGCTGACTTCCTCGCCCCACTCGCACAGGTGGTCGACCAGCTGTTCCTTGGACACCAGCCGGCCGCAGCGCGTCAGCAGGATCTCCAGCAGTCCGATCTCGCGCGCCGACAGGTCCAGCATCTGCTCGTTCAGGTAGGCGATGCGGCCGACCTGGTCGAAGGCCAGCGGCCCGTGCCGCATCAGCGTGGCGCCGCCGCCGGCGCCGCGGCGCACCAGCGCGCGCACGCGGGCTTCCAGCTCGGACAGCGCGAAGGGCTTGGCCATGTAGTCGTCGGCGCCCAGGTCCAGGCCCTTGACGCGTTCGTCGACGCTGTCGGCCGCGGTCAGGATCAGCACCGGCAGCATCGCGCCGCGGGCGCGCAGGCGCTTGAGCACCTCCAGGCCGGACATGCGCGGCAGTCCCAGGTCCAGGATCAGCAGGTCGAAGGCCTGGGTAGAGAGGGCCGAGTCGGCGCCCAGCCCGTCGGCAACGTGGTCGACGGCATAACCCGAGTGACGTAGCGAGCGCGTCAGGCCATCGGCCAGCGTGTCGTCATCTTCGGCGATCAGAATACGCATGGTTGTCTCCACCTGGCCGGCATAGCCGGGCGCCTTGAGAATGGGCGCGATGGGGCTTGCCAAGCATACTGTTTTTTTATACAGTACCCGCACATTCCGCTGGGGCCGCCCGGGGATGCTTCCTGAGTGATGCTTCCTGATTGGCGGCCGCGCAGACAGCCGGGCCGGCGCTGGAGCCGGCAAAAGCCGGTGCCGCGCCACATGCGGCCTATTTATACACCATTTGATTCAAGGACGACCATGGACGACAAGAAGGCAGGTGCCGGCGTGAGCGCCGAGAAGCAGAAGGCGCTTGCCGCCGCGCTCTCCCAGATCGAGAAGCAGTTCGGCAAGGGCTCGATCATGCGCCTGGGCGACGGCGAGGTCGAAAAGGACATCCAGGTGGTCTCCACCGGTTCGCTCGGCCTGGACATCGCGCTTGGCGTCGGCGGCCTGCCGCGCGGCCGCGTGGTCGAGATCTATGGTCCGGAATCGTCGGGCAAGACCACGCTGACGCTGCAAGTCGTGGCCGAGATGCAGAAGCTGGGCGGCACCTGCGCCTTTATCGACGCCGAGCACGCGCTCGACGTCAGCTACGCCGGCAAGCTGGGCGTAAACGTCGGCGACCTGCTGATCTCGCAGCCGGACACCGGCGAGCAGGCACTGGAAATCACCGATGCGCTGGTGCGTTCGGGCTCCATCGACCTGATCGTGATCGACTCGGTGGCGGCGCTGGTGCCCAAGGCTGAAATCGAAGGCGAAATGGGCGACTCGCTGCCCGGCCTGCAGGCCCGCCTGATGAGCCAGGCGCTGCGCAAGCTGACCGGCACCATCAAGCGCACCAACTGCCTGGTGATCTTCATCAACCAGATCCGCATGAAGATCGGCGTGATGTTCGGCTCGCCGGAAACCACCACCGGCGGCAACGCGCTGAAGTTCTACGCCTCGGTGCGCCTGGATATCCGCCGCATCGGCTCGATCAAGAAGGGCGACGACGTCATCGGCAACGAGACCAAGGTCAAGGTGGTCAAGAACAAGGTCTCGCCGCCGTTCCGCGAAGCCTTCTTCGACATCCTGTACGGCCAGGGCATCTCCCGCCAGGGCGAGATCATCGACCTGGGCGTGGATGCCAAGATCGTCGAGAAGGCGGGCGCGTGGTACAGCTACAACGGCGACAAGATCGGCCAGGGCAAGGACAACGCGCGCGAGTACCTGCGCGAGAACCCGGACATCGCCGAAGAGATCGAGAACAAGGTGCGTGTGGCGCTGGGCGTGGCGCCGACCAACGTCGTGCCGGCCGAAGCGCTGGAAGGCTGAGCGCCAGCCAGCCACCGGAGCAGCCGGAGGGGCCGGGGCATCGCCGATGCGCCGGCCTTTTTGTTTAGGCCCACGGTGGAAACTTCACGATTTCAATGGCCACCCGTCCCCCCCTGTCCCTGAAAGCCCGCGCCGTCGGCTACCTGTCGCGCCGCGAGCACAGCCGGGCCGAACTGGCGCGCAAGCTCGCGCCCCATGCCGAATCGCCGGAGCAGCTCGAGCAGCTGCTCGATGCGCTCGAGCGCGAGAACTGGCTGTCCAACCAGCGCTTTGCCGACAGCCTGGTCCATCGCCGCGGCGCCCGCTATGGCGCGGCCAGGGTGATGCAGGAAGCCAAGACCCACAAGCTGGGCAGCGAACAGCTGGGCGAACTGCAGGAAAGACTGCGCGCCACCGAGACCGAGCGCGCCCGCGAGGTCTGGCGCAAGCGTTTCGGCGTGCCGCCGGAGACGCCGGAGGCGCGTGCCAGGCAGATCCGCTTCATGGTGGCGCGGGGGTTTTCACGCGCGGTGGTCAGCAAGATCATCCAGGGCGCCGACGAAGCGTACGGCGACGACGCCTGAGCGTAGGCGTGCGGTATCGTCCGCATTTTTCGGCACATTGCCTGCACTGGCATCAGGGTGCTTAGCGCGCGGTCGGCGCGCGGTCGCCCGACAATGCGGCGCGACAGTCGCCGCACAAGGATGTTCCCGGGCAAACCAGCGCGGCATGTTAAACTCCACGGGTTATTCGGTGCTCCGGCGCCGCCGTTCCCAAGCCCCCAGTATTCCAGCCTGGCCATGCCTCTGTCCCAGCCCGTCAACCGCTCCCTGCGCCACCGCCGTGCCATCACGGCCGAGGCGTACCAGAGAGAGGACGGCCTGTGGGATGTGGAGGTGCGCCTGACCGACACCAAGCCCCGCGACATCGAACTTGCCGGCGACCGTATCCGGCCGCAGGGCCAGCCCCTGCACGACCTGTGGCTGCGCGTCACGATCAACGAGGACATGACGGTGCTGGATGCCGAGGCCTGCTCCGACTGGGTGCCGTACCCGTCGCAGTGCGACACCATCGGCCCGGCCTACCGCAAGCTGATCGGGCTGAACCTGCGCAAGGGCTTCCGCAAGGCGGTGCGCGAGCGCCTGGCCGGCATCAACGGCTGTTCCCACCTGACCGAAGCCGCCGGCGTGCTGCCCAGCACCGCGATCCAGGCGTTTGCCGGCGAAGTCATCAGTATCCGCGACAACGGCGAGGACGATCCGAATCCGGAGCCGCCCTATCAGTTGCACGGCTGCCACGCGCTGCGTTTCGACGGCGAGGTGGTCCGTGAGTTTTACCCGCGCTGGTATGGTCACCAGCCGACGCCCAAGGCAAGGGCCGAGGCCGCACCTGCCGCCGCAACCGCGCCTCGGGCGCCCGCCGTGGCCAATGGCGACCGCGGTGGTCAAGCCAACGACGACGGCAACGACGCTGTCCCGGCCGACAGGCCAACCGGCACTTCCGGCTGATTCTCAGGATCGGCCACCCGGACGAGAGAGTTCGTCTCCTTTTTCAGATTTCTCCCTTCTACCTTTTACGCCTACCCGAAAGGAAACACGCATGAATATCCATGAGTATCAAGGCAAGGAAATCCTGCGCAAATACAATGTGCCGGTTCCGCGCGGCATCCCCGCGTTCTCGGTTGACGAGGCCCTGAAGGCCGCAGAACAGCTCGGCGGCCCGGTGTGGGTTGTCAAGGCGCAGATCCACGCGGGTGGCCGCGGCAAGGGCGGCGGCGTCAAGGTTGCCAAGAGCATGGACGAGGTCAAGCAATACGCCTCGAACATCCTGGGCATGCAGCTGGTCACGCACCAGACCGGTCCGGAAGGCAAGAAGGTCAATCGCCTGCTGATCGAAGAAGGCGCCGACATCAAGAAGGAACTGTACGTTTCGCTGGTGGTGGACCGCGTTTCGCAGAAGATCGCGCTGATGGCGTCGAGCGAAGGCGGCATGGACATCGAAGAAGTCGCTGCCCACACCCCGGAAAAGATCCACACCCTGATCATCGAGCCGTCGACCGGCCTGACCGACGCTGACGCCGACGACATCGCCCGCAAGATCGGCGTGCCCGACGCTTCGGTTGCCCAGGCTCGCCAGGCCCTGCAAGGCCTGTACAAGGCGTTCTACGACACCGACGCCTCGCTGGCCGAAATCAACCCGCTGATCCTGACCGGCGATGGCAAGGTCATCGCGCTGGACGCCAAGTTCAACTTCGACTCGAACGCGCTGTTCCGTCACCCGGAAATCGTCGCCTACCGCGACCTGGATGAAGAAGACGCCAACGAAATCGAAGCCTCGAAGTTCGACCTGGCCTACATCTCGCTGGACGGCAACATCGGCTGCCTGGTGAACGGCGCCGGCCTGGCCATGGCCACCATGGACACCATCAAGCTGTTCGGCGGCGAGCCGGCCAACTTCCTCGACGTGGGCGGTGGTGCCACCACCGAGAAGGTGACCGAAGCCTTCAAGCTGATGCTGAGCAACAAGAACGTGCAGGCCATCCTGGTCAACATCTTCGGCGGCATCATGCGTTGCGACGTGATCGCCGAAGGCGTGATCTCCGCTTCCAAGGCCGTGCACCTGACGGTGCCGCTGGTCGTGCGCATGAAGGGCACCAACGAAGACCTCGGCAAGCAGATGCTGGCCGACTCGGGCCTGCCCATCATCTCGGCCGACACGATGGAAGAAGCCGCCCAGAAGGTGGTGGCCGCTGCCGCTGGCAAGTAAGCCGTCGCACGAACGCAACCATACGCGAACGCGCGCGGTGCGCGGGGCTCACTGAGCCCTTGCGCGCGCCGCGCGTAGCCAAGCAAAGGATTACAGCATGTCGATTCTGATCAACAAAGACACCAAGGTCATCACCCAGGGCATCACCGGCAAGACCGGCCAGTTCCACACCCGTGGCTGCCGCGACTACGCCAATGGCAAGAACGCCTTCGTAGCAGGCGTGAACCCCAAGAAGGCCGGCGAAGACTTCGAAGGCATTCCCATCTACGCCAGCGTCAAGGACGCCAAGGCCCAGACCGGCGCCACCGTGTCGGTCATCTACGTGCCGCCCGCGGGCGCCGCCGCCGCGATCTGGGAAGCCGTTGACGCCGACCTGGACCTGGTGGTCTGCATCACCGAAGGCATCCCCGTGCGCGACATGATGGAAGTCAAGGACCGCATGCGCCGCGAGAACAAGAAGACCCTGCTGCTGGGACCGAACTGCCCGGGCCTGATCACGCCGGACGAAATCAAGATCGGCATCATGCCGGGCCACATCCACAAGAAGGGCCGCATCGGCGTGGTGTCGCGCTCGGGCACGCTGACGTACGAAGCCGTGGGCCAGCTGACCGCGCTGGGCCTGGGCCAGTCGTCGGCTGTCGGCATCGGTGGCGACCCCATCAACGGCCTGAAGCACATCGACGTGATGAAGATGTTCAACGACGATCCGGAAACGGACGCCGTGGTCATGATCGGTGAGATCGGCGGTCCGGACGAGGCCAACGCGGCCAACTGGATCAAGGACAACATGAAGAAGCCGGTGGTTGGCTTCATCGCTGGCGTGACCGCGCCTCCGGGCAAGCGCATGGGCCACGCCGGCGCGCTGATCTCGGGCGGTGCCGATACCGCCCAGGCCAAGCTGGAGATCATGGAAGCCTGCGGTATCAAGGTGACCAAGAACCCGTCGGAGATGGGCCGCCTGCTGAAGGCGATGCTGTAAGGTCTCTTGCCGTTCCCGCTGCCGCGGGAAGGCCGGACATGTGATGCCCCCGCCCTCCGGCGGGGGCATTGTCGTTTGGAGTGAGTGATTCTGACGCCATGAAACCCCTGAAGATTACAAAATTGAAATCTAATCGAAAGGTTCATCGGTTAAACAGTCATGTCTGCGCTTTCAGACATCCGAAATTCCGTCAGATGACGGGGCGCGCCGTCGCATAGAACCGCCACTACATAGAACTCGAGGAGCCTTCCCGTGGAACTGCTGTCTTCCACCACTTTCTGGATTGCGTTGGGATCGATCATCCTGACCAACATCGTCCTGTCCGGCGACAACGCGGTGGTGATCGCGCTCGCCTCGCGCAACCTGCCGCCCGCCCAGCAGAAGAAGGCCATCTTCTGGGGCAGCGCCGCCGCCATCATCATGCGCGTGGTGCTGACCGTGGCCGCGGTCAAGCTGCTGAGCCTGCCCTACCTGAAGATCGTCGGCGCCGTGCTGCTGGTCTATATCGGCGTGCAGCTGCTGACCGGCGATGACGGCGAGGAAGGGCACGACGGCAAGGACAATATCTGGGCCGCGATCCGCACTATCCTGATCGCCGACCTGGTGATGTCGCTGGACAACGTGGTCGCCGTGGCCGCCGCCGCGCAGAAGGGCCCCGAGGGCAGCCAGCTGATGCTGCTGATCATCGGCCTGGGCCTGTCGATCCCGCTGATCGTGTTCGGCAGCACGCTGCTGCTCAAGGTGATGGAACGCTTCCCGGTCATCATCGTGCTGGGCGCCGCGCTGCTGGGCTACCTGGCTGGCGAGATGCTGGTCAGCGATCCGGTCGACGCCGCCTGGTTCGAAATCCACGTGCCGCACGCCCACCTGGTATTCGGCGCCGCCGGCGCGATCCTGGTGGTGATCATCGGCAAGCTGCTGAGCCGCCGGTCGGCGCAGCCGGCCTGACGGGGGACTGCATCGCACGGAAGGGCGGCCGGTTGGCCGCCCTTTTTTGTCGCCGCCTTGGCGGACGTCCCTTGTCGGTGCGATTTCCAACTAACTCATGTGAGTGATCGCACTTTTTGTCGCTTCGGCAGGTGGTAGTGCGCACAGGTGACAAAATTTGGCGAAAGCGGCGGGCTTTCCTCTGTCGGGTGACGAAATTTGTCGCTTTTTGCTCCCTACGGAAGGGGGATATGGCTGGCACGCTTACTGCTGTCTAGTCCCCCGCGTCACGAAACCGAAGACGTGCAACGCTTAACCAAAATCTCTTCGAGGGGTCAAATCATGCAACGGGTACAAAAACTGAAGAAGCTGGGCCGTCGTGTCCAGAAGGGTTTTACGCTGATTGAACTGATGATCGTGGTGGCGATTGTTGGTATTTTGGCGGCAATCGCGATTCCGCAATATGCCGACTACACCCAGCGCTCGAAGGTCTCGGGTGCTCTGGCTGGCATTTCCGCGACCAAGACTGCGACCGCAATGTGCATCCAGACTACCGGTGCTGCTGCGGGCTGCACCTCCGGCAGTAGCGATATTCCGGCAGTTATTGCCGTTGGTAATGCCGGAGCAACGATTGCCTACGTCGACGGTCTCAGCGTAACGGACGGCGTGATTACGTTGACGACTACGGGGCAAACTACCGCTCCCGCCAATATGGTGATCACTCTGACCCCGAGACTGGCTGGCGGGGCTGTTACCTGGACGATGGCAGGCACTGGTTGCTCTGTGACGACGGCGGGCCGTGGCATTAACTGCGCCGTCAACTAATTCGCATATTGCTTTGCGAGAAAGCGCCTTCGGGCGCTTTTTCTTTGCCCGCACGACAAGCTATCATGCGCCTTTCCCCAAACCAGGCGCCTCAATGCCGCCGTCCCGGACAACCCTCCCGTCGGCTGCCCTCATCGCAGCATTCGTCTTCCCGCTGCTAGTTTCCCGGCATACGCTCCCACTCGCGACGTTCTACGGCGAATGGACCGCCGCATGCTGCGCGCTCGCGCTGGTCGCGTTCCTGGCGCTTCGCAGGCCCGCCACGCCAGCGGCAACCGCGACGATCTCGCTGCCGTGGGTAGCCTTGCTGTTCTGCTGGCTCGCCGCCGTCGGCCTGACACGCACCGCTCTCGGCCACGCCGATATCACCGGTAGCGCGACCCTCACTATCCTGACCCTGTTGCTAGGCGCAGCCGTGACATGCGCCGCATGGTCATACCGTCGCAGTCCAGCATCCGCAACGCTCAACGCCGGCGACACCCTTGCCATCGCCTTCCTGATCGCCGGCCTGCTCGGCACCGTCACGCAATGGGTCCAGCTCTTCCATCTCGAGCACAGCACGTTCGGCCTCGTTTCCACCTACTTCTACGACGACAACCGCCGCCTCTGGGGCAACCTCAACCAGCCTAACCACCAGGCCACCGTGCACGGCCTGGCACTGGTCGCGTCGGTCTGGCTGGCATCGCGCGGCCGGCTGCGCTTCCCGATGTGGCTGGCCGCCGTGGCATTGCTGGAAAGCGGCATCGTGCTATCGGGATCGCGCACCGGCGTGCTGCACGTCGGGCTGGCCGCGGGCTACGCGGTGGTCGCCGCATGGCTGGCGCGCGGCACGCCGCGCGAGGCGGATCCGATGCGGCGCACGACCGGACTGCTGGTGGCCGCGGTCGCCATGATCGTGATGCTGCTGGCGCTGCAGCCAGCGATCCGCGCCGCCGGCCAGTTGCTCGACTGGCGCCTGTTCGACACCATCGCCCAACTCGAAGCCGAGGACCAGATGTCCGCGCGTGGCGCGCTGTGGGCGCATGCGCTGGCGATGTTCCGCGCGCATCCCTGGCTCGGTGTCGGCTGGGGCGAGTTCGGCTGGGCGCAGTTCATGCAGCTGCCGCAGGTCGGCGTGAAGGTGGAGATGTCCCTGCACGCCCACAATGCCGTGCTGGACCTGCTGGCCAAGACCGGCATTGCCGGCACGCTCGGCGTCGGGCTGATTCTCGCAGCATGGCTGTGGCGCGTGGTGCGGGCGCGGCTCTGGCGGGCTGAAAATGGGGAACGTCGCGAGACGGTGCTGATGCTGGCATGGCTGGCAATGCTGTGCGCGCATTCGATGCTCGAATATCCGCTGCACTACCTGTACTTCTTGCTGCCGTTCTGTTTCCTGCTGGGCTGGCTGGAGCCTGCCGCCGCCGGACCGTGGCGCGTCCCGGCCGGCGTGGCAAAGGGCTTGAGCGCGGCATTCACGGCGCTTGCCGTCGCGATCCTGGCAACCATGTGGCAAGACTACCGCCGCGCCGAGGCACGCGAGTACGCCGCCAGCGACATCCGCAACACCTTGCCGATGCCGCAATTCTGGTTCCGCCAGCATGCACAGGCCGATGCGGCAGGGCTGGCCGTCATCACGCCACAGAATGCGGCGCAACTGCTGCCCGCGCATATCGCCGCGGTGCACCTGCTGCCGACTCCCGCGATGATCGCGCGCACGGCGTGGCTGCTCGCGCTGACTGGCGATGCCGCGCAGGGCCGCCTGTGGATGGAACGGCTGCGCTGGTACTACCTGGGCGATGAGGTGACGCAATATGCCGACCTCATGAAGGCATGCCGGGAACTGTCCGAGGGCGAACGCCCGCAGGCGTTCTGCGCCTGGGTCACCGACCGCTCGCGCCGGCTCTCGGCATGGGGCCGTAACTGATCTAGTAGTACGGCACGTAATAGGCCGGCGGCGGGGGCGGCGAATAGTAGTAATACCGCGGCGCCGGCGCTGCGGCCACCCGCCCCGGGACCGGCACGCGGTTGCCGCTGGCATACATGCACTGCACGTAGGCGGCATCGTATTGCCGCTGCGTGCCATAGCCCGCGTACTGCGCGTTGCCGGCGCCAACCGCGGCGCCCGTCAGCAGGCCCACGCCGGCGCCAACCGCCGCGCCCGATCCGCCATTGAACGCCGCACCGGCCGCCGCGCCCAGCGCGGTGCCGACCACGGCGCTGCCGACCGCCGCGTTATTGGCGGCCTGCGAGGAACTCACGCCCCCGACCTGCCCGAAGGCGAACTGGCGGCAGTTGTAGTCGTCGGCGCGGAACTGGTCGAAGCTCTTGCCGGTGCCCGGCAACGCCATCACGCTCGGGCCCGAAGGCATCACGACGCAGGCGCCGAGGGTCAGGGTGGCCACGGCGAGCGTGGCGCGGGTCAGGACTCGCATGCTGCACTCCACGCTGTCAGTAGTTGGCCGGCGGCTGGGCCGGCACGCGTTGCCAGCCCCCCGGGCACGATTGCACGTAGGGGTAGTAACCTTCCGGCTGGTTGCAGTGATACCACCAGCCCTGGTCCTGCGGCACTGCCCGCTCGGGCCCCGGTGCCGGCACCGGCCCGTTGGGCCCCTGCTCGATGTATTGAGGTGGCTCGGCCGGCACGGTGACGGCCGGAGCCGGGTAGTAGTACGGCGCAGGGTAGGCAGGGTAGTAATACGGGTAGCCGCCGAACACGACGCCGGGCCCGAAATAGAAGCCCACGCCGACACGCGTCTTGATCATGCCCCCGCGTGTGTCCGCGTCATGCCAGCCGGCATCGTGGAGATCGGCCCGCCCGGCAAGGGCGGCGCCGCTCGCGGCCGTGGCCGCCAGTGCCAGTACCAGCTGGCAGAGCTTGCGCCCGTTCATGGTATTCACCTTTCCCGCGCATGGCCGAAAGGCTCGCCGCGGGCAGTGGCAGCCGGCCGCGAAATGCGCCGGCCCGCAATCGTATTGAATACCAAATTGTCGTGCGCAGGCGCCCACGGCGGCGCATGTGGAAATGCGGCGTTACCTTTATTACCGGGGAACGACAGTCCGATAGGACGCCGTGAACTGGCGCGGCACGACAAAGCAGTCGTCCCCGGATTCGCCCATGTGTGCCGGCCTATTCGGCAAACAGGTCCGGACCAAACACCTCGTAATGAATGCGCGCTTCATGGACGCCGAGATTCTTCAGTGCATCATGCTGCATGCGCATGAAGGGAATCGGGCCGCAGATGTAGTAATCGGCATCGGGCAGCAGAATCGATTTTTCGATCAGCTTGACGTCTACCAGCCCCGCGTAATCGTAGTCGCGCCCTTGCACGTCCTCCGGCAGGGGCTGGTCATAGAAAACGATGAGGTCGAAGTTCTCGTAGGTCTTCGCCGCCTCGCGCAGCTTGTCCCGCATGGCATGCACGGCACTGTTGCGTGCGCCGTGCGCGAATACGACTTTCCGCGGCGGCGCCTGCAGCGCGGTCTTGAGCATGCTGATCATCGGCGTCAGCCCCACGCCGCCGCTGATCAGCACAATGGGCGTGCTGGCGTTGACGTCGATATGGAAACTCCCGTAAGGCGTAGCCAGCTTTACCTCGTCGCCGACATTGACGTGGTCGTGCAGCAGGTTGGAAACATAGCCGGGAGGCTGGGTGCCGCCGCCTTCCCGCTTGACCGAAATCCGATAGCTGCGCCCGTTCGGCATGTCGGACAAGCTGTACTGGCGGATCTGCTGCAGGCCTAGCGCGGGCACATTGACTGCAATGCTGGTGTATTGGCCGGGTTTGAAGTTCGCTACCGGCTTGCCGTCGACCGGCTCAAGGACGAAGGACGTGATCACGCCGCTCTCCGGGCGCTTCTCGCGCACGACAAAGGATCGCCACCCCGTCCAGCCACCGGCCTGCTCGGCCGAACCTTCGTAAAGCGCGCTCTCCATGCCCATCAGGACATCGGCGAGGTTGCCATAGGCTTGCGCCCACGCGGAGATGATTTCCTCGGTCGCTGCGCTGCCCAGGACTTCCTTGATGGCCGCCAGCAGATGCTCGCCGACGATCGGGTACTGTTCCGGCTTGACGCCCAGGCTCGCGTGCTTGTTGGCAATATTGTTCAGCACGGCCATCAGGCTGCCCGGGTCTTCGATATTCTCCGCATACGCGTAGACCGCCCGCGCCAATGCCTGCTGCTGCTCGCCCCGTTCCTGGTGCGCCATGTTGAACACATTCTTCAGTTCGGGGTGCGCTTCGAACATGCGCTTATAGAAGCACTTGATAATGTCGTAGCCGTGTTCCGCCAAAACCGGCGCGGTGGCTTTCACGATGTCCTTGGTCTTCTGTGTCAGCATTGCCTCTCTCCTTTGGCAAGGTGATGGGAGCCGGGCGCGATGCGCGCTTCCCGGTGCCCTGAGCAATGTCTAGTCTAGGTGCCGTGATTGTCGTTTGGTGCGTGCTGCCCCCGGGCGGTGCCGGCATTGTCGAACTCATCTCCCATGTGATAATCGCGCGATCATGGCTGAATCGTCAAAACCCCTGAATACACGCCTCGGCGGCACCCTCAAAACCTGGAACGAGGATAAGGGGTTCGGGTTTATTGCCCCGTCGAATGGTGGTCAGGACATCTTCGTTCATATTTCGGATTATCCCAGGCAGGGCGGTCTGCCGAAGATTGGCGAGTCATTGACGTTCCTTGTCATGCTCGACAAGGACGGCAAGAAGAAGGCCATTCTTGTTCAACGGCCCGGGGGCAATCCGACGGCGCGACCCCGAAGCCGTATGCACGCACCGGTGCGCCAGGGAAAATCCATTGGCTCTCGTCTGGCTGGATGCATCGCTGTTGCCGTACTGTGCGTGCTTGGATACAAGTACTTCGCCCCGATGCCCGGCGCGTCGGAGACTTTGGCCCCTGGCGCAAATATGGCCCCGACCTCGGCAGCGTCCATCCCCTTCCGGTGTGACGGCAGGACACATTGTTCTCAGATGACCTCTTGCAACGAGGCCAAGTACTTCCTGAAGCATTGTCCAGACACTGCGATGGACGGTGATGGCGATGGCACCCCCTGCGAGTCCCAGTGGTGTACGAGCGTTTTTTCCAGATAGATCGCTCGTGTGCGCTTTGTGTGCGATAGCCCGGCAACCCGCTTCGGCGGGATCTGCGTCGAACCAAGGCTTACGAAACAGTCACCTGGTATCGCCCGCCACCCAGTCTCCCGACTTCCCGCCATGCTTTTCCAGCAGCTTCACATTGCCGATCACCATGCCCCGGTCCACTGCCTTGCACATGTCGTAGATCGTCAGCAGCGCCACCTGCACGCCGGTCAGCGCCTCCATCTCGACGCCGGTCTGGCCGCGGGTCTCGGTGCGCACGGTGCAGGCGACGGTGGCATTGGCCTCGTCGAGCGCAAAGTCGACCGCGACCTTGGTCAGCCCGATCGGATGGCACAGCGGGATCAGGTCAGAGGTGCGCTTGGTGGCCATGATCGCGGCCACGCGCGCGATGCCGAGCACGTCGCCCTTCTTGGCATTGCCGTCGCGCACCAGCGCGAAGGTGTCGGGCAGCATGGTGATGGTGCCGGTGGCCACGGCCACGCGGTGCGTGCTGGCCTTGTCGCCGACGTCGACCATATGGGCCTGGCCGGCGGTATCGAAATGGGTGAGCTGGGTCATGGCTGGGCTTTGTGCAGGAGGCCTGGGGCGGGGGTGACAACCGTCTGATGGGAACGGCCACCGGAGGCCGCTATCATAGCAACATGCCGAAACAACCATCGCTTCGCAGGTCTGCCGCACCCGGTCATTGCGCCGCGGCGGAAGCCGCGCCTGCCGGTTCCGCGTCACATCGAGGTGGCTCCGGGTCGCCCTGGCGGCGATCGCTGGCGGCGCTGCTGGCGCTGAGCATCGCGTCGCCGGCGTGGCCGCAGGCAACGCCCCGCGCGCCAGCCTCGGCTCCGGTCCCTGCAGCGCCGGCCGCGCGCGCGCCGCAGCCGGTACCGTCGCTGTCGGGCGATGCCAGCGACCAGGTCTACGACAACCTGAACCGCAGCATCAAGGCGGGCCAGAAGTCCGAGTTCGGCCTGCGCACCAACAATCCGGTGGTCGAGGGCGGCGGGGTGCAGCTGCCTGACCTGGGCGACCCGTCCACGGCATCGCTGTCGCCCGACATGGAAAAGCGCCTGGGCGACCGCATCATGCGCGATATCCGCCGCGATCCGCTGTACGTGCCGGATCCGCTGCTGTCGGATTACCTGAACGCGCTCGGCTACCGGCTGGTGCAGGCGGCGCGGCGGCAGAGCATTTCAGGCTCGACCGGCGCCGGCACCTTTGCCACCGGCTTCGACCTGTTCGCGGTGCGCGACCGCAGCATCAACGCCTTCGCGCTGCCGGGCGGCTATATCGGCGTGCATACGGGGCTGCTGGTGCAGTCCGATACCGAGTCGGAACTGGCCTCGGTGCTGGGCCATGAAATCGGCCACGTGATGCAGCGCCATATCGCGCGCGGCATCACGTCGCAGGACCAGTCGATGTGGATCGCGCTGGCGTCGATGGTGCTGGCCGGCCTGGCCGCCACGCGCAGCCCCGATGCCGCGGCGGCGCTGGCGATGGGCGGGCAGGGCGCCGCCATTGCCAACCAGCTGTCGTTCTCGCGCGGCGCGGAGCGCGAGGCCGACCGCGTCGGTTTCCAGATCATGACCGCGGCGGGCTTCGACCCGCAGGGCATGCCCGATTTCTTCGCGCGGCTGCAGCGCGTGTCCGGCATCTCGGAAAGCTCGGTGCCGTCCTATGTGCGCACCCACCCGCTGACTTCCGAGCGCCTTGCCGACATGCAGGACCGCGTGAGCCACGCCAACGCGCGCAAGGTGCCCAATACGCCCGAGTACGAGTTCGCACGGATGCGCGCGCGCGTGATCCAGGAATCGTCGCCGAGCGACCTGCAGGCCCTGCGCAACGCGCTGCGCGCGCAGCTGCCGGGCGCCTCGGCGCTGCGCGCGCCGGCGCTGCACTACGGCCTCGCCTTCACCGAGCAGCGCCTCGGCCGTGCCGCTGCCGCGGAGCAGGAACTGGCCGAGGCGCGGCGGCTGTACGGCACCATCCCCGGCGCCAGCTCGGGCAGCCCCATGCTGGACGTGATGGCGATCCAGCTGGCGCGCGCGCAGGGCCGCGTGCCCGAGGCGCTGGCGCAGGCCACGGCGTCGATGAAAGCCTTCCCGCTCTCTCATGCGGTCTCGGTCGTCTATGCCGAGACCCTGGTCGGCTCGGGCCGCTATGACGAGGCGGTGCGCTTCCTGCGCGAACGCACGCGCCAGGAAACCAGCCGCAGCGATTGGTGGGAGATGCTGGCGCGCGCGTACGCCGGCCAGGGCAAGCGGGTGCAGCAGCACCAGGCGCTGGCCGAGAAGTACGCAATGGATGGCGCCTACCAGGCCGCGATCGAACAGCTGCAGATCGCCCGCAAGGCCGGAGACGGCGACTTCTATACGCTGTCCGAGGTCGACGCCCGCCTGCACCAGCTGGAGCGCCAGTACCGCGAGGACAAGCAGGACAGCAAGGGCATACCGAACTGAGGCAGGCCCCGCCGGGGCCGGACGGCGTCAGGCTGCCGGCTGGCGCACGAAGCCGAAGCGCTTCGGCACCTCGCTTTCGGCGATGGGTTCGATCGGCAGGTCGCGGCCGCCGTGGTGGAACAGGCCGAGTTCGGTGCCGCAGGCTTCGCCATGCCAGGTGCTGCTGCCGCTGAAGGTTTCGAGGTCATGGTCGTGCAGCAGCGCGGCCTGCGTGCCGTCCACGCCGTCGACCGTCCCCGACAGCACCACGTTGCCATGCTCGTCGGCGTAGCAGGCCTGCAGCGTAAAGGGCTGCTGCGAGGTCGTGCAAAGCGCGCCCTGGTGCAGCCGCACGATCCACGGCGTGTACGCCAGCGCCACGAACACCTTCTGCGGCCCGTTCTGGAAATACCACGCGCCGCGCTCGTCGCACAGGTAGTTGCGTTCGATAAAGGCGACCAGCGCTTCGTTGCGCACCGGCTCGCCGGACAGGCCGTGCTGCTGGGCGTATTCATTGCGCAGGCGCCACTGCCCGCGCCGGTCCAGCGCGAGCCAGCCATAGGCGTTGGGCACGTTGGGCCAGCGCGCCATGGCTTGCCTGACGATGTCGTCCATCTCCGTCTCCTCTGCCGGCAAGGCGCCACGCAAGCCGCCGGCGGCTTTACATCATGCTGTCGAAAAAGCGCAGGATCCGCGCCGGCAGCCATTCGATATGGCCGCCGAAGGCTACGCCCGACTGGCTGTCGGGCAGCCACAGATGGCGCCGCCAGCCTTCATCGGGGGTCATGAAGCCGACATGGCCGCCGTGCTCCGGCTGCTCCAGCCAGACCTGCGGGCTGACGTCGGCCGGGCCGGGCAGGTGCTGCCCGGGCAGGAACGGATCGTTGCGCGCGTTGAGCACCAGCGTGGGCACGGCGATCGCGCCGAGCACCGGCTTGCTGGCGGCGCGGCGCCAGTAGTCGTCGGTATCGGCATAGCCGTGCAGCGGTGCCGTGACCACGTTGTCGAAGGCGTACAGGTCGCGGCTGGCCAGCATCGCCGCGCGGTCGAACAGGCCGGGGAACTGCCCGAGCTTGGCCAGCGACTTGCGCTTGAGGGTCTGCAGGAACATGCGCGTATAGAGCATGTTGAAGCCGGCCGACAGCGCCGCGCCGCCGGCGGCCAGGTCCAGCGGCGCCGAGATCGCGGCAGCGGCGTGCACATGGCCGGCACCGTTGCCGTCTTCGCCCAGCAACCGCAGCAGCGCGTTGCCGCCCAGCGAGATGCCGACCACCAGCAGCTTGCGGCCATCGGCGCAGTGCTGCCGGTGCACGCGCTCCAGCACCCAGCGCAGCTCGGCCGAATCGCCCGAGTGGTAGAAGCGCGGCGCCAGGTTGAGCTCGCCGGAGCAGCCGCGGAAATGCGGCACCACGCCCTGCCAGCCGCGCATGCCGAGCGCGTGCATCAGCGCCTGCGCGTAGTGGCTGTTCGAATTGCCCTCCAGCCCATGGAACATCACCACCAGCGGCGTGTCCGGCTGCACCGGGTGGGTGGTCCAGTCGAGGTCGATGAAGTCGCCGTCAGGCGTGTCCCAGCGCTCGCGCCGACAGGCGACACGCGGCGGGCGGCGTGTAAAGCGGGCGGGGATGATGGTCTGGGCATGGCCGCCGCGCAGCCACCAGGGCATGGCGATGCCGTCGCCGTAGCCGTGGCCATGCTCGTGCGGCGTGGCGGCAACAGGCAAGCGATGCGTCAGGAGGTCGGGGCGCTGCGTCATGCCAGCTCGGTGATGCGGTCTTGCGATCTTGCGTACTTGCGTTCTTGCAGTCCTGCCTGGTTGCAGCCGGGCAGCGCGGCCGGCGGGCTCAGTGCAGCGCCTGGCCGGGCGCCGCGGCTACCGCGGCCACCTGCAGGGCGTTGGCCGGGCTGCAGTGGATATGCGCCAGGCGCCAGCCTTCGTGGTTCTGCATCAGCACATAGGTGGTGTGCACGTACAGGTCGGCCTCGACCCGGTCGCTGCCAAAGCGCAGCGCCTCGGTCACGTCGAAGATCGACACGGCCATCGATGCGTGGCTGCTGGTTTCGATCGCGTCGACCAGCACCGGCTGCTCTTCCAGCAGCTGCGAGAACGCCTGGCGCAGCTGTTCGTGGCCGATCATGCGCTGGCCGTCGGGCAGCACGCAGGTGATCGAATCCTCGTCCAGCCACAGGCGCAGCGCGCCTTCGGCATCGCGCCGCTTGAGCGCCTCGCGGAAGGCTTCGACGATGTCTTCGGCAGAATCGAACAGGCGGGCAAAACGAGGCATGATGGCAGTGTCAGGGTATCAGGGCCGGTGCAGCAGCTTGCGCAGCTCAACGAAGACCATTTCGGGTTCGATCTCTTTCAGGCAGCGCAGGTGGCCCAGCGGGCACTCGCGCTTGAAGCACGGGCTGCACTCCAGCTGCAGCCACATGATACTCGCAGCCTGTGACAGCGGCGGCGTATGGCGCGGATCGCTCGAGCCATAGACCGCCACCTGCGGCCGGTTCAGCGCCGCGGTCACGTGCATCAGGCCGGAATCGTTGCAGACCGCGGCCTCGGACAGCGCCAGCAGGTCGACGGCGTCGTCGAGCGAGGTCTGCCCGCACAGGTTGCGCACGAACGGTGCGTCCTTGACGATCTCGGCGGCGATCTCGGCGTCCTTGGCCGAGCCCAGCGTGATCATCTGCGCGTACGGGTAGGAGCGGCGCAGCATCTGCGCCAGCCTGGCGAAGTGGCTGGAGGGCCAGCGCTTGGCGGGGCCGTACTCGGCGCCCGGGCAGAACGCGATCACGCGCGTGTGCGGGGCGATGCCGAAGCGCTCGGCGGTCGCCGCCATGCGCGCCGGGTCCACGCGCAGGCGCGGCTCGGGGATGTTCTCGGGCAGGCGCGCGCCGGGCTTGAGCGCGAGGCGGGCATAGTGCTCGACCATCGGCGGGCGGTGGTCGCGCGGTGGGTTGGCATGGCGCACGTTGAGCATGCCGAAGCGCGCTTCGCCACGGTAGCCGATGCGCAGCGGAATGCCGGCCAGCCACGGGATCAGCGCCGACTTGAGCGAATTCGGCAGCACGTAGGCGAGGTCGTAGCCTTCGTTCTTGAGCTGCTGCGCGAACATCAGCCGCGCCGACAGCTGCAGCTTGCCGTGCGCCAGGTCGGACGGGAACACGCGGCCGATCTCGGGCATGCGCGCGAGCACCGGCGCCACCCACTTGGGCGCGAGGGCGTCGATGACCAGGCGCGGATGGCGCGCCTTGAGCAGCGCGAACAGCGGCTGCGCCATCAGGGCGTCGCCGATCCAGTTGGGGGCGATGACGAGGGCTTTCTTCATGGGCGGGGCGCGGGGGGCCGGTTCGCCGGCACGATCGCAAACACGGGCGCCGGCACAATCGCCGGGAACAGCAACGCCCCGGGGCGCCTGCGGGCGGCCCGGAGCGTCAGGGTCGTGCGAAAACCGGCGGCTCGGGTCAGTGGTGGCCCTTCAGCACGGTGCCCGGCTTGAGCTTGTAGACGGTACCGCAGTACGGGCACTTGGCTTCGCCGGTGTCGGCCACGTCCAGGAACACGCGCGGGTGGTAGTTCCAGGCCGGGGTGCTGGCGGTGGGGCAGTGCAGCGGAATGTCTTCGGCGCCGATTTCGATGATGGTGGCGGTTTGCGTCATGGTGTTGCGGGGATTGAGGCTTGTTGTTCGTCAAAACAAGGGGCGTGCCACGCGCGCACGGCGGCGGGTGCGGGGCACGAGGGCTGGGGGCCGGTGCTCAGACCAGCGTCAGCCACTTCTTGTACTTCTCGTCGGTGCCGCCCACGGCGGCAAAGAACGCGTCCTGGATCTGCCTGGTCACCGGGCCGCGGCGGCCTTCGCCGATGACGCGGTCGTCCAGTTCGCGGATCGGCGTGACTTCGGCGGCGGTGCCGGTGAAGAAGGCTTCGTCGGCGCAGTACATCTCGTCGCGGGTGATGCGCTTCTCGCGCACCTCGATGCCCAGGTCGCGCGCGATGGTCAGCGTGGCGTCGCGCGTGATGCCGTCCAGGCACGAGGCCAGGTCCGGCGTGTAGATCACGCCATTGCGCACGATGAAGACGTTCTCGCCCGAGCCTTCGCTGACATAGCCTTCGGTGTCGAGCAGCAGCGCTTCGTCGTAGCCCAGGCCGGTCGCTTCCTGGTTGGCCAGGATCGAGTTGATGTAGTAGCCGCTGGCCTTGGCGCGCACCAGCGACACGTTGACGTGGTGGCGGGTGAACGACGAGGTCTTCACGCGGATGCCGCGCTCCATGCCTTCCTCGCCCAGGTAGGCGCCCCACGGCCACGCCGCGATCGCCACGTGGATGGTGTTGCCCTTGGCCGACACGCCCAGCTTTTCCGAGCCGATCCACACGATCGGGCGGATGTAGCAGGATTCCAGGTTGTTGGCGCGCACCACTTCGCGCGTGGCGGCTTCCAGGGTGGTCTCGTCGAACGGCATGGCCATCTGGAAGATCTTGGCGGAGTTGAACAGGCGGCGGGTGTGCTCTTTCAGGCGGAAGATGGCGGTGCCTTCGGGGGTCTTGTAGGCGCGCACGCCCTCGAACACGCCCATGCCGTAGTGCAGCGTATGCGTCAGCACGTGGATCTTGGCGTCGCGCCATTCGATCAGCTTGCCGTCCATCCAGATCTTGCCGTCGCGATCCGCCATCGACATGTCTATTCTCCCAGCGCCGTGAAAGTAGCAAAAACGACATTGTAAGCCCGGGGGGCATGGGTGCCAACGCGAGCGGCGGTGGAAAGGCCGGGGAATGGGGCGCCGCGGCGGACTAGAATCCTCATTTCCGTGCGTTTGCCGGCTCGCCGGCCGCATCGTCTGCGCCTGCCCCCGACGCCATCCGTTTCTTCGTGCCTTTGACCACACATTTCGACCCGCATGCCGAACCCGGCCAGCCTGGCTGGGAACAGGCGCTGGAAGCGCTGCGCGCACTCGCCAGCGCCGAACCTGCTGCAGCCAGCGAGGGCGGCCGGCGCCTGCTGTGGGCGCTGACGCTGGAACCGGACGGTGCGGTGGCCACCATCGAGCCGCTCGAGCAGGTGCGCGGCGCGCGCGGCTGGGGCAAGCCCAGGCCGGTGCCGCTGGCGCGCGTGGCCGAGGACGACCGGATCGAGCCGTGGGACGCACGCATCGCGCGCGCGATCCGGCGCGATGCCTCGCACAACCGGCGCTATGTGCTGGACCGCGCCGCCGCCGCCATGGCGCTGGTCGGCCATCCGGCCGTGGTGCTCGCCCACGCGCCGGCGCAGACGCTGGAGGTGGTCGAGGACGCGCCCGCGCTGGAGGCCGTGCACAGCGCCGGCCGCTTCGTGCTGCGCCTCTATCCACCGCTGCGCGAGGCGCCGGCGATGGAGGCCCTGCTGCCCGCCGCCGCGCGCCAGGAAGCCGAGGCGCTGCGCCAGGTCACGGTGCTGCGCGACGGGCCGCACCGGCTCAAGGTGCTGCGCTTCACCCCGGCGCAGTTCGACGCCGCGCGGCTGATCGGCGACGGGCTGGCGATCCCCGAGGACGGCCAGGCCCAGCTCGACCGCACGCTGCGCGCGCTGGCCGGCCATTTCCAGGTCCATGCCGACCAGGCCGCCGGCTCGCGCCCGGTCGAAGCCGAGGCGCGGCTGCGCGCCGAGGTCGCGCCCATCGGCGGCGTGGCCGGGCGCGGCATCACGATGCGGCTGGTGGTCACGCCGCTGGGCCAGCTCGGGCCGCGGCTCGCGCCGGGCGCGGGCAGGGAACGCCTGATGGCCGCGGTGCGCGGCGAGACGCTGGTTACCCAGCGCGATCTCGATGCCGAGCTGGCCAGCGTGGCCGAGGTCTTCGCCGCGCTGCCGGTGCTGGTCACGCAGTCGCCGCCGGGCGGTGAATACACGTGGACGCTGGACGATCCGGAGGATGCGCTGACCGTGCTGGAGGCGCTGCCCGGCCTGCCTGCGGTGCAGGCCGTGGAATGGCCGCGCGGCAAGGAAATCCGCATCGTCGCCGCCGACCTGCCGCAGCTCGGCGTCCATATCGAAAGCCGCGGCGCCTGGTACCGGCTGGCCGGCGAGCTGCGCGTGGCCGAAGGGCTGGTGCTGGAGCTGGGCAGGCTGATCGACTGGACCGGCAGCCACGCCGGCCGCTTCGTGCCGATGGGGCAGGGTGTCTACGTGGCGCTGACACGGGCACTGCGCGGCCAGCTGCGCGACCTGGCGTCGGTGGCCGAGCGCATCCCCGACGGCATCCGCGTGCCGCAGATGGCCACGCCGTGGCTGGACGACGTGCTGGCCGGCGCGGGCATCGATCCCGACGCTCACTTCCGCCAGCGCATCGCCCGGCTGCGCGCGGCGCGCGACACGCCAGTCACCGTGCCCGCCACGCTGGCGGCGGAACTGCGCCCGTACCAGGAAGCCGGCTACCGCTGGGCCATGACGCTGGCCGCCTCGGGGCTGGGCGCCTGCCTGGCCGACGACATGGGCCTGGGCAAGACCGTGCAGGCGCTGGCGGTGCTGGTGGCGCGCGCCGGCGGCGGCGCCGCGCTGGTGATCGCGCCCACCTCGGTGTGCGGCAACTGGGCCGCCGAGGCGCGCCGCTTCGCGCCCACGCTCAATGTCCACGTCTATGCCGAGGGGGCAGGCAATGCGCGCGACACGCTGCTGGCGCAGGCCGGGCCGCATGACCTGGTGATCGTCTCGTACACGCTGCTGCAGCAGGCGCGCCAGGATTTCTGCGCGCGCGACTGGCATACCGTGGTCGCCGACGAGGCGCAGGCATTCAAGAACGCCATCACGCGGCGCGCGCAGGCGATGTTCGACCTGCGCGCGGACTTCCGCATGGCGCTGAGCGGCACGCCGGTGGAAAACCGGCTGGCCGAGCTGTGGTCGGTGATGCGCTTCTGCAATCCGGGTTTGCTGGGCTCGCTGGCGCGCTTCAACGAGCATTTCGCCAACCCGATCGAGCGCGGCGGCGTGCGCGAGGCCCGCCAGCGCCTGCGCCGCATGATCGCGCCCTTCGTGCTGCGCCGGACCAAGGCCCAGGTGCTCGACGAACTGCCGCCGCGCACGGAACTGGTGATCCGGGTCGAGCCCGAAGCGGTGGAAGCCGCGCACTACGAAGCGCTGCGCCGGCAGGCGCAGACCCAGGCCGAAGCCGCGCTGGCGCGCGTGGAGGCGGCGCGCAAGGCCACGCAAGGCGCGCCGGCGGGGGCCAGGGCACGCGCCCTCGCGCAGGCGCAGCAGCAGTCGCAGGCGCGCATCCATGTGCTGGCGCAGATCATGCGCCTGCGCCGCGCCGCGTGCGACCCGCGCCTGGCCACGCCCGAAATCGGCAGCCAGCTGGGAGAGGGGGAGGAGGGGAAGGAGGGCGCCAAGCTGCGCGCCTTCGTGGCGCTGGCGAGCGAACTGGCCGCCAGCGGCCACAAGACGCTGGTGTTCAGCCAGTTCGTCGATTTCCTGCAGCTGCTGCGACAGGGCCTGGAGCGCGCCGGGCTGGCGCTGCAGTACCTGGATGGCGCCACGCCGGCGGCCGAGCGCACGCGCCGCGTGGCCGCGTTCCAGGCGGGCGAGGGCGATGTCTTCCTGATCAGCCTGAAGGCCGGCGGCTTCGGCCTGAACCTGACCGCGGCCGACTACGTGATCATCGCCGACCCATGGTGGAACCCCGCCGCCGAGGACCAGGCCATGGGCCGCGCGCACCGCATCGGCCAGCAGCGCCCCGTGACGGTGTACCGGCTGATCAGCGCCGGCACGATCGAGGAGCGTATCGTCGCGCTGCATCGCGACAAGCGCGCGCTGGCCGACGGGCTGCTGGAAGCGGATGACGAAAGCGCCGCCGGAACTGGCGCGCCGTTGCCGGATATCGACGAACTGGTGGGGCTGCTGCGCCGCTGAACGTCGCACCAGGCCAACCATATGCTTCCAGGGCATACCTTCAAGCGAACTGGTTCGTTTGGTTTTGGCAGGATCCTTGCTATCTTGTTGCGCTGGCCCGGGGCTCAGACCCCGGCCGCTTTTTTGTGCTGATTTTCCTGACGGTGCCCCCATGCCCACCCCCACGTCCATCTCGTCCCGCCTGCCGCGCTTGTCCATCCGTTCCACCTTCCGCCTGGCCGCGGGCATGGCCGCCCTGTGCGCCGCTGCTGCAGTGAGCGCGCCCGCCCAGGCCCAGGGCGAGTGGCCGACGCAGCCGGTGACGATCCTGATGGGCTTCACCGCCGGCTCCGGCGTCGACATGGTGGGCCGCGCGCTGCAGGAATCGCTGCAGAAGTCGCTCAAGACCACGATCATCTATGACTACCGTCCGGGCGCCGGCGGCAACGTCGCCTCCGAAGTGGTGGCGCATGCCAGGCCGGACGGCTACACGCTGCTGCTCGGCACCGCGGCCACGCACGGCATCAACCCGGCGCTGTACAAGAACCTGCCGTTCGACGCCGAAGCCGATTTCACGCCGGTGGCGCCGCTGGTCGACGTGTCCAACGTGCTGACCGTCAATCCGGCCGTGATCGACGTGAAGACGGTGAAGGAATTCATCGAGAAGGTGAAGGCCAATCCGGGCAAGTACAACTATGCCTCGACCGGCAACGGGACTGGCACGCACCTGGCCTTCGCCGAATTCAACGCCCGCGCCGGCCTGGACATGGTCCACGTGCCGTACAAGGGCGGTCCCGATGCGCTGCAGGCCGTGCTGAAGGGCGAGGTCTGCTGCATCTTCAACCAGGTGCAGAGCGTGCTGCCGCAATACCGTGCCGGCAAGGTGCGGCTGCTGGGCGTGACCACGGGCAGGCGCGTGCCGGTGATCCAGGATGTGCCGACCATTGCCGAGAGCGGCGTCGCTGGCTACAACAGCACCATCTGGTTTGGATTCTTCGGGCCCAAGGGCCTGGATCCGACGATCGCGCGCAAGATCAACGACGCGGTCAAGGTCGCGCTGGAAACGCCGTCGATCCGGCAGAAGCTGGTCGATGCCGGCAATACGCCGCGGATCGAGTCGGTGGAGCAGTTCAAGGCTACCGTCAAGGCGGACCGGCAGAAGTGGGCGGGGGTGGTGAAGACGGTGGGGGCTTCGATCGATTGAGGTTGCGACTGAGGTTGTGACTGAGGTTGCGACTGAGGTTGCATAAGGGGCTTCACTTCGTTGAGGCTCCGGCCCTCACCCCCGCCCCTCTCCCGCAGCAGGCGGGAGAGGGGAGCAAACAGGCGGCCGGTGACAGGTTTGCGGCCTAACCCCTAAGCCCTGACGCCCAACCTCGTCAGCAAATGCGCCAACTGGGCCTGCGTCCCAGTGGCAGTCTTGTTGAAAATCGCCTTCAACTGCGTCCGCCCGGTCTCCCGCCGGATCCCGATCTGCTCGCAGGCTTCAGGCAACCCGATCCCCGCTGACAGCTGCAGCGCCAGGCGCGTTTCCGCCGGCGTCAGCCCATACAAGTCCCGCAGCACGGCCGGCAACGTCATCGGGGCAACCCCCGGCTCATGGATCGCCACCAGCACGCTGGGCCGCTGCCAATCCATCGACAGTTGATGCGCCGGCGGCAAAGGCAGCAGAATCACCTGCGCCTGGCGCCCACTGCCATCCACTGCCCGCAGCGCCTGCGCCGGCTGCGGATTACCCGGATCGCATGCCGCCTTCAAGGCTTCGGCAAACGGCCGCGACAGCCGCCATTCTTCGGCACGCCCTCCGGCCGCCGACATCGCCGCCGCGCTGGTCTCGATCGACACCGCCGGCAGCAGCCGCCGCACCCACGCCTCTCCGGTGCTGTTGGCAAGCAGCGTCTTGCCATCGTCGCGCAATATGATCACGCCAAACGGCAGCCGCTCCAGCAACTGGCTCGACGCATGCGCCAGCGCCGACACCTGGTGCGTGCGGTCGCGCAGCGCCATGGCGTGGCGCACATGCGGAATCGCCCAGTCGAGCGCGCGCGCGTCCTCCGGTGAATACTGGTTGCCGCCCAGCGGCCGCTGCAGCGACAGGAACACTTCATAGTGCGGCTTGCGCTCGATCAGGCAGGCCATCACCGACGATTGCTCGAACTGGTGCAGGAATTCGCCGTAGAACGGCGACTGGCGCATGGTCTGCGGGCTGAGTTCGCGAGAGTCGATATACCAGTTGCCCACCGACATGCGCTGGGCAAAGGGCAGGGCCGGATCGATGCTTTCGTAGTATTCGCTATAGGCGGCCACCGCTTCGGGCACGGGATTGACCACCTGGTTCACCAGCACGCGTTCATGGACCGTATCGCGCACCAGCAGCAGCGCATGCGAGCTGTCGCTCGCCTGGCAAAGCGCGCCCAGGCTGCGGCGCCAGGCGTCGGCGTCGAAGATCCCCTCGTACAGCGCGCGGATGGTGTCATGCATCGGCGTGTCGCTCATGGTTTTTCTTCTTTCTACTTTTTCATACTTTTGGTACTTCCTTCGCGCGGCTGTGCCAGGGCTGCCGGCGTGTTGCCGGCCGGCGTACCGCGCGAGGGTGGGATTCAGGCCCCTTCCAGCGCCGCGCCCAGGCGCGAAAGCAGATGGGTGAGCTGGGCCTGGCTGTTGGTGCCGGTCTTGTGGAAGACGGCCTTGAGCTGCGTGCGCGCCGTTTCGTGGCGGATGTTCAGCTGCTGGCTGGCTTCGGGCAGGCCCTGGCCGCCGGCGAGCTGGGTCGCCAGCCGCGTTTCCGCCGGCGTCAGGCCGTAGAGGTCGCGCAGCACGGGAGCCAGCAACAGCGGCGCGTTGTCGTGCTCGTGCACCACCACCAGCGCCGCCGGCTCCTGCCACTGCGCGGCAAAGGCGTGCGAGGGCGGCAGCGGCAGCACGATCACCTGCGCGCTGGCGCCGTTGCCGCTGGTGGCGCGCGCGGCCTGGGCGGCCACGGCGCGCTGCGGATCGCAAGCCGCGGCCAGCATTTCGCCGAAGGGGCGCGACAGGGTCCAGTCCGAGACCTTGCCCGCCGGGTCCAGGCGCCGCACCCAGCGTTCGCCGGCGCGGTTGCCCAGCAGCACCTGGCGCTGCGGCGAAAACACCAGCAGCGCGAAGTTGAGCCGCTCCACCAGCTGCGACGACAGCCGCGCCAGCACGGTCAGCCCCAGCGTGCGGTCGCGCATGGCCATGGCGCTGCGCATATGCGGGATGATCCAGTCCATGCCGCGGGTGTCGTCGGTCGAGAACAGCGGCTGCGTGCGTGCGCGCTGCATCGAGAAATAGACTTCGTAGTGCGGCTGGCGCGCGACCAGGCATGCCACGTAGGAGCGCAGGTCGTAGCGGTGGAAGAAATCGCGGTAGAACGGGTGGCGCGCCATGGCGCCTTCGCCCAGTTCGCGCGCGTCGACGTACCACGCGCCCGGGGTCAGCCGCGGTGCGAACTGCTTGGCCGGGTCGATGGCCTGGAAATCCGATTCGTACTCGGTGAACAACTCCACCACCGGATTGACGATTTCATTGACGGTGACCTGGTCGCGTACCGTGTCCCAGACCATCATCGAAGCGTGCGCCGTGCCGGCCATATCGGTCAGGGTGCGCAGGCTCTGCTGCCAGGCGCCCGGATCGAGAATGCCCTCGTACAAGCCACGGATCGCTCCGTGCATGTCGGCTTCTTTCATCTGATTACCCCCTGCATTCGCGACAAGACAATGCGCGGCGCCGGCTGTGCGCCCTCGCGCACGCCGGCATGCCTTGTTGTTATCCGCCTGGTGCTATCCTGGCCGTTTGCTTGATCGGCTCTGCTGTCAGTACGTGTCTGTTTAAGCAGACGTTGCATACATTACCGCACTCGGAGTAGCAGGGGGACGTTCCCTTGACCCTTCTTTCGTGGGGAGGCAAGGAATCGTACAGGCTGGCAGGAGACCTCATTGTGCGCGTGACAGCACACTGCAAGGCCATTGCCGCCTGGAATCGCCAAAGCGTTGACCGCGATCAGGTAAAATCCCCGTTTCCCCGATTTTTCAGCGAAATCTCGCGCCTTTCACCGTCATGACCACTGTCCTGCGTCTTTCCGATCTGATTTCCCAAGGCAAAATCTCCGGCAAGCGGGTGTTCATCCGCGCCGACCTGAACGTGCCGCAGGACGACGCCGGCAATATCACCGAGGACACGCGCATCCGCGCCTCGGTGCCCGCGATCGAGGCTTGCCTGGCCGCCGGCGCCGCGGTGATGGTCACGTCCCACCTGGGCCGCCCGACCGAAGGCGAATTCAAGCCGGAAGACTCGCTGGCGCCGATCGCCACGCGCCTGTCCGAGCTGCTGGGCAAGCCGGTCAAGCTGGTGCAGAACTGGGTCGACGGCGTGGAGGTCGCGCCCGGCCAGGTGGTGCTGCTGGAAAACTGCCGTGTGAACAAGGGCGAGAAAAAGAACAGCGACGAGCTGGCGCAGAAGATGGCCAAGCTCTGTGACGTCTATGTGAACGACGCCTTCGGCACCGCGCACCGCGCCGAGGCCACCACCCACGGCATCGCCAGGTACGCCCCGATCGCCTGTGCCGGCCCGCTGCTGGCCGCCGAGATCGACGCGCTGGGCAAGGCGCTGGGCCAGCCGGCGCGTCCGCTGGTGGCGATCGTGGCCGGCTCCAAGGTCTCGACCAAGCTGACCATCCTGAAGTCGCTGGCCGACAAGGTCGATAACCTCGTCGTCGGCGGCGGCATCGCCAACACCTTCATGCTGGCCGCCGGCCTGAAGATCGGCAAGTCGCTCGCGGAAGCCGACCTGGTCGGCGACGCCAAGGCCATCATCGACATCATGGCCAGGCGCGGCGCCTCGGTGCCCATTCCCGTCGACGTGGTCTGCGCCAAGGCATTCAGCGCGACCGCCGCGGCCACCGTCAAGGATGTGAAGGACGTGGCCGACGACGACATGATCCTGGACATCGGTCCCCAGACCGCCGCCATGCTGGCCGGGCAACTGAAGGCCGCCGGCACCATCGTCTGGAACGGCCCGGTCGGCGTGTTCGAGTTCGACCAGTTCGGCAACGGCACCAAGGTGCTGGCCGAGGCCATCGCCGACTCGAAGGCGTTCTCGATCGCCGGCGGCGGCGATACGCTGGCGGCCATCGCCAAGTACGGCATCGCCGACCGCGTCGGCTATATCTCCACCGGCGGCGGCGCGTTCCTGGAATTCCTGGAAGGCAAGAAGCTGCCCGCCTTTGAAGTGCTGGAACAGCGCGCAGCCGGCTGAAGCATCCGCCGGGCCTGGCGCCGTGCCGGGCCCTCGTCCTTCACCAAGGAAACCCGCGCATGACCCGTTCCACCAAGATCGTTGCCACCATCGGCCCCGCCTCCAGCTCGCTGGAGATCCTGACGCGCATGATTGCCGCGGGGGTCGACGTGGTGCGGCTGAATTTCTCGCACGGCACCGCGCAGGACCATATCGACCGCGCCCGGCTGGTGCGCGAGGCCGCGCAGGCGTGCGGGCGCGAGGTCGCGATCATGGCCGACCTGCAGGGTCCCAAGATCCGCGTCGGCAAGTTCGAGCACGGCAAGATCACGCTCAAGCCGGGCGACCCCTTTGTCCTCGATTCCGCCTGCCAGCTCGGCAATGAAGAACGCGTCGGCCTGGACTACCAGGACCTGCCGCGCGACGTCGGCCCGGGCGACCTGCTGCTGCTCAACGACGGCCTGATCGTGCTGGTGGTGGACCGCGTGCTGGGTACCGAGATCTTCACCACCGTGCGCATCGGCGGAGAGCTGTCCAACAACAAGGGCATCAACCGCCAGGGCGGCGGCCTGTCGGCGCCGGCGCTGACGGCCAAGGACATGGACGATATCAAGACCGCCATGGCCCTGGGCGCGGACTATGTCGCGGTCAGCTTCCCGAAGAACGCCACCGACATGGAAATGGCGCGCCAGCTGGCCGCCGTGGCCGGACAGCCGCACGGCCACAAGGCCCGCATGATCGCCAAGATCGAGCGCGCCGAGGCCATTCATCCGGGCGTGCTGGAAGAAATCCTGCAGGCGTCCGACGGCATCATGGTGGCGCGCGGCGACCTCGCCGTGGAAGTCGGCAACGCCGCCGTGCCCGCGCTGCAGAAGCGCATGATCCGGCTGGCGCGCGAAGCCAACAAGCTCACCATCACCGCGACGCAGATGATGGAAAGCATGATCGTCAACCCGGTGCCGACGCGCGCCGAGGTGTCGGACGTGGCCAACGCCGTGCTGGACGGCACCGACGCGGTGATGCTGTCGGCCGAGACCGCCGCCGGGCGCTACCCGGTCGAGACCGTCGAGGCCATGGCCGCGGTCTGCATCGAGGCCGAGAAGTCCGAGGTGGTGCAGCTCGA
Organism: Cupriavidus oxalaticus; assembly: GCF_016894385.1. Classification (NCBI taxonomy): domain Bacteria; kingdom Pseudomonadati; phylum Pseudomonadota; class Betaproteobacteria; order Burkholderiales; family Burkholderiaceae; genus Cupriavidus; species Cupriavidus oxalaticus. Next base: position 558,761 of record NZ_CP069812.1, read on the forward strand.
CACCGACTTCCTGAACCAGACCTTCTCGCGCATCGACCAGTCGGTGGCGATGGGTGCGCTGTTCACGGCCTATCATTTGCAGGTGAAGGCGATTGCCGCGCTGACCGATTCCGGCGCCACCGCGCTGTGGATGAGCCGTCACCGCATCCATGTACCGATCTACGCCATGACGCCCAACCTGGCCTCGCAGCGCAAGATGCAGCTGTACCGCAACGTGGTGCCGCTGCCGCTGCAATCCAGCGCCGACCGCGACACCGCGCTGGAGCAGGCCGAAGAGCTGCTGCTGGCGCAGGGCGTGGTGCAGCGCGGCGACTTCATCGTGCTGACCATCGGCGAACCGATGGGGCAGCCGGGCGGTACCAACACCCTGAAGATCGTCAGGGTGGGGCATTGAGCGCCGACAGAAGAATACAGAGACACCCCATTTTTATTTAGGAGTTAGACATGCCACTCGTTTCGATGCGCCAGCTGCTGGACCACGCAGCCGAGAACAGCTACGGCCTGCCGGCCTTCAACGTGAACAACCTCGAGCAGGTGCAGGCCATCATGCAGGCGGCCGACGAGGTCAACGCTCCGGTGATCATGCAAGCCTCGGCCGGCGCCCGCAAATACGCCGGCGAGCATTTCCTGCGCCACCTGATCGAAGCCGCGGTCGAAGCGTACCCGCACATCCCCGTGGTGATGCACCAGGACCACGGCCAGTCGCCGGCGATCTGCCAGGGCGCGATCGACCTGGGCTTTTCGTCGGTGATGATGGACGGCTCGCTGCGCGAAGACGGCAAGACCCCGGCCGAATACGACTACAACATCGACGTCACCCGCAAGGTGGTGGAACTGGCCCACGCCGTCGGCGTGACCGTGGAAGGCGAACTGGGCTGCCTGGGTTCGCTGGAAACCGGTGAAGCCGGCGAAGAAGACGGCATCGGCGCCGAAGGCGTGCTGGACCACTCCATGCTGCTGACCGACCCCGAGCAGGCCGCCGACTTCGTCAAGGCCACCCAGCTGGACGCGCTGGCCATTGCCATCGGCACCTCGCACGGCGCGTACAAGTTCACCCGCAAGCCTACCGGCGATATCCTGGCGATCAGCCGCATCAAGGAAATCCACGCCCGCATCCCCAACACCCACCTGGTGATGCACGGCTCGTCATCGGTTCCGCAAGAACTGCTGGAAGAAATCCGCAAGTTCGGCGGCGACATGAAGGAAACCTACGGCGTGCCAGTCGAGGAAATCCAGGAAGCCATCAAGTACGGCGTGCGCAAGATCAACATCGATACCGACATCCGCCTGGCCATGACCGGCGCGATCCGTCGCTTCTTTGTCGAGAACCCGAGCAAGTTCGACCCGCGCGAATACCTGAAGCCGGCCCGCGAAGCCGCCAAGCAGGTGTGCAAGGCGCGCTACCTCGCCTTCGGCTGCGAAGGCCAGGCCGGCAAGATCAAGCCGGTCACGCTGGTCGACGTCGCGCAGCAGTACAAGTCGGGCAAGCTTGCCCAGGTTGTGCAGTAAGTTTTAATCGTCGTTCCCGCGTAGGCGGGAACCCAGCGTCTTTAACGCGGCGCTGACCAAAGGCAAAAGTCACTGGGTCCCCGCCTCCGCGGGGACGACGCATTTTTAAGCGTCGGTGTTTTTTGCAGACGCTGTGCTTTACCTCCGCTCGATCGGAACCATCATGTCCAACGCTCTCTACCAGTCCTCCATCAACTCGCTGCCGCTGCTGGGCCACGGCAAGGTGCGCGACAACTACGCCGTCGGCAATGACAAGCTGCTGATCGTCACCACCGACCGCCTGTCGGCGTTCGACGTCATCATGGGCGAGCCGATCCCCGACAAGGGCCGCGTGCTGAACCAGATGGCCGATTTCTGGTTCAGGAAGCTGGCGCATATCGTGCCGAACCATGAGACCGGCATCGCGCCCGAGACCGTGGTTGCGCCCGACGAAGTGGAGCAGGTCAAGGGCCGCGCCGTGGTGGTCAAGCGCCTGAAGCCGATCCTGGTCGAGGCCGTGGTGCGCGGCTACCTCGCCGGCAGCGGCTGGAAGGACTACCAGGCCACCGGCAAGGTCTGCGGCATCGAACTGCCCGCCGGCCTGCAGAATGCGCAGAAGCTGCCCGAGCCGATCTTCACCCCCGCGGCCAAGGCCGAGATGGGCGAGCACGACGAGAACATCTCGTTCGCCGAGGTCGAAGCCCGCATCGGCATCGCGCTGGCGCGCCAGATGCGCGAGATCTCGATCCGCCTGTACAAGGAAGCGGCCGAGTTCGCCGCCACGCGCGGCATCATCATCGCCGACACCAAGTTCGAGTTCGGCCTGGACGACAACGGCGTGCTGACGCTGATGGACGAGGTGCTGACCGCCGACTCGTCGCGCTTCTGGCCGGCCGATTCGTACCAGGTCGGCACCAACCCGCCGTCGTTCGACAAGCAGTTCGTGCGCGACTGGCTGGAAGCCGTGCGCATCGACGGCAAGCCGTGGCCCAAGACCGCGCCAGCGCCGCAACTGCCGGAAGACGTGATCGAGAAGACCGCGGCGAAGTATCGTGAGGCGCTGACGCGGCTGACGGGTGAAGCGCTGAAGTAATTTCGTTGCCACCGGCTTTTCAGAAGCCAATGGTGTTCCCCTCTCCCCGCATGGCGAGAGGGTAGGGTGAGGGGTGGTTTAGCAAGGCACCACGCATCGAGAAGCGCATGGCCCTCACCCCCGGCCCCTCTCCCGCAAGCGGGAGAGGGGAGCAAACAAGCAAGGATCAAACGTGAGCAAGCAAGACAAGCCGCTGGTCGGCGTCGTGATGGGCAGCAGTTCCGACTGGGACGTGATGCAGCACGCGGTGGCCATGCTGAAGGATTTCGGCGTGCCGTTCGAAGCCCAGGTGGTGTCCGCCCACCGCATGGCCGACGACATGTTCCGCTATGCCGAGAGCGCGCGCAGCCGCGGCATCCGCGCCATCATCGCGGGCGCCGGCGGTGCCGCGCACCTGCCGGGCATGATCGCCGCCAAGACCATCGTGCCGGTGTTCGGCGTGCCCGTGCCGTCGAAGTACCTGCGCGGCGAGGATTCGCTGCTGTCGATCGTGCAGATGCCCAAGGGCGTGCCGGTCGCCACCTTCGCCATCGGCGAGGCCGGCGCCGCCAATGCCGCGCTGCATGCCATCGCCACGCTGGCCACCACCGATGACACGCTGGCCGCCGCGCTGGAAGCCTTCCGCGCGAAGCAGACCGAAGCGGCGCGCGCCATGACTTTGCCGCTGTAATGCTGCCGCTGTAATGCTGCCGCTGTAATTCTCCGGACCCACACGGAACCGAGCAATGCCGACCGATATCCATCCCTACCTCTCCGAAGCCCACACGCCGGAATCGCGCGCCGAGTTCGGCGTCGACCGTCCCGACGCGCCCATCCTGCCCGGCGCGTGGCTGGGCATGCTGGGCGGCGGCCAGCTCGGCCGCATGTTCACGCATGCGGCGCAGGCGATGGGCTATCGCGTGTGCGTGCTCGATCCCGACCAGGACAGCCCGGCGGGCGCGGTGGCCGACAGGCATATCTGCGCCCAGTACACCGACGAGGCCGCGCTGGCCGAGATGGCCAAGCTGTGCCCGGCGGTGAGCACCGAGTTCGAGAACGTGCCGTCGCTGTCGCTGGACCGGCTCGAGCAACTGGGTTCGTTTGTCGCGCCGCGCGGCTACTGCGTGTCGATCGCGCAGAACCGCATCGGCGAGAAGAAGTTCTTCGCCGCCTGCGCCGAGCGCACCGGTGTGCCCACGGCCCCGCACTGGGTGATCCAGCACGACGCCGACGTCGACCAGCTGCCCGACCACGTATTGCCCGGCATCCTCAAGACCGCGCGCATGGGCTACGACGGCAAGGGCCAGGCCCGCGTGAAGACGCGCGACGACGTGCGCGCCGCGTGGAAGGCGATGCAGCACGTGCCGTGCGTGCTGGAGCAGATGCTGCCGCTGGCCTATGAAGTCTCGGTACTGGCCGCGCGTGCCGCGGACGGTTCCACCGCGACCTGGCCGCTGGCCGAGAACGTGCACCGCGACGGCATCCTGTTCTCGACGGAAATGCCGTCGGCCAGCGTCTCGCCGGAGATCGCCGACCGCGCCCGCGCCGCCGCCGCCGCCATCGCCACGGAAATGGGCTATGTCGGCGTGCTGTGCATCGAGTTCTTCGTGCTGACCGACGGTTCGCTGGTCGCCAACGAAATGGCGCCGCGCCCGCACAACTCGGGCCATATCACCATGGATGCCTGCGAGACCAGCCAGTTCGAGCAGCAGGTGCGCGCCATGGCCCGCCTGCCGCTGGGCAGCACGCGCCAGCATTCGGCCGGCAAGATGCTGAACCTGCTGGGCGATGTGTGGTTCGAGTTCGGGCTGGAGCGCACGCCCGCCTGGGACGAGGTGGTGGCGCAGCCGGGCGCCAAGCTGCACCTGTATGGCAAGAACGATGCGCGCCCGTCGCGCAAGATGGGGCACGTCAACTGCATCGGCGAACATGCCGAGGCTGCCGACGCTGCCTTTGCCGCCGCCGCGGCGGCACTGCATATCCCGCTCTGACGCAAGGAACACGATGTCGCCGCGCACGCCCACGGCCGCTGAACTCGATGAAGCCGTCCGCCTGCTCGAGGCGGGGCAACTGGTCGCTTTTCCGACGGAGACGGTCTACGGCCTTGGCGCCGACGCCGAGAATCCCGAGGCGGTCGGCCGCATCTTCGCGCTGAAGGGGCGGCCGTCCAACCACCCCGTGATCGTGCATGTGGTCGACGGCGCGGATATCGGCTACTGGACCGACGAGGTCCCGGAGGCCGCGCAGAAGCTGATCGATGCATTCTGGCCAGGGCCGCTGACGCTGATCCTGAAGCGCGCTTCGCATATCGATGCCGCGGTGGCAGGCGGGCAGGACAGCATCGGCTTGCGCTGCCCGTCGCATCCGGTGGCGCAGGCGCTGCTGGCGCGCTTCAAGCGCGGTCGCGGCGGGATTGCGGCGCCTTCGGCGAACAAGTTCGGGCAGGTCAGCCCGACTACCGCGCAGCATGTGCGGGATGAATTTGGCGATGCGGTTTATGTGCTGGAAGGTGATGGGGTCGAGGTCGGGATTGAATCGACCATCGTCGACCTGTCGCGCCTGGACGCCGGCGTCGGGCCGGTCTTGTTGCGTCCCGGTGCCGTCACGGTCGGGATGCTGGCCCAGGTACTGGGCGAAGCGCCGCTGCCCCCCGATGCCGCCGCGCCGCGCGCGTCAGGCACGCTGAAGGCCCATTACGCGCCGCACACGCCCTTGTTGCTGGCGGATGCGCAGGCGGCTGCCGCGCGGCTTGTCGCGCTTCCCGGCGATGCGCGCGTGGCGTGGGTAGGACGCGCGCCATTGGCGGACCAGCGCTGCACCTGGGTGCAGGCGCCGGGGGATGCCGCTGCATATGCGCAGGAGCTATACCGGCTGTTGCGCAAGCTCGACAAGCAGGGCTATTCGCAGCTGGTGTTCGAGACGTTGCCTGAAGGGCAGGATTGGGCCGGGGTGCGGGATCGGCTGGAGCGGGCGGCTGCGGCGTTCGGGGGCTGAAGCAGGACAAGGCGGGCGCTTCCAGGCGCACCAGCCCTTACTCGCACCAGCCCTTACCCCAATAACCGCAACGCCGTATAAACCGCCATCCCCACCGCAATCATCCCCACCATCCGCCGCGTCAGCAGGTAGAACGCAGTGGCCACCACCCCCGCCATCAGCTTGTAGTTCGACAGGGCCGCGGTGAAATGCCCCTGCCACGTCATCAGGTCCGGCAGGATGATCGCCGCCAGCGCAGCCGCGGGCGCATAACGCAGTGCCCGCTGGATGCGGTCAGGCACCGAGACGTGCTCGCCGGCCATCAGGAACAACGCGCGCGTAATCACCGTGACCACGGCCATGCCCACCAGCGCGATCCAGATCTCGACATGGCTCATGCCCGGTCTCCCGGCGGCGCATCGGCCGCATTGCCGATCGGCGCAGACTTGCGCCGACGGATACCCCGCAGTGCAGCGCGCGCCGCCAGCTCATCGCTCGCCATGCCCGCAGCGATCGCGCCCACCACCGCCACCACCAGCCCGAGCCGGTACGGCAGGTCAAAGCACAACAACGCCAACACTGCCGAAATCACCACGGCCATCAGCGTCGAGCGCGAATTGATGGTGGCGATCATCACCGGGATCAGCGCCATCGTGCCCGCCAGTCCCAGCCCCCAGCTGTCCGGAAACAGGCTCGCCAGCACGATGCCGAGGATCGACGACACCTGCCACATCGCAAAGTTGATCAGCGCCATGCCCCAGAAGTAGCCTTCCTTGCCGGGCTCGTAGCCCGGCGTCGAATACTTCTGCATGAAGTAGACGAAATGCAGGTCGCCGTTGAAGAACCCCAGCACCGTGCGCCGCGCCAGCGTCAGGTAGCTGAAGTGGGGCTGCATGGCGGCGCTGAAGATGACGAAGCGCAGGTTGACCATGGCGGCGGTCAGCCAGATGGTCCACAGCGGCAGCCCGGCGGCGAACAGCGGCAGCACCGCCAGCTGCGCCGAGCCGGCATAGACCAGCAGCGACATGCCGATGGCTTCGGGCACGGTCAGCACCGATTTGCTCATCGCCACGCCGGTCACCAGCCCCCACGAAAACACCGCGGGAAGGGATGGGGCAAAGCGGCGCACGCCGGCCATGAAGCCGTCGCGTTCGGCGGGTGCGAAGCGATGCCAGAAGCGCAACCACACCGAGGGTCGTCGGAAAGTCATGTCAGAGGAAGGGGGCGATGCAGGCCCGGGGCCGGGGGCCGGCCCGGAAAGCTGCCGCCGCAGAACGCGGCCGGCACCCTGGCATTATAGGGTCGGAACGCGCCCTGGTAAGCGGGCGCTTAACAAAATGGCGCGCCGGCGTTGGCGGCAGGCCACGCCGGGTGGCCCGGCGGGCGCAATCGTGCGCGCAATCTCAGGGCGCGCCGCGATACACCCATTGCATCAGCGCGTCGTGCGCCCCCCGCGCCTGCGCGGCGTTGGGGTGGTTGATCATGCTCACCAGCACGTAGCGGCTGCCGTCTTCCGCGTCGACATAGCCGGCCAGCGCGCGCACGTCGGCCAGCGTGCCGGTCTTGAGGTAGCCGCTGCCGGCCGCATTGGCGCCGGTCAGCCGGTTGCGCAGCGTGCCGTCGACGCCCAGCACCGGCAGCGAATCGACCAGGGCCGGGCCCACGTTGCTGGCCGCGGCCTGCTGCAGCAGGCGCGCCATGTCGTAGGCGCTGATGCGTTCCTCGCGCGACAGGCCGGAGCCGTTGTCCAGCACCAGCCCGGGCATGTCCAGCCCCTGCTTCGCGAGCCAGCGCCGCACCACGCGGATCGAGCGCTCGGGGCTGGCCGGGCCGCCGCGGTCCAGCTCGGCGCCGATGGTCAGGAACAGCTGGCGCGCCATCACGTTGTTGGAGAACTTGTTGATGTCGCGCACGATGTCGGACAGCGGCAGGCCATAGTGGCGCGCCAGCAGCACCGCGCCGCGCGGCACCTTGCCGCTGCGCAAAGCCGGCAGGTGGGTAAAGCGCCCGCCTGCGCGCTGCCATTCGGCGACAAAGCCGCCCCAGGTGAATTCCGCGTGCGACAGCGTGGCGATATTGAGCACGTGCTCGCCGCAGTCGCTCGAATAGTCGCCGGCGAACGATGCCAGCACGGTGCCGTCGGACTGCGGCTGCACGCTGGGGGTGGCACGGCTCTGCCAGTCGCCGCAGCGGCCGTTGGTCAGCGCCAGCTGGTTGTCGAGCCTGAGTTGCGCCAGTTCCGGCGTGACGCTGACCGCCACCGTCTGCGTGACGGGATCCGGCGTCAGCGTGAACGACAGGGTCTTGAAGGCATAGAGCAGGGCATCGGGGCCGACGTTGTAGGCGCGCTGCGCTTCGCCGTCGATGGTGCCGTTGCCGTCCAGGCCATCGGCAAAGTAGCTGCGGTCCAGCACCAGGTCGCCGTTGATGGCGGTGGCCCCCCCGGCGCGGGCGCTGGCGACCAGCTTGGCCATTTCCTCCGGCACCAGCTTGGGATCGCCGCGGCCGCGCAGGTAGACATTGCCGTTGACGGTGCCGTCGAAGCCGGGCTGCGCGTCGGCGTAGAGCGAGGTCTGCCAGCGGTATTCGGGCCCCAGCAGCTGCAGGCCGGCGAAGGTCGTGACCAGCTTCATGGTCGAGGCCGGATTCATCGGCTGCTGCGCGTTCCAGCTGGCGCGCGCGCTGGGTGCGCCCAGCTTGACCACGTAGAAGCTCGTAGCCGAAGCCGGCACGCCGGCGCGGCGCAGGGCCGCGGCCACCTGCGCCGGCACGCCGGCCTGCATCAGGCCAGCATCGGCGGAAGGCGTGGCTCTTGCCGTCTTGCCGGCAATCTGGTCTTTCTGTGCCTTCGCGCTTTTCTGGACCTTCTGGGCCTTCTGGACCTTCTGGGATTTTTGTACCTTGGCCGGCGCCTTGGCCAGCGCCGGCGCGATGACAGGCCCGCCGGCCATCAACAAGGCGGCGGCAAGAAGAGGCGACAGGCGGCGCAGCAGCGCGCCAGGGCGCGATGCGGTTCGCGTGGCGGTTGTTCTTGGCATGGCGGCCATGTTAACGCATGGCAAGCGCCTGCCGGATGACAGCGGGCTGGCGCTCAGCCTGCGCGCGGCGGGGCCAGCCGGGACAGCAGCGATTTCAGCGTGGCCTGGTCGCTGTCCGACAGCGCGCTGCCCACATGCGCGTCATGCTCGACCACGGCGCGCGTGGCAGCGTCCAGCGTCTTGCGGCCCGATGGCGTCAGCACCAGGCTGTAGGCGCGCCGGTCGCCCGCCGCCGGGCGGCGCGCCACCAGTTTCATCTCTTCCAGCGCATCGACCAGCAGCACCGCGCCCGAGCGCGCAATGCCCAGGATGTGCGCCAGCTCGGTCAGCTTCAGGTGCGGATTGCGCGAGATGATCACCAGCGCCGAGAAGCGCGGCGGGGTGATCTGCCATTGCGACAGCGACAGCACGAAATCCTCATAGATGCGGATCTGCGCGCGGCGGATGGCGTAGCCGATCAGGCTGTCGAGCACGCCATAGTCGACATTCGGCACATGCGGATCGAAGCCGCCGTCGGCCACCGCCGGATCCGGCGCAAGCGGCTCGCGTGGCTTGCGCCGCGCGCTGGCGGTGTGGGTGCTGCCAGTCTTGCCTGCCGCGGCGGGTGCGTCGGAGGCACCGGATGCGTTTGGAATCATTGCAGTAGTTTCCAGTTGCCGTTGTCGATCGTCAGCATAACGCGGCCGCGCTGGTCAAAGCCATAGTGGTCTTGCCCACTGTAATTGAGCACGCCGTGCGACACCACGATGTCCCGCTCGGTCTCCAGCGCGTGGCGCAGCGCCTGGCGGAAGGCGGGCGTACCCGGCTTGGCGTGCTTCAGCGCCACCGGCACGATCCGCTCCAGCACCAGCCCGGCATCGTAGGCATGGGCGCCGAACTGCGTGCGCGACTCGGCGCCGTATTGCTTCTCGTAGCGGGTGACGTAGTCGAGCCCCGGCTTGCGCACCGGATCGCCGGCTGGCAACTGCTCCGGCACGATCACCGGGCCCGCCGGCAGGATCGCGCCATTGACCAGGCGTCCGCCGATGCGGATCAGGTCCTTGGTGGCGGCCCCGTGGGTCTGGTAAATGGCGCCGCCGTAGCCGCGCTCGCGCAGCGTGGTGTGCGGCAGCGCCGCACCGGTGCCTGCGCCGGCGATCAGGATGGCGTCGGGTTTGGCGGCGATCAGCTTGAGGGCCTGCGCGGTCACGCTGGTATCGGCGCGGCCGTAGCGCTCGGTGGCGATCAGGCGCAGGCCGTTGGCCGTCGCCGCGGCGGTGAAATCCTTCAGCCAGGTTTCGCCATACACGTCGGCAAAGCCGATAAAGCCGACGGTCTTGACGCCCCGGGTCTTGGCGGTGGCGGCGACGGCATTGGCCATCAGCCGCACCGGCTGCGCCAGCCGGAAGGTCCAGGCGCCCCGGCCGGGCTTGAGCTCGATCGGCGAAAAGGCGAGCTGGACGGTCTGGCTTTCCTCGGCGACCTCGGCAATGGCGATCGACGGCGCGACCGCGGATGAGCCGAGAATGATGTCGACCTTATCCTCGGAGACGAAGCGGCGCGCAACCCTGGCGCCCTGGCTCGGATCGGAGGCGTCGTCCAGCACGATGTAGCGCACCGCCTCTCCGCCGATCTTCTGCGGCAGGTACGGCATCGAGTTTTTCTGCGGGATGCCGAGCGAAGCGGACGGGCCCGTGGTCGACAGGCTGACGCCCACGGTGATGTCGGCCAGCGCGGCGGTGGTGCTGAAGGCGAGGGCGGTGGCCAGCGCCAGGCGGGTGAGCCGGGTTGGTTTCAGGGGCGCCATGTTGTCTCCTCTTGATTTTTTCTGGTTGGATCTGACGGATCGGGACGCTATCGCCCGCCGCCCTGCAACGACTGCCGGTCGAACCCCGCCAGCTGCTTGTAGCGCAGCGAAATCGCCTCCAGTTCGGCGCGCGGAATCACCTCGCCGATATCGCTGAACCCCTGCGGCGCGCGTTCCTCCGCCAGCTGCATCACCTGCTCCGGCCCGTTCATGCGGTTGCGCAGCACGATACCGGCAGTGCGCGGCAGGCGCTCCGCCTCGTATTCGCGCAGCGCGTAAGGCGTGTCTTGCGTGCCCAGCAGGCTGTCGAGCAGGTAGCGCGCGTCCAGGATCGCCTGCGCGCTGCCGTTCGAGCCGATCGGGTACATCGGGTGTGCGGCATCGCCAAGCAGCGTGACGCGGTCGACGGTCCAGCGCGGCAGCGGGTCCTTGTCGACCATCGGGAATTCGTAGATCGCCCCGGCACCGTCGATCAGCGCGGGGATGTCGATCCAGTCCCATTGCCAGCCGGCAAACTGCGCCCGGAACACCGACTTGTCGACCTGCTTGTTCCAGTCGCTACGCGGCGGCGTGTCGGAAACGCTGTCGGGCACGCGCAACTCGGCGATCCAGTTGACCAGCGCACGACCCTGCCGGCGCAACGGCTCGGAAATGGGATAGGCGACGAACTTCTGGTCCTGGTGGCCGGCCATGAACATCGAGCGGCCGTCGAGGTAGGGGGGCGCCTCGGTGACCGCGCGCCACAGCATGCGGCGCGAGAAGCGCGGCGCATCGCCGGTGGGGTAGAAGTGGCGGCGCACCGCGGAATGGATGCCGTCGGCGCCGACCAGCACGTCGGCGCTGGCTTCCACCCCGGCACCATCGCCGCGGCGGCGCAGGACGAAACGCGCCGGCCCGCGCGCGCCGGTATCGAGCACGGTCTCGAACGCATGCCCGGTGCGGACCGCATCGGCACCCAGCCGCTCGACCACGGTGCGATGCAGCAACATCTGGAACTCGCCGCGATGGATCGAGAACTGCGGCCAGTCGTAGCCCGCCGCCAGCCCGCGCGGCTCATGCCAGATGCGCTGGCCCAGCTTGTTGTAGTAGGCGAGCGACGAGGTCTCGATCGCGAGCTCGGCCAGCGCGTCGCGCAGGCCGAGCCCGGACAGGATGCGTACCGCGTGCGGCAGCAGGTTGATGCCCACGCCCAGCGGGCGCAGCGATTCGCTGGCTTCCCAGACTTCGGCGTCGATGCCGTGGCGGTGGCACAGCAGCGCCAGCGTCAGCCCGCCGATGCCGCCGCCGGCGATTGCGATCTTCATGTTGTCTCCCCGCTTGCGGCGCGCAGCGACGCGCCCGGCCTGTCGAATTTGTTATGGAGTATAACAATTCGCATCCGCACGACAAGGTGGGAAAACACCCCGGCGTGGCCTGTCCGGGGTCAGGAAAAACCCGGCCTCAGCCGGCCGCAGCGCCGTCCGGCCGGGCGGCAGCGTGTTTCAGGGATGGCACCGGGAACACGATGTCGTAAAGCCAGTTGTACACCAGCGCGTAGACCATGTAGAAGACGGCCACGGCGATATCCATGACCAGCGCATCGAGCAGGCTGATGTTCAGGTACCACGCCAGCGCGGGCAGGAACACCACCAGCAGGCCCAGCTCGAACAGGATCGCGTGCAGCACCCGCACCACGACCGACTTGCGCAGCTGGCCGGTCCAACGCAGCATGGCCTTGTCGAACAGCAGGTTGTACAGGTAGTTCCAGCCCGTCGCGATCAGCGACGCGACCGCGCCGATCAGGCCCATCTGGTGCAGCTCGTAGCCAAAGGCCCAGCTGGCCAGCGGCGCGAAGATCAGCAGGCCGACGACCTCGAAGCCAACGGCGTGGCGGATCCGGTCCCGGGTAGTGCGCATGGGTTTTCTCCTGCGATGCAAGAATTCAGACCGGGCCAAGTCTATCTGCTTTGCAGGGATTGCCAAGTTGGATACTATCGTCAAAACAGATAGATCTTACAAAAGGGCGTCGTATGAGTCTCTCGTTGGACCAACTCCAGGCTTTCGTCGCTGCTGCGGAAGCCGGCTCGTTTTCCGCCGCCGCGCGCCGGCTCGGCAAGGCCCAGTCAGTGGTCAGCGCCGCCGTGTCGAACCTGGAGATCGACGTCGGCAATGCGCTGTTCGACCGCGCCGGCCGCTATCCCGTGCTGACCCCGGCCGGCGAGCGGCTGCTGGCGGAAGCGCGCGTGATCCTGGAGCGCTGCGAGCATTTCCGCGGCGTGGCCAAGAGCCTGGGCGAGGGCGTGGAGACGCGGCTGGTGCTGGCCGTCGACGAGTTGTACCCGGAGGAAACGCTGGGCCAGCTGCTCGAAGCGTTCTCCGGCCGGTTTCCGGCGGTCGAGCTCGAAGTGCTGTTCCCGCTGATGGAAGACGTGAGCCGGCTGGTGCTGGAGGGCGGCGCCGACCTCGGCATCATGTGGCGGCAGGAAGTGCTGCCGCCCGAGCTGGGCTTTCATGCGCTGGGCTGGATGCCGATGCAGATCCTGTGCGCGCCCGATCATCCGCTGGCGTCGCAGCGCGTGGACTGGGAAGAGCTGAAGCGCTACCGCCAGCTGATGGTCGCCACGCGCACCGACAGCGAAGAGAAGATGCGCCTGCGCGTGGCGGCGGATGTGTGGTGGGTGGAGAGCCAGTGGGTCATCGTCGAGCTGGTCAAGCGCGGGCTGGGCTGGGCGTTCGTGCCGTGGCACGTGGTGGCCAACTCGCCGGCCGCGGCGCAGCTGGTGTCGCCGCCGCTGGCGTTCCAGCAGCAGGACTGGCCGGTGGCGATGGAACTGGTGTGGCACAAGCAGCGGCCGCTGGGCAAGGCCGCCACCTGGCTGCGCGAGCGCATCTGCGCGCAGCCATTGCCGAACGCGCCGCAGCGCGGCGCCTAGCGCTGGCCGACCGTCGTGGCGGGGGCGGCGGGTGCGGCGCCGGCGGTCGTACCCTCCAGTGGCTGCGGATGCCAGTTGCCGCCCAGCGCCTTGATCAGCACCACCGCCGCCGTGTACTGGCGTCCGGCGATCGACAGCGCGGTGCGCTCGGCGGTGTAGGCAGCGGTCTGCGCCGTCAGCACGTCGAGCAGGCCCGCGGTGCCGGCGCGGTAGCGGTTGTTGACCAGCGCCAGCGCCTCGCGCGCGGAGCGCAGCGCGTCGTTCTGCACTACCGCCTCTTGCTCCAGCAGCCGCTGCGCGGCGAGGTTGTCCTCGACTTCCTGGAACGCCGACAGCACGGTCTGGCGATAGTTGGCCACGGTCTGGTCATAGGCGGCCACGGCCTGCGCCTTGGCCGCGCTGCGCAGCCCGCCGTCGAACAGCGTGCCGGCCAGTCCGCCGCCGATCGACCAGATGCGGTCCGGCAGCGACATCCAGCGCGCCAGCGTGCTGGCGGTCAGCCCGCCGCTGGCCGACAGCGACAGCGTCGGGTAGTACGCGGCCTGCGCCACGCCGATCTGCGCGTTGGCCGACGCCATGCGACGCTCGGCCGCGCCGATGTCGGGCCGGCGCTCCAGCAATTCCGAAGGCACCGCGGCCGGCACGCGCGGCGGGGCCTTGCCGAATTCGTCCGCGGCCAGCGACAGCGCCGCGGGCGGCTTGCCGACCAGCACGGCGATGGCGTGCTCGAGCTGCGCGCGCGTGATCTGGATGTCGATCTGCTGCGCCTGCGCGCTCTTGAGCTGGGTCTCCGACTGCAGCACGTCGGAGCGTTGCGCGGTGCCGGCGGCGTACTGGTTCTGCACCAGCTGCAGCGACTTCTGGTAGTCGGCCACGGTGCGGTCGAGCAGCGCCTTCTGCGCATCGGCCACACGCAGCAGGAAATAGCTCTGCGCCAGCGTCGCCTGCGTCGACAGCAGCGTCGACGCCAGGTCGGCCTGGCTTGCCTGCGCGCTGGCTTCGCTGCTTTCCACCTGGCGGCGCACGCGGCCCCACACGTCGATCTCCCACGTCGCACCCAGCGTCAGGCTCTGCCCGTTGAGCGTATTGCCGCTGGCGCCGCGCGCACGCGACGCACCGGCCTGCGCATCGACGGTCGGGAAGAAGCCGGCGCGGGCCGCCTGCAGCGCGGCCACGGCCTGGCGGTACTGCGCTTCGGCCGCCTTGATGTTCTGGTTGGAGATCTGCACTTCCGACATCAGCGCATCGAGCTGCGGGTCGCCAAAGACCGTCCACCAGTCGGCGCGCGCGATGGCATCCTGCGGCTCGGCGGTCTTCCAGTCGCCGCGCCAGGCATTGGCATCGGTCGTGGTGTCGGTGCTCGCATCGGTGGCTTCCTTGAAGGCTTCCGTCACCGGTGCGTCGGGCCGCTTGTAGTCGGGACCGACCGCGCAGCCGGCCAGCAGCAGCGCGCACGCGAGCGGCAGCGGCAGGGCATGGGCCAGGAATCGGCCAAACACGGGCTTGAACAAAGGGCTAAACACAGGGCTAAACACAGTCATGTGGAATCTCTGCAAATTCAGACGGCGGCCGGCTGGTCAGGCGTGCCGCCGCGGCGGCGCCGGCGCCAGGCCTTGACCTTCAGGCGCCAGCGGTCCAGCGTCAGGTAGACCACCGGCGTGGTGTACAGCGTCAGCAGCTGGCTCACCACCAGGCCGCCGACAATCGAGATGCCCAGCGGCGCGCGCAGCTCGGCACCGTCGCCGCGGCCGATCGCCAGCGGCACCGCGCCCAGCAGCGCGGCCATGGTCGTCATCAGGATCGGGCGGAAGCGCAGCAGGCAGGCGCGGTAGATGGCATCGCGCGGCGACAGCCCTTCGCGGCGCTCGGCGTCGATGGCGAAGTCGATCATCATGATCGCGTTCTTCTTCACGATGCCGATCAGCAGGATCACGCCGATCAGCGCGATGATGCTGAAGTCCGTCTTCGACGCCATCAGCGCCAGCAGTGCACCTACGCCAGCCGAAGGCAGGGTCGACAGGATCGTCAGCGGGTGGACATAGCTTTCATACAGCACGCCCAGCACGATGTAGATCGTGACCAGCGCGGCCAGGATCAGGACCGGCTGGCTCTTGAGCGAATCCTGGAACGCCTTGGCGCCGCCCTGGAAGTTGGCGCGCAGCGTTTCGGGCACGCCGATGCGCGCCATCTCGCGGTTGATCGCATCGGTTGCCTGCGACAGCGAAGTCCCTTGCGCCAGGTTGAACGAGATCGTCGATGCCGCGAACTGGCCCTGGTGGCTCACGCCCAGCGGCGTGCTGGTCGGGATCACGCGCGCGAACGCGGACAGCGGCACGCGGTTGCCGTTGCCGGTGACGACGTAGATGTCCTTGAGCGCGTTCGGGCCCTGCAGGTACTCCGGGCTCAGCTCCATCACCACGCGGTACTGGTTGAGCGGATGGTAGATGGTCGACACCAGCCGCTGGCCGAAGGCGTTGTTCAGCACCGCATCGACCTGCTGCGCGGTCACGCCCAGGCGCGATGCCGCATCGCGGTCGATGATCACGGAGGTCTGCAGGCCCTTGTCGTTGGTGTCGGTGTCGATGTCCTCCAGCCCCTTCAGGTTGGACAACGCCGCGCGCACCTTGGGCTCCCACGCGCGCAGCACCTCCAGGTCGTCGGACTGCAGCGTGAACTGGTACTGCGAGCTGCTCTGCCGCCCGCCGACGCGGATGTCCTGCACCGGCTGCAGGAAGAGCCTTGCCCCCGGTTCCTTCGCCAGCTTGTCGCGCAGCCGCGCAATGATCGCGTCGGCCGATTCCTTGCGCTCCGCCAGCGGCTTGAGCGTGACGAACATCTGCCCGGTATTGCGCTGCGAGCCGCCGGTAAAGCCGGTCACGTTCTCCACCGCCGGGTCCGACTGCACGATCTTGATAAAGCTGTCGAGCTTGCCGCGCATGGCCTGGAACGAGGTGGCCTGGTCGGCGCGGATAAAGCCGATCAGCCGGCCCGTGTCCTGCTGCGGGAAGAAGCCCTTGGGCACGATCACGTACAGGTACACGTTGAGCGCGATGGTGGCGATCAGCACCAGCCACACCAGCGGGCTCAGCCGCAGCGCGGTGGACAGCGAACGCGCATAGCCATCCTGCAGCCACTGGAACATGCGCTCGGTGGCGCGGAAGAAGCGTCCCTGCTTCTCCGGTTCCACCGGCCGCAGCATGCGCGCGCACATCATCGGCGTGGTGGTCAGCGACACCACCAGCGACACCAGGATCGCCACCGACAGCGTGATCGCAAACTCCTGGAACAGGCGCCCGACGATGCCGCCCATCAACAGCAGCGGAATGAACACGGCAATCAGCGACAGGCTCATCGACAACACCGTGAAGCCCACCTCGCGCGCGCCGCGCAGCGCGGCCGCCAGCGGCTTCATGCCCTCCTCGAGATGGCGCGAGATATTCTCCAGCACCACGATGGCATCGTCGACGACGAAGCCGGTGGCGATCGTCAGCGCCATCAGCGACAGGTTGTTCAGCGAGAACCCGGCCAGGTACATCACCGTGAAAGTGCCGATCAGCGAGACCGGCACCGCCACGCTGGGGATCAGCGTCGCGCGCACGTTGCGCAGGAAGATGAACACCACCATGATCACCAGCGCCACCGAGATCATCAGCGTGTGCTCGACCTCGCGCAGCGAAGCGCGGATGGTGGGCGTGCGGTCCATCATCACGTCCATCGAGATCGCCGCCGGGATCATCTTCTGCAGGTTCGGCAGCATCTCGCGCACGCGGTCGACGGTCTCGATGATGTTGGCGCCGGGCGAGCGGTTCAGCACCAGCAGCACCGACGGCTTGCCGTTGGCCGAGCCGGCGTTGCGGATGTCCTGCACCGAATCGACCACGTTGGCCACGTCGCGCAGTCGCACGGGCACCGCGAACGAGTTGGGGCCGCTGGTGGCGCTGGCGCCCCCGGTGGCGCCGCTGGTGATGGTGGTGGTGCCGCTGCTGGTGGTCAGCGTGGTCACGGTGACGCCGTTGACCACCTTGGTGCTGACGCCGCCGCTGGCGGTCGCATTGGCGGTGCTGGCGATCAGCGCGCCCGCCGACGCCGACGAGTAGGTGCCCGGCGTGGCGTAGCGGATGATCAGCGGCATGTAGTCTTCCGCCTTCATCATCTGGTCGTTGGCGTAGACCTGCCAGTTGTTGCTGGCGTTCTCCAGCGTGCCGAGCGGCCGGTTGGCGTTGGTCGCACTGATGGTGTTGCGCACGTCCTCCAGCGAGATGCCGTAGTTGTTCAGCGCGGTCGGGTTCAGCTCGACCCGCACCGCCGGCAAGGAGGCGCCGCCGATGGTGACCTGTCCCACGCCTTCCACCTGCGACAGCTTCTGCGCGAGGATGGTCGAGGCCGCATCGTAGAGCTGCCCGCGCGTCATCGTGGGCGACGTCAGCGCGATGATCATGATCGGCGCGTCGGCGGGGTTGACCTTGCGGTAGGTCGGGTTGTTGGGCAGGCTGGTCGGCAGCGTCGCGCGCGAGGCGTTGATCGCCGCCTGCACGTCGCGCGCGGCGCCGTCGATATCGCGCGACAGGTCGAACTGCAGCGTCACGCGGGTCGAGCCAAGCGAGCTGCTGGAGGTGATTTCCGTCACGCCGGCGATGGTGCCGAGCGCGCGCTCCAGCGGCGTCGCCACGGTGGCGGCCATCGTTTCCGGGCTGGCGCCAGGGAGCGACGCCGAGACCGAGATGGTGGGGAAATCCACCTGCGGCAGCGGCGACACCGGCAGCAGCCGCAGCGCCGCCAGCCCGGCCAGCAGGATGCCGAGCGTGAGCAGCGCGGTCGCGACCGGGCGATGGATAAAGGCAGCCGAAAGATTCATCGCGGGGTGGACTCCTGCGCCGGCTCCTCGCCCGTGCCGCCTTCCTCCGGATCACCGAAGCGGCGCTTGCGCCAGCCCTTCACGCGCGTGGCCACGCGGTCGAAGGCCAGGTAGATCACCGGCGTGGTGAACAGCGTCAGCACCTGGCTGACCAGCAGGCCGCCCACCATGGTCACGCCCAGCGGCTGGCGCAGCTCGCTGCCGATGCCGGAGCCCAGCATCAGCGGCAGCGCCGCCAGCAATGCCGCCATGGTGGTCATCAGGATCGGGCGGAAGCGCAGCAGGCAGGCCTGGAAGATCGCGTCGCGCGGCGTCATGCCGCCTTCGCGCTCGGCCTCGAGCGCGAAGTCGATCATCATGATCGCGTTCTTCTTGACGATGCCGATCAGCAGGATGATGCCGATGATGGCGATGATGCCCAGGTCCATCCCCGCCACCAGCAGCGCCAGCAGCGCGCCCACGCCGGCCGACGGCAGCGTCGACAGGATCGTGACCGGGTGGATCGTGCTTTCATACAGCACGCCCAGCACGATATACATCGTCACCACCGCGGCCAGGATCAGCCACAGCGTGTTCGACAGCGACGCGCGGAACGCCAGCGCCGCGCCCTGGAAGCTGGTCTGCATCGAGATCGGCAGGCCGAGTTCCTGTTCCACCCTGGTGATCTTGTCGACCGCGGCGCCAAGCGATTCGCCATGCGCCAGGTTGAACGAGATCGTCGCGGCCGGGAATTGCCCCTGGTGGTTGATCACCAGCGGCCCGGTGCGCTCGGTGATGCGCGCGAACGCGCCCAGCGGCACCTGTCCGCCGGAAGAGGAGGGCAGGCGCAGCTCGGTCAGCGATTGCGGGCTGGTGCGGAATTCCGGCATGGTCTCGAGCACCACGCGGTACTGGCTCGACTGCGTGAAGATGGTCGACACCAGCCGCTGGCCGAAGGCGCTGTACAGCGCGCTGTCGATCACCGCCGTGGTGATGCCGAAGCGCGCCGCGGCGTCGCGGTCGATATCGACATAGGCGCGCAGGCCGTTGTTCTGCTGGTCGCTGGTGACGTCGCGCAGCTCGGGCTCCTGGCGCAGGCGCTCCACCAGCCTCGGCACCCACGTGGCGAGCGTCTCGGGATCC
Organism: Cupriavidus oxalaticus; assembly: GCF_016894385.1. Taxonomy (NCBI): domain Bacteria; kingdom Pseudomonadati; phylum Pseudomonadota; class Betaproteobacteria; order Burkholderiales; family Burkholderiaceae; genus Cupriavidus; species Cupriavidus oxalaticus. Next base: position 578,007 of record NZ_CP069812.1, read on the forward strand.
GGATCCTCGACGGTGAACTGGTACTGCGTGCGCGAGACCTTGTCCTCGATGGTCAGGTCCTGCACCGGCTGCGTGAACAGCGACACGCCGCCGAGGCTCTGCACCGCCTGCTGCAGGCGCTGCGTGACCACGTCGATCGGGTCGCGCTCGCCCTTGGGCTTGAGGTTGATCAGCATGCGCCCGGCGTTGAGCGTGGTGTTGCTGCCATCCACGCCGATGAACGACGACAGGCTCGCCACCGCGGGGTCCTGCATCACCACCTTGGCCACTGATTCCTGCTTGCGCGCCATGGCGCTGAACGAGGTGGTCTGCGCGGCCTCGGTGATGCCCTGGATTACGCCGGTGTCCTGCACCGGGAAGAAGCCCTTGGGCACCAGCAGGTACAGCAGCACCGTCAGCGCCAGCGTGGCCACCGCAACGACCAGCGTGGCCCTCTGGCGATCGAGCACCCACTCCAGCCCGCGGCCGTAGCGCTCGATCACGTTGTCGAAGAAGCGGCCGGTGGCACGGTGAAAGCGCGACAGCTTCTCTTCCGGCACATGGTGCAGCAGGCGCGCGCACATCATCGGCGTGAGCGTCAGCGATACCACCGCCGAGATCAGGATCGACACCGCCAGCGTGATCGCGAACTCGCGGAAGAGGCGCCCCACCACGTCGCCCATGAACAGCAGCGGGATCAGCACCGCCACCAGCGAGAAGGTCAGCGAGATGATGGTGAAGCCAATCTGCTTGGAGCCCTTGAGCGCCGCCTGCATCGGCGAATCGCCCTTCTCGATGTAGCGCATGATGTTCTCGATCATCACGATCGCATCGTCCACCACAAAGCCGGTGGCAATGGTCAGCGCCATCAGCGTCAGGTTGTTGATCGAGAACCCGGCCAGGTACATCACGCCGAAGGTGCCCACCAGCGACAGCGGCACCGCCACGCCGGGGATGATGGTGGCAGGGATATTGCGCAGGAACAGGAAGATCACCATCACCACCAGCACGATCGCCAGCAGCAGCTCGAACTGCACGTCCTCGACCGAGGCGCGGATGGTGGTGGTGCGGTCGGTCAGCAGCTGCACGTGCACCGATGCCGGCAGCGCGTTCTGCAACTGCGGCAGCAGGGCCTTGATGCGGTCGACCACCTCGATCACGTTGGCGCCGGGCTGGCGCTGGATGTTCAGCACGATCGCGGGCTTGTCGTTGGCCCACGCGGCCAGGCGGCTGTTTTCGGGGCCGTCGACGATCTCGGCCACGTCGGTAATGCGGATCGGCGCGCCGTTCCTGTAGCCCAGGATGATCTGGCGGTACTCGTCGGCGGAGCGCAGCTGGTCGTTGGCGTCGATGGTCGAGGCGCGCTGCGGGCCGTCGAAGCTGCCCTTGGCGCCGTTGACGTTGGCCGAGCCGATCGCGGTGCGCAGGTCGTCGATCGACATGCCGAGCGAGGCCAGCGCGGTCGGGTTGGCCTGGATGCGCACCGCCGGGCGCTGCCCGCCGCTGATGGTGACCAGGCCCACGCCCTGGATCTGCGAGATCTTCTGCGCCACGCGCGTATCGACCATGTCCTGCAGCTTGGGCAGCGGCATGGTGTCGGACGTCATGGCGATGGTCATGATCGGCGCATCCGCCGGGTTGACCTTGCTGTAGACCGGCGGCATCGGCAGGTCGGACGGCAGCAGGTTGCTGCCGGCATTGATGGCGGCCTGCACCTCCTGCTCGGCCACATCCAGCGGCAGCGTCAGCTCGAACTGCAGCGTGATCACCGAGGCGCCGCCCGACGAGGACGACGACATCTGCTTCAGGCCGGGCATCTGGCCGAACTGCCGCTCCAGCGGCGCGGTCACCGACGAGGTCATCACGTCGGGGCTGGCGCCGGGGTAGAGCGTGGTGACCTGGATGGTCGGGTAGTCGACCTCCGGCAGCGCCGACAGCGGCAGCAGCCGGTAGGCCACCAGCCCGGACAGCAGGATGGCCAGCATCAGCAGCGCCGTGGCGACCGGGCGCTCGATGAAGAGGCGTGAGGGGTTCATGCGCGGTCCTTACTGCTGCTGCTGCTGCTGCTGCTGCTGCTGCTGCTGCTGCGGCTGGCGGCGCGGGCTTTCCGCAGCCGGGGCACCCGGGGCACCCGGCGCACTGGCGCCGCCGGCGCCGTCGCGGCTGCGCCGGCCGCGACCGCGCGGCTGGCTGGCCGGCACCGTGGCCGCGGCGCGCGCGGCCGGGTCGACCGCCTCCACCGTCATGCCTTCCTTGAGCCGGTCGGCGCCATCCACCACCACGCGCTGGCCGGGCGCCAGGCCCTTGAGCACCGCATTGCGGCTGCCATCGCCGGGTCCGAGGGTGATCACCTGCACCTTGACCTTGCTGGCGTCGTCCACGGTGTAGACAAAGGTGCCCTGCTGGCCGCGCTGGATCGCCGCGACCGGGATCACGGTGGCGTCCTTGAGCGTGTCCACGCGCGTGCGCACGTTGACGAACTGGTTGGGGAACAGCATGCCGTCGGCATTGGGGAAGACTGCCTTGAGCTTGACCGTGCCGGTGGTGGTGTCGATCTGGTTGTCGGTGGTCAGCAGCTCGCCTTCGCCGAGCTGGTTGCGCACCTGGCGGTCCCAGGCCTGCACCGGCAGCTTTTCTCCGGCGTTGAGCTTCTTCAGCACCGACGGCAGGTTGTCCTCCGGGATGGTGTACATCACGGCGATCGGCTGGATCTGCGTGATCAGCGCGATGCCGTTGGTGTCGCTGGTGTTGACGATATTGCCCGGATCGACCTGGCGCAGGCCGATGCGGCCGGACACCGGCGCCACGATCTTCGTATAGCCCAGCTGCAGGCGCGCGTTGGCGACATTGCCCTGGTCGGTCTTGACCACGCCCTCGTACTGGCGCACCAGCGCGTCCTGGGTATCGACCTGCTGCTTGGAGATCGAGTCCTGGCCCAGCAGGGTGCGGTAGCGCTGCTGGTCCAGCCGCGCGTTCTGCAGCAGCGCCTGGTCGCGCGCCAGCTGGCCCACGGCCTGGTCCAGCGCGGCCTGGAACGGGCGTGGGTCGATCTCGGCCAGCACGTCGCCGGCCTTGACCATCTGGCCCTCCTTGAACAGCACCTTCAGCAGCGGGCCGGACACCTGCGCGCGCACGGTCACGTTCGAGACCGGGGTCACGTTGCCCAGCCCGTTCAGGACCACGTCCATGTCGCGCTGGGCCACGGTGGCAACCACCACCGGCGAGCGGGGCATGCCGGCGCCTCCGCCCGGGCCGCCGGGACCTCCTGCACCGGGCCTGCCGGCGCCGCCCGGGCCGCCTGCGGTGCCTTGGGGGGCGTCACCGCGGTGGGCATACCAGTACCAGCCGCCCCCGGCGAGCAGCAGCACCAGCAGCCCGGCATACAGCCGGCGCCGGTTCCTGCGCGGCGGGGTGCCGCCGGGCGGCAGGGGCGGGCGGGAAGACGGGGACGGGGAGGGGTTAGGTTGGCCTTGTTCGGGGTTGGACATGTCCGCAATCCTGGGAGCGGCGCGCCCGGCGCGCCGCGGTGTTCTGCTGGCAAGTGACGATGCAGCAGTATGCCGCAACGCAATCGGCGCCGGCCGGCCGCGCGGGCAGCGCGCTCAGGGGCCGACCGGCGTGCCGGCAAGTGCCGTGCAGCGCGCATGGCGCGGCGCCGACGGCAAGTCATGCGGCAAGGATAATGTGCGGGCGCGGACGCCCGTATTTCGGCGCCCGGCGCTTTTATTACAGAGGATTACCAACGAGCCGGGTGTAACCTCCGGAAACAAAACCGCCCGGCCGATCCGGCATGTGCGCAGCCCGGGCTGACTATCATGTGCCTATGCGAACGAACCAGCCTACCCAGATCCTCGTCGTCGACGACGATCCCGAACTCCGCGACCTGCTGCGCGAGTACCTGACCCAGCAGGGCTTTGCCGTCTCGGTACTGCACGACGGCGACGGCCTGCAGGCGCGCCTGGAGCGCGAACGGCCGGCGCTGATCGTGCTCGACCTGATGATGCCCAAGGTCGATGGCCTGACCGCGCTGCGCAACCTGCGCGCCAAGAACGACGACATCCCGGTGATCCTGCTCACCGCCCGCAGCGACGAGATCGACCGCATCGTCGGCCTGGAGATCGGCGCCGACGACTATCTCGGCAAGCCCTTCTCGCCGCGCGAGCTGCTGGCGCGCATCAACGCCGTGCTGCGCCGCAAGCTGGCCCGCCCCGCCGCGGCGCCCGAGGACCGCGAATCGGTCGCGTTCGGCCCGTTCCGTGTCAATTTCCGCCAGCGCACGCTGACCCGCGCCGGCCAGCCGCTGTCGATCAGCGATACCGAATTCGCGCTGCTCAAGCTGCTGCTGATGCATCCGCTCGAAGTGCTGTCGCGCGAGCGCATCGTCGAGCTGATGTATGGCAGCGCCAGCGGCATCAGCGACCGCGGCATCGACGTGCAGATCTGGCGCCTGCGCCGCCTGCTGGACGAAGACGCGCAGCGCCCGCGCTATATCCAGACCGTGCGCGGCCGCGGCTACACCTTCGTGCCCGACGAAGCGGAAGAGATTCCCGCCGAGCTTTCCGATTAAAGCCCGCGGCGGCCGGCCGTTTTATCGCCTGACGCGCCGCCGCGTGCCACCCGAGCCTGCTTCCCGATGAAGTTGCGACGTATCGACACCCTGTTCGGCCGCATTGCCTTGCTGATCGCGGCCGTGCTCGTGATCAGCCATTTCTCGTGGCTGGCCATCCTGCGCATGGACCGGCGCCAGCAGCAGGTCGACTATTCCGTGGAGCAGATGCTGTTCCAGCTCGACAGCATCGAGCGCGCGCTCGATGCGCGCCCGCCGGCGAAGCTGCCCAGCCTGGTGGAGACCGCCGACACCGCCAGCGCCGATGAGCACGCCACCGTGCCCAAGGGCGGGCGTTCGCGCCGCCTGGTCGAGCAGTTCATCGCGCGGCTGCCGCAGGGCACCGAGGTGCGCCTGGAAGACGAGACCACGCCGCGCATCTGGATCAAGCTGCCGAGCCGCGCGGACTGGATCGCGATGCCGATCCTGTGGGTCCACAACCCGCCGCCAGACAACCGCCTGGTGCCGGGCGTGATGCTGGTGGTGGGCGTGGCCATCGTGTTCGCGCTGCTGATCGCGTGGCAGCTGCAGCGGCCGGTGCGCGACATGGCCAACGCGGCCGAGTTGCTGTCGCGGCAGCGCGAAGTGCCGCGCCTGCGCGAACGCGGGCCGCATGAGCTGCGCCAGCTGATCGAGCGCTTCAATCGCATGGTGGCCGACCTGGCACGCATCGACCAGGAGCGCAACACCATGCTGGCCGGCATCGCCCACGACCTGAAGACGCCGCTGGCGCGGCTGCGGCTGCGCGCCGAAATGCTGGCCGATCCCAAGGCCGCCGCGGGGGTGACGCGGGACGTGGATTCGATGCAGGCCATCGTCGAGCAGTTCCTGAGCTTCGCGCAGACCAGCGAATCCACGGCCCGCCCCGTGCCGGTGGACCGGCGCGTCAACGAACTGGCGGCGTCGCTGGCCGAGCAGGAGCGCCAGGTGGTGCTGTCGCTGGGTGCGGGCGAGGGCTTCCGCATGATCGCGACGCAGCTGGACCGGATCATCGGCAACCTGGTCGACAACGCCTATGCCTATGGCAAGCCGCCGGTATGCATCGCGACCACGCGCACGCCGGACGGCTACCTGCTGGTGGTCGAAGACCATGGCGAAGGCATCCCCGAAGCGGACAAGGAGCGCGTCACGCTGCCGTTCGTGCGGCTGGACCCCGCACGCGGCGGCAATGCGCATTCCGGGCTGGGGCTGGCGATCGTGGATCGGCTGGTGCGGCAGGCCGGGGGCAAGCTCAACCTGGTCAATGCGCACGGCGGGGGTTTCCGTGTGGAGATGCTGTTTGGCGGGGCGACGGCGGCATGAGTCGGAAGCGTGATGCTGCGGCTGCGGCTGCGGCTGAACGCGTCGCTGCGCTCGCTTAGCGTTTTCGCTGGAAACCCCCCTGGCCTTTGCTTCCCGCTGGTTTGCTCCCCTCTCCCGCGCGCGGGAGAGGGGCCGGGGGTGAGGGCCGGAGCCTCGACGAAGTCACGCCGTAACCCGCTCGCCAATCCCGCAGGTTGCCGATGCACCAAACTCACTCAATCGCTCGCGGTGAAGCCCGAGGCCTCGACCGCGGGCTTCCATCGGGCCCGCTGTGCCAGGATGGTCTTGCGCAGCTCCGCCGCGGGCTGGCCGTTCATCTCCATCCCCAATGTCGCCATCTTGTCCCGCACGTCGGGCGCATTGACCGCTTCCAGCAGCGCTTTCTCTAGCCGGGCGGCCGTGGCGGGCGGGGTGCCGGGCGGCGCGAATGCCGCATACCATCCCGAGGCGGCCTCGAAGCCAGGCGCGCCGGCTTCGGCCAGCGTCGGCACATCGGGCAGCAGCGCCGAGCGGCGGGTTCCGGTCACGCCGAGGAAGCGGATCTTGCCGGCGCGGTACAGCTCCATCTGCCCCGCGATGGCATCGATGCCGATCGGCAGCGTGCCGCCGATTTCGTCGGTCAGCATCATGACCACGCCGCGGTACGCGGTGGGCACCAACGGCACGCCGATGGCCTTGCTGAGGTTCATCACGCCGAAATGGATGCTGCCGCCGAGCGTGACCAGCCCGACCCCGCCTTTTGACGGATCGCGCTTCACCCATGCCAGGTACTCCGGCATCGTGCGGTACGGCTGGCTGACGCTGGCCGATGCCACCAGCGGCACGTCGGCCAGGTAGGCGACCGGCAGCAGGTCCTTGTCCGGGTCATAGGGCAGGCGCTTGTAGGTCAGCGGAAAGATGGTGAAGGGTGGCGCCGGTGAAATCAGCAGCGTCTTGCCGTCGGCAGGCGCGCGGCGGACGTTGTCCAGCGCCAGCCGCGCCGACGCCCCCGGACGGTTTTCCACCACCACCGGCGTGTCGAGGGAAGTGCGCAGCTTCTCCGCCAGCGTGCGGGCGAAGATGTCGAGGGCGCCGCCGGCCGCGAACCCGACCACGATGCGCAGCGGGGTATCGCCCGGGGCCGCCTGCGCGGTGGCCGGCAGCGAAGCGATGCCAAGGGCAAGGGAAATGCCGACTGCGAGGCTGCGCAGGGCGAATCGGACTGGCATGGTGTCTCCTGTAGGAAGCGGGATACTTCGGTGATCAGGCGGCGTGCATCGAGGTGTGCTCGTCCAGCGGGTAGATCGGGCGGCGCAGGTTGCGGAAAGGGAACTGGCTGTAGTCGGAGCTGCATACCCCCGGTCCGGCCACCAGCACGATCTCTTTCGCGATCGGCTCGAAGCCGGCCCGGAAATGCTGGCGCGACTTGATCAGGACATATTTGCGGCGCGACAGGTCGATGCCGGCGTGCGTGAACACGCCCGTATCGAACGGCTCCTGCGGTTGCTCGCAGACCACCACCAGCGTGCCGCCGACGTCGAGCACCGCCGTGCGCCCGAGGCTGAGCTGCATGCCGGTGAACATCGGTCCCGTCACCTGGTAGCTGCCGTCCGTCACGCAGCGGACGCGGCCGGTCAACCGTAGAGGCTTGCCTTTCAGGCCAAGCGCCGGCGTGTCGGTCTTGCCGCCCACGTCCACCGTCACGGTATTGCCGACACCGGCCGCGACCAGGATGGCGACAGCGGCCGGATCCCAGTATGGGCCCGCGACAACATCCTCCAGCCCCTGGCGCAGCACTTCGCCAAGCACGGTCATTTCATCGGTCGGTCCGCCCGCGCCACAGTTGTCGCCGTGGTCGACCAGGATCACCGGGCCGGCCTGCGCAGCGCGCGCCCGCGCGATGGACACCTCCATCGGCTCGAGCGGAAAGACGAAGTCGGCGCGTCGTGCCCATGCCGCGGCGCAGAGTTCGTCGAGCAGCCGCGCGCCCGCGCTGGTGCGATCGGCCTGGTTGCCATCCGCCACCACCAGCACCGTCAGCCCGGTATGCGGGATGTCCGCCAGCGGGAAGCCGCCGAACACGGAGACGTTCAGTACCTCGCCGTCGCGCTCGGCGGCGATGGCCCGGTCCATGATGTCCTTCATCGGCTGCTCGCGCGGCGTCTGGCGCAGCATGTGGGTGAGCATGGGCAAGGTCCGCCACAGCATCACGGGACGGGCTTCGCCCCGCAGCGCGGCCATCAGCGTCCGCGCCGCGCGCGCGCCGGTTTCGTACACGTCCACGTGCGGGTAGGTGCGGTAGCCGGCGATGACGGTGGCGTTGTCCACCAGTGCCGCGCTGAAATTGGCGTGGAAATCGAGCGAGACGGCAATCGGGATCCCGGGCGCGGCGGCGCGGATCCGGGCCAGCAGTTCGCCTTCCGCGTCGGCAAGGCCCTCGGCCACCATCGCGCCGTGCAGGTCGAGCATGACGGCGTCGCAGCCTGCCCGCACGGCCTCGATGATCGTGGCCGACATCGATTCGAAGGCCTCGCGCGTGACCACGCCGCTGGGTACGGCATTGGCCATCAGCGGCATCACGAACTCGTCGCCCTGGGCCCGCACCAGGTCCATGAATGCCGCCGCCGCGCTGTTGGTGCCCTGGCACGCGCGGGCTGCGTCGTCGCCGTAGAGCGGGGCGCCGGTGCTGCTGCCGCGGCTGAAGGCCGACAGCGGCGTGGGAATCGGCGAGAAGGTATTGGTCTCGTGCCGCATCAGGGCGATGACGAAGCGCATTAGGTTGCTCCCGGTGAAGTGGGTCTGACGCAAGGTCAGGTTCGATGCCAGTGTCGACGTCAGTTGGATTCGAGGTTGACCGTGCGCGCGATTGCGCCATAGCGCACGGTTTCCGCATGGATCAGGCGCCGGCTCTCGGCGGGCGTGGTCAGGACCGGCTCGTAGGCGAGCGCCTGCAGCCGCTCCAGGAAATCCGTTTCCTGCACGCTGGCGCGGACTTCCCGGTACAGCCGTTCGACGATGGCATCCGGAGTGCCGGCCTTGGCGACCAGTGCCAGGTTGGCGCGCACGAGCAGGGCGTCCTTGTTGTCGGGCACCTGCCGCTCCAGCCTGGGGAACTGTGCGACCGTCTCGGTCTGCAGCACGGCAAGCGGCTTGACCTTGCCGTCGCTCACATAACTGACGGACGAGCCGATGACATCCACGTGCGCATCGGTCTGGCCACCGATCAGGTCCGACATCGCCGGCGGCGATCCACGGTACGGCACGATGGTGAAGTCCAGGCCGTTGCGGCGTTTCCAGTCCGCCAGGCCGAGGTGTGCCGCGCCGGCGACCGCATTGATGCTGATCGAGACCTTGCCCGGATGCTTGACGATGTAGTCCTTCAGCCCGGCCAGCGTCATCGGCTTGCGGTCCGCGCGCGCCACGATCCAGTGCGGCACGGTGTTCACGATGGTGACGGGCGTGAGATCCCGGTCGGGGTGGTAGCGCAGTCCCTTGACCGTATGCGGGTTGATGTTCAGCGTGCCGTCGCTGGCCAGCAGCAGGGTATGGCCGTCTGCCTTTTCCTTCAGTACCGACATGACGCCGGGCACGGTGGCCCCGCCTGCAATGTTCTCGACCACGACCGGCTGGCCGAGCCGCTGCTCGAGCTTGCGGGCAAGGGTGCGTCCCACGATGTCGTAAGAGCCGCCGGCGGGGAACGGCACCACCAGCCGCAGTGGCCGGTCCGGCCAGGCTGCGGCGCCAGCCGCGTTCATGGCGAGCATGGTGGCGCCCGCAATCACGCCACGGATGATCGTGGCAAGCGAAATCGCTTTGTTCATCGGTTCTCCTCCTGAGGTCTGTTGCCTCGTGTCTGCGCGATGGGATGGGCCGACTATAAGGGATCGATGTCTCTACCAAAAGCGAATAAAAGTCGTGTTATGTTGAGAAAATGGTTAACTCATGAAATGCGGCGAATCCCGCCTTTCCTCTTCATCTGCTCATGCCGAACGATCCGCTTTCGCTTTCCGTTGCCGATGCGCGCGACGCCGCACACGCCCTGCTGGGCCGGCTGAAGCTGCGCCACCTGCGCCTGGTCCTGGCGCTCAGCGAAGCGCACACCGCCGCGGCGGTGGCCGAGCGCCTCCACGTGAGCCCCGCCGCGGTGTCCAAGGCACTGGGGGAGATCGAGGACATCGTCGGCACGCCGTTGTATGTCAGGGGCCGCCGCGGCCTGGTGCTGACCGAGCCGGGGCGCGAGATGGCGGCACATGCCATGGTGCTGCTGGCACAGTTCGAGCGGCTGGCGGAGTCGCTCCACGCGGTGCGTGCTGGAAGCCAGGGCGAGGTACGCATCGCCTTCCGCACGATCTCCGTGCAGCCGCTGCTGGCGCAGGCCATGACCGATTTCCATCGCGACAATCCGCGCGTGGAAATCAGCGTGGTCGAGGGCGGCATCGGCGAAATGACCGAGCAGCTGGTCGACGGCTCGCTCGACCTGCTGTTTGCCTACGACGATCCCCGCTTGTCGCGGCGGGCCCTGCGCACGGCACCGGTGGTGCCGGCGCAGAAGGTGGTGGTCGTGGCCAGCCGCGACCATCCGCTGCTGTCGCGCCGAAAGCTCACGGCCCAGGCGTTGTCCTCCGAGCGGTGGTGCATACCCGCGGCCGGCTCGCGCATGCTGCATCTGCTTTACACGGCCTTCCACGGCTTTGGCGTGGCGCCGCCAACATCCGGCATCCGCACCAGCGACGTGGCCGCTACCGCGAGCCTGATGCAGACCGGCCACTACCTCGGCGTATTCCCCGAGCGGATTGCCGCCCAGCTTTGCGAGGCCAAGGTGGCGCGGATCCTCCGCTTCGATCTGTGCAGCCACGTGGAGCCGGTAGTCGCGGTCTGGAATGGCGAAGTCACGCCGCGGCCAGCGGCGCAGCGTTTCCGCGAGCTGGTCGTCGACCGCGCCAACCTGGGCACGTGGCGGCACGAGGACGTGCCCCTGCTGGGTGCGCGCGCCGTGGCCGCGGCAAGCATCGTGGACCGGTAAGCGAACCGCTCAACGAACCGCTCAACGAACCTCTCAACGGATCGCTCGACCGGTCAGCACGCAGCCGGCAACAATCGCGCAGCGGGCCAAAAGCCGTCTCAGGATTTCCTCCATTGACAAAGCGGCAAGCGGCCGCACAGCCACGCGCCTGCTCGCCGGCGGCGCAGGGCGGCGCCGGCTGGCCCAAGCGAATCTCCCCAACTGGACCTATCGAGCCCAGCGCCGCCGCGCCTATAAGACCAGGGGGCCGCAACGATCCACGCGCCCCGACCGTCCCGCAGTCAGTGACATCCCACCGCCGCCTTGCCTGCCCGCGGCGCCTTTAGGTCCTTTAGGTCGTGCCATCTCTGGTGGTGCCGGTGCTGTCCGCCGGCACCCCGGACATGAAGGGAGAGCCGATGTTGACGTGTTTCAAGCAGATGGTGCGCGCCGGCGCGCACTGCGGTACCGCCGCCTTGCTGATGTCCGCCGCCGTCCAGGTGCAAGGCCAGGAAGCCACCCGCGGCGGCAATCTCAATGTCCTGTCGATCACCGCCATCAATTCGCTCAACCCGGCGATCCAGTCGGGCGTGGCCACGGGCGTGCCGGCGGCACAGTTGTTCGCCAGCCTGCTGCAGGCCGATGCGAAATGGCAGTTCCACCCCTACCTGGCCGATAGCTGGAGCGTGTCCGCGGACGGACTGCGCTATACCTTCAAGCTCAACAAGGACGCGAAGTTCCATGACGGCAAGCCCGTCACCTCGGCCGACGTCGCGTTCTCCGCCGAGACCGTCAAGGCCAACCATCCCTTCGGCCCGGCCATGCTGGCCGCGCTGGACAAGGTGGAGACGCCGGACGCCCATACCGTGGTGTTCCAGCTGAAGCAGCCCAATCCGGCGCTGCTGCTGGCCTCTTCCACGCCGGCGCTGATGCCCATCCTGCCCAGGCATGTCTACGGCGACGGGCCGATCCGGCAGAACCCGAAGAACAATGCGCCGGTCGGGTCGGGGCCGTTCCGCTTTGTCGAGTACAAGCCGGGGGAATACCTCACGCTGGCGCGCTTCGACGGCTACTTCCGCAAGGGCAAGCCGTACCTGGACAAGATCACCTACAACATCGTGCCGGACCGCGCGGCCGCGGCGCTCGCCATGCAGCGCGGCGACATCCACTACGTTGCGTTCGCGCCGTTCCGCATCGCGGACGTGGACCGGCTGGCGGCGGATCCCAAGCTGACCGTCACCCGCAGCGGCTACGAGGGCGTGGGCTCGCTCAACTGGCTGGCGTTCAACATGCGCGAAGGCCCGCTCGCGAACGTCAAGGTGCGGCAGGCCATCTCGTACGCCATCGACCGCGACTTCATCTCGCAGAAGCTGCAGCGCGGCCGCTCGCAGCCGGCGTGGGGGCCGGTGCATCCGGCCAGCCCCTTCTACAGCAAGACGCTGGAGCCGTACAAGCTGGACCTGGCGCGCGCCAACAAGCTGCTGGACGAGGCCGGCTACCCGCGCAAGGCGGACGGCACGCGCTTCGCGCTGCGCCTGGATTTCCTGCCGGGCGCGCCGGATACCTCGCAACTGGTGGCGGAGTACCTGCGCCCGCAGCTGGCCAAGGTCGGCATCCAGGCCCAGCTGCGCCCCTCGCCGGACTTTCCTACCTGGTCGCAGCGCATCGCCAACTGGGATTTCGACATGACCACGGACTCGGTCTTCAACTGGGGCGACCCGGTGATCGGCGTGGCGCGCACCTACCTGTCGGGCAACATCAAGAAGGGCGTGATCTGGTCCAACACGCAGGGCTACGCCAACGCCGAGGTGGACAAGCTCCTTGCCGAAGCCGCCGCCGAGACCGACGCCGCCAGGCGCGCCGCGCTCTACGAGCGCTTCCAGAAGATCGTCAACAGCGAGGTGCCGGTGGCCTGGCTCAACACCGCGCCGGTCAGCACGGTGGCCAGCAAGAAGCTGCGGGGCGTGCCCAACAGCATCTGGGGCGCGTTCGCGCCGTTCGACGAGGTGTACTGGGCCCGGTGAGCCCCGCCATGCCGCGGGGAAGGGGGCATCCGCATCGGCGGCAGGCCGCCTTCCCCCCGGCAGACCGACCATCGCAGATCGTCAACCAAGGGGAGCCGTTCCGCATGCATACCCTGTTCTACCTGTCGCGCCGCGTCGGCGCCGGCGCCCTGATGGTGCTGGCCGTGGTGGTGCTCAATTTCCTGCTGCTGTCGGCCGCGCCCGGCGATGTCGCGGACGTGATCGCGGCGCAGTCCGGCGGGGCCACCGCCGAACAGCTGGCCGCGCTGCGTGCGCAGCTGGGCCTGGATGCCGGGCTGCCGCAGCGGCTGATGGCCTACGTCGGCAACGTGCTGGCGGGACGCCTGGGCGATTCGCTGTTCTTCCACCAGCCGGTGACCACGCTGATCTTCGAACGCGTGCCCAACACACTGATGCTGGTGCTGCCGGCGCTGCTGCTGGCAGTGGTGGCCGGCACCCTGCTGGGCGCGGTGTCGGCACATCGCCCGCGCGGCGCCGTCAGCGGGCTGGTGACCTTCCTGTCGCTGGCCGGCTTCGCCGCGCCGGTGTTCTGGAGCGGCATGATGCTGCTGATCGCCTTTGCCTACTGGCTTCCCGTCTTTCCGGCCTCGGGCATGTACACCATGGGGCAGCGCGCCGAAGGCTGGGCGCTGGCGCTGGATGTGCTGCACCACCTGGTGCTGCCGGTGGTGTCGCTGGCGCTGATCTACCTCGCGCAGTACAGCCGCCAGGCGCGCGCCACCATGCTCGACGTGCTGGGCGCCGACTATATCCGCACCGCGCGCGCCAAGGGTATGAGCGAGCGCGTGGTGGTCTACCGGCACGCGCTGAAGAACACGCTGCTGCCCATCGTCACCCTGGCCGGGTTGCAGTTCTCGCATGCGCTGGCAGGCGCGGTGCTGGTCGAGACAGTGTTCAACTGGCCCGGGCTGGGCCGGCTCGCGTCGGACGCGGTGCTCAACCGCGACTATCCGCTGATGCTCGGCATCCTGCTCATGTCCAGCCTGCTGGTGGTGGTGGCCAACATCCTCACCGACTACCTCTACAGCCTGCTGGATCCCCGCATTCGCACCGGAGACTGACATGAATACCGGATGGAAGCTGTTCCTGCACAACCGCGGCGCGGTGCTTGGCGCCCTGGTGCTGCTTGTTATCGCGCTGACCGGACTGGTCGGCCCGAGCCTCTACCCCGTCGATCCGCAGGACGTGGTGGCCGCGCCGCTGTCGCCGCCATCGGCCGATGCGCCGCTGGGTGCCGATTACCTTGGGCGCGATGTGCTGGCGGGCCTGGTCCATGGCGCCGGTGTCACGCTGGCCATCGGCCTGGCGGCGACCGCGGCGACGCTGGCGATCGGCGTGCTGGTCGGCGCGCTGGCCGGCTATTACCGTGGCTGGATCGACAACGTGCTGATGCGCCTGACCGAGTTCTTCCAGGTGCTGCCGCCCATCCTGCTGGCCATGGTGCTGGTGGCGGTGTTCGGCGCCAAGATCGGCACGGTGATCCTGGTGATCGGCCTGGTCAGCTGGCCGCCGCTGGCCCGGCTTACCCGCGCGGAATTCCTCAAGCTGCGGGAGCGCGAGTTCGTGCGTGCCGAGCGCGCCATCGGCACCGGGAGCGGCAACATCATTTTCCGCGTGATCCTGCCCAATGCCTCGCCGCCGCTAATCGTGGCGCTGGCGCTCAATGTCGGCGTGGCCATCCTGTTCGAATCCGGCCTGGCCTTCATCGGGCTGTCCGACCCGGACATCACCAGCTGGGGCTACATGATCGGCAGTTCGCGCGACCAGATCTTCGAAGCCTGGTGGTCGGTGATGTTCCCGGGCATGGCGATCTTCTTCACCGTGCTGGCCATCTGCCTGGTAGGAGACGGCCTCAACGATGCCCTCAACCCGAAACTGCGCCAGCGATAAAGGAGGCCGCATGCCGCTGCTAGAAGTCGAAGGGCTGTGCGTGGACTTCCGCACTGCCAGGGGCCCGGTACGGGTGCTGGACGAGGTGGGCTTCCACCTGGAGGCTGGCGAGGTGCTGGGCATCGTGGGGGAGTCGGGCTGCGGCAAGAGCATGACCAGCCTGTCGCTGCTGCAACTGGTGCCGGCGCCGGGCCGCATCAGCGGCGGCGCCATCCGCTACGGCGGGCAGGATCTGCTGGCGCTCGGCCCCGCGCGCATGCGCGACGTGCGCGGCCGCGACATCGCCATGATCTTCCAGGAACCCATGACCGCGCTCAACCCGGTCTTCACCGTGGGCCAGCAGATCGTCGAAACCATTGTGCGCCATCGGGGCATGGGCCCGCGCGCTGCCCGCGCCGAAGCGGTGGCGCTGCTGGACGCGGTCAGGATCCCGGAGCCGGCCCGCCGCGTGGACCAGTATGCGCACGAGCTGTCGGGCGGCATGCGCCAGCGCGCCATGATCGCCATGGCACTGGCCGGCCAGCCCAAGGTGCTGATCGCCGACGAGCCGACCACCGCGCTCGACGTGACCGTGCAGGCGCAGATCTTCGACCTGCTGCGCGACCTGCGGCGCCAGCTCGGCACGGCGATCATCCTGATCACGCACAACATGGGCGCCATCGCCGAGCTGGCCGACCGCGTCATGGTGATGTACGCCGGACGCAAGATCGAGGAAGGGCCGGTCGATACGGTGCTGGCCCATCCCTCCCATCCCTACACGCGCGGCCTGCTGGATTGCGTGCTGCATGTGGATGCCGCCAGAGCCGTGCATGACAACGCGCCAGCGCCGCTGCCGGAAATCCCGGGCGTGGTGCCGGCGCTGGACCAGCTCGGTGCCGGCTGCGCCTTCGCGCCGCGCTGTACGCGGGCGGCAAGCCGCTGCGGGAGCCTCCCGCCGCTGTTCGACAACGGTGGCCACCTGGCCGCCTGCTGGCTGCGCGAATCCGCCAATGCGGCGCCGGCCGCCATGATCGGAGAGGGTTGAACCATGTCGATGCCCATGTCACCACCATCCAGCCACGACGTCCTGCTCGACGTGCGCGACCTGCGCGTGCACTACAGCCTGCGCCGCCCGCACCCCTTTGCCGCCGCGCCCAAGGTATATGCCCTGGATGGCATCAGCTTCCAGGTCCGGCGCGGCAGCGCCTTCGGCATCGTCGGCGAATCGGGCTGCGGCAAGTCCACCACCGCGCTGGCCCTGATGCAGCTGATCCAGGCCACCGGCGGCCATGCCTCGCTCGATGGCATCGATTTGCTGCATGCGCGCGGCAATGCGCAGGCGCGGATGCGCCGCCAGGTCCAGATGATCTTCCAGGATCCGTATTCCTCGCTCGATCCGCGCCAGCGGGTGGAAGCCATCATTGCCAAGCCGATGCGCCAGCTGACGGGCATGGATGCGGCACAGATCGCTGCCAGGGTCGATGAACTGATGGGGCTGGTGGGCCTGCGGCCGGACCAGAAGCATCTGTTCCCGCACCAGTTCTCGGGCGGGCAGCGGCAGCGCATCGGCATTGCGCGCGCCCTGGCCGTGGATCCCGCGCTGGTGGTCTGCGACGAGCCGGTTTCGGCGCTGGACGTGGCGATCCAGGCCCAGGTCATCAACCTGCTGGCGCGCATCCAGCGCGAGCGCAGGCTGACCTACGTGTTCATCTCGCATGACCTGGCGGTGGTGCAGCACCTGTGCGACGAGGTGGCGGTGATGTACCTGGGCCGCATCGTCGAGCGCGGCAGCCGGGCGCGCCTGTTTGGCGCGCCGCTGCATCCCTATACGCATGCCCTGATGTCCGCCGAGCCTGCGCGGCATCCCGCGGAGCGCGCCAGCCGCTCGCGCATCCGGCTGGAGGGCGATCCGCCCAGCCCGCTGAATCCGCCCGCCGGCTGCCATTTCCATACGCGTTGCCCCGTTGCCGAGGCCCGCTGCCGGACCGAAGCGCCCGCGCTGCGCCAGTTCGGCGCCGACCATGCGGTGGCCTGCCATCGCGTGGAACTGGTGCAAGGCCTGCCACGCTCGCCCATGGGCGGCAGCGCCGCAGGCCGGCTGGCGCTGGTCGCGGCGTGAATGCACACGGCCTTGGTGGCGTCCTTCCCGCCATCGCCATCCCAACCACGATCCCGCAAGCAGGATCAACCCGGAGACCAGATATGAGCCAAGCGACCGTCACCGTCTACGCGGCGCGCAAGATCATCACCATGAACCCCATCCAGCCTGTTGCCACCCATGTCGCCGTGCGCGACGGGCGCATCCTCGGCGTGGGGCGTGCGCAAGACATGGCCGGGTGGGGCGCGGCGACGCTGGATACCCGTTTTGCCGACAAGGTGCTGATGCCCGGCCTGATCGAGGGGCACTCGCACCTGCTCGAGGGCGGCATGTGGAAATTCGTTTATGTCGGCTACTACGACCGGCGCGGACCCGACGGACGGCTGTGGCCCGGCCTGAAGAGCTTCGACGCCGTGGTGGCGCGCCTGCGCGAAGCCCAGGCGCAGCTGCAGGATACCGCGCAGCCGCTGCTGGCGTGGGGCTTCGATCCCATCCACTTCGGCCGTGCGCGCATGACCGTGCGGCACCTGGACCAGGTGTCGGCCACGCGCCGGATCGTGGTCATGCACGCCAGCATGCACCTGATGAACGTCAACACCGCCATGCTCGACGCCGCCGGTATCGATGCCGAGACCCCCGTGGACGGCATTGCGAAAGACAGCGACGGCCTGCCCACCGGCGAACTGCAGGAGTTCGCCGCCATGTTCCTGGTGTTCAAGACCATCGGCAATGTGTTCTTCGATGCCGGACAGACCGAAGAGGGCATCCGCAACTTCGGCCGCGTGGCGCAGCAGGCCGGAGTGACCACCGCGACCGACCTGGTCAACAGCCTGGACGCGGATGCCGTCGCGAACCTGAGCCGCGTCACCGCCGATCCGGACTTCCCGGTGCGCATGGTGCCCGCCTACGCACCGCTGCGGGACCTGCAAGGCGGCGGCGCGCAACGCGTGGCCGAAGCCATGGCAAGCAACACCGACAAGCTGCATTTCGGCCTGGTCAAGCTGGTGGTCGACGGCTCGATCCAGGGCTTTACCGCGCGGGTGCGCTGGCCGGGCTACCACAACGGCGCCGCCAATGGCCTGTGGCTGGTGCCGCCGGCGCAGATCGAGGAACTGCTCGCCGTCTATCACCGGGCCGGGCTGACCGTGCATATCCATACCAATGGCGACGAAGCCACCGAGCTCGCGCTGGACGCGGTCGAGGGCGTGCTGCGCGCGCATCCGCGCTGGGATCATCGCCACACGCTGCAGCACTGCCAGCTTGCCGATGCCGCCCAGTTCCGGCGCATGGCGGCGCTCGGCATGTGCGCCAACCTGTTCGCCAACCACCTCTACTACTGGGGCGATGCGCACCACGCCATGACGGTGGGGCCGGATCGCGCCAACCGCATGAACGCCGCCCATACCGCGCTGCGCAGCGGCGTGCCGTTTTCCCTGCATTCGGATGCGCCGATCACGCCGATCGGGCCGCTGTTCACCGCCTGGTGCGCGGTCAACCGCCAGACCGCGAGCGGGCGCATCCTGGGCGAGGGCGAGCGCATCCCGGTGCAGGACGCGCTGCATGCCATGACCCTGGGTGCCGCCCATACGCTGCGCCTGGACCACCTGGTGGGCAGCATCGAGGTGGGCAAGCAGGCGGACTTCGCCGTGCTCGACGACGACCCGCTGGCGGTGCCCCCCGCCGCGCTGCGCGATGTGCCGGTATGGGGCACGGTGCTGGGCGGCAAAGTGTTCGCCGCACCCGGAAACGCATGATGCGGCGCCCGGACATTCCCCTGACGGTGCTCGGCGGCTTCCTCGGCGCCGGCAAGACCAGCCTGCTCAACCACCTGCTGCGCACGCAGCAGGGCGAGCGCGTGCTGGTGATGGTGAACGATTTCGGTGCCATCAACATCGATGCCGAACTGATCGCGAAAGCAGCGCCAGGCATGCCCGAGGGCATCGTCAGCCTGACCAACGGCTGCGTGTGCTGCTCGGTTGGCGGCGACCTGATGCAGGCCTTCCTGACGGTGCTGAAGCTCCCCGAGCCGCCCGGGCGCATCGTGGTCGAAGCCAGCGGAGTGGGCGACCCGGCCCGCATCGCGCAGCTCGGCCGCGCCGGCGGCGGCTTCCGCAGCGAGGGCGTGGTCACGGTGGCAGACGCCGAAGCCGTGCGCCGGCTCGCCGGCGACCGCTATGTGGGCGATACGGTGCGCGCCCAGTTGCGCGCGGCGGACCTGGTGCTGCTGAACAAGGCCGACCTCGTCGGCGCGGGTGAGCTCGACGCGCTGCGCGGCTGGCTGGGCACGCAAGTACCGGATGCCCGGGTGATCGCATGCCAGCACGGCCAGGTCGATGCGCGCCTGATCCTGGGACCGGCACCGGGCGCCATCGAAGCCGCGGCACGGGCCGGGGCAGGCAGGGAGGGCGGGCATGGCGTGGCGATGGACACCGACCACGCTGCGGCGTTTTCCGGCAGCAGCTTCGCTTCCTCCATCCGCTTCCGCCGCGCGGCGCTGGAGGGCGCGCTCAATGCCTTGCCGCCGCAAGTGTTGCGCGGCAAGGGCATGGTGTTCCTGGAGGGGGAGGACAGCCCGCGGCTGCTGCAGATCTGCGGCAAGCGCTGGACCCTGGAGCGTCCCGGGCCACCGGAAGCGGCAGCGCGCTCACGCATCGTCTTCATTGCCGCGAAGCAGGCAGAGGGGGCGACGTTCGATCCCTGGCGCCATTTCAGTCCGGCGCTGGCCGGATAGCGCTCAGACCTTCTTCTTGTCCCCGATCCGGCTTTCCTTGCCGGCCAGCAGCTTGGCAATATTCTGCCGGTGCCGGGCGATCAGCAGCACGCTGATCGCGAAGATGGCGCCGGTCATCACGTCCACACCATTCATCAGCACATAAAAGAACGGCGCGAAGATGGCAGACACCAGCGCCGCCAGCGACGAATAGCGGAAGAAGAACGCAATGATCAGCCAGGTGGCCAGCGTGCCCAGCCCCAGGACCGGGTCGATCGCCAGCAGGATGCCGGCCGCCGTGGCCACGCCCTTGCCGCCGGCAAAGCGGTGGTACAGCGGGAACAGGTGGCCGAGGAATACCGCCAGCGCCACCATGGCCAGGCCGGTTTCATTCAACCCGTAGGCGGGGCCGAAGCGCGCCGCCAGCCACACCGCCAGCCAGCCCTTCAGCGCATCGCCGATCAGCGTCAGGATCGCGGCCTTCTTGTTGCCGGTGCGCAGCACGTTGGTCGCCCCCGGGTTGCCCGAGCCGTACGAATGCGGGTCCGGCAGCCCCATCAGCTTGCTGACGACGACAGCAAAGGAAATCGAGCCGATCAGGTAGGCGGCGAGGGCGAATATCAGGTTAGGCAGGTTAGCCATGTGCAGTGGGGTGTTTTCAAGCTGGCGCGATTGTAGCGCGGCGGCGCCCTCACCACGTCCGTGACTTCCCGGATTGGCATGCGCGGCCGCCGTGCGCGTGGCGCGAGGTGACGGCTGGGGCGCCTGGCCGGTGTTTCAGTCAGGCAGCGCGCATTGGACCGGTTGGGCATCGACCAGTCCGTGCAGCAGCTTCGGGTTCAGGCTGACGAGGTAGCCGCGCCGCCCGCCGTTGATGTAGATGCGCTCCAGCTCCAGCACCGTGGCCTCCACATACACCGGCATGCGCTTGCGCGTGCCGAACGGCGAGGTGCCGCCGACCATGTAGCCGCTGTGGCGCTGCGCCACCTCCGGCTTGCACGGCTGCACGCTCTTGCGCCCGGTCTGGCGCGCCAGGTTCTTGGTCGAGACCGAGCAGTCGCCGTGCATCAGCACCACCAGCGGCTGCGCGCGCTCGTCTTCCATGATCAGGGTCTTGACCACGTCGTGCTCGGGAACGCCGAGCTGGCGCGCCGATTCTTCGGTGCCGCCATGCTCGACGTATTCATAGGGGTGTTCGCCGAAGGCCACGCCCTGCTTGCGCAGGAACTGGGTGGCGGGGGTTTCGGAGACGTGCTTGTTCTTGCTCATGGCGATGGTGCCGCTCAGTGCCACTCAGCCGCGCGGATGGTGCTGCTGGTGCAGCTCGCGCAGGCGCTCGCGCGCGACGTGGGTGTAGATCTGCGTGGTGGAGATATCGGCGTGGCCGAGCAGCAGCTGCACCACGCGCAGGTCGGCGCCGTGGTTGAGCAGGTGCGTGGCGAAGGCGTGCCGCAGCGTGTGCGGCGACAGCGGCGCGTGCACGCCGGCATCGCGCGCGTGGCGCTTGATCAGGTGCCAGAACGCCTGCCGCGTCATGCCTTCGCCGCGCTGCGTGACGAACAGCGCGTCGCAGGCGCGCCCGGCCAGCAGCGCGGGACGCGCGCTGGCGAGGTAGCTGCGCAGCCAGTCGGCGGCCTGCTGGCCGAACGGGACCAGCCGTTCCTTGTCGCCCTTGCCGCCGACCACGCGCGCCACGCCCTCGTTCAGGCCGATCTCGATGGTCTTCATCTGCGTCAGCTCGGACACGCGCAGGCCGCTGGCGTACATCAGCTCCAGCATGGTGCGGTCGCGCAGGCCCAGCGGCGTGCCGGTGTCGGGCGCTTCCAGCAGCGCATCGACCTGCGCCTCGGTCAGTGTCTTGGGGTAGCGCGGCGGCTGCTTGGCGGGGCGCAGCAGCAGGCAGGGATCGGCTTCGACGATGTGCTCGCGCAGCGCCCACTGGTAGAAGCGCCGGAACACCGCCAGCCGGCGGTTGGCCGACGACGCGCGCGTCTGCGTGTGGCGTGCGTTGAAGTAGGCCGACAGCACGCTGTCGTCCACGCCGGGCAGCTCGCCATGGCCTTCGTGGCGCAGCCAGCGCGCCAGCAGGGTCAGGTCGCGCCGGTAGGCGTCGATGGTGTTCTGCGACAGGCCGTCTTCCAGCCACAGCGCGTCGCAGAAGCGGCTGACCAGCGCCGCGTCGGCATCGCCGGGAGCCGTGGCGAGCTCTGGTGGTGTGTCCGCCGCCACCGTCCGTGACACGGGGCTCATATCAGCATGGCGCCTTCATGGCGCAGCAGCCAGCGTTTGACGTCGAGGTAGAAACCATCTTCGGCATGATGGGAGAAACCGCCGATGCCGCGGGCCGAGACCACGCGATGGCAGGGGATCACGATCGGGAACGGGTTCTGGCCGCAAGCCTGGCCCACCGCGCGCGGCATCGCGCCGATGGCCCCGGCAATGGTGCCGTAGGTGGTGGTGGCGCCGCGCGGCACGGCGGCGATGGCCTGCCAGACGCGCTGCTGGAAATCGCTGCCCGCCGGTGCAAGGGGCAGGTCGAAGCGCGCGTCGGGGTTGGCATAGTAGGCCGCCAGCTGGGCTTCCAGCCGGGCCACGAGTTCTCGCGTCAGCGCATCGGCTGCCGGCGCGCGTGCTTCGACGTGTCCGGGCAGGTAGACGATGGCCCGGATGCGTTCGCCGTCCGTGCGCACGCCGACCTTGCCGAACGGGGCAGGGAGGATGGCATCGTAAGTGGCTGGCATGGCGGTCCGACTGCTGACTGGGGCGAATGCTGGATTTTAGTGCTTTTTGCGTTGGCAAGAAAAAAGGCCGCCTTCCGGC